>JANOAN010000014.1:0-43155 GCA_031411135.1 bacterium | reverse complement strand
TTTGGGAGGCGCCGGAGTGAACATTGGTGAATTCGTAAAACGATTCAACGATGCCACAAAGGAAATGGGAAACAATATCGTTCCAGTCGTTATCTCCGTATATGATGACAGAACATTCGATTTCATTACCAAAACTCCTCCGACTGCAAGCTTGATTCTAAAGGCTGTAGGATTGGAAAAGGGTTCAGGTACTCCTAACACTGCAAAGGTTGGAAAGATTACAAAAGCACAGGTTAAGGCAATCGCAGAACAGAAAATGCCAGACTTGAATGCAAAAGATATCGAAGGCGCAATGCGAATGGTTGAAGGATCATGCAAGGCGTTGGGGATTGAGGTTAAGGGGTAGGGAACTGAAAACAAAAAACCACCAGAGATGGTGGTTTTTTGTTTTCTAGTGGACCAGACGGGGATCGAACCCGCCATCCTCAACTGGTAAGGGTGAGGAGCTGCTCCAGCAGCTGGCCCACAACATGAACTAACCTAATTCATGTTGGAATATATTTTACTTATCAAATACTAAAATTCTTAAAAAACTTCTAAAGATATATTCATAAGAAAACCGCTTCTTTCGAAGCGGTTTTCCGGGTCCTCACCCTTACCAGTGATGCAAGTATATTCCTGGTGAAATAAAAGTCAATTGATTGACAATGGGCGACTCCGGAGTAATCTATGTATTAGGATCCGTTCCTACTTCACAACAAAACAACCACCACACCAAACCTGAAAATATGATTCGAACCGTACATCTCGTCCCGACGTTCGTCAACCCAGAGCTTCTAAGATTATTTGCAGATCATCTGCTTCAGCACAAAGACAGCGTTTTTGCTGATTCCGCAGTCGTGACAATTGAAGGGCATAGTTGCCCAACCGTAAAAGAAGTTGACCTGGTCGTCATTGTCGCACTGAATGGGAGCTTCAGTGCGATTTTTGATCAGTATCAAATTCCAAACATGGCTGTTGCTTATCCAAGCTGGGCAAAACTGGACACCCCGAGCTTTGGAAGAATCGACAGGGAAGACGTCCCGATCTTTCGATTCCCAGGAGGAGTGCTTCAATCCGACGGGCTCGCAATGATGAATTTTCTCGACAAAAATTGTCGGAAACTTCAAGCGGTCTGAAACCATAACGAACCTTAATTAAAACGCCGCCGGCCTGACACACAGGACCGGCGGCGTAACCATATATTTAAATAGATTTTAAACTTATCCACACCCAAATACTTGCAAGGTGAACCATAGTTCACTATACTGTATTCATACAGACGCGGACAGGGAAGTTTATAAAAATAATTTAAATAAAATATATGATGAAAAGATTCACACTTATATACATGATCTCAAAAGAGATCCGAAATATTAACAAGGTCATCGACCACAAAATTATGAAGGGTGTCTCTTATGATCGAGAAGCGCGACGACATAAGGACCTTGTTGGAAAACTACGAAGAGTAGAAAGCCAAGCTGCAATCGCAAGAACTTTAGCATTCTTATTCTAAGTATTTAGTTTATACTACAGACATAAATGTCTTACCAAGAATACAAAAATAAAATCATTCAGTTTTACAAGAACAACCGGCGCGTTCCAGGGTACGCCGAGATTATGAAATTGGTTAGTTTTAAATCCAAAAACGCCGTCTACAAGTTGATTAACAAGATGGTGGAAGAAGGGATTTTCTCCAAGGACTCAAAGGGAAAGTTAACACCCTTGCGTCCATTTGGGGAGGTTGCACTCCTTGGTTTGGTTGAAGCCGGCATTCCGACAACTGCCGAAGAGGAACAATTAGACACAGTTAGCCTTGATGATTTTCTTATAGATACTTCCAAAGATTCTTACATGCTCCGCGTTAAGGGTGAATCAATGATCGACGCTCACATAAAGGAGGGGGATTACGTTTTGGTTGAGAAAAGAAATCACGCAAAGGATGGCGAGATTGTTATTGCAAATGTTGATGATGGTTGGACCATGAAATATTATCGCTGTATGAAGGGAGGGCGTCCATGTTCTCCATATCTTGAACCTGCGAATGAATCTTTTTCTAATATTTATCCAGAATACGATTTGCTGATTGCAGCTGTGGTGAAGGCAGTGGTGAGGAAGTATTAGTTTGATTTAAAGTAATTCTTAAAAATACCCACCACATCATCAAGGTTTTTGTATTTATATATTTTAAAATATGAATTACCTGAAACCATTGCAGACAGACGTCTATCATCTGCTTCTCTATAAAGGCAAAGTACAGTTTTTTTAAGCGCCTCAGCTTGTCCTAGTTCATACCCCACTCCTAAGCTAGGTGTGCTTACTTCAGCAACTATTAAATCCGATTCTTTGACCCATTCCATATCTCGATTGAATATCTCAACATCTTTTAGTCCAGTTTCTCCAATATTTCCTATCTCCTTATTTCCTATGTGTTCTGTCAGTACCGCTCCGTGTTTTTGCAACTCATTAATGATTGAGAAGTATAATTCTTGATCATCTCTTCCTCCCCGAATTGATCCTGCAAAATATATTTTCATAATTTAGGCTTTCTTTTTCTTAATATCTCTATCCTTCCACAGCTGAGGAATCATCATGTGAGGGTTCCACATTTTTTTGAGAACTTCAACATCATCAGACGGATTGTACTTTCCAGTCTTTGTATAGTTATTACCGTTGTCGATAATTGGCCCTGTTTCAAAGAAAATTAGCTGTGCAATTCTTCTGCCAACAACGAGCGGAATAGCATAGTGCTGTGAGTTATTTGTAATTTCCATAGTCCATCTGTTTATATAACCAACGTCACCCCATCCTGCACATTTACAAACCTCGATGAAACTTCTTCCCATTGAAGAGCGAGCTTTCATCATTGTAGTTATGTGGTTTTTTCCACCAATAAATTCATTTGTGTGGGCAAGAATTGTTTCTCCAGGTTCTAGGATGATCACCTTATCTTCTGGGCTTATTCCATCGAAATCAAATTTATAGTTTTTAAACGCCTCCTTCGCAAGAACAGCTTTCTTTGGTTCTGTGCCCCAAACTCTCGCTACATTTTCTTTGCTGTAAATGTTAAAGATGTGTTGAAAATGCTTTGGTGACTGTTCAGGAAAGAAATATTCTCCAAGTGTTAAATCGTAACTAGATGTTGCAAGGTTCTCTTTTTTAAATGGGGTAATAACAATATCTCCCTTTTTCATCTCCTCCATAATCTTTTTATCTGATAGTGCCATGGTGTTTTTATATTATTTTATAGTCTAAAAATACGGTTCCTGTTTCTGTGCGTTCCGTTGATTCTAGCAGAAGATTGAGATTAATTGAAGATTGAAATAATGTTATTCCATTGCCAAATAGAATAGGCTCAATAGTTAAGTAAAGCTTTACAATTAGGCCTGATTTGATAAATAAGTCATAAATCTGGGCCCCTCCGCATATCGCAACAGAGGTATATCCTCTTGATTCAAGGTCTTTTAGTAATTCAGTAGGTTCCTTATTTGTATATTCAACGTTTTCAGTATTTTGATGAATATCTGGGTTTTTAGTATAGACAATATGAAACCTGTCTTTTAATGGCCCAGGTAACGTTTTAAATGTATTTGACCCCATGACAACCACGCGTGCTTCTTTGGTTAATCTTACAAATCTCTTTTTGTCTTCTTTACTTGTCCAGCCAGCTACATGCTCCTTATCTATTGCTATGTACCCATCAGTTGTTAGTGCTGCAATTATAAATGCTTGTATCATGGAATTTAAACAGCCATTTTGGCTTTTATAGACTCTTCTGGATTGTAGTCTAAAAGTTTTACCAACTCATCAATTCCTTTTTGATCAGGAATTTTTTTAGTATCCACATCAGACAAATCCTTGATATTTGGATTAATCCATATCTTAGGAAGATTTTTTGGTTCACGTTCCAACTGCTCTTTAACAGCATCAAAATGATCATGGTAAATATGTGCATCTCCTAGTGTAAGTATTAATTCAAATGGCTCGAGCCCTGTCATTTGAGCAACAAGGTGAAGCATCAAAGCATATGAGGCGATATTGAATGGGACACCTAAAAATAAGTCACATGACCTTTGGAACATGTGCAAAGATAATTTTCCATTTGCTGGATAAAATTGGAAAATCATATGACAAGGGGGAAGTGCCATCTGATCCAGTTCTCCTGGATTCCAGGCAGTAACAATTAATCGTCTATCATTTGGATCTTTTTTGATTCGCTCAATGATATCTTTTAATTGATCAACAACTTTACCATCTGAAGTTCTCCAATCTCTCCATTGTACGCCATAGACTCGTCCAAGGTCACCATCATATTTGGCTTTTGGTAACCAGTAATCAGAGTGTGCGTTTGCATCCCAAATTTTACATCCCAAACGCATAAGCTCGTTATTATCATTGTACCCTGACATAAACCAAAATAATTCTGCTGCCATAGTCTTGAATGCGAGTTTTTTAGTGGTTGTAGCAGGGAAGCCTTCTCTCATGTCAAACCGCATTTGTTCAGTAAATAGGCCCCTAGTCATGCCATTTCGCCCTTGTCTATCAACACCTTTCTCCATCACCTTTTTAAGAACATCTAAATATTGCTTCATGATATGTATAAGTTATTTTGGCTAGTATTGCATTAATAAAATCTATTATATACTCAATAGTATATGAAAGACACCCAAATTAAAAATATACTCAAAGACGAAAAAGCTCGACAAAAATCAGTTATTAACCTGATTGCTTCAGAAAATTACGTGTCGCAAGATGTTTTAACAGCACTTGGCTCAGAGTTGACAAATAAATATGCAGAAGGATATCCGAACGCAAGATACTACGGAGGGAATATTAATTCAGACCGTGTAGAGTTGTTGTGCCAAAAGCGTGCACTTTCTCTTTTTAAATTAAGTTCAAAAAAATGGCAGGTGAATGTTCAAGCCCTTTCAGGTTCACCGGCAAACGTTGCGGTCTACACAGCGCTGATTCCACAAGGAGGAAAAATTATGGGAATGAGTTTAACAAATGGAGGACACTTAACCCATGGTCACAAAGTCTCTGTCACTGGAAAATTCTGGCAACAAGTTCCTTTCGGAGTTGATTCAAAAACTGAAACAATTGATTATGAAGAAGTGCGCAAAATCGCTGTAACTGAAAAACCAAATATTATTGTGGCAGGATTTACCGCATATCCTCGAACTGTAGATTGGAAAAAGTTTCGTGCCATTGCAGATGAATGCGGTGCGATTTTAATGGTTGATATGTCACATGTTGCAGGTTTGGTTGCAGGAGGTGTCTATCCGTCACCATTCAATTGGGCAGATGTAGTGACCACTACGGTACACAAAACCCTACGAGGTCCACGAAGTGCCTTAATCTTTTCTCGATCTGACAAATTCATTACTAAAGCAGACAAAAAATTTAGCTTCCCGTCCCTTATCGATAAAGCAGTTTTTCCTGGAATGCAGGGAGGGCCACACCTAAACCAGATCGCAGGAGTGGCTGTTGCACTTGGCGAGGCAAATAGCCCAGCGTTTAAAAAATACGCAAAACAAGTTAAATTAAATGCACACGTTTTGGCACAAGAATTAATGAAACACGGATGGAAAATTATTTCAGGCGGGACGGACAGTCATCTTGTATTGGTAGATACTTGGATGGGAGGGCTCAAGAATGAATTAGGAGCAGGGGCAGTATCTGGAAGTGATGCAAGTGATGCATTAGAGAAAATTGGCATTATTGTAAACAAGAATACAATTCCTGGAGAAAGTAGAAGTGCCTTTGATCCATCAGGAATCCGGTTGGGTTCTGCTGCGGAGACTACACGAGGTAAGAAGGAGAAGGATTTTAAAGCGATTGCGAAAAAGATTCATGAGACGTTGGTTAAAATAAAATTACATGGCAGTAAAAAATAAAAAAGGAAAATTAATAGTTATAGAAGGAACAGACGGTTCCGGAAAGGGGACACAGGTGGCTAAACTGATTGAACGTCTTAAAAAAGAAAAATATCCGGTCGAGGTTACTGATTTCCCGCAATACGGAAAGCCTTCTGCGTTTTTTGTGGAAAAATACCTTCGTGGAGAATATGGTACTGCTAAAGAAATAGGTCCATACATAGCATCGACATTCTATGCCCTCGATCGTTTTGATAAATCTTTTGATATGAAAAAAATCTTAAACAGTGGAACTCACATAATCAGTAATAGATACGTTTCATCCAGCATGGGGCATCAAACAGGGAAAATTGAAGGCAAGGTTCTTCGAGATAAGTATTTAAAATGGGTAGATAATTTAGAGCATGAAATGCTAAATAGTCCGAGAGCTGATTTGATTATTTTCCTTCACGTTCCACCAGAAATTGGTCAAAAGTTAGTTGATCAAAAAGCTGCACGAGAGTATACAGCTGGTAAAAAAAGAGATATACACGAAGCAGATCTAGATCACCTTAAGAAGGCCTCAGAAGCTTATAAATATATATCTAAGAAGTTCAATTGGAAAGTTATTGAGTGTACAAAGAAGGGAGAACTTATGAGTATAGATGAAATTCATAAGTTAGTTTGGGAAAAAGTGACAAAGCTCATATAGCTCTGTGGATATCCTTACAAATTAAGGATTATTTCACACAAAATTGATCAGAAATTCATATCCGTCAAGATAGTATGTTTTTATAATAAAATTATAATTATGAAAACAACTATGACCCCAAACTTTGTCACAGCTTATACCTTTAATAAAGCGATGAAAAATATCGATCATCGTTTTGAGTCTGTAGATAAGAAATTTGAAGCTGTCCATAAAGACATTAACGACTTAAGAACTATGATCCGCGAGACAATGGAAGAGCAAAGGATTATTCTTAATAATGATATGATTAGGCACATAGGTGCAGTTGTTGAAGAATCCAAAAGCCAGTTCAAGGCACTATACGAACATCCTGTATTTACAAACCATAAAGCCTAACTTTTCTCCTCCTGCTTTCTAGAGTATAGTATCCACATGAGAGACGTTCTCCATGAAGGAATAAAAAAGGTTATCACAGAGATTGGACTAGAAGCCCCCTCTATTTTAATTGACTACCCAGGGGATATGTCACATGGCGATCTGTATACAAACGTGGCCATGATGCTTGCTAAAAACGCAGGAAAAAACCCATTCGATCTAGCGAATGAAATCGCTGAAAGTCTAAAAAAACTTTCAATTAAAAACATCACAAAAATCGAAGCGGTAAAACCAGGATTCATAAACTTTTCAATTGATGATTCATATTTTGATTCTGCGATCAAAACGGTTCTTCAGGAAAAAATTCATTACGGGAAAAATACTTCACTAAAAGGAAAGAAATCTGTTGTCGAATACACCGATCCAAATCCTTTCAAACTTTTCCATATTGGACATGTCATGGCAAATACTGTTGGTGAATCAATTGCGCGTCTTCTCGAATGGACCGACGCTGATGTTCGCCGCTTTTGCTATCAAGGTGACGTTGGGCGCCACGTTGCTCTCACCATTTATGGCCTTAGACTAATGGAAACTCCATTTCCAGATGAGAAAGTTAACCTTCACGACAGGGTGACATTTTTAGGACAGGCTTATGCTAAAGGAGCAACTTGTCTAAAAGATCATCCTGAAATCATGGACGAAGTGCAGGAAATAAATAAGAAAATTTATGAACGTTCAGACAACGAAGTAAATGAAATTTACGACAAGGGACGAGAATGGAGTCTTGAATACTTCGAAGAGATTTATAAGATTCTCGGAACAAAATTCGACAGATATTTCTTTGAAAGTGAATCGTCTGGTCCAGGTATTAAAGCAGTCAATGAAGGTGTATCTAAAGGAATTTTTGAAAAAAGCGAGGGGGCGATTATTTTCAATGGTGAAAAGTATGGCTTACACACTGATGTTTTAATTACAAAAGTTGGATTGCCAACGTACGCAGGAAAGGAAATTGGTCTTGCTGAAATGAAATACAACGCTTTTCCATATGATACTGGAATCACAGTGACTGCAAATGAACAAAACGATTTTTTCAAATTAACCATCAGGGCGAACGAATTACTATTTCCGTTTCTTGAAGGAAAACTTCATCACATTTCGCACGGCATGATGCGCTTGCCAGAGGGAAAAATGTCTTCAAGAACAGGGGACGTGGTTGCGGGTAGGGACTTTATAAATGAAACGGTTGCTTCTGTTTTAGAAAAAATGAAAGATAGAGAGATTGAAAACAAAGATATGATTGCACAAGAAATCGCCATTTCTGCCATAAAGTTTTCAATTTTAAAACAAACAACAGGTAAAGATATTATCTACGACAAAAATAAAGCACTTTCGTTTGAAGGAGATTCAGGTCCTTATATTCAGTATTCATTTGTACGTGCAGAATCAGTTCTAAGAAAGGGGTATGAAAGTGGAATTGTGGTGGATGAAAATTTTGGAGATAAAGTCGAAAGAGATATTGTTATTTCTGAAAGCGGAAGTGGGGAATCTATTTTGAAAAGATTGATTGAAAGATTTCCACATGTGGTAGAGAGGGCACAGAATGAGTATGCACCGCATTATGTAGCGCAGTACTTGTTAGCACTTTCTTCTGCGTTTAATAGTTTTTATGCTTCATCACAGATTGCGAATTCATTGTCGAGATTGGCGCTTACAAAAGCATTTCAGTTTACGGTCCACAATGGGTTGTGGTTACTTGGTATCAAAGCGCCGAAGGAGATGTAGGAATTGAAAAAGGGCGGACGTATAGGCAACGTCCGCCCTCGTTTGAAAAAGTACCGGGGAAGTGTCTCTAGATTTAGGTTTACCAGCCTTACTCATATAGAGTACAACATTTCTGGCGTGGCTTGCGCTTTGCCGTATTGAACCTTTTCGCTGACGCTTAGTGGTTCATGTTGCGTCTGGTGGATTCTGTCCAATTAGCTTTTGACCTGTCTGGACATACTCAGGATCCTACTCGGGTAGATCGTTGCACTGCTTGGATTAGACCGGTCCTTCTCATAATCCGGCAACTCTCAGTTCCTTTTTTGTTGTAGGTCCTACAACTCCATCAACTCACGCTGACGGTTTGACCTTTTACCGATTGAGGGCTTTCACACCCCCTCAGGGTAATCGCTTTCGCTTTGTTTTCTTTGCGGGTAGCTTTTGGCATTCCTGCAACGTGGGCAACTTGCCCCACCTGAGAACAACTTCCGTTTAATAAATTAACATAAGATTGATTATTTGCAAGTGAGGGTCCATTATGTTGAAATCCCCCTCATTTTACGCTATAAATGATCCAATGACATACGAAATCCTTCTCTACTATAAATACACCCCTGTTAATCGACCGCACCTGTTTGTCGATTGGCACAAGGAACTTTGTAAAAACCTTAATTTAAAGGGGCGTATTCTAATTGCTGCAGAGGGAATAAACGGAACAGTTGAAGGATCTCCTGAAAATAATGCTGAATATGTCAAAGCTTTAACTTCACAAGACGGTAAGGGAGGGGTAGATAAGTATGGTAACACCATGAATACCGACGGAACATATTCATACGGAAACTTTTCAGATGTTGTTTTTAAAAAATCTGTCGGCGACGGAAAAGCTTTCCCAAAAATGAAAGTGAAACTTCGCGAAGAAATTGTGGCATCAAAATTAGGAGAAGAAGTTAATCCTGCCGAATACACCGCGACACATTTACCCGCCGAAGAACTTCACAAATGGTTTCGTGAAGGAAAGAAATTTAAAATCATCGACATGCGAAACGATTATGAATTTATCGTGGGACATTTCAAAGATTCAATAAATCCAGAGATGGAGAATTTTCGTGATTTACCAAATGTTTTACCAAAAATAGAAAATTTAAAAGATGAGCCTGTTGTAACGGTTTGTACTGGAGGAGTACGTTGTGAAAAAGCCTCTGCGTATATAAAGAAAAAAGGTTTTAAGGAGGTTTATCAATTAGATGGAGGAATGGCGACTTATATGGAAAAATTCCCTGGAAAAGATTTCGTAGGTTCTCTTTATGTTTTTGATAACAGGGTTGTCATGAATTACGACGATAAGGTAAAAGAGGGGAAGGAAGGGCAATTGCATGAAGTGATCGGAAAATGCATGAAATGTGGTATTTCATCTGAAAGATATATAAATTGCGCGAACGATTTGTGCCACTTACATTTTATTTGTTGCGAAAATTGTGTGAATGAAGATGGTAAATCTTATTGTGGAAGAAATTGTGTTGAGAAAAATTTGGTGAGAGTGAGAGGTGAGTAGGTGCAAAACTTTATTGACGGATGAAAATGATAGGAGTAGCATTTTACATGGACCACAGGCAAAAAGGTTTGTGGCGTAGAAAACAACAAACAAAAAAGGAAATAAAGAAATGACAACCTGGTCAGTTTGGAACTCACCACTTGGAAGTTCACTCAGCAAAGTGAGCTCACCCCCGCCTCGCAGTCAGCGTCGCGGTGGAGGACCCAACAAAAAAGAAGGGCATCGGTTGCCCAACCATCGCCCCAACTGTCATCGGTAAGGACCCACCCGTCCATTCCAACAGGACCCCAAGCACGCCACGGCGAGCTTGGGGTCCTAAGATTATGTGGATTGACGGATTTTATAATAGTGATAGCATTTTACATGAACCTCCCGCAAAGAAGCGGTAGGATCAAAAAACCACAAATAGAAAACAAAGACCCAATGCAAGAGAACAATAGTTCCCCAGAAAATAACGGTAACTTCGGTTTCCACTCGGAAGTGGATGAATCGCAAACTACACCACAAGGATCGAAAGGGTTGCGGGATTGTCATCACCGTCACAAGAAGACAAAGGACTACCGCAGGAAGCCGAAATTCACCCAACCCCGTGCGGCTCGCTTCTAGAGCCACCAAAATTTAACCCCCGACCACGGGGCGCCGCAACGCGCCTCGTGGTCTTTCTTTTATTCCCTCAATTTCAATGCTAATATAACTTTCATGTCATCCCCCGACGAACCCAAAAAAACCGAAGGCTGCGAACGCGAAGAGCGAGTACTTTCATACTGGAAAGAGAAATCTATTTTCGAGAAAACTTTACATAAACCATCTCCAAAAGGTAACTGGGTTTTTTATGATGGTCCGCCGTATGCAACTGGAATGCCACATTTTGGACATATACTGCCTACAACTTTGAAGGATGTTTTTCCTCGATATAAAACTATGAATGGTTATCGTGTCGAGCGACGTTGGGGCTGGGACTGTCACGGTCTTCCGATTGAAAACTTGGTAGAAAAAGCTCTTGGTTTGAAGAATAAAAAGGACATCGAAGAATATGGTATCGATAAGTTCAATAAAAAAGCTCGTGAGAGTGTTTTCACTTATGTAAAAGAATGGAAGAAAATTATTCCTCGGCTCGGACGCTTTGCAGACATGGATAATGACTATCGAACGATGGATACATCTTTTATGGAAAGCGTGTGGTGGACTTTCAAAACTCTTTTTGATAAAGGTCTGGTCTACGAAGGTTTCAAGGTTATGTATTTTTGTCCGCATTGTGGAACATCGCTTTCAAACGCCGAAGTAGCGATGGGTGGCTACAAAGACATCACAGATATTTCTGCTTTTGTTACATTCAAATTAAAAGAAAGTTTTAAAGGTCACGATAATGTGGCGATTTTAGCTTGGACAACTACACCTTGGACTTTACCTGGAAATGCTGCGATTGCTGTTAATCCTGAATTGGATTATGTATTGATCGAAACTGAAAGTAAGAAATTGATTTTAGCGAAGGCAAGACTCGAGGCGTTTAAGCATGAATATAAAATTCTGGAAGAATTTAAAGGAAGTGAACTTAACAATTTAACTTATTCTCCAATTTTTCCATATTACGAAAAAACTGGAACACTTTCAAAAACCGAAGAGGGGAAACGAGAACATGTGTGGAAAATTTATACTGCTGATTTTGTCACCGCAGATGACGGAACGGGTGTCGTGCATATCGCACCTGCCTTTGGAGAAGACGATTTAAACCTTGCAAATCTTCATAATATTCCAGTTATTCAGCACGTAGCCATGGACGGGACAATGAAAGCCGAAGTTTTAGATTTTGTAGGTCTTCCTGTAAAACCAAAGGCTGCAAATTCTGGTGATCACCAAAAAACTGATATTGAGGTTATTAAGTGGCTTGCCCACAACGGAGCTCTTTTTGAAAAGTTAAAAATCATTCACCCATATCCGCACTGTTGGAGATGTGATACTCCGCTTTTGAATTACGCGACTACTGCATGGTTTGTTCGAGTTACTCAATTTAAAGACCGTATGGTTGAACTTAATAAAACTGTAAATTGGTTGCCGGCTGAAATCGGAGAAGGACGTTTTGGAAAGTGGCTTGAAAATGCACGCGACTGGAATATTTCTCGAAGCCGATATTGGGGAACGCCGCTTCCAATCTGGAGAAATGAAAAAGGAGACCATATCGAGGTGATTGGTTCGGCTCATGATTTGAAAAAGAAACTTGATACGCGTAAAAATAAATATGTGGTGATGCGACATGGTCAGGCTGAATCCAATGTTCTTGGAATCATCAATCGCAATAATGATAAAAAATATCATTTGACTGAAAAAGGGAAAAATGAAGTCACAGAATCTGCTGGACGACTGAAAAAATCAATGGAAGAAAGGGGGGTTAAAGTTTCTCGAATCTACACTTCTGATATTGAAAGAACGTTGGAAACTACACATATCGTTTCTGAGATTCTAGGTGTGCCTCAAGACAAAATTACTCATGATGTGCGACTTCGTGAAATTGATTGTGGAGATTACGAAGGTAAACCTTGGAATGACTACTCAAACTATTTTAAGACTCCAGAAGAGAGGATGTTGAAACAACTTCCAAATGGAGAATCTAATGCTGACGTAAAAAAACGCGTAGCGGAATTTTTGTATGAAATAGATGCAAAGCATGAGAACGAATTGATTTTGATTGTGACTCATGGACTACCACTGCATTTAACTCACGAAGTTGCCGCTGGAAAAACCAATCGTGATATGCTTCGAAAGGGATGGGAGGATGTTCCAGAAGATACAGGTTCACATCAGTGGTTGGATTTCGTGCCACTTCCACATAATGAAGAATACGAATTTGATTTACACCGACCATATATTGATGCAGTTACATGGAAAAACGAAAAGGGTGATGTAATGAAACGTGTACCGGAGGTGTTTGATGTTTGGTACGACTCAGGTTCTATGCCTTATGCACAAAATCACTATCCGTTTGAAAATCCACACGAATTCTTGAAAAACGCCAAGAATAAGGGCATTTTCCCAGCAGATTTTATTGCTGAAGGTTTGGATCAGACACGAGGGTGGTTTTATACTTTGACGGTTTTGGCTTGTGCATTGTTTGATACGGTTCCATTTAAGAATGTTATCGTAAGCGGATTGATCCTTGCTGAAGACGGCCGTAAGATGTCAAAGAAATTAAATAATTATTCTCCTCTTTTAGAGACGGTCGAAAAGTACAGCGCAGACGCACTTAGATTTTTACTAATAAATTCTTCCGCGGTCCATGGAGAAGAAATGAAGTTTTCTGAAAAAAGCTTGGATGAAGTAAACAAAAAAATCTTTATGCGTTTAGCAAACGTGGTTTCTTTTTATGAAATGTATAAAGCAAGTAAAGTTTCAAAATTTGAAATGCCAAAATCATCACATATTTTGGATAAGTGGATTTTAGCGAGACTTAACCAGACTGTTTCAATCGCAACAGATTCATTGGAAAAATATCAACCAAACAAAGCCTCCCGACCAATTGCAGATTTTATCGACGATTTATCTACTTGGTATGTACGCCGATCCCGAGAGAGATTTAAAAATGATGATAAGGATGCCGTAGCTACGACTGGTTATGTTTTGTATACATTGGCCCACGTATTAGCCCCCTTTGCTCCATTTTTTGCGGAGGATTTGTATCTGAAACTGGGTGGGGAATTAGAAAGCGTACACTTATCAAAATGGCCTGAAGCTCATAAATATGATGAAGGTGTAATTCAAAATACCGTGATTATGCGTGAGGTTGTCGAAAAGGCACTAGCCCTCCGCTCATCTCACGGAATAAAAGTCCGCCAGCCACTTGCGTCACTCACAGTCAGTGAAAAATTGTTTGAAAATAAAGAATATGCAGAAATTTTAAAAGATGAAATAAATGTAAAAGAAATAATAATAAAATCAGGTGCTGAAATGTCACTTGATACCGCTTTGACAGACGAATTAAAAGACGAAGGAAAAGTTCGCGAGCTTATTCGTGCTATTCAAGAATTGCGCAAAACCTCAGGACTTTCGACGGGTGATGCAATTCTTGTTGAACTTTCAGTCGATAAAACCTTTGAACATATTATCAAGAAGTTTACCAACGAAATAATGTCCATAGTGAATGCTCGAGATATAAAAGTTACAGAACTTCATTTGGTTGAAAATACATCTAACGCGATTGGTAAAGAAAGTCTGGATATAGATGGGATGACGATAAAAGTGGCTCTGTTTAGGGCTTAATATGTCCCACCACATATACAACACCAAAGCTTTTATTATAGGCACATTACCTAGCGGGGAATGCGATTCGATTATTATAATGTACACAGAAGATTTTGGACTAATAAGTGCGATTGCAAAGGGGCTGCGCGATATGAAGTCAAAACTGAGGTACTCACTTCAAGAGCTTTCGTACGGAACGGTGGCCCTCGTGAGAGGCAGGGAATTTTGGCGTGTGACTAATGCTGCTACGGAAATTTCACTTTTCAATAAAGCCTTGGCCCCAACTTTAAGAAACATCCTTGCTTCAATTATGTTTTTTGTAAAAAGATTTTCACCTGGAGAAGATAGAAATAATGACATTTTTGAATCTCTAAAACAGATCTCTTCTTTTTTGTTTCGTTTTCAGAAAGACATTTCCGCTGAAGATGCTTCGATAGTAGTGTTGGTTACTCAAATGCGAATTATGTATTCTCTTGGGTATATTAAAAACATATCGACGAATAAAAATATCCTTACTGAGGCGTATTCACTTGAAAATATTAAAAAATGGAACAATGAAGCTGGTTCCATAAAAAGAATGATTGACGAGGCTGTGCAAACTAGTCACTTGTAGTAGTACATTCGTGTTATAATTAAGCGATATGAGTAATGATCCTCTTAATAATAATGAAAGTGAAAAGCACGGATATGATGTGTTGAAAAAACACCTGCCTTTGAATCGTCCGATTGAACATCAAACTTCTAATGAAGATCAAAACCGAATAGAAGAGCTTAAGAAAAAGTTATATTCTAAAAGTATGAGCGGAGTCGACCACATTCGTCGTCCTGGCCTACACGAACACTCTCCTATAATGAATGAAAATTGGAAGGATGAAAACGAGGTGCTGACACCGAAAATTGAAGTTTTTCCGCAGTCTGCAAGACGCAGGGTTTTTTTTAAAAGACTTTTTATTTTTTCAATATGTGTTTTCTTGGCGGCGGCGGCATACGGTGCATATCAGTTGTTGAATGGTAACAATTTTGTATCAGGTTCCAATATCGATATTGAAATAACTGGTCCTACTTTGGTTTCGTCAGGAGACACGTTAATCTTGGATGTGGATGTTGTGAATCGAAACTCAAGTCAGCTTGATCTCGCTGATCTTGTCATGACGTACCCAGAAGGGACTCGTCAGACAGCAGATAATACGCGCCCAATTATTACGGACCGTATTTCAATAGGAACTATTAAGCCAGGTGAAACAATCCGAAAGCGCATTGAGGTAGTTTTCTTTGCCGAAGAAGGGAGCAAAAAAACCCTGAGCGCTGCACTCGAATACCGAATACCTGGTTCAACTAGTATCTTCCGCAAGCAAAAAGAGATTCCAATTGCAGTGGGAAATTCTCCGATTACTTTGTCCATCGACACTATTAATCAGGTCACAACGGGTCAGGATGTTACTCTTACTTTAAATATTAAATCCAACTCCTCACAACTTCTGAAAGGTATTTTAGTAAAGGCTGAATATCCTTTTGGCTTTAAGTTTAAATCAGCTATACCTCTGCCAGCTGCTGGTATTGATACTTGGAACCTCGGAGATATTTTGCCTAACTCTGAACAAAAAATTCAGATTGTTGGCGTGATGAATAGTGATGAGAATCTGGAAAGAACTTTCAAGTTTGATGTTGGAACAGTTGATCCAAATGATGAGAACCGAATCGGAACCACGTTTGTTGCTGTCGACACATCCCTCGCCGTTAAAAAACCTTTCATTGGAACGGACTTAATTCTTGAAGGAAAGTCAGACAAAAATGTTTCCGTTATGGCTGGTGAAAATGTCCAGGCCGAGGTTGTGTGGCAGAATAATCTGGATGTACCAATTAATGATGTTGTTATCGAAGCAAAATTGAATGGTGCATTTCTTGATAGAACAAAAGTTCGTGCTGACCCTGGATTTTTCAGATCAAGCGATAATACAATCGTGTGGGATAAAACTACCGTTGATAGTTTGAAAGAGTTAGAAGCAGGAGAAAGTGGACGAGTGATCTTTTCATTCGCATCACTTGCGCCAAGTAAGGACAATGTTGGAACAACTAAAAACCCCGCAATCTCTATTGATTTAACTGTTCGTGGAACGCGCTTAAATGAAAATGCAGTTCCGGAAAATATTCAAGCGATTGTTACAAAAACTGCACAGATAAAATCCGAAATGGTACTTTCTACAAAATTGTTAAGGACAATTGGTCCATTTGAAAATCGGGGTCCTTTCCCAACCAAGGCTGAAAATAGTTCTACTTTTACAGTCAATATTCAAGTTGCCAATTCATTTAATACAATCAAGAATGCGGTGTATAAAACAACTTTGCCAAATTATGTTGAATGGACAAGTCAGGTTTCTCCATCCTCAGCACAGGTTTCTTATGACCCACTAACGCGCACTATTACTTGGAAAATAGGGGATATCCCATCTGGCACAGGTTATTCAAGTCCGACGAAGGAAGCTTTTTATCAAGTTTCATTTAAGCCAAGTATCAGTCAAGTTGGAACTACTCCGGTTGTAATAAATGAACAAAGTGTTTCTGGTACGGATGGTTTGACCGGTGGGGCGAGTAAGGTGGGTGGTGGGGCTTTGAATGTAAAGATCGAGCAAGATCCAGCGTATGTGTTTGGGCAGGATCATGTGTTGGGGGAGTAATAGTAAACCTTGCTCGAAGGACTTTTTACATTTATAGTATATAGACAAACATGGCTGAAGAACTCTCAAAAATGGAAAAAATCATCTCTCTTTGCAAACGAAGAGGTTTTATTTATCAAGGCTCTGAAATCTACGGAGGTCTTGCCGGTACTTGGGATTACGGACCACTTGGTGTGGCATTGAAAAAAAATATTGAAAATTTATGGTGGAAGCGATTCGTAACCGACCGTGAAGACATGTACGGAATGGATGCTGCGATTTTAATGAATCAGAATGTCTGGAAAGCGAGTGGGCATGTGGATACTTTTACAGATCCGTTGGTTGAGGATGTAAAAACCAATAAACGATACCGAGCTGATCATCTATTGGAAGATGCAGGGGTGGATACAAAAGGACTCTCGATTGAGAAAATGAATGAGTTACTCAAAGAGAAAAAAATTAAAAGCCCAGAGGGAAATCCAGTTGGTGAAGTTCGTCTTTTTAACATGATGTTAAAAACTAACATCGGTCCCGTTTCAGACGATGATTCCATCTCATACCTTCGCCCTGAAACTGCTGGTGGAATGTTCGTAAACTTTAAAAATATTGTTGATACATTCCATCCAAAAATGCCTTTCGGTATGGCTCAAATTGGAAAAGCATTTCGAAACGAAATTGCACCTCGTGATTTTATTTTCCGTGTACGTGAATTGGAACAAATGGAGATTGAATACTTTGTTAAGTCTTCTACTTGGAAAGAAAATTTTGAAAGTTTCAGGAAAGAAGTTTGGAACTTTACAGAAGACATTGGTTTGAATAAAGAACATGTACATGAATTGGAAGTGGCTGATGGTGACCGAGCGCACTATTCAAAACGCACAATCGATTTTGAATTTGATTTTCCATTTGGAAAGAAAGAGTTGTATGGGTTGGCTTACAGAACTGATTTTGATTTAACTAGTCATGCGAAAGCTTCGAGCGTAGATTTGTCATATTATGATGAAGAAAACAAAGAGCGATTTGTACCACACGTGATCGAACCTTCATTTGGCTTGGGAAGATCAATATTGGCGGTTTTATCTGACGCATATTCAGAAGACGAGTTGGGTGGTGAGAAACGATCGTTCTTAAAATTGTCTCCAAAGGTTGCACCGAACTTGATTGCGGTTTTCCCACTTTTAAAAAATAAACCTGCGTTAATAGATAAGGCACGTGAGGTATATGGAATGCTTAAAAAATCTTTTACACGAGTTTCATTTGACGACAATGGAAACATTGGTAAGCGTTACCGTCGACAAGATGAAATTGGTACGCCGTTTTGTGTGACTATCGATTTCGATACGATTGAAAAAGATAATACGGTAACAGTGCGTGATCGAGATAGTGGGGAACAGGAGAGGGTGGTGGTGTCTGACTTAGTCGAATACATAGAAAAGCATGTCTAAGAAAAACTGGACCCTCAAAAAACTTCCAAACGGCCTAAGGTATATGCTTGTTTCTCGACCCGAGATGACTAGTGTTACTACTATGGTTTTGGTTAAAACCGGTTCTGAATATGAAAGTAAGGAACAAAATGGATTGTCCCATTTTTTGGAACACATGTGTTTTAAGGGTACAAAAAAACGCCCTACTTCAATGGATATTGCCAAAGAATTTGAAATTCTAGGTGCACAAAATAATGCTTTCACAGGTCATGAATACACAGGCTACTATGCAAAAGGTGTTTCCGACTATGCCTGCACCTTCCTTGAAATGTGCGGAGATGTATTCTTAAATTCTACTTTTCCAGAATCTGAAATCGAAAAAGAAAAAGGTGTGGTGATTGAAGAGATAAATATGTACGAGGATCGTCCGCAGTCAAAAGTAGGAAACGTGGTAGCTGAATTAATGTACGGGGATCAACCAGCAGGAAGAGACATTGCTGGGACCAAGAAAACAGTCTCAAGTTTTAATCGAAAAGACATTGTTGATTATCATTCCAAAAAATACACTCCAGAAAACACATTGGTAGTTGTTGCGGGAAAGTTTGATACTAAGAAAATTGAAAAACAAGTGAAGGAGACTTTTGGGGTGATGAAAAAGAGAAACCCTCCATTTAAATCTCTCACAAAAATTTTACAAAAAGCTCCCGCTGTAAAAATTCACCATAAAAAAAGCGAGCAGACTCACATTATTCTCTCATTCCACGCTTACAATCGATTTGATCCAAAGAGAAAAACTGCCAATCTGATGGCGCACATTTTGGGTGGGGGAATGGCGTCCCGTCTTTTTGATCTTCTCAGAGAAAAATTAGGAGTGTGTTACTACGTGCATGCAAGTTCTGGTGCTTCAACAGATCGTGGAAGTTTTAGTATTCGTGCCGGTCTCGCCAATGATAAGTTGGTCCAAACTCTTACAGAAATCGTAAAGGAAATAAGACGCATCAAAACAGAATTGGTTTCGCATGAAGAACTTGATCGGGTTAAAAAATCAATCACTGCTGAAAGTAAAATTGGATTGGAGACTTCAGATTCGTACGCCGATTTCTATGGCTTCCAAGAGTTACTTCAAAATAAAATCGAAGAAATAGACGAAAATGTTGCCAAGTATCAAAAGATTACAGATAAGCAGATACTTGATGTTGCGAAGGATATCTTCACCTCAAAAAATGTGAATCTTGCTATAGTAGGTCCTCATTCTAACCAAAAAGAGCTTCTAAACATCCTAGCCACGCTTTAAGGGACGATAAGCGTGGCACGATTTCGCCAAATCGCCTATAATTTGCAAGGTTTTTCACTCTCATACGTCTAACGAATTGAGTAGTCTATATAATGTGCTATTCTAAAGCCAATGGACGTCAAGAAACAAAACATCACAATCGAGAACGGAACGCTCTTTCGAGTGTTAATTTTCGCTTTTGGTGCCTATCTCGCCTTTGAATTACGTGCCTTGATTGTTCTTGTCCTTGCTGCAGTAGTGCTTGCATCTGTCATCGAACCTGGAACAAGATGGTTTATGAGACGAAGGTTGCCACGACCCACAGCTGTGGTTTTGATGTACCTCATCATTCTTGGCATCGTTATAAGCTTTTTCACTTTTATTCTTCCTCCACTTTTCAGTGAGACAATCACAGCATTAAATGGTTTACCAAAAAGCGTAAAAGCGGCAGAACTTATTAGTGCTGAGGGAAGCTTGTCTAGTATCCGTAGTCTTTTCCCAGACTTGCCATCATCGATTTCATTAGGAGATATTACAGGTTTAATTGTAAATGCAATCTCTAATTTTTCAGGAGGAGTATTTGATACGGTCACCGGATTTGTTGGTGGCGTCGTCGGTCTTGTACTTATTATTGTTGTCTCTTTTTATCTCGCAGTGCGCGAGGATGGAGTGGGAGAATTCTTAGATATTATAGTTCCGGTAAAGTATGAGAAACACGTAAAGGATTTATGGCGACGAACTCAAAATAAAATCGGAAGATGGATGCAGGGACAGTTAGTTCTCGCACTTATTGTTGGATTTTTAACGTACGCAGGACTTGCACTGCTTGGAATGGTTTTCACAGATATTCGACATCCGTTATTGTTAGCTTTTGTGGCTGCCGCTTTCGAGCTTATTCCAGTTGTCGGGTTGGTACTCTCTGCAGTTCCAGCGTTCTTGTTTGCAACACTTGATGGTGGGCTTGGGCTTGGACTTATCGTGATTGCCTTGTACTTAATCGTTCAGCAAATTGAATCACATGTTATTTATCCACTGGTTGTAAGAAAAATTATTGGAGTTCCGCCTCTTCTTGTTATCCTTGCCTTGGTTGCTGGTGCCCAATTGGCAGGAATTATAGGGGCCTTACTCGCAGTGCCTGTTGCTGTTGCGCTGGTTGAAATATTGGCTGATTTAGAAAGACGAAAACGTATTTCGATGATAAGTGCTTCAATAGCAGAACCGATTCCAGATGAAGTTATGGCAGGGGATATTACTGAGAAGGAAATCTAATGGTCAAGTATAAATATATAGACGCACACGCCCATGTAAACTTTCCTGACTATGAGAAAGATCGCGATGTGCTTATTAAAGAGTGCGAAGAGAAGGGGATCATGATAGTGAATGTTGGTATAGATCTAGAAACTTCACATCAAGTTGTGGCTTTGGCAGAAAAATATGAAAATTGCTATGCGATTGTAGGACTGCATCCGACGCATGATGAAGAATTTAATTATGAAGAGTTTAAAAAACTCGCTTTGAATGAAAAGGTTGTTGGAATAGGCGAATGTGGGTTGGATTTCTTTAGAGAACCTTTCTCGAAAGAAAAACAAGAAGTCGTTTTCAGAAAACAAATCGATTTGGCTTTAGAAGTGGGCAAACCCCTCATGATTCACGCCAGGAATTCGTATAAGGAAATTTTAACTATTCTTGATGAGTATTTAATGTCACCTGAGGTAAAGTTGCGGGGGAATGTACATTTCTTTGCAGGTACCATTGAGGAGGGAGCAGAGTTTATTAAGCGCGGGTTCACTTTGTCGTTTACGGGGGTAGTTACCTTCGCTAAGGAATATGAAAAGTTAGTAGAAGCTACATCTGGTAGCTCTATCCTTTCAGAGACCGACTGCCCGTTCGTCACCCCAGTCCCTAATCGTGGTCAAAGGAACTCGCCACTGAATATTCCCCTTATAGTGGCAAAAATGGCCGAATTCAAGGGAATTTCCGAGGAATTGATGGCAGATAGCATTAGAGAGAACTTTTCAAAGCTATTCAATATAAGCTTGAAATAAGCCAACTCTTGTGTTACATTGTGCCAATGACAAATATAAATGAAACGACTTTCGAGGAGTCAATGGGCCGAGTATACGAGCTTGGTTTCCACTTACTTCCGACCGTGGCTGAAGCAGATGTGCCTGTACAATTCTCTCAGCTGAAGTCAATAATTGAAAAACAGGGGGGAACTTTCATCAGTGAAAGTGCTCCGAAACTTATTAAACTCTCGTATTCAATGTCGAAGACTATTAAAGCCGAGAAGATGCACTACACAAATGCATACTTTGGATGGGTTAAGTTCACTCTTGATCCTGAAAAGCTTGAGGCAGTAGAAAAAGACATTAAGGCTTTCGATCCAATGCTTCGTTACATAATCGTCAAGACTGTAGCAGAAAGTACTATGGTCACAGAAGGTGTTAAGGCGATAGGGGCAGACAAAGAAGAAGAATCAACTGACGGGGAAGCGGAAGTAAAAAATGATATACTTGTAGATGAATCACCAAAAGAGGTAACCAACTAACAAAATAGCAATAAAAAATGTATCTAAACAAAGTCTTTATTATCGGGAACATTACAAAGGATCCAGAATTAAAAGCACTTCCATCAGGAATGCAAGTTGCCAGCTTCTCAGTCGCAACTAATCGAACATGGAAAGACCAATCAGGTGCCAAGCAAGAAGCAGTTGATTTTCACAACATAGTGATCTTCGGCAAGCAGGCAGAAGTAATCGGTCAGTACATGAAGAAGGGTAGTAACATCTTCATCGAAGGACGAATCCAGACAAGAACTTGGGACGGTCCAGATGGAAAGAAGAATTACAGAACAGAGGTAATCGGTGAGCGATTCCAGTTCGGTCCAAAGCCGGGAGGTGCAGGGGGAGGCAATTACGAAGCGAAAGGACCTTCTGAAAAGAAAGCCCCAGCATCCGCTCCACTTGAACAAATCGAATACCCACAAGAAGAAATTAATCCTGAAGACATCCCGTTTTAAACTATTAACAATATAAAAAATTACTATGAAAAAGCAGTGCTACTTCACACAAAATAATATTAAGCATATCGACTACAAGGATGTAGATCTTCTTAAGAAGTTCTTGAATCCTCACGGACGAATCCTCGCTCGAAAGAGAACTGGCGTTACGGCTAAAAACCAGAGACAGTTGGCTCTTGCGATCAAGCGATCACGATTCATGGGATTGATTCCTTTCGTTGCGGCGTAGTATTTAGGTAGAATTCGATTGACAAAAGTATACACAGATGTGTATACTTTTGTTATGAGTAAAAAAACTATTATTACCAAAATTTCAGAATGGGGTAATGGTTATGGTATTCGATTGCCTAAATCTATTGTAGAAGAAGCTCCTGATATGAAGGGGTGTGAATTAGTAGTGTCTTTAAAAGAAAATTCAATGATAATTACAAAAAATAAGGCAAAGAAAGTGATATCTAAAGAAGAATTTAAAAAAGCTTTGAAAGAAATGGGTCCTGTAGACGAAGAAGATCAACACGAATTAATAGATTGGGGAAAGCCCGTAGGAAATGAGATATGGTAAAAAAATCTTACGTTCCGAAACAAGGAGATGTAATCTGGCTTGATCTTGATCCAACCTTGGGTCATGAACAAAAAGGGAGACGCCCAGCGATAGTTGTTTCTTCGCAAGAGTTTAATGTAACTACAGGGATGGTTTACATTTGTCCGATAACTAACACCAATAGAGATTATGTCTTTCGTATTCCTTTGGAGGATCAGAAAATAACGGGATATGTGATGGTGGATCAACTTAGAAGTTTGGATTGGAAGGCTAGGCGAGTAGAATTGATTGATAGGGCGGGAAGTGAAGTGATGCAAAATGTGTTGAATTGTGTGCAGGCGGTATTGGATTTATAAGGGAAAGTTGTGGGGTAATGCAAAAAAACCGCTCCATACGGAGCGGTTTTTTTGCTTTCACACACATTTAGTCAATTATAAATTCCTGTTACATAGGGGTGGCAGGAGTCGAGCCTGCTAATTCTGAGTGGTAAATTCAGAAAACCATATCGATAGCCTTTCTAAGTACATGAGTAATCAATTCACGTGGGAATTTATAATAAATTAATGTTGTGAAATCAGGATATAAAGATAGAATTCCTTCCACCAGCATGGGTTACCACTTCATGCGAGGGTGATTTTAACATATTTATAAAAATACAAAACCCTCCAATTAATTGGAGGGTTTTGCGTCAATACCACTGACGGGAATCGAACCCGTGGCCTCCACTTGATGAGGGTGGAAAATTACGCCAGTAACAGTGGCATGAGACATGATCCATCTTTCATGTCTGATAGCAGGATAATCCATAGCAGGCTAATAAAAATAAATAATATATAAAAAGAAATTCAGCACCTTTCGGTGCTGAATTTCTTGCTACTGGCCTCCACCCTCATCAAGAACCAAATTATATACTCCAGTAGACTAAAGTCAATTACTTCGTCACGCGATCAACATACTCACCAGTCTCAGTATTAATCCTCACAATATCGCCCGGCTCAACGAACATCGGAGCAGTAAGAGTCGCGCCAGTCTCCAGTGTAATAACTTTGTTTCCACCCTTTGCGGTGTCACCACGAACAGCGGGAGGGGCGTCTGTCACTTCAAGTTCAACTTTGATAGGAAGCTTCACTCCGAAAATCTTATCTTCAAATTGCAGAGCTTCGATAACGCTGTTTGGCTTTAAAAACTTTCGTGCATCGCCAATCATAGTATCCAACAACTGGAATCGATCAGCAGGACTGTTTTCACTGCAGAACCACCATTCACCCTTGTTTGTGTATAGGTACTTTACTTTTCTTGAAATAATTTCAGCTTCCTCAACTTTGTCAGATACGTGGAAAGAGTGTTCCATCACGCGGCCGTTAAGAAGATTTCTTAATTTTGTAGCATTAACCGGCTTTCTCTGTTGCTTGCGGAATACGTGAGCATCGAGGACTTCCCAAGGTTCTTTGTCGAAGATGATGTATTTTCGTAATGTGATTTCATTGTATTCCAGCATGGTGATGTTTGTTTAATAAGTATTGTTAGATTCTATACGAAAATGGGGGATTGTCTACCTACCTCTCCATATACAAAACCCTCAACTTAATCACCCCGCGATGAACTCGGACCGACAGGGTATTCTCCGACTGACCCGTAATTTCAGCCATCTCCTTCAATGACAAATCCTGTACATATCTCATATGTACAATTTCTCTATAAATATCCGGAAGTTTTTGAATCAGAAGCACTGCAACTTTTCCATCTATTGTATTAAATAATTCTTCCGAATTATCAATACTTGGTGCAAAACCACCATCTGTAAGTGCATCAAGAGAGCTCGGCTTTCTCTTCCTTTTCCTGTATTCATCAACAATTAAGTTGTTCAAAATGTGATAAAGAAATGACTTCATACCATCAATTTTTCCCTTACTGACTAGATATTTCCAAGTCTTTACAAACGTCTCCTGAACCATGTCCTCTCCAATTTCATGGTTACTTACCTTAAAAAAGGCATATGAATTAAGGCCCTTATTAAAATCCCCATACGCCTTCGATAGTTCTTCTTTCTGAGCTTCCTCGCGTTTTAGGCTAGCTTTGCTCATATATAAGTAACCATAGCACACTTATGGCCAGTAATGGTTAATCTATAGAATCGGCTATATGAGTGATGGTAGTAAATAAACAACTGGTCGAAAGTTTAAACTAACACCAAGTAAGTCGGGTTTATAAAAAATTAAAAATAAAATTATGAAAAATTCATTAAAATTAAATTTCACAAAGGTAGGAGTTTCAGTTGTGGCATTAGCAGCATTCGTACTTCCTAACATTACACTTGCAGATTCATTGTATCGTCAATTAGAGATTGGTATGAGAGGAAGCGATGTTTCAACACTTCAGACTTTCCTAGCACAGGACCGTACAATTTATCCACAAGGTTTGGTGACGGGGTATTTTGGTGGACTTACAAAGTCTGCAGTATCTAATTTTCAAGCAAGAAATGGAATTGCAACAGTTGGACGTGTTGGACCTATCACTATGAACGCTATCAACGCTCAGATGAATAATGGAGGAACTGTTAGTTATGACCGAGTTTCACCAACTATTGGACAGGTAAGTGTTTCAACTTCAGCTTCATCAGCTAGTATTGCTTGGAATACGAACGAACTATCAGCCGGTATCGTTTACTACAGTCTATCTCCAATGCAGGTAACTGAAGCTGGTGCGGGAATGTCAGTGAATATTGTCGGAGCAACAGCAGTCGCAAACCTTGCCCCTCAATCATCACATTCAGCAACTCTTTCAGGATTAAATTCAAACACAAACTATTATTACATAGTTTATGTTAAGGATGTTTCCGGAAACGAATCAGTAACTGTTCAGAATACTTTCAGAACTAATAACTAGTTATAGTCTCTGATAATAAAAAACCACTGTATTTAACGACAGTGGTTTTTTATTTCTTAGGTTTATTCAAAAACAAGTTTATATCCTTGATGATATCGTCGAGACGGTGGTTACTTTTTACGTAGTATTTATTTACACCTAAATTCATATAAGTGGTTGTCACTTCAGATTTTTCAGTATTAGAGACTACAAAGATGGGAATTTTCCTCCACTTACCGCCATTGGCTTTAATTTTCTTTACAAGTTCAAAGCCGTTTTCTTTACCTATGAGGTTGTGGTCCAGCCAGATTGCATCGATCTGTTCGAGGTTTTTGAGGTGATCTAAGGCTTGTTGGATGCTTTTGGCGGCAATTACCCCTAATCCCTTTTTATCAAGGCCGGCATTAAAAACTTCATCAACACTTCGAGCGGTCATAACACCAAATCCTTTTTTCTCTAGACGAGAATTAACCACTTCAAGTAGGGGACGCTCATCCTCGATGACTAGGATGGTTTTCTTTTTATCTTCTTTCTTTTTCATATTATTTTTTAGGGTGTTCAAGTAATTTTTTTAAATCTTCGGTAATTTGGCATAGCTTGTGATCTGCTTTAACACTGTAGCAATCAACGCCGAGGTTCTTGTAAGTCTGAACGTTACTATTACTTGCTGTATTGGAGACTACGAAAATGGGAATTTTCCGCCATTTGCTTTCTGGTTTTTTTACTTCCTCAACAAAATTTATTCCTGTTTTATCTCCAATTAGATAATGGTCAAGCCAAACCGCATCAACATCTCCGATCTCCTTCATGTAATCTAGCCCTTGGTCGACAGTTCTCGCAGTTACAACATCAAACCCACTCTTTATAAGCTTGGTCTCGATTACCCTTACCAAAGGGCGTTCATCTTCGACTACCAGTATGATTTTCCTTTTTTTAGGCTGAGTTATCATATAGTTTGTTATAACACGATAAATACCTTAACCCTAATGAGTTATTTTTGATTTTTTAAGTGGCAAAGTCACGTAAAATGTTGTCCCTTTGTTCTCACTCGACTCAAACCAAATCTTTCCCCCTGACCGCTCTACTATTGATTTTGCTATATAAAGTCCCAATCCTGTCCCTTCTGTGTCTTTTCCCACTACGTTGTCGGCTCTGAAAAGCTTTGTGAAGATCTTGTTTTGCTGGTTGGTTGGAATTCCATAACCAGTATCTGAAACTTTAAAAAGAATATTTTTGTCACTTCCTAATATTATTGAAGCTTCCACTTTTCCACCTTCAGGTGTGTATTTTATTGCATTTGAAAGTAAGTTTTGAATAACCATACGCAGGATCTTTGGGTCAGCTTGAATGAAAGGGATTTTTTTGTTGAAGGCGTGAGTAAACTTTATTTTTTTCTCAGAGATTTGAAGTTTGTGTTCATCGATAACACCCTGAGCAAGCTTGATCATGTTGGTCGCTTTTGATTCTACGATAAAGGTGCCCATCTCGATGCGTGACACATCAAGAAGTGTGTTTACCAAATCCACCATTCTTTGGTTTCCGTGATAGATTTCTTCCAAATATTTCTTTTGATCAGGAGTAACTTCGCCTACATCTCCTGTTAAAAGCATCTCGCTATACCAATTGACGGTTGAAAGGGGAGTTCGTAATTGATGTGAGGCTAGGGATACGAATTCGGTTTTTGCTTTGTCTATTTCCTTTTCTTTGGTGATGTCTCGGAGAACCTCTACGGCTCCTATAATTTTTCCATTAAGTACTACTGGAGCCATAATACTGCTTGCTGGAAATCTGCTTTTGTCCTTACGAATATAGTAGAAAGGATTGGTCAGGTCAGCAACGAACTTTTTTCCAGACAGAACTTGTGTCAAGATTCTTTCTTTATACAATACTGCTGTACCACGGGCATCTTCTCTCGGTACCACTTCAACCATACTTTTACCAATTACCTCTTGAGATTTCCATCCAAGCATCTCCTCGAATGATTTATTGATGTAACTTATTTCACCTTCCTTATTTACGACAACAAGCCCGTCTCCAATACTGGCAAGGATAGCTTCGTTTCTAGAGCGGATTTGTTCTAGATCTCTCGTTCGTTTCAAAACCTTTTTTTCCAGTGTGTCGTGTAGCTTCTTAAGTTCCCGGGCAGTAATCACCAATTTTTGTCGAGTGCTTTCTTTCTCCCTGGCAGTCACTGCAAGTTGCTTAGCTGTGACTACTAATTTTTGGCGAGTACTCTCTTTTTCCTTTGCGACTGCAGCAAGTTGTTTGGCTGTTACCTCTAATTGTTCAGTTGCTTTTTTTGCTTGTGTACAATCACGCGCAGCGGCAAATACTCCAAGCACTTTACCCTTATCATCTTTATACACTGACGCATTGTAGAGGACATGGGTGAGTTTTCCTGTCCGTGACCGAATAGTAAGAGGGTAATCAGTAACTGACCCTTCTTTAAAAACTTTCTTGTATCCCGCGAGGGCTTTTTTGGGTTCTGTAAAATATTTAGAAAAATCAGTACTTATAAGTTCCTGACGCGAAACACCGGTGACTTTGATCGTTGCTTCATTTACATCAGTAATTTTTCCTTTTGGACTAATAGTAACTAAGGGGTCAAGAGATGCTTCGATAAGACTACGGGAATACTTGTTTGATAATGCGACTTCTCTCGCAGTCACCGCAAGTTGCTTAGCGGTGATTGCTAATTTTTTTCTGGTACTCTCTTTCTCCCTGGCCAATATTTCTAGTTTGCGAGCAATATTTTCTGTTGTAGAATTATTATTTAATTTCATATCTTTATTTTAAAATTTCAATTACACGCTCAACAATTGTTGTAAGTGGTGTGTTCGATTTAATAAAAAAGTCTTTTACCCCGTACACCTCAGTTCGTTTCACATCGTTTTCCTGGCTCAAATTCGAAAGGATTATTACTGGAGTCTTTATTTTCTTTGCCTTGAGATCTTCCAATACCATAAAACCGTCCATTTTTGGCATGATTAAATCAAGTAAGATGAGGGAGAAAGATTCTTTCTCGAGAAGGCTTACCCCATCTTCACCGTTTAGAACCACTCGTACATTAAACCCTATAGAGGTAAGTTTCACCTCCAGCGCCCGTGCTAGTGTTTTTTCATCCTCAATAATTAGTATTTTTTTTGCTGATTTCATATAGAAATTCATCATTACAACCATAGCATATTAGAGCTAGCAACGTAGCCGTTTCAGAGCCAGCTTCCTTACTAATGACAAATCGGTAATCATTTTTGACTTAGAACGGCATTATATATGTTCCGATAGGAAGGGCTTAAATTACCCAAAATTATGAACTCAATAGCTATAAATAAAATTTATCCAAAAAAACTAACTAAGATCGGAGTTAAGTCTCTGGTTAATAGAGTTTTGTTCGGAATTTCAATTTTAGATCTTGTGCTTGTTGCGGGTATATATTTTGCGATCTCAACACCTCAAGTAAAAGCTTCGTTGATTAAGAATCCAACCTACGTTGTATCTACTGGATCGTCAATTAATGCTTTTATTAAACAACTTCCCGCTGGTGCTGTGATCATTCCTTCAGAAATAAAAAGAGAAAACCTTTCTGTCTCTGGAAGGATGATAGTTATGAATGGAGACAATCTTGAAGTTTTTGAGTACCCAGATTCTAATACAGCAGAGAAGGAGGCCTTGCAAATGTCTCAAAAATACCAGTCTACCCAGAATTCTCTTGAATGGAAAGAAAGTATACATTTATATCTTAAGGATAACCTACTAATCTTTTATATGGGTAAAAATGATTCAATCATTTCTGCCCTTAATCAAGGTATTAGTCAAAGGGTTGCAGGGGGCGGAAATGTAAATATTGGATACTTATCATCCGTCTCAAAATTTGGAAATTATTACAAATAAATAAAAATAAAAAAATGTTAACAACAATCGCTACAATTCTAATCATTCTATGGCTTCTCGGTATGGTCACTTCGTTTACAATAGGTGGGTTTATTCATGTCCTCTTGGTTATTGCTATAATTGTAATCTTGGTAAGGGTGATTAAAGGAGAAAGGGTTATTTAAAAGTAAAATATATGAATAAAAATTATACAATTGGTTTATTAGCAGCGGTGATTCTAATTGGTGGAATAGTTTACGTTAACTCAAGAGGAGGTGTTTCTTCAGACGTAGCATCCTCTACTTCTATGACTCCTGCGAGTGTAGATAACAATGTGCCCGTTACTACCAATCAACCGTCACAACCGAAAGTAACCACTGTTTCTGTGATTTCTACTTCAGATACAGCAGCTGTTGTTACAGGTAATGTAATACCAAACGGAGCCTTCACTAGTTATTGGTACGAATACGGAACGACTATAAACTTGGGAAACAAGACCGCTGATCAGAATTTGGGTTCAGGTTTTTCTGTAATCCAAGCCTCAGCTTTTATTTCTGGATTAACAAAAAATACTGACTATTATTTTAGACTAGTTGCAGAAAATAGGTTTGGTAAAGTAGTAGGGAGCCAGTTTACTTTCAAAACAACAGTTGGAACTCCGGCCCCAGTTGGTGGTGTCCCAGGTGTAACTACATTATCAATTAGTAATATTACTAATACTAGTGCAAATGTGTTGGGAGATGTTACGGCAAACAAAGTAATTACAAGATACTGGTTTGAGTACGGCAGAACAACAGAACTTGGGAATACTACCGGTATCGCTACATTGAATAATTCCGGAACTGTAAAAACTCCAGTTGCTCTAACTTTATCAAATCTTGAACCAAGTATTACATATTACTATAGACTAAATGCTCAAAATCAATTCGGAACAGTTAGTGGAGCAATCAAGAGTTTTGTAACCACAGGTCCAGTTGCAGCACAGGCTCCAACTGTAATTACAAACATTGCTTCAGGAATGGATGCATCAGGGGTATCTATGTTTGGTACAGTCAATCCAAATGGAGCAGAGACAACATACTGGTTCGAGTACACAACAGATTCTCACTTTGCTACTAGTTCAACCAATAGAACTAGCAGTATAACAATTGTTGCAAGTAGGAGCGCTTCATCTGTCAGAGAAGATTTAACAGGATTAAAATCTAAGACAACATACTATTTCCGTCTAGTTGGTCAAAATAGTCAAGGTTTAGTGCAGGGAAGTAGTCGCTCATTCCGTACTAAGTAATTTTAGGTACACAATATAAAAAACACCCTAGAGTAGGGTGTTTTTTATATTTAAAATCTGACTACTCACCACTTACTACTATGGCAGGATCATTCAAATGTTCCCGAATCTTACCTAATATTTCGGCAGAAATATCCTTATTTTCTCTCAAAAATTGTCTAGTTGCGTCATATCCGCGGCCAAGCTTAACATCACCGTACGAATAAGAGCTTCCAGTCTTTGTTACCAATCCCATCTTTTCACCAAGTGCAATAATTTCTCCTTCGCGAGAAATTCCTTCGTTGTACATCAAATCAAACTCGGTCTGGCGAAAGGGAGCGGCAACCTTGTTTTTTACCACCTTCACACGAACTCGTCCTCCCATAATTTCTTCTCCTTTCTTGATCTGCGCAATTCGTCGAATGTCTAATCGTATAGAAGTATAGAACTTCAAAGCCTTTCCTCCCGGAGTAGTCTCAGGATTTCCGAACATAACACCGATCTGCATTCGGATTTGGTTGATGAAAATAACAATAGTTTTGCTCTTTGCAACGATTGCAGTTAGTTTTCGGAGTGCCTGTGACATCAATCGAGCCTGCTTTCCAACATGGAAGGCCCCCATATCACCTTCGATTTCATCTTTTGGGGTAAGTGCTGCTACCGAGTCAATTACAATCACGTCAATTTTTCCTGTTCGAACTAAACTTTCTACAATTTCAAGTGCCTGCTCTCCAGTATCAGGTTGAGAAATCAAAAGGTTATCAATGTTTACACCAATTTTTACAGAATAATCAGGATCCATGGCGTGTTCAGCATCAATATATGCACATACTCCGCCTTTTATTTGCGCTTGTGCGATTACATGCAAGGCAAGGGTAGTCTTTCCAGAAGATTCAGGTCCGAAGATTTCGACGATTCGTCCGCGAGGAAGCCCACCCACACCGAGTGCTGCGTCCAAACCGATTGATCCAGTCGGGATGACATCAATGTCTACTTTAGGCTTTTCTCCTAAGGTCATAATTGAATCCTCTCCAAATTTTGTTTTTATTTGCGCGAGGGTGTCGCTGATTGATGCATTGTTTCTGCTGACCACTTCACCACCTTCATCTTTATTGTCAGACTTTTTTACTTTCTTTTTCATAGCGTTTAATATTTAAATCTTGTAAATAACTTCAATCTTCTTTTCTGTACTTGCGCCGAATTTATCCTTACCAAAGAGCTTGATGACATTTAACCCAGGGAAGAGAAGTATCTTCTCATTAAACACCCCGCTTTCATCAATAGAAATTGGGCGATCATCCAAGGTAATCGATGCAATATTTTTAGCTGTTCCGCTAAGTGTCATTATATCATCATTCACCACTTTTGGTCCTGTAAAAACTTCATTTAAGGTAATTCTAGGGCCATATATGAGGTTCTTTGATTGATAGAATCCATATCCGGCAATAAACAGTACAAAGACCAGAACTATGATGGTTTTTATGATCACTTTTCCGTCGTCGTACAATCTTACCATAATATATGTAGATTAAATTTTAATAAATTATTGCTTAATTTCCGATGAACTATCATCCTCTTCTCCGCCTTCTGAAGCATTTCCACCATAGCCTATAACTTCACGAGGGCGAGCACCGTCTGCAGGACCGATAACTCCACGTTCTTCTAATATGTCCATAAGCCTTGCCGCTCGGGCATAGCCAACTCGAAGCTTTCTTTGGATATATGAAGTAGAAGCTTTTCCGATCTGCATGACCATCTCTTTTGCCTCTTGATACAACTCGTCATCGTCTTCTGGGTCAACCCCACTTTCTGCAGCAGCGTTAAAGATTGGATCGTTAACTGCGCTTCCGCCATTCTCTTCGTTCATGATCTGGATTTCCTCTGTAGTAGAATCTGTGTGATCGATCAAGTGCTTAACAACTTTCTTTAATTCGCTTTCTGACATGAAGGCAGATTGAATACGACGAGGGGACGACATTTCAGCAGAAAGGTAAAGCATATCTCCGGCTCCTAGCAGTTCCTCGGCCCCACGCATATCTAGAATGGTTCGTGAATCGATTTGTGAAGCCACCTGAAGGGCGATTCTTGATGGAACGTTGGCCTTGATAAGGCCTGTAATTACGTTAACTGACGGACGCTGAGTTGAAAGGATGAGGTGAATACCAACTGCTCGTGACATCTGAGCCAAACGAACAATCGCAGATTCTAATTCGCGTGGATATGTTTGCATGATGTCGGCCAACTCGTCGATCACGATTACAATGTAAGGCATGCTATCTGGAAGTTTCGCCTCAACCTCGATCATTTCATCGTCTCCAGTTCCTGTTACTTTTAAACTCTTGTCACCCTTAATCTTTTCAAGTTCAGGTAATAACACGTTCTTATGATACGAAGAAATATCTCGAACCGAACTTTTTTCAAGAATGTCATATCGTCTATCCATTTCTTTTGCAGCCCATCGAAGTGCAAGGATGGCTTTCTTGGCGTCAGTAATAACCGGCGTTAGAAGGTGAGGGATCTTGTTATAAAGAGTAAGCTCTACTCGCTTCGGATCGATCATGATTAATTTCAAGTTGTCAGGCGCATTGCGATAAAGAAGAGAACATATAACAGTGTGAATGGTTACAGATTTTCCAGAACCAGTGGCACCGGCAATTAATAGGTGAGGCATCTTTGCCAAGTCATCAAAATACGACTTTCCAGAGATACCTTTTCCAAGTGCAACATACAATGGCTTTGTAGAATTTTTGAAGTCTTCATCTGCAAGCATTGAACCAAGTCGAACCATTGTTTTAACACTGTTTGGAATTTCAATACCAACAAGTGACTTACCAGGAATTGGTGCTTCGATACGGATTGGGTGAGCTGCAAGAGCCAGAGACAAGTTATTTTGAAGTCCTAGAATTCGTGACAGCTTTACACCTTCTGCAGGCTTTAATGCATAACGTGTAACTGAAGGTCCTATAGAAACTTCGTCCATTTCAACATCAATACCGAAGTTCTGAAGGGTCCTTTTAATAATATTTGCATTGGCCTTTATATCTCCAACATCAGGTTTACCGCTGTCTCTTTCAAGTAATGAAAGCGGTGGAAACTCCCAGTTCTTACCAAGAAGAACGCTCTTTCTGATAAGGATGTTAGGAAGGGCTGAGTCCTTAAGGTCACCAGAGGATCCTTTATTTGCAACATTTTTTGGAGTGTCTTTTTGAACCTTACTAGATTTGTCCTTTGAATCGGCAGACGATTCTTCCGCGTCCTCTTCTTCCATCTTCCCTTTGTTCTTGTCTTTTATAGCCGCTGTTGCCTTGTCCAATTTATCTTCTTCGTTAGCATCCAAAACTTCACCGTCTAAGTTATCCACACCCCCAACTTTTTTTCGTAAAAGACGCCAGAAAAAGAAATATTCTTTCTTTATTGCAGTATCGAAAATAACTATAAGAGAAATGACAATGAGTCCAAAAAGAAAGATGTAAGTTACAGGTCTATCAAATAGGGGAATCAAAGGTTTGATTATTAGGTCACCTAAAAAGCCGCCCTTACCTTCAGATATCATTGAAAAGGATCCAAGTCCTGAGACAAAAAAGATGAACGATCCTATTAGTTTTGAAGTAGGAAAACTCCTTTCTTTATCTGCGAAAAACGACATTGAAAGTATCAATAGCAGAAGGGGAACGAGATAATATCCTAGTCCTAAAAAGGACGACAGCCATTCGTGCATTTTCTCACCCACAAGTCCTGCTTTTCCAAACGCTGAAATAATAAAAAATATTGATAATAAAAACAGTAATATTCCCCAGACACTTTGAATTGTTGAATGACCGAGATCTCTAAAGGCACCGCCTTCCGCTTCATCGTCATCAATCTTTCTTTTCTTTTTTGCCATATGTTCAAATAATAGCATCAAGACACTCCATAAAAAAGTTGCATTTATTAATGTCTTATATATACTGGTTTCAGTAATAGGACAACTTAAAAATCCTAAACGACATCTCTCGTAAAAGTCATATTCTCGGGTTACTTTTTCAAAAAGACACTAGGCTAATTATTATTAATATTTAAAGACATGAACGACCATAAAATAACTTCAAAAAATCTACACGATGTCGGATATAAGACACTATTTTCTAATGATACTTATCTGATGCACGTGCATAAAAAATCTCATGGTATATCAAGGGCTGTATACCTTATTACCGATTTCTTTGATAATAAGGAACCTATAAAAGTCAGGATGCGACAATTAGCCTGCGACCTGGTAGAACAAGTCTTGTCTTTGAGTACAGAATTGTCACCAGAAAGAAAAAGTCTTTTAGACAATATCATTAAGACAAACCTATCTTTGATTTCATTTTCTGAGATCGCAATGTTTTCTGGAATCGAATCGCAAATGAATCATTCTGTCTTATGTGCCGAAATTCAAGGTCTAGTGTCTGTTATTGAAGATAGAGAAATGCCTTCTAGATTAGGAAGACATTTTGTCCTAGATGAAGCTTTTTTCGCAAAAGAAAATAAGCATGAAATTAGCGTTCAATCTCACACAGTGGTTAAGAAAGTTGCTCCTCAAAACAAGCCAGCTTCAGAGGGTAATGACAATTCAGACAAGCGAAAATCGGAACGAAGAGGCGCAATCTTGTCTATTATTAAAAATAAGGTAAATGCATCAATAAAAGATATAGCTGAGGGGGTTATTGGGTGCAGTGAAAAGACAGTTCAGCGAGAACTCTTGGACATGGTGGCATCAGGTTTACTCAAAAAAGAGGGGGAAAGACGCTGGAGTCGCTATTCTTTGATTTCCCAGTAACCTTTGATAAATAGGCATATTATGCTATATATAGAGCATATAGGTCATTTTAAGGCCATTTAGGACACTCATACGAGGCAATACCGCATTCATAATCTGTCAATAGATATCCCCAGAAACCCTTGTGCATCCTACGTATATTCTGTAATATTAGGTTTCATAGAACGTCATAGTTCTTGAAGGGTTTGCTTTTTGTTGGCCCGCATTGTTTTTCTACACTATATATAGAAAGCCATTGCGGGTTCATAAGATCTTGACCCGGAGAAGATGGGCGCTTGCGCATTATAAAAAATTATAAAGTAAAGCAAGTTCGTATCTTCTATTACAAAAATTAAGCTTAATTAATAAATTTACAAAATGAAAAGAATTACATCGTCTGTACTTTCATTGGCCCTTGTGCTTTCAGTTGTTGCTCCGGTAGCAGCTAGCGCTCAGTCAATGTCAGGTACATTCAACACAACTCTAACAGTTGGATCAACAGGTTCAGCTGTAGTTGCACTTCAGTCATTCTTAGTCTCTAAGGGACTTTTGACAATGCCTGCAGGTGTTTCTATGGGTTACTTCGGAGGACTTACAAAGTCAGCCGTAGCCGCTTACCAGATTTCTAAGGGAATTCAGCCATCAGCTGGATACTTTGGACCTATCACTAGAGCAGCAGCTAATGCTGATTCTATGGGTGGAACTACAACTACTACTACAACAACTCCTGGCTGTTCAGCTGGTGCATTGTTCAATAGTATGACTGGTGCTTCTTGTACTACAACTACAACAACAACTACTACATCAACTTCAGGTGTTGAAGGTTCACTAGATGTTAGATTGGCTTCAAACCCAACTGACAACTCGAACATCAAGACTTCAACTGATGTTCCAGTTTACGGTCTTGAATTCAAGGCTCGTATCGCTGACGTAGCAGTTCAGACTGTTGACTTGGAAGTTTCAGTTACAGGTTCTACAGCTGAAAATCCTTCAACTTTGATTAACACAATCAAGGTATGGGATGGTTCAAATGTAATTGCAACAATTCCTGTTAACTCAACTACATTCACAAGAGATCAGAGTCAGCTTTACTACTTGAGAATTTCTGGTTTGAACTTTATGGTTCCTAAGGATGCTACTAAGGTTCTTACTTTCTCATTCTCAACAAATGGTGGAATTGATACTGACCGAACAGTTGTTATCGATGGATACCAGCTTTCATCAATCCGAGCAGTATCTGGAAACGGAATCTCAAGCTTCTACTCAGCTAACGCTTTGACTAGAACTCATGTATTCAAGAAACCAGGTATCTCTACATTGACATTGTCTGCACCTGCTACAACTCTACGTTCTATGAACTACCGAGTGAACGGACAGGATGCTCTACAGAATGTTACTTTGGCTCAATTCAACTTGAAGTCAACTTCTGGAGATTCAACAATGCTATCAGTAGATGCATCTTCAACATTCGTTGGAACTGCTCCTACAACATTGTACTTGTACAAGGGTTCAACTTTGATCAAGTCTAAGTCTTACACAGCATCACTTACTTTCGACAACCTTGATACATCAAATGGATCAGTTGTCCCAGGAAATGATACGCCTGTAACTTACACAATCTCAGCTGATTTCCCTTCAAACACTACAACTGGAACTTACGGAAGTACTACAATTAACCGAGTTGCTTACTTGACTCCAAGTGGAAACACAGCATCAACTACGGTTTCTGGTGGTGTAACTAACGCAAACCAGTACGTGTACACAAAGGCTGCTGTTATCAAGTTGGCTTCTGCTCCTACAATCGCTATTCAACAGCAGACTGTATCTGGAGTAGGAACAACTACTATGGTTGCTACATTCCCTCTATCAATCCAGGCATTGGGAGGAAACGTAACTCTACCAGTTAACTCAGACTTCGCAGTTGTGTTCTCTAACGGAACTAACTACACAGCAACATCTACATCACTTGGATCATCTGTTGCAGTTCAGGTTATTCCACAGAACGACATTGCTGACGGATCTACTGCTAACGTAACTGTTATTGCATCTATCAACCCATCAGGCGCACTTACAAACGGTTTGTACAATGCTGCTCTTACATTGGTTAAATGGAATGCAGGAAACGGTGTAGTCTCTCAGACTTACGGATTCGAAGACTTCAAGACATCTTCAGCTGTTCAGTTCACACGATAATCTAGTAATAGATAATCAGGTGAATCTGATAGGTTAAAGACCTTCAGTCAACAAAAAGGCCCCCGCAAGGGGGTCTTTTTGTTTTTGGGAGTTTTCGTCTATAATAGGAACACTTTGATCGACAAAACTTCTACAAAACTCATAGTCGGCTTCATCGGAATTCTTATTCTCGGATTCATAAGTTTAGCTCTCAGTGCATTGGCTGGTTAGTGGTAGCCTTTTTAGCACCTCAACAACTTTTAAGATATTCTTAATTTTTTCTTCATTCCGCCTTGTTACGTTATTGGGATATGGAAAAAACTTCCTTTGTAAAGACGTATGCATTTATTGATGCATCAAATCTTTTTTATGGAGGTAAAAAATCTCTTGGTTGGAGTGTTGATTTTGAAAAGCTTTTTAAGTATCTAATGGATCGTTTTGAGGTTTCAAATATCTATTATTTTGGTGGTATTGAAATTCACCAATTCCCATTTGACTATCTAAATAATGAAACAGTTCCTTTGAAAGAATTGGAAAAATATCTTGTTGACTATATCGAAAAAAATAAAAAGAGTTTAACTGGTGCAATGCTAACACTTCTTGATCGTCATCTGAAGCAGGTCCGTTTTTACCGGAAACTTGAAAGGTTTGGCTTCCAGCTCATCTTAAAACCGGTCAAAATATATACGGACGAGGAGGGAAATCAAAAACGTAAAGCTAACTGCGATGTAGATATGGCTTTTTATATGATGCGTGAGAAAAATAAGTTTGAGCGAGTTATTATACTTTCAGGTGATGGTGACTTTCTTCCTGTATTGAAATATCTTCGCGAAGTAGCTAAAAAAGAAGTTTTAGTACTTGCACGAGGGCCGAGAACGGCAAGGGAGATTAAAAAATTTGCTGGAGACAAGTTCATAAACCTTGTCAGTATAAACATGAGAGAAAAACTTGAGAGAGTAGTGCTATAAAAGCGAAAGGCACCTATTTAGGGTGCCTTTCAAGTCTGTTAAGTACAGTATATCAGGTCGATTTTAGCTGTCAACTTGTTGGAAGGTTAATTGACAGTGGGGGATTTTTCCGTAATATGTACCCATAGGCTTCGAAGACCACAGGCATTATAAGCCCTGTGCAGAGGTCGGAAAATTCATTTTTCCACCCCCTATTTCTTCGCCTAGGTCGACCAGCATCGCGCTTCAAAGGACGGTGCGCGATGTGATTTCGCAAAATCAAATAAAAAACAAACATGGCACTTACAAAAGCAAAAAAGACAGAAGTAGTAGATTCAGTGCGAAAGATTTTGGATGCAGCAAAAACAGTAGTTTTTGTGAACTTCCACAAATTGACAGTGCTTGAGACTACTCAAATTAGAAAAGCTTTAAGAGAAAGTCAGGTTGGATATTACGTTGCAAAGAAAACTTTAATCAAGCGCGCTTTGGCTGATAAAAATATCGCCGGAGAATTACCTCCCCTTGATGGAGAAGTTGCTCTTGTATATTCTGAAGATCAAATTGCCGGAGCTCGAGAAATCTTTAATTTCCAAAAGAAATTTGATAAGAGAATCTCAATCATCGGTGGTATCTTCGAAGAAGGTTACAAAGATCAGGCTTCAATGCTTTCTATTGCAAATATCCCATCTCGTCAGACTCTCTACGCTCAGTTCATCAACCTTATCAATTCTCCAATCCAGGGTCTTGTTATCGCGTTGAACGGTATCGCTGAAAAGAAACAATAATTATAAACTTATAAAACAAACATATGTCAGAAGAAAACAAAGTTATCGAAACTCCTGCACAGTTCAAAACAGTTGTTGAATCAATTGAAAAAATGAGCGTGCTCGAGCTTCACGAATTAGTAAAGTTCCTGGAGGCAAAATTCGGAGTATCAGCCGCTGCGGTTGCAGTTGCAGGTCCCGCAGTAGCCGCTGCTGAAGAAAAATCAGCTTTCGACGTTAACCTTACAGACGCTGGAGGTAACAAGATTGCAGTTATTAAGGCAGTTAAGGAAGCATTGGGTCTTGGCTTGAAAGAAGCAAAGGATCTTGTTGACGCTGCTCCTTCAGTTTTGAAGGCAGCTATGAAGAAAGAAGATGCTGAAAACCTAAAGAAATTGGTTGAAGCAGCTGGTGGAAAGGTAGAATTGAAATAGTCTAAAAATATAAAAGGCATCTTGCTCTGGGGAGATAAACACAGCCCCGACGCAAGATGCCTTTTATATTTTTTATGCTATTATCAAACACATGACAATTCTAGAAAAAATCTTCGGTGGAAGTAGCAGAATAAAAGTGATGCGACTGTTTTTATTTAATCCAAGTGTTGCCATCTCTACAAAAGATGTTACTACTCGTGCCAAAATATCTTCATCAAAAACACGGTCAGAATTGAACTTCCTGGCTAGTGTCGAGATGATAAAAAAGAAAGCACAATCAACATGGATTTTGAATGAAAACTTTTCATATTTGAATGAATTCCAAAGATTACTTTTGAAAACAAGTTTGATTACTCCTCAGGAAATTATTAAAAAGATTTCAAAAGTTTGTAAAGTAAAGATGGTGATTTTAACAGGTCTGTTTACCGAACACTGGGAAGGAGGACTAGACATTATGGTGGTTGGTGACAAATACAAAGAGGGTTCAGTCCAAAATGTAATGGCTCAAATCGAGGCTGAAGTGGGGCGTGAAATTCGTTATTCGATTTTAGAGACGGATGATTTTAAATATCGACACGGAATAGGGGATAGGTTGGTGCGTGATGTTATTGATTATCCTCACAATGTTATTTTTGATAAGTTGAAGGTTATATAGATTTCTACTGCGCAGGTGTCCACACATTAGGTGTCCATGTACTTTCTATCCATGTTAAACCATAACTTGACCAAGTGTTTAACTCCCAATGATAGCCTTGTGACAGCCAATTGTTTAGACGCCAGTCTTGGTCATATGAAAACCAAGTTCCCATATCTGGAGTACAATCTTCTTGTCTCATTGTAATGTTTCCAGTGCCGGTTGTGCAGTATCCAGCATCCGTACACCCTGAAGGTGTGTTGTCGAGTAGGTTATAGCTATAAGCTGGAAAAGCAGTTCCTGCCTGGTAACAACTTCCATTATTTATATTAAGACAAGCTGATTGATTTCCGTCGTACTGAGACAAACTCCCATTTCCATAACTACTACAAAGACCAGCATCGTTACAACTCGATGGTGTTGTAAAATTAGTAGAACCAGAGCAGTACCCATTTTCAATGGCCGTACATTCAGATTCACTACTGTATATATTTGGTTTTCCGTAACAAGTCCCAGCTCCTTCGCAAGTTGTTTTATTTGAATAAGTACCACTACTGCACTGGCCACATTCATCTTGTGTTGTAGCTGAAGATGGAGAACATCTTCCATGAACCTCACATAGTACTTGACTTGTAGTATTGTAAGTTGGATCACTGCATGATCCTCCAACAACAGAACCCGAGCCTTGTGTTGTATTCGACAAGACCAATGAGCCTCCACTTCCAGACAAGATACAAACCCCAGTGCACGATCCATCCGAGGGTATTGTTACTGTCGACATTATATAAGTCTCGTCACCACAAATTTCAAATAAACTGCAGGTAACCAGGAAAATACCTTTTTGAACTTTCCCGTCAGCTATGAATTGAGGGGCAATTGTTGGCTGCGTATCATCTATATATTTTGTTAGTGTCCCAAAAGGCAAGGGATCTATTGGTTGATCATTCAAAATACATCCTGTCCCTAAGCAAGCAACATTAAAATCCCTTCCAGAAAGCGAAAGCGTCTGGGTACTTACTGCTTTTGGATAGTTCCCATTGTCATTTTTATATAAAGCCAAAGCGGTTCTATATTGTCCACCTTGTGCCTCGGTTGCTCTATCAACGGCTTTGTTTTTTGCTGATTTAGTTGCTGAGAAAACAACACTGGATAGTAGTGAAATAATAGACATTGTGACCATCACTTCGATTAAGGTGAAGGCTATTCTTTTTAAGTTCTTTTTGCGTTCTTTCATTGATTAGTTTTTGATGAGTTTTCAATAATAGTGTTGTTTGGATTTTTAACAGTTTCTCCGTTGTTGTTTCCAATGAATATTCCGTATATAAAAATGATAGCGGATAATGTAAAAACTGATATCGAAAAATAGGTTAAAATTTTAACCACATTAGCCTCTTCTTTTATATTGAAAAGTCTCATGGTCAGATTGACCATGTAGCTTGGATTTCGGGGTACCAGTACTTCTTTTTTAACCACAAATTCGCTGGGGTTATCGCCAAAATAAAGGTCTGACATATCCACATTATATCAACATAAATAAGTGTTTGACAGCCCTACTTCCATGTGTATAATGGCTAGCACGATTATGAGTAACAGGAAAAAAGCGGAATAACTATCCAAAGCCTTAAACGGTGAGGGTAGAAAATTCCGCTCAAAAGAGCGGTTTTTTTGTAAAAAAGAAAACCAATCGATCCTCGAGACTTCGCAGAACGACCGCATTTTAATAACAAAATACTGCCGGGGAATGATAGGTCAAGACATAGCAATATTGCTCGATCTATCATTTGGTCTTTTCGAATCCCCAGGCAGATGTTCAAGTAGAGAATCTTAGAGTCGCAAGACTTGGAGATTTGAAACTTAGAACAACTGCAGAAAAAGTTCTCAAGCTTTTTCTGCAGGCAGGTAACACATTGAAAGATAGAGTAAAGTAATAAACGATTGTGGTTTATATATTTCCTAATGGGAAATATAAGGGCGTATGGTGGATGCCTTGACACAACATAGCGATGAAGGACGTTGCAGGCTGCGAAAAGCCTCGGGGAGATGCCAAGCAATCTTTGATCCGAGGA
>JANOAN010000013.1:0-238646 GCA_031411135.1 bacterium | reverse complement strand
AATCCCTATCCTAAACCATGAATTTAACAATGAACACAACCCATTCTTGTCATTCTTGTTAATTTTATATACACCATCCTTACCTAACAAATCCCCTATTGGTGCCATGAGGGTGTAGGTACAGCCGGTGGGGGTGCAGATGGAGGCAATGTCGTTTTTGTATACAGTTGGCCTTTGATCATAAGTTATAACTTGTTCAGTCCTCACGTATTCCTGGTTTGAACCTGTGGCTTTTGCCATTATATTTGCCCGCTGTATTTGATCGGCCGTCGGTTCGATTTTTAATTGAGATCCGTCACTTTTAATTATAGTAAGGCTTTTAGGGGTCCCAACAACTTCATTTCCATTTGCTTTATTTATAACCTTACCATTAACAGTTTCTGTTCTAGTTCCAGCTGCTTCTGCTGCCATCACTCTTGCTGCCAAATCGTTGGAAATACGACTAGCTACTTCAGCGCTTTGTGATGCTATTATTAAATTGCTCGCTTGACTATTTTGAGTTGTTGCAGCGATAATTGCCGATATGTTGTCATTTGCCCCTGTAACCATAGAAGCAGCGCTGTTTGCAGGTGATAATGAAAAATAAGTACCATAATTATTTATAGTAGGCGCACTTTGATTGGCGTTTGTGTTGATTAAGGCCTCAGTACCAGGAATTGTTTTTGGTTGAGTGGATACTGAATCACCCCCAACAACAGTATTTGAATTTTTAATTATTAAATCTGATGATCCAACAGCAAAAACCCTAGTTGTGGGTATAAGGAAAAATAAAATCAGAAAAAAAACCTTTTTTCTCATATATTAATTATACCAGAAAATTAATATATTAAATCCAAAGAAGTGTTTGCCTGTTGCAAAACCTTGTCACCATTTGAAGCGCTTACTGAAACAGTGGACTGTCCATTTTCTTCTTTTAACTTTTGAAGTACTAGAAAATCTTGATTTTTTGGGATATTGGATATCGGAGTGCTGTTTATTGCCCAGTCGTAAGTGACATTGTTTTTAGCAGCTGCACTGTAAAAGAAAGGATACGCCCCCAGTTGTATGTCGCTTTGACTAAAATTAAACGCTCCGGTCGCCGCCGTGTTAAAAAGAGGGCCATATGTTGGATGAACTTCGTACATTAACAATAAGGGTTGAATGTTTTCAAGGTCTAGTGACCCTACCCCAGTCGAGCTTTGGTCTAAAGGGTCGTAAGCTGTGACCTTAACGTGTGTTGGTTTCGCGAGGATAGACCCTGAAAAATTATAATTGTTCACTCCATATCCGGAATTCGCTGCATCGGCGGTGTAATCCATTTCCCAGCCATAGACTGTATTTTGTGGTTGAATTTTAGAACCCGACTTTTTTGTTATGTTTGGCATTGCCACAAACTGGACATCTGCTTGTGGTGTGTAAAGGGCCTTCCCTTTGTAAAAAGGCGGTGTGTAGGTGTCAGCTTGCCACAACACATCAACCTCAGATGGATTAAATTTGAAAGTTCGAATAACTTCTGGTCCGTACTGTGGTTTGATGTGCAATTCGACGGTGTTTAACTTACCATTCCCGGGTGGATAGAATGAAAAAGATTTTTTCCCTACACCCTTTAGCGTGCTTTTTCCATCGACAATCCAGTCAATTAATGATGAATTAACATCAATTCCCCCATATGCGCTTACTGTTATTGTTACCCTGTCCCCTGGACGCGGAACTTCTGGAAATATATCAATTGAAATTTGTTCCTTAACGTCATCGGGTAATTTTGCGCTCAGTGGTAATTTGCCGTATTCCTCAGGTGAAAGATTTTTGTAAGGGTTATTTTTTGGAGTTATCGCTTCAATATATTTTTGTTTTTCTGATTCTATGTATTGATCTCTTGTTAGTCCCCCGTATGGGTCAGTAGAAGTGCTAGTTGATTGTGCAAAAGTGACACTTGTTCCAATTAAGATTGAACAAAATAATACAGCGATTTTTAATTCTAAATAGCCTATTTTTTTCATCTCTAATAGTATACTACTTTCCTTGAACTTTTTTTAGTGATTTTTGCATACTTGTAGATATCTTTGTTTGAGAAAGGTATAGACCACCAATATAAACTGACCATTCTGGCAAGGCGTTTATTATAGGTATAAACCCAATCACTACAGTTAAAAGTAGGGAAAAACCACGAGTTCCTTTGGTAAAACTTATTCCGTGCATTTTTAAACATATAAAAAAGGTCATAATTGCAATTGGGGTTACGGTTATATCTTGCAATAACCCGCCTATAAATGGAATAAAATTCATACCAAAAGAAATCACATCAAAAAAAATCGCAACACCAAACATTAAGCCAAAAGTTGATAAGGTCAGTTGAGGGTCTACAGGTCCCCCTTTATTTTTCTTAAAATCTGCTAACTTTTTTAATTTATTTTTTTGCAGACGAGCAGATTCTTGTGCCTCATATTGTGCAACTTGGGTATTTTCCCTCAATGTATCAGCCTTACTTTCCTCTTCGTTGGGGTTCATTGTTTGTTTGTAAATTAATTATTTACTGTCCTAATGCTGATTTTAATCTATCATTTCTCTCCAGGCTGTCTGCCATAGTTTTTGTTGCTAAGTCTTCTTTTGCTTTCTTTGCAGCCAGCACCTCCGAAGGCTTGGTTGTGATGATTTGTTCCTCTGTGTATGAAGCGATGATTTTTATCGCTACGTGTTTAAGTCCTGCAAAGAAGATCCCTTCCCCCACGTCTGATTCAAGTAACAAGAATTTTTCTTCATCAGTAAGGCTGAAAGTTTTTTGCACCATATCAATAGATGATGGAGATTGTTTGAGGAGCACTTGGATCGAAGAGTTCGTGATAATTGGTAGTCCATAAGGCGATTTCAAGAAGTCTTCCACGTCCTGTGTAATTGTGGCCATTCCAAGATAGTATTTTCGCCCTCGTTTTGCCAATCCGTATAGGAATGAGGCTGTATCGTCGGACTTCATCATCCACCATGCTTCATCGATTACTAGAAGGCGTTTCTTGATGTCCTTTCGAATAGAGTTCCAAATAAAGTGCATCACGATGTACATTGCGATCGGTTTCAATTCGTCTTCCATGTCTCGGAGTGAGAACACTACGAATTTTTTATTAATATCCACGTTAGATGGTCGGTTAATAAATCCTGACCAAGTTCCCTTTGTGTATTTTGTCAGTCGTTGCGCAAGTGACTCTCCTCCTTCCATTCCAGCAAGAACTAATTCAAAGTCCGACATCAATGGTGGCTCTACCGCTGCAAAATTCGAATCAGCAGTGATGTCTTTCAATGCGTATGTTTCAGTAATCGCACGGTCAATAATCGCATCTTCTTCTGGTGTGATTCCACCCATCATGATTCGGAACAATCCTACAAGGTTAACGATGTTTGAACGCAAAACGTCTGCACCGGATTCGTCTTCTCGAGGAACAGGTAGGTCAAACGGGTTAATATGGTGTTCAGAAGTAAGGGAAATATTGAAATATCGTCCACCTGTGGCTTCGGCAAGGTATTCGTATTCTTTTTCAGGGTCAAGCACGATTACGTCTGTATCAAACATCAAACTTCGAAGAATTTCCAACTTTGTAGCAAAAGACTTACCAGAACCGGCCTTCGCGAATGTCACAGAGTTGTAGTTTTCAAGTGAGAATCTATCGAACAAAATCAAGCTCGAGTTGTGACGGTTGATTCCATACAAAATTCCCTTATCAGATGTAAGGTCAAATGAGATGAATGGGAAAAGACTTGAAAGTGGTGAAGAGTTCAATTTTGAATGCACCAGTAGCTCGTCTTTGGCAATAGGAAGAATGCTGCGGTAGCCTTGTTCTTGCTGGAAAAGCGCTGGTTTTACGTAAATAAGCGCAGATTCAAGGATGGATTTGATTTCCGATTCGATTTTATCCAATTCAGATTCAGTTTCTCCGTAAATAGAGATATAAAGTCCAACATCAAACAATTTTTCTTGCGCCTGCTGAAGGTTGTCTCGAAGCGCTTCCAAATCCTGGTAGGCAGTATCGAGCATTGGGTCTCTGACCAATCCCTTCTCCTCTCGAATGTGAATCTGACTTTGTACTTCGGCTACTTTCTTTTGAAATTGTCGGAGCACCGTCGCTGTATCAATCGGGTGAATGAATATTGAAATATCAAAAATTTTATCAAGGTTGATGATTGGAGAAAACCAACCTTCATTTAGAAATCGAGGATACGAAATTACGAAAAAGGTTCGAACAATTTTGTCACCGAGATTTAGTGATCGGGGCGTGATCTTTAAAGCAGACGGAGCGATAATATCCTGCAATTCCAAAATACCAGCCTGGTATATTTCCTGAGGCAGGATCGAAGTGATCGCTGTCTTCGCGTCGTTTTCCCTTTTTGATTTTAAGAAGTCAAATATTCCCATATTTTTTATTTTTCTGGTACATGAATTGGTTTTTCAATGTCACCCGGATTGAAAATCTTGTAGAAGACCTCGACCATTTCCTCAGTACCTAATTGTACAACGCGAATGCCACATCGAACTAATCCTTGTTGTACAACTTCTAGGCGTTGCACTAACTGACTGCGGTGCTCTTCAAAACTCGCAGTTTTTTCCGCAGACTCCTCTGCTTTGTTTTTCTTTGAAAAGAAAGACGATGCGATGCTTCCACCCCCTGCTCCTCCGCCGATAATTGGTGGAGTGTAAGGAACTACAACAAAGAAATTCTTAGTCATAATATTTGTTTGCTCGGTAAAGCTTTTGATGAATTCGATGTATTCACGTGTTTGTAGACGCATTAAATCCGTTGCCTGTTCTTTATATCTTCCTTCTAAAAGCGCAATATACGGCCTAATATCAAGGCGGCGTGACTGGATGCTGATTTGGACTGAGAAGTTTAAGGAGTTTAAAAAGTTCTGAAACTGAAAAATAATAGATTGCTGTTCGTCGGCAGATTTTAAAGCAAAGTTTAAAGATGAAGCAAGTAAAATTGCCCGCATAGATCCATCCTTTAGGATAATCACGCCATCACGGACTTCTTTGATTGGAACGAATTGTTGTGTTGGTGATGCTTTGATTGCCATATGTGATTTCGCAAAATCATGTCGCACGATATGTGTCGACTAGAGTGCGACTATATTATACCAAATTAAAATGGTTTAGTATTAGGCACTGTTCCCCCTCTCTGCATTCCTTGGTCTTTTGAATAAATAGTTTCGTTAATATCCAAACTCCAAGTCAGCTCTTTCAGTTTGCTGTCCGATAATTTTGGAACCATACTTCCCGGCATAAAACTTGCTACTGCTTTTTCCTCTGCCTCTTTTTCGGTTAGAGGTTTTTTGTCTTCTTTTTTCCAGATATACAATCGGTTTTTTGTAATGTATTCAAAAGCCGATTGTAAAACTTCAACAAATGGTCGGCCGTTTACTTTATAAAAAGCCAAGGCTGCACCAAAAGCTGCAAATGGAATTGCCACTATAATTCCTATTATTGAGGGTAAAAATCTGTAGCACAAAAAAGCCGCTCCCGCCCCACCGGCCATGTAAGCGAATTGTTTGAAAGTAAAAGGTCCGAAAATTTTATCCTCTACTTCGATGAATTGAGGTACTTGGTACTTCATGTGAAACCATTATACGATATTATTTCAACTTAATATACCGGGTTGCGCTGCCTAGTCCGATTCGTTCAATTAATTTTAAAGATACAAGTCGTGCGAGGGCTTGTTTAATGGTTATTTCAGGAATATGTTGCAAACTTGCTTTTATATCCATAACAGAAAGTGATTCTGTCTGGAAGATCGTGTAAATTTCCGATTGCCTACCCGAAAGTAATTTGGTAGGGTCATCATTTTCCACAAGTTCTTTTGCTTTTTTTGCTTGAGCGAGAAGTGTGTCTAAAAAGAAAGAAAGCCACTGACTAATATTTTCTTCTTCTGTTTTATGGTACTTTTGTGTTTGACGAAGCGCATCGTAGTAGTCATCTTTTCTCTCCTCAATGATTTCTTCAAGTGAAACATATGGTGTGTATTCATATCCTGACTGAAGTAGAAGTAAGTTTGTAAGTACGCGAGAAAGTCTCCCATTTCTATCAGTAAATGGGTGAACAGCTAAAAATTCAAAAATAAAATTTGCGATAATCAACAATGGGTGCATCTTTTTCTCATCCATAGACTGATATGCCCAATAGAGCACGTCGTCCATCTCTTTTTTCGTTAACCACGCTTCTGTTGGTTTGAATATTACTATTTGTTCACCTAGATCATTCTGGGCAACAACCAAATTTTCTTTCGTCTTGTATTTTCCCTTATGAAGATGGTCCTTTTTTGAATAATGTAATAAGACTTCATGGAATGAAAGAATGAGAGACTCTGATAATTTCATTTGTTGCCAATTGTCAAAAACTTTACCTAATAGGTCGGCGTACCCAGCCACCTCTTCTTCGTCACGGTTTAATGGGGGGTTTGATTTGAGAGATTTCAGGAATTTTTCAATTGCTTTATCAGTCATTTGAGACCCTTCAATACGAGTTGAGGATCCTGTGCTTGTTATAATTACAGATTTTTTCAGTCTGGTTAAGATTTGTGCATTAATATCAAGACTGCCCCTCCATAGACCTTTGAGTCCATCGATTTGGGCTATCTTTGAGAGTATTTCTAAAGTGATAGGGATTCTTTTGTTATAGCGATTTTCCATATGTTTTGGATACATACGATTACATACGATTACATACGATTATATACGATATGTAAAGAATCCTTACTTAGCAACATATTTTACGTATAGCGGATTATGTTGGAATATAGCGGTAAATGCAAGAGTCAGTTTATATTTCGGACGTATACGATCATTCTATATGCTCTCCTTATACGGATCAACAGGTTTTATTGTAGGTAGGTTTTCTACGAGTTTTGCAGGAAGTGTTTCTATTTTATTTGGGGCAGAAACAACCACAGATGAGCTCTTCATGGCGATAAGGTCAACTTTTTGTTGAAGGGATGGGGTTACTGGGGTAGGTGTAGTTGGTTTTACCTCGGCAACAGGGTGTTCTTTAGGCGCTTCAGGGTATGTGGGTTTTACTGTTGTACTGCCACCCATAATATCAGCATAGCTCTTTGATCCAGAGGCGGTTCTTATAGGGCTGTTTCCTCCAATTGATGGGTGAGGGTTTTCGATGCCGTGGAGAACGTCGGCGTGGGATAGGGTTGTCTCGTGGATTGGGGCGAGGTGGTGGACTTGGGGGGTGTCGTTTGTGATTGGTTCGTTGTAGGCTGAGGCGGGGTGGAAGGTTTGGGGGGTGGGTTCTTCGTCTAGTTCTATGTCCTTATACTCTTCTAACATTCCGTCTATCTTTTCCCGAATGGCTTTTTTTACAGGCTCAATAATTTCAATGTTTGTGTCATCTGTAAGTTCCTTTGCTGTGACAGGGGCTAGAAATAATTCAGAAACAAGTTTTGCTGTGAATTCAGAGGGTGTCATTTCTGCGAACATAACACGAAATGTCATGTCTTCAAGGGTTTCTGCTTGGTCTAGGTGAAGTTTATATTTGTTTATAAGGTTTCGGAAGCCTTGGGTGAATTTGAATTCCAAAACTACCTCAGCTATTTCAGGAGGGAGCTGGTCGGTATTTTCGAATAAATAGTCAAATCCTTTTTTCATATGTTTTTATTTTTTAGGTTCGTCTTTTTTGGATGAGTCGTCCTTTTTTGATTTTTCATCACTTTCGGTTTTGTCCGCCTCCTTTTCTTCGTAGTCCTTCCATGTTTTTAGTTTAGACTTTAGAAGTTTTTTTATTTGATCTAATTCATTTTTGTCATCTTTGTTTTGTGTAATTCCATAATTTTGCGCAGCCATTCCCAACGGAGAAGATTTATTTATTTCGACTCCACCCAATAGAAGTTTATTGTTTGCTTCAACAATATCCGCTTCTCCTTCTAGCGCAGAAGCCATATCTGAAATATCCTGATATCTTTTATCATCAACTTCGTACTTTGATCGGTTGTTAGGATCAGTGACATCTTTTTTAATTAAACCATTAATTCCGGTTATTTTTTCAACACCTTCAATTGTGGAAACGGTGCTTAATCTTTTTCTCTCATCTTTTTTTGCTTCAGCTTTTTGTTTTTTGCTGATAGCATCTTGTGTATCCGCGGTACCCTTTCCACCCAAAAATCTCAGAAGTTTATTCTTCTCACCATTTTTATCAATCCCGATAATAGAATTGGCACGTTCTTGAGCCCACTTTTTACGTTGAGGATCTTTGCTTGCAGTTTTTGCTAAATATTCATGTTCTTTCTTTAGATCTGCTGCATCGGCCTTGGCCACCTTTTCGTAACCGGTTGCTTTACCTACACTTGCAAGTCCCCTTCTAAGATATCCACCACCTATAGCTCTCGGTATTTTAGAAGAAATATTTTTCATTAAACCAGATTCGGCAAAGGATGTAGCCATTCTACCTCCAGTTTTGATCAATGCGTTTTTACCAACATTTAATGATGCACCCCCTACACCTTTTGCAGCTCCCAGCGCCCTACTCCCAACTGCCTTCGGACTAATCCACTTATCCGCAAATCCGTGAAGTGTATCTCCTCCTTTAACCCCAAGCTGTTTTGCGATTAGCAAAAGCCCAACAAGAAATGCAAGGTACATAAAGAAAATTACAAGACCGCTGATGTTTACAATACCCGCATCCTTTCCTAGTACTATTTCTGCCAAATTAACACCACCTTTATTATTACTAGTCGCAGAAACAAATATATATATCAGCCCTAAAAATATAGGAGCAAAAATCGCATTATTTATCAGTTTTTTTAACCAGCTATCGAACTGCCCTTTTGTGGCAGGTAGTGCACGTGAAGCGACAGCTAGGGATGCAAAAAGCATCAAGAAGAAAATTACTATGGTTCTTGATATAAACAAGAATCCTCCTGCGAAGAAGACAACAGTTACGGCTAAAATAAAAATTGTTCCAAAAACACAGAGTTTTGTAATTCTCCACCACACTTCACTTTGACTGTAATCAGTAATCCCTGGATTTGCTGCGGTTGCAACTCCGGCCAAAACTCCACCTCTTGAAATCCAACCATCACCTGCATAAATACTTTGTAAATTAAAAAGGTTCATAAAATGACCAGTTATACTCCTCCCATTACTATTACTTACTTCTGCTGGTGTAATTAGGTTATAAAATTGTAGGGCAGCTATGTTTGTTGCGTCAACAATCACTTTTGCACCAAATAAACTGAAGTTTACAAATACAGCGGTTATGAGGACTTTTGCAATTAGTGACTTGTCTCCATATCCAGAGTTTCCCAAGATTATATTAATTGCTATAAATAATAGTATAAATATATATCCTAGGTTTGTTACATCTCTTAGAACCGCCCACCCAATAGATACAAACTTAAAATCATTCAACTGTTCGGTCATGTTAAGGCTATAGTCAATAGCATAATCAAATAATGTACCAGCCATACTAGCAAGGTTTGCAGCTAGTGAAAGTATAAAAGCAGACACTTTTGCTATATGACAAGAAATAGATCCAAGACCAGGTAGCCAGTTTGGATTACAAGATGCATCATTAAGTTGGGTCGGAGCAACATTATCAAGATTGACGTCCGCAAAAGCAGGGACAGTAAAAGCTTTAGGTGGAAACAACACCATCACTAGAACTCCCCCTAAAATTATCTTTTTAAATAAATCTTTCATACTATTTGCTTGAAGTTAAAACCTCATTCAACGCGACCTTTATTAGATTTTCAACTACAGCAGAAATCACCTGATCAAACTTCTGTGCAATAACTAATCTATCTTTTGGCAAACCTAAACTTTTTTCAAGAGACGATTGAATCACAGTACCCGGGGTTAGTGTTTTACAACTCTTTTTATTACCAGGCTCTGTACATTTAGTATAATTTAAAAATCCATTATTCAACCCAAGCTCAAACTTTGCGGTGTTATTCTTTGCAGAAATTCTTGCGTACAGTTCATCGGTTGCCATTATCGTAGCCCCAATACGATTATTCTGTGGGTTTTGTGTCATTGAAAACCATCCGGCCCACCCGCCTTCTTGGAAGTTTCCGTTCATGAATTTATCGATGTTACCTACAACTTTTGTTAGAGTACACGAGGATGTATTCCTATAGTTACCGCCCTTGCTGTAATAATTCGATAAGCCAATAGAAACGCTTACTTTGAAATTTGAACAGAGATTTATACCACCACCTTTTATATCTCTGGCGATTGTGTTAATAAATGTTCCCGCTTCTTGATCAGCAAGATTTTCAAGGAAATTGTCCATGTTGTCTATAAATGCAGGGCTCCCATTAAAACCACTATTTGCCCATTTTATTGTAGTGTTTGCAACATATTCAATCAAACTGTTTGTAATACACCACGCTACTCCGTCCCAACCCACACCTATAAGTGTGTTTGTAAAAGGAATTGTAAAACCAACTTGTGCTTGCTTTATAACTTCTTGTTTGTCTTGAAGGGTTGGGTTGTGAGTTCCTACTCTAATTACTGAGTTCACACTATCTTCAGCCCCACCGCCCAATGAACCAAGCGCACTTGTAATCGTCGAACTAACACCGTTTGATAAAATGTTTGATGCGATACATGATCCTGCGCTCCCTGCTACACCACCTGCTCCCCCATTATTACCCCCAGAAGTTACTCCGTTGTTAAAGGCCGCAGCCTGGTTTGCCGATGCGTTCTGAGCAATAGCCAAGGCTGGAAATGATGTAACAAAAACAGCAAAAGATACAAGAACTACCCCAATTCGGAAGGCTGTTTTATTTTTAAGTGCTCGTTGCATTTGATGATATGTTTAAATACTGATTCCACAGTACGCCCGCTTCCCCTTTTTCGAATATTATATCATTGTTCCTAAAATATGTTCCGATATTTATTAACACCTCTACTTGGGATTGACCCACTTCTTTTAAGGTTTTTACACCAAGAAGCGCTCTGACTGGGTCTTTTGTTTGATCAGCTATCATTTCCATCGCTTGACCACTTAGAACATAGGAATTCGCCAAAGAAGTATGTTCTTGAATTAGGTTTACCGGGACTCTTTGTTCTATGATTGAATGTCCAATGATTTTGAATATTTTAGCCAGAGCGGGTAAATCGTTTTTAAAACTTGGATTATTAGCAATTTGTTGATAGTAAGCCTTTATAATAGAGGCAGTGTTGTTTCCGTACTCTTTGATATCATTTTTTGATGTAGCAGCAAAAACCTTGGCTTCGGTGGTAGAAAAAGTAGGATCTGGAAGGTCTTTTTGGGTAATTTGGGATAAAACAGAGTCTGAAACATCACTGATTGAGCTGTCTGTGACGTCATCGGTTTGCTGGGCATATAAATAGCCACTAAATAGCTTTTTTGAAACCCTATCAGACACTGAATCTTCAGGCTTTATGGCAAAAGGGCTTGTATTTGTGGCGTTTTCTTCCACCGAAGATGTTTGTGAATCGAATATTGCGTTTTTTACTATGTTTGCAGGATCAGTAGATGTACCTGCAAACCCAACAATATTATTGTTTCGAAGGGATGATTTCTGAGACAGTGTCACCTTGTAAGCGACTGAGGCAAGGATGACCGATAAGCAGATGGCCCCTGTTACTAGAATGATTTTACTAGGCCCGTTCGTTGAAGGAGAATTTTTTAAATCCATTACTGAATTGTATCACAAACTGCAAGCCAGTCACGAACAGAAAGTTCCTCAGGCCGGCTTTTTGCGGAAAGATTTTTATTTACCGCGTACATTTGTTCATTCGTTACGCCGATTGTGCCACCGATCTGTTTTCTTTTTTGATTGAAGGCAGTTTTAATGGTGCGGAAGAAATTTTCCTCAACTTTTTTTTCTATTTTATTTTTATTTACATCAATTAGTATTATTGCTGAATCTACATTTGGTATTGGACGAAAGGCTCCGCGTGGAACGGTGTCAATTATTTTTGGTGTTCCGTACAATTTTACGCTCATAGAAAGAATACTTTCTTTTCCATCTCTTGCAACAATTCTCTCTGCGACTTCTTTTTGCACAAGGAGCACTATTTTTTCTGGTTTATTTTCGCCACTTAGAAACATTTTTAAAATCATTCCGGTTATGTAATACGGAATGTTTGCAACTAGTTTGTATTTTTTATAAATCGCAACTTTAATTTCTTCGGATTCTAAAACATCGCCGTGAAGCAATGTGAGTTGTTCTGTTTCGATTTCCTTTTGAAATTTTCCACTTAGAATTGGAATCAGGCGATCATCTTTTTCGATGGCGAAAACTTTGGCACGCGTTGCAAGTAATTTTTCTGTAAGAGTTCCCTCTCCTGGTCCGATCTCGACAATAAGGTCAGTCGGCGAAACATCTGCTGCTTCGACAATTTGTCTTAAAGCTTTATCAGAATGTAAAAAGTTTTGTCCTAATGATTTTTTTGCAAATATCATATATTTAAAAATCGATAAAAATTGATTTGATTCCTGATACAGGTTCCTTTTCTTCAATCAAGTCTGATTCTATTTCGTTCAAGAATTCCGAAGGTAAGTTTACCTGCCTGTTTCCGTAGATGGTACGTGTTTGTGAATATGTGAGGTAAAGTTTTTTCCTGGCACGGGTCAAGGCAACATAAAAAAGCCTTCTTTCCTCCTCTGATTCCTCTCCTGACATTGTGCCTTCATTCATTTTTTTGTGAGGAAAAAGATCCTGTTCTAGGCCAGAAATAATGACCGTATCGAATTCGAGACCTTTTGAAGCATGCACTGTCATAAGGCGAACTGCTTCGTTTTCTTTGATCTCGTCTTGATCAGATGACAGTGATGCCTCTTCAATTAATTTCTCTAATCCTTCTGGTCCTGTTAAGTGGTCGAACTTTGTTGCAATTGAAACTAATTCCCTTACGTTCTCCAATCTCTCTTCATCTTCTTCCTTTCCGAATTTATACATCGCTTCAATTCCACTTCGTGTTAGTGCGAATTTAATTATTTCTGACGGTTTTCTTTTATTTATTTCCTCAGCAATGTCCTTCAAGATTAATCTAAATTCATTGAACTTTATTTTTACGGCATCACCTAAATCTTCTGACTTTCCTTCCATAATTTTTAGCATGGTTACTTTCCCAATTCCTCTAGCTGGAATATTGATCACTCTTTTTATATCGGCATTCTGATCAGGATTTAACGCAAGTTTTAAATATGAAAGCACATCTTTAATTTCTTTTCGTTCGTAGAATTTTGTTCCAAGCAATTGATAAGGAAGTTCGCGCGTCAAAAATGCTTCTTCAAGGGCACGTGATTGAAAATTTGCGCGGTACAAAATTGCAATTTCAGATGCCTTTGCTCCACTTCGAATTAAATCTCTGACTGTGTTTGCCACAAAACTCGCTTCATCACCCTCATCAAAGGCAGTGTAAGTCGTAATCTTCTCTCCTTCCCCATTTTCTGTAAACAAGTTTTTTTCACGTCGATGAATATTTTTTGAAATAATAGAATTGGCAACGGATAAAATATTTTGAGTTGATCGATAATTCTGTTCAAGAAGAACAACCTTTGCACCAGGGTAATCTTGTTCAAAATTTAAAATATTTTTAATGTCCGCCCCTCTCCATGTGTAAATATTTTGATCGATGTCTCCTACAACTGCCAAATTTTGTTCTGTGCCCACCAAATATTTTGCCATGACGTACTGAACTTTGTTTGTATCTTGGTACTCGTCGATGTGTACGTATTTCCAGCGTTCTTGGTACTTGGCACGAATTTGTGGATTGTTTGCAAGCAATTCAGCCACCTTAAAAAGTAAATCATCAAAATCAAAGGCCTTATCCTTTCTTAGAATTCCATCATAGAATCGCCAAACCGATGAAACTATCCCTCCAAAGTACTCGTCCCCATTTTTGGCCTCATATTCCTCTTGTGAAACGAAATTACCCTTCTCTCGTGAAATTATTCCTAAAATCTTGCCTGGTTCATACTGTTTTGGATCGTAACCAGATGAAACAATTGCTTCTTTTACAGCTGATTTTGAATCTCCTCGGTCGTAAATACTAAAATTTCTATTGTACCCAAACATCGCGGCATGTTCTTTTAAAATGTGAACACCTAAAGAGTGAAAAGTTGAAACGAATGGTCGACCCCCTTCCTGAACAGGTAAATTCAGTTCAGTTGATGTTGAAATAGCATGATAAACCCTCTCCCGCATTTCCTTTGCAGCCTTATTTGTAAAGGTAATTGCCAAAATTTGCTCTGGAGCGACACCTTTGTGTATTAGATGAAGAATTCTCTGTGTCACAGTCTTTGTCTTTCCAGCTCCAGCTCCAGCCAAGATTAAAAGTGGTCCCTCAGTTGTCAAAACTGCCTCTTTTTGACGGTCGTTGAGGCTTTTCAAGTAAGTTGCATCAGACATTTGGCACAAACTATATCATAACTTGCGTTATTCCCTGAATGAGGTGTGGTTAATAGCCTTATTGACTTAAAAACCCCCTTACCCTATCATTAATACCTGTACCTAATAGAATACCGCAATATACCAAATACGGCCTATAATAAGGCTTTTTACTGAAAAACCATCAAATTCTGATTACAAATTAACCTCAAAAATATTTTACAGAACCAACCAAATAGCGAGAATGCCTCCTTCAATTCTCGCCCAACATACAAAAAAGTGTTATTTAGCAAGCTAAATACGCCTTTTTGGCATTCTATCCTTATTTTTAGCCTTATTTTAGGTGTGGTGGGTTTTCACACCGAAGCATTAGCCCTTTCTTCTGCTTCTTCAAAATCTTCTAAACCTATGGAGGCATTTGAAGCAGTAAAAAACAGCAATCCTAAAAATCGCATCCTTTCAACAACAATTTCACGATCTTTGGTTTTAGATGACTCGGTAATTCTTCCAATGCACAGTCCTCTATATGATGCTACTAGTACTGTTGACCTAGCACCTACTCAGATTGATAACGATCAAATCTATCTTTATACAGTTAGAGAGGGTGATACCATCAGCGATGTGTCTAAAATGTATGGAGTTTCATCTAATACAATACTATGGGCAAACGACCTTTCTTCTAAGTCTTCTTTAAAAGCCGGTCAGGTATTGGTTATATTACCAGTCAATGGAGTTAAATATACAGTTAAAAGTGGAGATACAGTTGAGAGTATCGCTAAGAAGTTTAAGTCTCATACAGAAAACATCATTCGATTTAACGAATTAGAAGGAAAATTGTCAGTTGGGACTGAAATTATTATTCCTGATGGGGAGATGACTTCTACTGCTGTTGCTTCTACTGCGGTTACTTCATACCCTTCAAATGGCCTTATTTTGGGATATTTCATCCGACCAGTTGCGGGGGGAGTAAAGACTCAGAATGTTCATGGACACAATGGTATCGATATCGGGGCACCCGTTGGGACACCTATTCGTGCTCCTGCTGATGGAAAAGTTATTCTAGCCCGAGTTGGTGGATGGGGTGGGGGTTACGGAAACTATGTAATTATTCAGCATCCAAATGGTATGCAGACTTTGTACGGACACATGAGTAGGGTTGATGTTTCTGTTGGAGATAATGTTTCTCAAGGTGAAACTATTGGTGCTGTTGGAAATACTGGTAATTCAAGTGGCCCGCATTTACATATTGAGATTCATAAGAAGGGCGGGGCGAATCCGGTGAATAAGTTTTATTAGGAGGAAATTCATTAGAAAAGAGAAAACCCCGCGAAACAAAAACCTTACGGTCTAGTTTCGCGGGGTTGTTGCTCACGTGCTGATGTTCGTTGTTTCAAGACGTGGCGACGGTGAGTTCAGAGTGGTTTTCGATGAACCACTCCAGGGTGAGTGCCATACCCGAGGCGTAGGAGTCGTAGAGGCGTTGCATATCCTCGAGGGAATTGCAGAGCGCATCCTTTTTTCCCAAGCCTTGGTTGTAAACGCCGATGACCTTGTCTCCTTTAGCGATATACGGCATCGAAGTGGGGCGACCATGCAGACCTTGGATGGGCTTACGGCTCCAACTGCTGATTTTGATATCCGCAGACGAGCCGAAGCTTTTAGCAACGCGGTTGGCGAGGCCAGAGGTGACGATAGCGCTGTGCCAGAAGCTGGGATAGTCACCGCACGCTTTTTTAACTTTGGCACAGTTGGCATTCCATTCGGTTTCAGACTTGCTGGACTCCATCAGTGTGACGATTTCTTGCTGGTTCATTTTCTTATCCTTCGGTGTATGGTTTGGAACACCAGGGCTTCCTTTCAGAGCCTCTATCCAATATAAAAGTACTTTTATTATATAATAATACATAATACTCTATATGTCAATACACACGGGTTTCGTCTAAACCACCCCTTGCCTATACCCCACCGCTTCATACAAATGCTCCGGTAAGATTTCCTCACTTTGTTCCAAGTCCGCAATCGTCCGTGCAACTTTCGTGATCTTCGCCACTGCCCTTTTTGATAAGTTTAATCCCTTTGTAATTTGGTCTAATGTATTTTTTACTACTTCAGTAATTTTTATCGTATGTGTAATCTTCAACTTTCCATTAAACAATGGGTATCTTTTCTGTGAGAAGTTTATCGCCTCTTTAATCCTTGTGTGTAAATTTTCTTCTCTACTAGAATCCTCACTTGTCACATCCACATGCACCACCATATCAAACCGATCTAAAATTGGTCCTGATATTTTATTTGCATATTTTATTGCATCTACATTTCTACAGACACATCTTTTGTAACTACTTCCTCTGAATCCACATTTGCACGGATTCATTGTTGCTATAAGGGTGAAGTTTGCAGGTAAGTTTACAGTACCCTTTCTTTTCGAAAGAGTTAATTTTCCAGATTCAAGTGGTTCACGCAGTGAATCAATCACTCGTGATTCAAACTCTGGAATTTCATCAAGGAATAAAAAACCATTATGTGCCTTGGTTATTTCTCCTGCATTTAATTGTGCATCTCCTATAATCGCACTGTACGACGAAGTGTGATGAGGTTCCCTAAACGGTGGAAATATAATTGGTTCAGTTATATCTCTGTTGTTTAATTGCCCAAGCGCTGTACACTCGAACGATTCCTCTTTTGAAAGTGTTGGCGTGATTTCCATGATGCTTTTTGCGAGCAGTGTCTTCCCTGTCCCAGGCGGGCCGACCATTAAAAGGTTGTGTCGGCCCGCTACCGCTATGGCGACCGCCCTCTTTGCTGATTCGCACCCCGTTATTCGATCGAATGTTTCCAACTTTCTTGCCTTCCCCTCTGTAAATTTTTCATACAAAATGTCGCTTTCCTCCATACTTACCTCGCTTTGCAACCCTACTACCTCTCTGAGGTTCTTGCAGTATATAATCCCCTTGTCTATGAAATACCTGCACAACCCCCTACATTCTTCTGCTGTCACAATCACACTTCCCTTTTCTTTCTTTAGTATCTCTCTAAACAAATACAAAAAATTCTTCGGTGCTCGTAATTCCCCATTTAGTGAAAGCTCACCAATAAAAATATACTTATCAGTATTAAAATTTATTTTCCCTATTGCTGATAAATAAGAAATCGCTATCGGCAAATCAAACCCGCTCCCCTCTTTTTTGATCGAAGCTGGTGCAAGTAATACCGTGATTTTTTGGTTAACTCCCTTTATCCCAAGGTTTGAATTCCTAATAGCTGATTGAATTCTCCCACGAGATTCATCTATGGCCTTATCTCCCATTCCAATGATTGAAAAATGATACAGTCCTCTTGATATATCAGTCTCAACCGAAATTTCCCTTGCAATGAAGTTATCAATGCAAAATGTTTTTATTTTTATCAAATTCTGAAAGAGAAGGAGTCCCTACATGTGTGCCATACAAGTTTTTGCAGGAGGATTGGCCATCAAACGATCTTCCTCAATTGGTTTTTGGCATTCAACACAGATTCCGTATGAACCCAGTTCAATATTTACCAAAGCTTCGTTGATATCTGCTATTTGATTCTTCAGATCCTCCGCAAAAGATTCATTTGCCTGAAACTCAGTAGCTGCTTCGGCCATCTCTTCATCGTCTGCTTTTGAATCGTCTGGATCAGTATTTTTTGCTTGCCAAACACCCTGCTCGTCTTTCACTGCAATATTAGAAAGCTCCCCTTCTATTTTATTTTTTTCTGCTATTAATTTTTCCTTCTGTGCCTGTAGATCTATGGTCATTATTGTATATTGATTAGATTAATTTTTAATAAATTTCTTCTGAAGATTTATTAATATTCTACCATACTATCGTGTGATCTTACCTGTAGTAAGTCTAGAAACCAATTCTCTGAGTCCTGTTTCACTTGAAACGATAATCAAGGTCCTTGGGTCAATAAAACTGTAAAGTATCCTTGCTTGGCCCTCATTGTTGTTCAAGATTCTCGTGTCCTTGTTAAATAATATTTTGTCAGTGAAAACCCTCTGGTTGGTCATATTAGAACTAGTAGCAGTTTTTGTGCTCTGTTGTATGTTTCTATCAAAAATTTCCCCCACATCTTCATTTATATAAGATTCCCAACTTAACATTCCTGCAAAAGCATTGTCGTATGACTTAACAGTAAAAATCATAAAAGTTTCTCGAGGAGAACTGCCATACACTCCCATTATGTAATCACTACCCAACGCTCTTATGAGCTGATCAGGTGCGTGTGTTTCTAACTTTGCAAATAAGTCAGCAGAATTTATTTTACTTACTGATCCGCTTGTTTGAGTACCAAGAACAATCTCCTTGATAGTTGCACTATCAACAGTTCCATTTTTAGCCTTACTGATATCATTTTTAATTGAAATAGAATCTTTTCCATCTATTGAAATGATCTGACGTTGCTCAATTTTGATTGGTGAAATTTCTTTTTGAGTTGTCTGTGGATTATTTACTTGATTCTGGACTACTGTGTTCTTTGGAGTTAAGTACCCTGCCCACCATAAATAACCAAGTATCACTAGTATAAGGAACAAAGCACCAAACAATATTTTTACAAACAATGAATGAGACTTGTCGTCAGGTACTATTGCCCCAGAGTATTGTCTATCTTGCTGTTTTCTTTGTTCTGCCAAAGCAATTTGCATGGCTGAAACGTTATCTTTCTTTATGGCTTTGGCTACGTCAGAGGTGTATGTTTCTATTTGCGGGATTCCAGAGTCATTATGAATAAACTGTGACTCTTTGTTTTCCATCACATCTTTGAATTTTATAGTTTCGTGTTCGAGGTTTGGATTAACAGGTCCCTTAGTCTCCACTTTCGAATCAAATGGTCTATCAGAGTTTGGAAAAGAAAAAGGTGTTTTTGGTTTATTATTTTCGTCCATGTCCCTCTATTATTGCGAGTTCGCCAACAAAAAGCAAGGGTCTACTTCTTTGGAGCTTCGCTTCCTCCTGAAAATTCCTCCAATATTGATTTTGCCAAGTCACGAGATGAAGGTTTTTGGACCCCTCTCGACATTGGTCGTATAGAATTTAGACGAATTTTAGGGTTTCTAGCTTTTGAAAGCCTTGTTGATTCATCAGGCATCTGGTCTTCGGTTGCGTTCTCACCCATTACTTGAGGGGCTTCATTTGATACGCGGTTATCTGGAGCTCTGTTTTGAAATGCGTACATAGATGGATTAATGACATATTTCTTTGGGTTTTCACACATATCGATGAATTCATCAGCAACTTCTTTAAGCTTGGCTGACGATGATTTACCGAATGAAATGACTTCTACCTGACATCCTTGATTAATTTTCAAGTACTCAACTAATGGACAAAAATCCCCGTCCCCTGACGCGATAATGATTGTATCTAGCTTTGGAGCAAGAGAAATTGCATCTACTGCAAGTCCCACGTCCCAATCAGCTTTCTTAGCACCGCCCATGAAGACTTGGAGGTTTTTTGTCTTAGTTTCGATACCAAGCTTGCCCAATGCTTCGAAGAAATTCTTTTCTTCCCCTGATTCTGTGGTGATTACGTATGCGATTGCGCGAATCAATGACCTCCCTGCCACCGCTTCCTTCATGATTGCTCCGAAGTTTACTCTTGCGTGGTAAAGGTTTTTTGCACTGTGATATAAGTTTTGTGTATCAATAAAAATACCAACTCGTTGTTCTTTGTGTTTAATGACTGACATATAATTTAAAAAATAAAATTGTAAAACCCAGGTTGACCTTGGTTAAGGCGAAAAAATATAGAAACTAATTTGAAAAAATAGATTTAGGCAGCCTTCTTCTTGAGATCAAGAGCCTTCACTACCTTAGAGTGTCTGTCAGGGTGATTCTTCTGTAAATATTGTAAGTGGTTCTGACGATCTGCTACAAGCTGTAACAATCCTCTTCGTGAACCTTTATCACTTTTGTGTTTTTTCAAATGCTTTGTAAGTTCAGTAATTCTTGTACTAAGAATTGCAACCTGAGCCTCAGCAGATCCTGTATCAGTTGCGTGTAGTGCAACTTCTTTTATGACTTTTGCCTTTTTTGTTTTGGTCAACATGGTTCATACAATTTAGCATAAATACCTTTAAAAAGCAAGCCATACCAGGGATTATGTAGTAAGAACCAATACTGATATAATGATTTCAATGTCGCACAATCAGTCCCCTAGTAAGAAAATTGGTGAGTTAGAGATGTACAAAAACCAGTTTTTAGAATACGTAGAAATTGAAAAAGGTCGAAGTTTAAAGACCATTGAGAACTATGACCGATATGTTTCGAGTTATATTGGATACGTAAAAAAGGAAGTTAGCGAGCCAAAGGTTTCCGATGTAACATCGGAATCTATCAGACAGTATCGATTGTGGCTTAATAGAAGGGTTTTGGGAGATGTTTCAGGTGAAACTAAGGTTGGTAATGTTTCACATGAAACATTAAAGAAGAGGACGCAGAACTATTACCTTATAGCACTACGGTCTTTTTTGAAGTTCTTGAACAAAAGGGATATTAAGACAATTCCCGCTGATTCGATAGAATTAGCCAAAGTACCGGAAAGATCAATAGAGCTAATATCTACAGACGAGCTAAATAGGCTATTGGACGCACCATCACAGGAGAAGGACAACATAAAAGGCTTACGAGATAAGGCTATTTTGGAGTTACTGTTTTCAACAGGTCTTCGAGTTTCCGAGCTTTGTGGTTTGCCGGTGGATCTAGACTTAACAAAGGACGAGTTCTCAGTGCGAGGGAAAGGGGAGAAGGTTCGTGTGGTTTTTCTATCGGACACAGCTAGGGATGCTGTTATAGCCTACAAGAAAGCCAACAAGACGATTGATAGTGCCAAGTTGTTTCATGTGACACCAAGAACAGTGGAGCGCTCAATAAGGCACTATGCAGTTATGGCTGGAATATCTAAAAAGGTAACCCCTCACGTTATAAGACACAGTTTTGCTACTGGATTGTTACAGAATGGAGCGGACCTTAGATCTGTTCAGATGCTCCTAGGACATGCAGACATCTCCACAACTCAGATTTATACCCATTTAACCGATAGACACCTTAGAGACGTTCACAAAAAGTTCCATAAGAGGTAGAATGTTATTCATGAAACTAAATATTTTCTGCTGGAATGTAAATGGCATCAGAGCTTGGTACAAAAAGGGGAGTTTTGACCAGATGTTACATATGAAACCTGATATCCTATGTTTACAGGAGACAAAGGCGACTCCTGACCAGCTTCCTGCGGAATTACTAGCTCCAACAGGATATCTTACCTATTTTGAATATCCCAAAATTAAGAAAGGCTACAGTGGGGTGGCTGTTTACACTAAAATTAAACCAGAAAAGGTGGAATATGGCTTAAACATTGAACATTTGGATATGGAAGGACGTATGATCACTTTATATTTTGAGGATTTTGTACTTATAAACTGTTATTTTCCTAACGGAGGAGGGGAAAGTCACCGACTAGAGTATAAAATGAAGTTTTACAAGGCGTTTCTCGTGAAACTAAACAAAATAAGACTTAGATACAAAAAGATCATATTTTGTGGGGATTTGAACGTTGCACATACTGAGATAGACATCGAACGACCTAAGGAGAACGAAAACCATGTTGGGTTCCTTCCTCAGGAGCGTGCTTGGGTAGATAGTCTTATAGAGAATGACTATACAGATGTTTATCGTGAAACACATAAGGACGAGAGGAAGAAGTATACTTGGTGGGATGTTAAGACTCGTTCTAGAGAGAGAAACGTAGGGTGGAGGATAGACTACTTCTTTACTACGGATAATTTGTTCAAGAATGTTAAGAAAGCAACAATACACGATGAAGTTCTTGGATCTGATCACTGTCCAATATCATTAGAGATTGAAATATAAGGCTTTGTCCTATATAAAGGACATAATTTAAATAAAAGACACTTATCCACACATAGTGTCCTATACAAATAATTTATATAGGACTATAATGTTTATCAGATGGCGGCAAAACAGATTCGCGCAATTAGATCATTTGTTTTGGTTAGTAGTCAGTTTCAGTTTCGAATTCGAAAATTCAATTTAACGGTGCACCTAGCGGACCGTTAATAGAATTAAGTTACCAGTAGTTCTTTGTTTCCTTGCGAGTTGATTTCCAATCAATTCGATTCGTTTCATTTAGTTAGTTCGTTAGTTAAGCAGTTAGAGATCTTTCAGTACCGACACAGATTCAGATCAGTGTCATGGAGGGCGTCGAACTTGGTGTCATCGAAGCAGCAACAGACAGTCGACAATTTCGGCAGGCGAAACACAATATTGCATTTGCTTATAAATGTTCGTTCTTATGCCAAAATCGTGCGTCGATTCTCCAAAACCGCAACGATCACGGAGTCCATTCCGTGAGTACACAACAGGGTCTAATCCCAAAAATGTTCTTTCTACAATCAAAAATTGTTACTTCACACTTGAAGTACAACATGGGGATCATCACGTTTTCGTGGTGGTCTAAAAAACCGCCACATCTTCCCACTGGCGGTTTTTGTTTTGGGTGGTAATATTTAGAAATGAAAATATTGCTCGGAAAGCTTATGTATAAGATTGGTTATGCTGGTTACTACATTAAGTGGTTTATTTTTCGCCCTAAGACCTTTGGAGTACAAATTCTATTGAGAAATAATAATGATTTGCTGTTGATACAACATACATATATGCATAGAGGACTATGGGATTTACCCGGTGGTGGTATTAAAGAAAAGGAGAACTCTTTCGAGGCAGCAAAGAGAGAAACAGAAGAGGAATTAAAAATTGATACAATAGAATTAAAAAATATCGGTAGTGTTGAGGTGTACCATTCATATCACCACGATAATATCCAAGTTTTTGAAATTAAAACTGATTCTAGAGAAATTGATTTTAATCAGGTGGAAATTAAAAAAGGGCAATGGTTTAATATTTCTAATCTGCCAACTAACTTATCGAAACATACAAAAAAAGTTTTAGATCTATATCTTGAAACAATTAAGTAAATACTTAATTCACCCTATGCTTATCCCGCAACTCCTGTATCTCCAAACTCTCCGCATTTTCTTTTGCCTGTAGTGCTCTCGCATTCATCAACTTTAAATCCTCCAAACTAAGTTTGTTTAATTCAAGAGCTCTATTTTTCAAATTCTCTTCTGTATTTTTTCCCTGATCATCAATTACTTCCTCCAACAAAATATTCAAAATAAAACCGATTTTTGGTCCCGGTTTCAAATCAGCAAGCTTCATAAGTTCATTTCCTCCAATTTTTAATTTTGAAACAGACACAGGTTCTCGTAATATTTCTTCAATCATCGACATGTACTTCCTTAATCTATAAGGATCCTCCTTTGGCCGCCCTGTTCCAATACGATCGCAGATTCTAAGGTTAACCAAATCCCAAATATGATCCGGTCCAACGTTTCGAATAATTCTTCGTACCGCCGAAAGGGAAATCTGTTCCGTGTCGGAGAAAAACATATGCCATCTAACTAAACTAACAACAAGTTTAATATTTTCATTTGTAAACTTCATTCTCTTTAGAATTTCCGCTGTCATTTTTGCTCCGACAACTTCATGTCCGTAAAATGTACAATCCTTTCCGCCTTTAATGTTGCGTTTACTTGCAGGCTTTCCAATATCATGGAAAAGGGCAGCAACACGAACGTAAAAAGGGTATTTTTTATCCGCTGCACACTGAAGGCTTCGCAATAAATGTTCAAACACATCGAATGAATGCGCTTGGTTTTGAGTTACACCAACTGCAGTAGAAATTTCCGGGAGAAAATGCTTTAGCAATCCAAGCTTCTCAAGAAATACAAAACCCATCATCGGGTTATCAGATGCAATTATTTTAGTAAGCTCATCTCGAATGCGTTCAATAGAAATATTTCTGATGTAGTCTGAATGTTTAATAATCGAATTCTGCGTTTCGTGTTCGATAGTAAAACCAAGCTCTGCTGAAAAACGGATCGCTCTGATTAGTCGTAGGGCATCTTCTGTAAAACGTTTATCAGGATTTCCTACAGCGCGGATTGTTTTTGATTCAATATCTTTAAGTCCATCAAAATTATCTACAACTTCACCTTTAATCACATCCGCTGCCAGCGCGTTAATCGTAAAATCTCGACGTTTAAGGTCATCTTCAAGTTTATCGCTGAAAGTCACCTTGTCAGGATGTCTGTTGTCGCTATAGGCCGATTCTAAGCGATAAGGGGTTACTTCAACTGTTCTGTCTTCAGAAATTACCACACCGACTGTTCCAAAGTCGTTTTCATAAAAAGTTTTCTCAAAGAGGGGAATCATTTGCTCGGGTGTGGCGTTGGTCGTGAGATCCCAGTCTTTTGGAATTCTACCAATGACAAGATCTCGGACGCATCCACCAACAATATACGCTTCAAAACCTCCCGCAATTAATTTTGCAGAAACATCTTTGATTTCCTGTGGAATTTTAGTTGTATCTATCTTCACCCATGAATACTAGTATCTTTTTGTTTTTTTATCAATTTAATGTATGATTGTTTTTATGCGCTCGTGGCTCAATGGATAGAGCACTTGGCTTCGGACCAAGGGATTGCAGGTTCGAATCCTGCCGAGCGCACCAATAGGATAAGGGACAATAAGCAGGTATGGTTTAGTGGTAGAATGCGTCCTTGCCAAGGACGAGACGAGAGTTCGATTCTCTCTACCTGCACCAATTTTTTAGCTTTAGATGATAAGGGTTTCATGGAAATAGGTATTGCCAAAAGGGGCAAAACTGTGGATAACTAAGGGGATATGTGTATAAAAGACAAGGTTTAAAAGACATAAGAAATATGGTCTTTTTGACATTATAGCCTTATTTGTCAACGTATAATAGTAAAAATACGATTTGCTATGTGGCACGTGAAACATAAATAGCTTAAGAATCCTTCATTTTAATTTAAGCTTTATTTGTCTTGATAAAAGTAGAATTTTGAGATGATAAGTACAAAAATATTGGGAGACTTCGGTGAACTACTGGTCGCTAAAAGACTAGAGTCTAAAGGTCATAAAATTTTAAGGACTAGGTATAAAAAATGGGAAGGGGAGATAGACGTTGTTTCTACAAAGGATGGTACTTTGTACTTTAACGAGGTCAAAACCAGATTGGTTAAAAAGGCCAAAGATGAAACAGATCTTCAAAACATTGGCTTAACACGACACAAGATGTCCAAGATTATAAAGTGTGCCCAATGGTTCTCAAGGAAGGAAGTTGGTCAGTATTCTTACGTAAAGAGGCAGTTTGACGCTTATTTCCTACAAATTGTTCCTGACAACATAAGAGATGTTTCGACGTTAGACGACTTGAAACAATGTTTCACTGAGGGAAAGATGAGAATTTTGGCTACTTATATGGAAAATATAGATAGGGAGGTCTTTGGCTGCTATCAAAATACTTTAATAGATTGAGATATAAGGATAACTGTGTTAGGATTCAACGAATCGGGGTGTAGTGTAACGGTTAACATTCCTGTTTTGGGAACAGGCGACTCAGGGTTCGAATCCCTGCACCCCGACAATTTTTTGGAGAATTGGAAGTTCCAAAGTGCAACTTCTAAGTTCAAGGTCACAATTTGTGACCTTGAACCCATATACAACTTGAAGTCGCAATTTGCGACTTCAAGTTACGGTGATTTTAATACTTCTTTAGTTTCTCTTCATGCGTGACTGTACCATAGTTGATATGAACGAAAACATAATCACCGAAACCTCTCTAAATCCCGAAATTATAAAGGAAAGGATCTACATTATTAGGGGTAAAAAAGTGATGATAGATAGAGATCTAGCTGTATTATACGAGGTTGATACTCGACATCTGAATAGAGCAGTACGAAGAAACCTCGATAGATTTCCTGAAGATTTTATGTTTGAACTTACTAAGGATGAAGTTAAGAATTGGATGTACCAATTTGGTACATCCAATTATACGCTTAAACAGAGCCTTAGAAAGCCACCATTAGCCTTCACCGAGCAAGGTATCGCAATGCTTTCAAGTGTTCTAAACAGTAAACGTGCCATCCAAGTCAACATCCAAATCATCCGAATTTTCACCAAACTTCGTGAGATGATCGATGCATATAAGGAACTTCGTGAGAAGGTCGAAGAGATGGAAAAGAACAATGAGGTCAATTTTAGTGAAATATTCAGGTCTATTAGGCTGCTTATCACAGAAAAAGAGGCCCCTAAGGGCCCTATGGGATTTCGTGCAGATTAGCCACTTTGTGCTATATTGGCAATATCAATGAAAAAGTTTATCAAAAACAAGGAGGATTTTACTTGTGAAAAGTGCCGAAAGGAGGTTAAAGGGACAGGTTTCACCAACCACTGCCCGCAGTGTCTTTATAGTAAGCATGTAGATGTTTCACCTGGGGACCGTGCAAATGAATGCTGTGCTCTTATGAAACCTGTCAGGGTAGAGGGGACTGGGATTGATAAGATGCAGATAGTTCACAAGTGTGTAAAGTGCGCAGCGGAGAAAAACAATAAGATTCAGAAAGATGATGATATAGAGGCGGTGGCAAATGTAGCCAAGGAGTTTGCTAAAGAGAAAATAGAGAGCTGGAAGCTTAAAAGGTAGAAATTGTATAAAAGGGAACTCTCTGCTATATTGTTCACATGCAGGATTGGTTTAGTGGTAGAATGACTGCCTTCCAAGCAGTAGACAAGGGTTCGATTCCCTTATCCTGCACCACGTAGAGAGGTCTTGGATACTTACTATGAAAAAAGATAAATTGTTTGAGGTTGTGTCTTCAAGGGTCGGTATATCGTGGGAAGATTTTAAAAAATTTTCGGATTATTACAATGGAGATTATGGAGCCTACGGTAATGAGGTGTATGAGGATATTAAAGTAAGACTGGTTCATCTTGATAACTTCTTAAGAGAAAATTTTTGGAACCATAGATTTTTTTATCTATGGAGAGATTATTGTAAATTCGATCAAATTATTGATATTGGATTTAGTGTCCCGTACCTGCCTATTTATTTGAATAATATAGATAAAATTGGTCAGATGCCAAAGCTTTTATATGTAGATATTAATGAAACTTCAAAGCAAGTTGCAGAGATTATCCTTGAACATTGTGGAAATAGCGCAGATTTTGTAACAGGAGATGTAAATAATCCAACTACTTGGAGGGAGATAAATAAATATTTATCTACAAAGAATAAACTTTTCACTGCTTTTGAGACAATAGAACATTTTGAACATCCAGAAATATTTTGGAATGAAATAGGAAGACTTAAAGGAAGTCGTTTGATTTTAAGTTTACCTATAGGAGAAAAAATTCCATCACACCACTTAGTGTTTTTAAGTGAAACTGAGGTTCGAGACTATCTCAATAAGTATCTAGATATTACTGAATCAATGGTTTTTGAAGATGCTTTCGCATCAAAATATAAAATATATACTGCAATTGGGACGATAAAATAAAGAAAGGGCCCGCGACTTGCATCGCGAGCCCCTGCTGTCACCTCAAAAGAACTTCAAAAGGACCGAAAGTAAAATGTTTTTCAACACAACCTTGGAAAACCTCCATTGCTCTCTGCCACGCATCCATTTCATTTTCCTTTACCTCCACCTCAATTGCGAAATGATACACACCATCTGCGATGTACACCGAATGTATCTGTATCAAGTCCAAACCTTCCGTCTTGAACGGAATGAGCGAGTCAACGAGAGCTCCCGGTTTATGTGGCACTTTGTACACAATCAGTGCACGATTTTTCTTTCCTAGCGCAATTTTGTGATCCTTCGGTGCAATCAAAAAGAAGGTGGTGAAAGCCGCTTCTTCTTCGAAAGCTTCATCTAGAATTTTCAAACCATATTTCAGAGCCGCTGAACGAGGCCCAAGCGCTGCATAGTCTTTGTTTTCTTCGCTTGTAGCTACAAGTCGCGCCGCTTCGCCATTACTCTCAGCAACTATTGTAGGAAGCGTAATTTTTACCCTGCAAGCTCCCAGAGCCCTCCGATGAGCAATCACCGCTGTGATCTCAGCACCTTCCCTTGCCATGAGGCAGAAGTGAAGTTTCATCTGTATCGCGCCGACGATGTGAAACGTGCACTCATCAGACTTTAATAGCTCGATGAATGCCTCCACTGGTTCTGGCACCCTACCTTCCTTCAGTGTTTCCATGGCAATTGCTCCGTAACCGCCGTGTTGTGCGATCAGTCGTAAAACTTCTCCGTTATTTTTTGCTTCAACGTAGTTTTCTTCACTTACCGCAGGAGCGCCGTAGATTTCCGCTAATGCAGTATATGCATCATGCGAGAAGGTTGCCCCGATGGGGCCGAGGAATGTGATTTTGTGTTTTTTCATGTGGTTGGTTGTTGTTTTGTGATACCTCAAATAAAAAAACCGCCGGTCCGGAGAGGATTAGCGGTTTCTTTAAAAGGTTTTTGCAATGCTAATTCGCTCTTCGGTTTGCCGATTGATTCCAGAAACTAAAGAATGAGTTAGTAAGTTGTATCACGGGATTAAGGTTAACTTAATTTTAAAGTTTGTGCAAATATATGAATTTTCATTCATCTTTTCTTTATTGACATTTCATATCGATTTTCTATACTTGTACCAAGCTATAGCTTAATCATTGATTAGCCTATAGCATTTTTGGGACTTCCCACGGCCCCGCCCCCACAAGGGGCGGGGAATATTTTTACCTAAAGATTCAATAATTCTTTTAATCCAGCTTTAATATACAAGAAAGAGTCCATATCTAGTTGCCCGTACTTAGTAGAAAGTCTTCTATAGCTGAAGGTTTTTATTTGAGCCAGATTAGCTGTACTCGAACTTCCATTTAATGTAATTGATACATACCAACTTCCAACTTTAATTTTACTAGTCATGGGTATTCCAATAAATGAATCAATTGATAACTTTCTTAGAATAATAACAGGCCGAGTAAAAAGTTCACTTTTTCCATTTACTTCTGTTCCAATATTAGCCCCTACACTACACCACCACACTTCTCCCTCATTAAAATACGGTGGATGTGGATCTTTAGAATCAAGTTTTTGTTTTAATTCGAACCACATAGGAAAATCCTTCTTCATGGTCTCTGTATATCACTTAGAGATTAAGAAATTGTAAAGAAAACTTAAACTTCTCCTCAAAACAAAATCGCCCACCTTTCGGTGAGCGATTTTGTTAAGTGGGTTTAAATAACCAAAAGATTATTTAACTGCGTCTTTAAACGCCTTTGCTGCTCGGAACTTTGGAACTCGCATAGCTGGAACCTTAACTGCTTCTCCAGTTCTAGGGTTTCTCGCTGTTCGAGCTGCTCTCTGCTTAGCAGAGAAAATACCAAGACCAGCAATAGAGACTTCATCTCCTTTCTTAACTGACTTGATGATAGCATCGATAACAGAATCAACTACTTGTTCAGCCTGAACTTTAGTTGAGTTAATGATACCGTGTACTACATCTGCAAGACCTGCTTTGTTCATGATTTTTTTAAATTTCTTTTTGACTAATTTCGACCACCTAGCGTAATTCCATTATATATCAAGGTTTTTTGAATGCAAACCATGCAAAATATTTAAAATATGGTGTAGTTTTGACTATCTTGCAACTTCAATTACTCGAGTCTCTCGTATGACTGTTACCTTTATTTCACCAGGGTAGCGAAGTTCGGATTCGATTTTAAGGGCGATATCTCTTGCAAGGTTTCGTGCCTCTACGTCTCCAATATCAGCTGGATTGATAAAAACCCTTATTTCTCGGCCTGCTTGGAGAGCATAAGCCTTTTCTACTCCTGTAAACGATGTTGCAATTTGCTCCAATTCCGCTAGGCGTTTCATGTAGCTTTCGATGTTATCCTTTCTTGCACCAGGTCGTCCTCCAGAGATAGCGTCCGCTGTTTGAACTATGCGTGATTCTACTGTGTCATAAGGATATTCTTCGTGGTGAGAACGCATTGCGCGAATAATATCGTCGTGAACATCAAACTTTTTGAGGAGTTTTATTCCAATTTCAACGTGAGTGCCTTCTACCTCATGGTCCAGTGCCTTTCCAATATCGTGAAGTAGTGCTGCTGTCTTTGCGACGCGAACGTTTGCACCAATTTCTTCTGCAATAATACCCGCAATATGTGAACATTCGATCGAATGTTGTAAAACATTGTGTCCGTAGCTAGTTCGGAAGTGTAATCGTCCCAAAATTGAAACAAGACGCGGATCAAGATTCAAAATTCCACATGCGTAAGTTGCTTCCTCGCCCTTTTCTTTAACAATTTTTCCGATTTCTTTTTTTGCATTTTCAACCTCCTTTTCGATTCGTGCAGGTTGTATGCGCCCGTCTTTGATTAGGGCATCAAGTGCGAGTTTAGCAATAGCTCGTCTAACCGGGTCGAACGATGATAGGGTAATAGTGTTTGGCGTGTCATCGATAACCACTTCAACTCCAGTTTCTTTTTCAAAAGTTTTAATATTTCTACCTTCTTTACCGATTATCTTTCCTTTTGTTTCTTCTGAATCAATGTGAACTGATGATGTAAAGAAATCTGATGATACAGATGTTGCGAGGCGTTGAATAGTTGTAGCTAGAATTTCTTGTGAAGCTCTTTTTACCGTATCTTCACCCGCAATTTCTAATTTGCGAAGGCGAGAATTGATTGCTTCTTCTTCCTCTTCTTCAATTTTTTTGAAAAGTTCGAATTGGGCTTCTTTCTTGTCGAGTTTTGCAATGCGCTTTAACTCCTTCTCTGCCTTCTCTAAGGCTTTCTCTGCCTCCTCTTTATTTTCCTCAATTTCCAATTTAGCCTTATTTACGTCATCGATTTGCTTGTCAGTCTCTACTTGGCGTGTGTCCAAGAACTCTTCTTTTTTGACTAGACGTTCTTCAGTTTTTTTAATATTTTCTTCTCGTTCTTTTACTTCTTCGCGAGCATTTTTTAACGTGTCTGCTGCTTGTTCTTCAGCCTTAAGTACAGCATGATTTGCTTCTTCCTTTGCACTTACCATCATTTTTCTAATATCAATTTCAAGAGAGCCTTTTTTACCAATAGCAATTAATATTCTAATGATATATCCAAGTGAAAAGCCTAAGCCTCCTGCGAGGGTTGCTACGAGGAGTGCTGCTTTTAGGCTTATCATTTGATTTTGTTTTAGTTAAGAGAGTACCTTGTCGACAATTCCATATTTTTTAGCTTCGTCTGCAGTCATCCAGAAGTTTCTATCCATGTCTTTTGCAATTTTATCAACAGATTGCCCTGTGTTCTTTGCCATCATCTTATTAAGTCTTTCGCGAATCATGATAATATTTTTTGCAGTAATTTCAATATCTGATGCCTGTCCCTCGATTCCGCCTAGTGGTTGGTGAATCATTATTTCTGAATTTGGAAGAGAAAGACGCTTGCCTTTTGCTCCAGCTGAAAGAATGTGTGCTCCCATAGAGGCAGCCATTCCTACGCAAATAGTCGAAACATCATTTTTAATATGGTTCATAGTATCAATAATGGCTAATCCATCTGTCACGCTACCTCCAGGAGAGTTTATATAAAGCTGGATGTCTTTCTTTGGGTTTTCTGATTGCAGAAATAGCATTTGTGCGATAACGATACTGGCGACGTTGCTATCAATTGGTCCTCCCAAGAAAATTATATTTTCCCTTAGAAGTCGTGAATAAATGTCATAAGCCCGTTCCCCAAACTGTGATTTTTCGATTACTGTTGGTATAAGCATTGTTTTTGTGTTAGTTTTAGACAGTATAACACCCCTGTCAAATTTTTTATAAAAAACGCATGAGACACCATAGATTTTTTGTAGGTCAAGATTTAAGCGAAGTTTTAGGAAGGAATCCTGCGGTTTTTGACTTTGACCCAGAGGTTGGGGAGGGTAATGCAGTTATAAATCACCAAAAGGAGATTATAAGGCAATGGAAGAGGGTATTTAGGTATGAAGTAGGGAGTGAGGTGGTTCTGTTTGATGGAAAGATAGAGGTTGAGGCAAAGATTGTGGAACTTTCAAAGAAAGATGAGAAAGCGAAGTTAGTTTTAGATGAGGTGAAGTCGCCCATTGTTAATTCTAAGTCTAAAGTTTACTTGGCTTTATCTATTTTGAAGGGGGAACACACTGATATGGTGGTTGAAAAGGCTACGGAGTTAGGAGTTTCAGGGATTATTTTGGTTTTGACTGATCGAGTGGTTAAGAAAGGAGTGAATTTGGAGAGATTGCAGAAGATTGCCATTGAAGCGAGCGAGCAGTGTGGAAGGGTTGATGTACCGGAGATAAAAACTGAAGACAGTTTGGAATCACTACTAGATTCAAATGAATATGATAAAAAAGTCATTTTAGATATGGATGGTGAGAAATTGCAAAATATTTCTGGTGAAAAAGTTTTGCTATTTATTGGTCCAGAGGGAGGGTGGTCTGATGATGAGAGAAGTATGTTTAAAAATAAGGGTGTGATAGTTGCTAGTATTGGAGAGAATGTGTTGAGGGCGGAAACTGCGGCGATTGTGGGGGTTGCCTCATTTATTTTTTAGTTTTTCTTTATCAAAAATTCATCTCCTTTATATAAAATTCCAAAATCCCAACATAATAGTGGGTCGAAGGGAACTTGTAGCATGTTAATCTTATGTTAAACTTGTTACATGAAAAATACTAGACAAAAAAAGCAATCAAATATGGAACCAAAAGTTGTTGGCTTGCGTGAACTTAGAGAAAACATGGACAAATATGTAGAACGCATTAGCAAGGGCGAAAGTTTCTTGGTACTTCGCAAATCAAAACCTGTATTTAAAATCAAACCCGTGGATCAATGGGGAGATGAGGGACATTGGAACAACTTAGACCTTAGAGATAAGAAAGGGCGTGGTATGCCAATAGATGATGCGATTGCAATGGTCCAAAAATATATAGAGAATGACAGACAAAAACGACAAGTTTCTAAAAAAACTAAATCCAAGGGAAAGATCAAGAGTAGAGCAAGTTCTTCTCTTAATTAAGTCTAGGTCAACCTCAGTACTGAATGTTAAGAAGATTAAAGGGCACGAGAACCTATTCCGAGTGAAACTTGGCAAGATAAGGGTGATATATATTTCTATAGAAAAATATACTGAAATTATCTTTATAGGCTATCGAGATGATAATACTTATAATAAGTATTAGTATTTTACTTAATAAAAACAAAAGCCCCTCTCGGGGCTTTTGTAATATAACTTAATTTGAATTATTACTTAACCCCCTCCAACCATTGCCACACCTTCTCATTCGTCAGCATCGTCTCGACGAAAATCATCGCGCGCAACTTGTCCGTATCCTTATACTGATTCATGATTATCGCCACCTCTTTATTAACAGCTTCTTCTTCAGGTTTAATCGTCTCCTTATTCGCAATCTCATTCAATACAACCTGAGTCTGCGCACGTTTCAACCCCTCAGGCTCCCAATCCTTTCGCAAATCCTCAATTGTCTTTCCAATATGCTTCAAATAATCATCAACTTTCAATCCCATCTGCCCAATCTGATGAGTCATCTCTGATTCAATTCTATGAAGTTCATTTTCAACCAAAATTTTTGGCATTTTGATTGTGCTCTTTGTGATAACTGCATCTAGAAGTTCAACTCGTTTTTTCTGCTGTTCCTTTCGAACTTTTTGAATCTTGATGCTGTCTTTTATCTTTGTCTTAAATTCATCAACAGTTTTAAAGTCACCAAACTTCTTAATAAATTCTTCATTCACTTCTGGAAGTGCTAAATCACCGTGATCGTGGCCCTGGATCTCGGGGTTTTTCTTGTGGTGATCATCGTGAGCAACCTGGTTCTGTAATTCCTTGATTGCATCCTCAATTTCCTTTTCAGTCGCTTCAGTATCGTCAGACTTCTTGCCATTAACTTCCTTCGCTAATTTTTTGTAATCAGCGATTTTAATTTCCGGGTGAGTAGCAGTAGTAATTTTAACTTCGAAAGTTTCATTTGGAACGATTTTGTTAATCGCAACTTCTGGATTTCCAATAGCTTCAACCTTTGATTCTGCAATTACATCTGGGTAGATTTTCTCAAGTGCTAGTCTCCCTGCCTCTTCGGTAATTAAAACTTCACCAAATCTCTCAACGATAACTTTCTCAGGCACATGTCCTGGTCTAAAGCCGTCAATTTTCATTCCTTCTCCAACATTGGAAATTGCTTCTTCTCGGTATTCATTAACAGTTTTTTTATCGATTGAGATGACAATTTCTTGTCGGCAGTCTTCGTTTTCTACTGGTTTGTTGCTTATGATTTTGAATGATGACATTTTTATTTTGCGTATTTATCTTTGTAAGCTTTGACTGATTTCTCGAATGCTTCCATGGCTTTCTCTGCTCCATCGAAACCTTCAACTGTGACACTCTTTTTCTGCAATTGTTTGTAAGTTAAGAAGAAGTGTTCCATTTCTTTCAAAAAGTGTGGATTAACATCTTTCAAATCTTTAACTTTATCAAATCGTGGATCTTCCTCAGGAACAGCTATAATTTTTGCATCACTGTCTCCTCCATCAATCATCCACATCACTCCAACAGGTCGAACCTTCACCATACAACCTGGGAATAGAGGGTATGTTGTAAGAAGTACCACATCTAATGCGTCTCCATCATCCCACAAAGTCTGTGGAACAAATCCATAATCGAAAGGGTAATCCTGAGCAGTGTGAAGTACACGATCAAGTGCAATCAATCCTGTTTTTTTATCAATTTCGTATTTGTTTTTAGATCCCTTATTAATTTCGATAATAGTTGTAATTGAATCCTTTGATCCTGGTTCAAGATCGTGCCATAAGTTCATTGACATATATTTTTTTAGAAATTAATTAATTTGTAACTTCGGGAGCTGGTTCTTCTGTAACAATGGGTGCTGCAGTAGACTGAATATCGATTCTCCATCCAGTAAGTTTTGCTGCAAGGCGTACGTTCTGTCCACCTTTTCCAATCGCAAGAGATTGCTGATCAGGTGCAACTTCTACCTTCGCTGATTTTTCAGCTTCATTGATAGTGATATTTAGGATTTTTGCAGGAGAAAGGGATTCTTTGATGAATTCTGCTGGGTCGGCATTCCATTCGATTATGTCGATTTTTTCTCCACCAAGCTCACTCATAACAGTGTTTACTCGAACTCCTCGCTGACCTACCATTGAACCAACTGGATCAATATGAGCATCTACTGATGCAACCGCAATTTTTGATCTTGCACCTGCTTCACGAGCAATCGATTTGATTTCAACTGAACCGTTTGCGATTTCAGGTACTTCAAGTCTGAAAAGTTCACCTAGGAATTTTGGATGAGAACGAGACAATCGTAGGAAAATCCCCTTAGGAGTTTCTTCTACGCGAACCAATAACATTCGAAGTCTTTCACCCTGATTGTAGTGTTCGTTAGGAATTTGTTCTTCGTATGGCAACATTCCAACTGCTCGTCCCATATCAACAAAAACGTTTCCACGTTCCATTCGCTGAACAGAACCTGAAACAATTTCATTTTCTTTTTTACCAAATTCAGCCAAAACGGATGTTTTCTCTGCTTCTCGGATCTTCTGGATGATTACTTGCTTTGCAGTCTGAGCAGAAATACGGCTGAAATCATCTCTGTATTCCAATGGGAAAATCATTTCGTCGCCAACTTTGACGTCTTTCTTGATCTTCTGGGCATTTTCCAAATATATGTGCTGTTCATCACTAAAGCGGATCATTTCAGGTGTTTCACCCTCTAATTTTGAAGCTAATTCAGGATTTTCCTCTAATTGCTCGTCAGTTATAACCTGAGAAGGCTCAACTACGATCTTTATCTGAGTAAATTCAGTCTGACCTGTCGACAAGTCAAAAACCGCGCGGATAAACTGCCCACGTCGTCCGTATTCCTTTTTATAAGCAGTAGCAAGAGACATTTCGATTGCCTCCATTACTTTTGCTCGAGGAATTCCTCTTTCTTCTTCTAGCTGATCTAATACCGAATTGATTACTTTTAAGTCAAACATATATTTAGTTGTTATTTAATTGTTTTTTTAAAAAAATGAGTCCGCCTTTGGGGGCGAACTGGACATCTTTCGTGACAGTAATATAAAGGATTTTAGGGGTGGTGTCAAATAAAAGGAAAGCCCGCTGCAAGCAGGGGGCGATCCTGATGAGCGGGCTGTGGTGGTGGAGTTACTCGACGTCTCCACAAATGATCACTCCTGCTGGAATGACTGGCATAAGTGTGGCCTCAATGCAAGTTGCTGCGACCTTGTTCAGTGCACCAAAAGGAGATGCGTCCTTGAAGGTTATCGTGGTGTAGCCACGTGTCCACCGGCTTGATTTGGTAGTGTCTGGTGGATGATTGTTTAGTTTACCCTTTCTTTTGTTTCGAACGTCATTGAGATGCTCGTTTTTGGTTGAGTGACCAAGTGAAGGGTTAGCGCGACGGTATATATCATTGTTTGAATCTTTTCGCGTTCTTCGATGCTCAAATGCTTGTAATTCATATCACTCTAGGTTAACAGAGTGGTGCACTTACTTGTTGAACTCAGTAGAATGAAAAACCGCCCTCTCGAGCGGTTTTTCTTTTATCCATGCCTTGCCACCAAGTTTACATTATATTTAATCTTAAAACCCTGTCAATTGTTGTGGAGGTGACGGGGATCGAACCCGCCGTCCATGATGGCAAGGCATGGACACTGCTCCAGCAAGCACCCCCGCGTTACAGCTTTGGCCTTTCTGTAACTAGGAAAATTCTAATAAATGATAGGCTAAGAATAATCAAAAAGATCTTAACTTTTCTTAATTTTTTTCTGCTATAATATCTATTGAAATGTATATTGAACCCGAACAGCTAAAAAAAGGCTTGGTTGATTCATCTCTAGTTTCTCGTGCTGATGTTGATGCTGCTATAAAAGAGGCAGCAGAAAAAAATAAACCTCTCGGTGATATTTTAATTTCTAATGCTAAAATCAGTGAAGATGATTTTCGTCGTGTTCAGGCCAAAGTCCTCGCTATTCCCTTTATTGACCTAAAAAAAGAAAAACTAGAATTTTCTGTCCTCTCACTTATCCCCGAACCGATCGCGAGAAATCACAATATAGTCGCATATAAAAAAACCACAGACTCACTTGAGGTAGCGATGCTTGACCCAAGCGACCTCGCTGCAATTGACTTTGTAAAAAAGAAAACAAACCTAAAAATATTTTCTCGACTGACAACAACTGATTCTATAAAGAGCGCACTTGTTCAGTACCAAAAAACTTTGAAAGCAGATTTTGGTGACATCATTCAGCAAGAATCAGCAAATTTAAAAACTATTATTCCAGAAGGAGACATCTCCGGAGATGACTTACGAAAGATGGCAGACGACCTTCCTGTTATCCGAATTGTGGACACATTGTTGAAACACGCGATTTTACAAGATGCATCTGATATTCACATTGAACAAATGGAAACAGAAGTTATTGTGCGTTATCGAATCGACGGTATGCTTCACGATGCGATGATCCTTCCAAAAAATGTTGGACCCTCTATCACCGCTCGTATCAAAGTGCTTTCAAGTCTGAAATTGGACGAAAAACGTTTACCACAGGATGGAAGATTTAAAATCGAATTAAATGGCGAAAAAGTTTCGTTTCGAGTTTCTGTTTTGCCAACTAACTATGGAGAGAAAACCGTAATGCGACTTCTTCGAGAGAATGTTTCTGGGTTTACTCTCGAGAAATTAGGCTTTCACGGTCGGGGATTAGAACTTTTACATCAAGCAACAAATTTATCGCACGGTATGATTCTGGTTACAGGACCAACAGGTTCTGGAAAATCTACAACCCTCTATACAATTCTAGATCTTTTGAATACTCCTGATGTTAATATTTCCACTGTTGAAGACCCGATTGAATATCAAATGAAGCGAATTAATCAGACTCAGGTAAAGCCTGAAATCGGGTTTACTTTTGCGAACGGTCTTCGATCATTGATGCGACAGGATCCAGATGTGATTATGGTAGGAGAAATTCGAGACAATGAAACGGCATCCCTCGGTATTAATGCTGCACTTACCGGACACTTGGTCCTTTCAACATTGCACACTAACAGTGCGGCGGGATCGATTCCAAGACTTATCGATATGCACTGCGAGCCGTTCCTTTTGGTCTCTACTTTATCAGTTGTTGTGGCGCAAAGACTTGTTAGAAAGCTGTCTGATACAAAGGAAAAATATTTCTTGAATGAAGCGGAACTGGCAGCATTAGCAAAAAAAATTGATATCGACCGCGTGCTTGCCGAATTAAAAACAGAAAATATTGTACCGAAAGAGGCTACTTGGAAAGAGGTTCCGTTCTATAGAGCAAAGCCAGTCTCTGATTCAGATGATGGTTTCAAGAGTCGAATCGGAATTCACGAGGTGCTTAAAATGACGCCCACAATTAAGGATATTGTGATTAAGGGTGGAACCTCTGATGCAATTCAGGCGCAGGCTCGAAAGGAAAACATGATTACTATGTTTGAAGACGGTATTTTTAAGTGCGTGATGGGGCAGACTACAATTGAAGAAATTTTGCGAGTAGCTTCAGAATAATAATTATGAAATATTTTTATACAGCAAAAAAAACTGATGGCACAGAACATTCTGGCACAATAGAAGCCGCTGATCGCACTGGTTTTTTTGGAGAGTTTAAAAAACTGAATGAGCAGCTTGTAACAATAAAAGAAGAATCGCAAAGTAAATTTAAAAAGTTAAACTTTAATATAAGTTTTAGTCGTATTAAAATTATCGACAAAATAGTTTTTGCGAGAAACTTGGCAGGAATGCTCGAGGCAGGACTCTCGTTATCTCGCGCCATAACTGTTTCTGAACGTCAGACAAAGAATCCAAAATTGAAAGCAATTTTTGTGGATTTGAATGCAAATATTTCAGCAGGAAAAACTTTTCACGAATCCATGGCGCTCCATACCGATATATTTCCACCGATCTTTATTTCAATGGCAAGAGCCGGAGAAGAATCTGGAAACTTAGCGGAGAGTTTAAGACAAGTTTCAAATCAGATGGAGAAAAGTTACCAGATCAAGAAAAAAGTAAAAGGTGCGATGATTTATCCAGGAATCATTCTTTCAATTATGGTCCTTATTGGAGTGCTCATGATGATTTTTGTGGTTCCACGTTTAACAAAAACTTTTAAGGACATGAAGACAGAGTTGCCGGGTTCTACGAAGCTTGTCATTTGGTTAAGTGACTTTTTAAGTAACCATTATATAACCGGAATCGCTATAGTTGTTGGGGCGATATTTGGCCTTATATATGCTTCAAAAACCAAAAAAGGGAAAAGGGTGATTGATTTTTGTGTTCTAAAGATTCCGGTTGTTAACACGATTGTTAAAGAGAGTAATTCAGCCCAGACAGCAAGAACATTGTCATCATTGCTAACAGCCGGAGTAGACCTTTTGGTCGCCGTCAAAATAACAGGAGAAGTTCTTCAAAACTCGTACTTTAAAGAAGTACTAGAAAAAACTGAAGGAATTGTTGAGAGGGGTCAACCACTTTCTACTGTTTTTGAAAAAGAAGAAAAATTATTTCCAATTTTCGTGAGCGAAATGATGAATGTGGGAGAAGAGACGGGAAAGCTGGCGACCATGCTTGTCGGGGTAGCGAATTTTTATGAAAACGAAGTAGAGCAAAAAACCAAAGACATGTCTACAATCGTCGAACCGTTTCTTATGGTTATTATCGGACTATCTGTTGGATTTTTCGCAGTATCTATGATCACTCCAATGTATTCGGTGATGAATAATATTTAAAAAATGAAAGGTTTTACTCTCATTGAAATGCTTATAGTAATATCCATCACTGCTATTCTAGGCTCAGTGGCTTTTGTGTCTTTTGGAAAAATTATTAACTACACATCTATCGAGGCTCAAGCTCAATCCGTTCGCTCTCATATCGAAAGAGCAAGAATCTTTACTCTTGCTTCAAAAAACAATTCGTCATTTGGAGTATACTTTTCCTCTACATCAGCAATAGTTTTTCAAGGTACAATTTTTGTTACAGCAAGTTCAAGTGATCAGATTTATACAATCGATCCAAACCAAAGTATTATTAACATCAATTTCGCAGGAGGAGGAAGTACAATTTACTTTAACAAAATTACCGGGGAACCTAATGCCACGGGTACAATTATGATTAGTTCCAAAAGTAATACGGATGATCGAAGAACAGTTGTTATATATAAGACTGGAATAGTGGACATACAGTAGAATGCACTCTACAATTAAGGAATAATTCCAATGAGTTTTTATAAAAAAAATAAAGGATCTTTATTGATAGAAGTTCTAATTGCAGCTGCGATCATTTCTACTTCTGTTCTCGCATCCCTTGGAGTTTTTGGGACGATGGCGCGTTTACAGTACAGAAATACTGCACGCATACAAGCTTCGTTTTTAGCTGACGAAGGAATTGAGGCTGTGAAAACTTTAAGAAATGCATCTTGGAATACATATGTAAAAAATTTGACTATAGGTTCAAAATATTATTTGTATTGGAATAATCATTCATGGAATGTTAATGCTTCATCTACATTGATTGACGGTCAATTTTTAAGATATTTTAAACTTTCTAATGTGTACAGAGATGCAAGTTTTAATATCGTTGAATCAACTACAGCTGGAGCAACTATTGATACAGACATGCGCTCTATAACTATGTATGTTGAATGGGTAGACGAGGCCGGGACTTCTTCTAAGAGTATCGAGACGTATTTATATAATTTATTTGCAAATTAATATGAAGAATAATCATCAGCAAGGCTACACTATGGTCGAACTCCTCATTGTAATTTTTATCAGTACTCTTTTAATGGTTGCAATGTCTCAAGCAACTAATTCTTTGTACACAACTTATAGAAACATCGATTCATTGCGTCAGATAGAAAGTGGGGCTATTTCAACATTAGATCGATTAACTCGAGAAATTAAAAACTCTACTAGTGTAGACTTATCGAATTCGATTATGGATTCTGATTCTGGAAAGTTGTCACTGAACGTGGCCTCTAGTACCGGAAGCTACAATACACGCATCTACGCTTCAAGTTCTAGGCTTTATATAAGCCGAGATGGTGTTGAATTGGGGCCTTTATCTCCAGATGACGTAAAAGTGACTCTTATAAACTACAGCATGATTAGTTCTACAAATAACACTGCGACCGGGATCAGACTAGAATTAGTTCTAGAGTCATCAGACGAAAGTCAGGCAAATTGGTCGAAAACTTTTTATGCAACAGCGATAATGAGAGGTACATATTAATATGAAAAAAATTTCAAATAAAAATAAACAAAGTGGACAAGTTTTAATGGCAACAGTTATTTTGTTCCTCACACTTTCCCTGTCTGTAATTCTTGGTATGTCTATGCCAATTGCTAATCAAATTAAAGTATCAAGTGACCTAGAAGTTTCTCGACGTTCGTATGCCACCGCAGAAATTGGTAACGAGGAAATTTACTATCGCTTGAATAAGGGAAAAACAATTCCTTCAACAATCTCACTTGGTATTACTGGTGCCACAGCGAGTGTGGTTGTCGTAGATAATGGAGATAGTGAGATTGTAACTTCAACTGGTTTGGCTGGAACATATCAGCGATTAACAAAAACAGTTTTCACGCGCCCTCGATCAGTGGCGATGTTGTACGCCATGCAGATCGGCACAAGTTCTGTAACAGCGGCAAATAATGCGAATATTACAGGGGATGTTTATGTTAACGGAAGTATTTCCGGGCTAAACGTAACAGGTGGTTCAGTAATTGCTGCAAACTTGATCGACCCGGTGACGGTTGAATCTTTTCAAGTTGCTAGTACTTCAGCAGGTTTAACTTCTATAAAATTTTGGAATAAAACTCCAGTCGTAGAGGATATTGCACAGAGCTTTAAAATATCGTCCGCTACGCCAATCAATGCTGTTAGTTTATCTTTGAAAAAGACCTCAACAAGTTGGAGTGGTGTGACTGTAAAGATTGTAAATGACACAAGTGGTCACCCAGGTGTGACTGTTTATGGTAGCGCCACCTTATCCAGTGGATCTGTTTCTACCTCTGCCTTTGGAAGTCCTTATCTTCCTTTAAATACAACGATTAATCTAACTCCGGGTGTGACTTATTGGATTGTTGTTGATCTGCCATCTCAGACAAGTTCATCAGCATATCTTTTAGCAGAAGCTGTTTCTTCAACAACTGCTACGTATGCAAATGGAAAAGTCCAAACGGGCACATGGAGCTCTTCAGGAGGAGGCACTTGGTCAACACCTTCAAGTACTGCAGCGGATATTTTCTTTAGTCTTTTTTATAACGGAAATATTAGTACAATTACAAACGTGACTACTTCTGGCAGTCCATATTTTCAATGGGCTCGTGAAATTTACAGTTCAAATGCTGGTACAGGAAAAATTTATTGCCAAAACTCGGTAAGCTCGACTCCATCAGTGTGTGATGAATCTCGTCCTGACCCAACAATATCTGGAAGTGTAGTTGCAGTTAATGACTACACGTCTTGGGAGTCGTCTGCAGTTTCAGGAACAACAACAGGGAGCGTTACTGTTAGTGGTTCAAAAACCATGTTTAATACTAAGGTGATAGGTAACGTTAATGTTAGTAATAATGCCCAGCTATATTTGACTGGAAATTTGTGGATCACGGGAAATTTAGTTTTGTCGAACAATGCTTTAATTCAGATTGATCCAAGTATGGGAGCAAAGGACCTTGTTGTTCTGGTAGATGGCTCTATTAGTCTTGATAATAATGCTAATGCTCAAGGTTCTGGAAATGTAGATAGTTTCTTATTACTAACCTCTCGTTGCACCACTGCTGCATGCCCAACTGGAAGTATTATATTGTCTAATAACGCTAACGCTGAGGCTTTAATGGCTCCGAATGGTCTTGTAAAACTGGATAATAATGCATCAGCTGATTCAATCTCAGCGCTTGGTGCAACTTTGTCTAATAACGCCAACGTTAACTATAATTCAAAGCTTCAATATTTCTCACTAGGCTCAACTGGTGCTACATCATCTTTATGGTCAATAGATAGTTGGCAGGAAGTATCTGAGTAAAGTACAATAGGTGAATGAAAAAGTCACCAAAACCCCTGATTGTTGGTAATTGGAAGTTAACCCCGAACACATTAAACGAAGCAAAAGAACGATATTTGGACATTGTGAAGGTTTATAAGAAGTATAAATCGGTGATTGATGCTGTTGTGTGCCCACCAGCAAGCTTTATTAGTAGTTTGAAGAATAAAGATATCAGTTTAGGTGCTCAGAATGTTTCTTTTTGGACAACTGGGTCAAAAACAGGCGAAATTTCGGCTTCAATGGTGCGTTCATGCGGAGCGACATATTCTATCGTTGGACACTCTGAAAGACGAGCGATGGGAGAGACAGATGAGGTGGTTGCTGAAAAGGTGGCAGAGGTAGTGAAATGCGGAATGATCGCAGTTGTTTGTGTTGGTGAAACAGAACGCGATGAAGAGGGAAACTATTTAGAGGTTATTAAGTCTCAGATTAAAAAGAGTTTAGGAAGAGTTTCAAAGCAGGAAGTTCACAAGGTAATTGTGGCGTATGAACCAGTTTGGGCGATTGGAAGAACAGATAATGTGGCGATTACTTCACATGATTTGCATCAGATGGCGATTTTCATCAGAAAGTATTTGAAGGAGGTGCTCGGAATTGCAGGGGACTTGATCCGAATTATTTACGGAGGTTCAGTGACACCAGAAAACGCATATGACCTATATTTAAACGGAGGAGTGAGCGGATTTTTACCAGGACGATCAAGTTGGGAGGCGGAGACTTTTAAAGGGGTGTTTTCAGGAACAGCAGAAGCAGTGAAAGAATTAAAAAAGAGAGCAAGACAGGTTACAAAAGTTAAACCACCACGAAGAAAATAAAGATGAAAATAAAATCAATCAAAGAGGCAGGAAGTTTGAAGGGAAAGAAAGTGATTGTCAGAGTGGACTTCAATGTTCCGGTTCAGGACGGAAAGATTATTGATGATCTACGAATTCGAGTGGCGATGCCAACGATTGAATATTTAAAATCAGAAGGAGCAAAAGTGATTTTGATTTCACATATTGAGACAAAGGAGAATCCGACATTACAACCAGTTGCAGAAAAAATGGGAATAAAATTGGTTAAGGATTTTATGAATTGGGATCAAAAGATTGAAGAGGGAGAGGTGATGCTCTTTGAAAACCTACGTTCAAACCCTGGTGAAAAGGCAAATGACCCTGAATTTGCAAAGGTTTTAGCCAGTTACGCTGATATTTATGTAAACGATGCTTTTCCTGTTTGTCATCGAGAGCATGCATCAGTTGTTGGGGTTCCAAAATTGTTGCCACACTATGCAGGATTTCAATTGTTAAAGGAAATTGAAAACCTCAGCGCATTTTTTAATCCAGCTCATCCATTTATTTTTATTTTAGGTGGTGCAAAGTTTGAAACAAAACTTCCTTTGATTGAAAAGTTTTCAAATACCGCAGATTATATTTTTGTTGGTGGGGCACTGATGAATGATGTTTTTAAGGCGAAAGGGTATGAGGTTGGGAAGTCACTTGTTTCAAAAGAGGAAGTTGATATAAAAAACATTGTGGCTGATCAGAGGATTATAATTCCTACAGATGTGGTGGTTGATAGTAATAGAGTGTGTGGTGTTAAAGAAGTTCAGAAAGATGAAATTATTATGGATGTTGGTCCTGCTTCGATTGATGCTTTTGCTGACAAGATAAAAACTGCGAAGTTTATTTTATGGAATGGACCTTTGGGTTTGTATGAAAAGGGATTTAAGGATCAGACTTTGAAATTGGCAAAGTTGATTATGGAGTCTGGGGCGAAGTGTGCGGTTGGAGGAGGGGATACGGTTGCGGCGATTGAGAGTTTGAAGGTGGAGAATCCGAATGTGTTTATTTCGAGTGGTGGTGGAGCGATGTTGGAGTTTTTGGAGGAGGAGAGTTTGGTGGGGATTAAAGCACTCGAATAAAAAACAGAACGCCCGCACCCTGCATTTGCAGAGGCGGGCATTGTACTGATCGGAAGAGTTTTTCAGCCTTCCTTCGCCATTGCGTTGTAGATTAGGCGACCGACCTTTGCGCCAGGATAGGCGAGCAGGGTGACGGTCCGAGCCGGCAGGCCGTTGCCGTTAACTTTTGCGCTGGCCTGCATGTACTCGGTGAGGTTGAAGTTCCTTGTCTTTCCTGATTTCCACCAGGTGATCTGAGGTTCGACGCCGAAGATCATGAAGAGCGCAAAGTAGGCAAAGCCTATGAGCATTAAGAACGGTTTAATTGTTACCACCTCCTTTTGTGGTTTCCTGGAGCGGGATTGCTACAGGCTTCTGGATTGATAGTAAGATGATCAGGTAGTTTTGTCCATGGGTGTGCATAATTTAGATTTTTCTTAATAAAAATTTAACAAGACAGCTATACAGTTACTTGATGTCGAAAGATTTCGATAATTGGAATATAGAAAAGCAAAATTTGGAACTTAATGGTCCAAATGATTTTATATTCCACAAAGGTGAAATATGATGGTGTTCTATTGGGGTAAATATTGGATCTGAACAGGACGGTAAAAATAAATTATATGAAAGACCAGTTTTGGTACTCAGAAAATTCAACAATAGAATGGCTTGGGTATTACCTATGACAACAAAGAATGTAGATAGTGACTTCCATCACCAATTAGAACATGAAGGAGTTACGTCATCGGTTATTTTGTCCCAATTAAGGCTGGTAAGTGTAAAAAGATTTAGAAGGTTAATAAGAAAGATATCCCAGTATCAGTTTTCTTTAATCCAAGACAAAATTATCAAATTAGTTAAACCATAAAAAACGAAACCCCCTCTTTTGGAGGGGGAATCTCAATTGGCCTAAGGGCCGTAGTGGTGTGATTTTAGCAAAAGGGTGGTAGGTGTCAAGTTTTTACTGAAGGAATAATGTAATACAAAATAAAAAGGTAGGCCACTTTCGTGACCTACCCCAGGACGAACCTGTTATTTACCCGTCTTCACCACAGGGTGAATCGGGCGAGGTGGATCAATCCCCTTGCTTCCCGCTCCAAGTGCTCCTTGGATTACTGGACGCGGAGGGCTGATCCCCTTACTGCCAGATACAGTGGCCATATGGAACCTCCATATTTTCGTACTTCACGTTAAAGTACGTTTTCAGTTTTGTATGGAAACGTCTTTCCATACATCGCGTTCTTCGCGAGCAATCGAATACACTTTTTGAAAGTGCTCGTCAGTAACCGAATCAATTTGAGCTCTCCCGCATGATTCGATGGTTTTGAAAGAGCCATCCCACAACACTTCGATTTCTCGAAAAAATGCTGGGGCACAAGGTCGATACATTATTTTCGAGCCGTTACATTCTGCGACCAAACCATCGCCCGAATAGTTGTCGGCTTCCCACTTCAGTTCTTTGAGAAATGGCATGAGCACCCTCACGTGATCTAGATCGTAGAGATTAATCAACTTGGGAACACCCCTCGTCAATGTCTCAAAGATTTTGATGAGTTCCGCATCTCCGTGAATACTCGACACGTCGCGCTTTTTTGTTGCAGCCATGTCCCACACGAACGTCACGCTTGAACGAACATCATGTTCCACTAGGAGATTTTCGAACTTATCCCAGTCAGGCCAAGTAAGTGGACCGACTGCTGAGGCAGAGATTGGGTCGTGACCCATTTCCTTGAGCCTGAGGATTGCCCCCCAAGCCACATCAAACGATCCCTGCTTCCTTCTCTGCCTATCGTGTCCTGCTCGCCAACCGTCAACAGAGATGTTGATGTATTGGCACAGAGTAAGAAACTCTGGGCAATTGAAGACCGTGTACCCATTGTCAATTATTGCGAGGATGATTCCATCATTTTCATCTGCTCTTTTGATCTGTCCATGCTCTACGAGAGCTTTCAAAAACCTAATTCCCCTTTTTGAAAGAATCCGGCCGGCGTAGGGGACTTGAAGTGTTGCTTCGTGTGCCTTTGCTTCTGCATGAAACTGGTTGATTCTCTCGATTGCAGGAAGCCAGTCGACTTGGTGCGGACTGTTCGGGATATCGTGTTCCCAATAACAGTGTTCGCATTGAAGGTTGCAGCTGGCATCGGCTGTTGCAACGATTCTTACTGGTGTAATTGTTCTAGCCTCGGAGAGTCTTCCCTGAAGCCATAGTTGAAGATGTTTGGTTGTCATTAATTCCTTTCTTTTAATGTTCTTTTCTTTATTTACTTTCCGCCCATAGTATGGTCTTATATTAAATAACTAGTAACTTTTTCGTAAATCTTTCCAATATTTCCATATTATCCTTACCATTAAAGGCTATTTAGTATAAATAATTGACATATTTTATGTCATTTGATAGGATTTGAGCATGAAAAGCATTCATAACAACTTCGTTAAGACATTAAAACTCAGTAAAAATGACTGGAAAGTGTTTGAGGGGCTTTCCTATGAAAATACTGACTTGTTTAAATCAACGGCTGACTTATCTAAACAATTAAACATTCCCCGTATGAGTACTCATATAGCCCTGAAAAGTCTTAAAGAAAGAGGACTTATTGATTACAAAAGAGTGGGTAAAAGAAAACTATGGTACAGAATCACTCCTGAAAACTTAATAAAAAAGTTTGCAAATATTTCTCAAGAGATAGATAAGCATTCTCAAGTTACAATTGGTGTTTCAGATTCGGAATTTACTATATACAACGGTGTCGATAGCCTTTACAAAGTCTGGGAAGCACTACTAGAACTTCCTGCAAACACTCGAGTTCAAGGATTTCAACCAACTGCGTCAATTAGAGAAAGTTTACAGAAGCTTGAGTGGTCAGAAAAAATTCAACATTTGCAAGAAAATATTCGTAGTAAGCCAATTATTATCGAAGGTCTTTTATCTGAAGACTACTATCCTTTCCTTGTTGATTTTTACAAAAATGATAAAAGTTTACTTTTGAAAACTCTAGAGAGTTTTTTAGGACGAGCAACAGACATGACATTTATCAAGAAGGATTTCCTAAACCTGGCAACTGAAATGTTTATACTTCCTGATTCTGCCTATATCACAAACTGGAAAGAAGAGGTTTCTATATGCATTAAGAATAAAACCATTATCAATTTCCTTAGAGAATTATTCTCACTAGCCAAGGGGTATGGAAAACATATCGATCAGAATAAATATATCGGTGAGCTAATAGAAAAGGTGAAACTTTCTTAAATAATCTCTTTCCTCACCTTCTCACCCCACTCCTCAATCTCTCCCTCATTATAATCACTCGCCGGCCAGTGCTTTAACCCATCATCATTAAATCTCGGAATTATATGCATATGTGCATGGAAAATCTGTTGCCCAGCCACTTCCTCATTGTTCATAATTAGGTTCACCCCATCAGCATCCACTCCATTTTTAACCGCAATCGCTAGTTTCTTAGTCGCAAGCATAATCCTCGCAGCCATTTCCTCTGAGAATCCATAGATATTCTCAACGTGATCCTTAGGAATAACCAAAACCTGCCCCTTGTGAGTAGGGTGTAAGTTCATAAAAGCCAACACTTCTGCGTCTTCATAAATCTTTGTAGCAGGTACTTCTCCCGTCACGATTTTGCAAAATATACAATCTGAGTTCATGCGACTATTCTATGCTAAAATCGATGAATGGCAAAATACCGCATTCGAGACATGGCAGAGGGAAGTTTGATTGATCATCTACTTTTTCACAGAGGAGTTAAGGATAAGGAGGCCTTTTTAAACCCTGATTATGACAAGGGAACTTATGATTCGTATCTAATGAAAGACATGGAGAAGGTGGTTCTAAGGGTATTTGAGGCTGTAAAAAATAAAGAAAAAATTTGTATCTACACAGATTACGATGCAGATGGAATTCCTGCCGGAGTGGTTTTTCATGATTTCTTTAAAAAGATTTCATATGACAATGTTATGTTCTATATCCCACATCGACACAAGGAAGGTTTTGGATTGAATAGTGATGCGGTTGAAAAGATTGCATCTCAGGGTGCGAAATTGTTAATTACAGCAGATTGCGGAATTGCTGACGTTGATGAGGTTGCACATGCAAATTCATTGGGAATACAGGTCATAATTACCGATCACCACTTACCTCATGAGAAACTTCCAGAAGCTTATGCGATTTTGGATCCGCAACAACCGGGGTGCACATATCCTGAAAAGATTTTGTGTGGTTCGGGTGTAGTTTACAAATTAATTCAAGCACTGTACAAAAAATTTGAGATAAAAGATGGAATGGAGAAGTGGTCCTTGGATATGGTGGGGCTTGCGACTTTGTCTGACATGGTCCCTTTGATTGGAGAGAATAGAATTTTAGCTTCGTATGGATTAAAGGTGATGAAGAAAAATATGCGTGTAGGTTTGCAGCAACTTTTTCTTTCTTTAAAACTGGATCCGAAAACAGCAACTGAGGATGATATTCAATTTCTGGTTACCCCTCGCATTAACGCAGCGTCTCGAATGGCAGATCCTGTGATTGCTTTTGAATTACTTTCAACAGATGATGTCGTTAAAGCAAAAAGTCTTTGCAAAGTTTTAACAGATATAAATACCGAGAGAAAAGTCCAAGTTGCGTTGATTTCAAAGGATATAAAGAAAAATCACAAAGATGAGGATTTTAATAATGCACCACTAATTGTGGTTGGAAATCCAAATTGGAAGCCGGCACTATTGGGACTTGTGGCAAATAGTTTGATGAGAGATTATAACAAACCGGCGTTTGTGTGGGGAAGGGATGAAGAGGGGGTTATTAAAGGTTCTTGCCGATCAAATGGATCGTATCATTTGGTAGATTTAATGAATGCAGTTCAAGAGGGGGTATTTAAAGAAGCGGGTGGACACGCGATGTCTGGAGGCTTTGCAGTAAACGATGATCATATTCATTTAATTTCAGAACACCTCGTTAATGCGATGAGTAAGGTTTCATTAAGTGATGTTGATGCGACAGTTGAAGTTGATAGTTTACTAAATGTATCCGACATTAATTGGAAGTTTTGGGATGCTCTTGAGAAGATGGTGCCGTTTGGGGTGAATAATTCAAAACCACTTTTTATGCTTCAGAAGGTGACGGTGGTTGGGTATAAAAAATTTGGAAAGGCGCAGGAGCATGTTGAGGTTAGGGTAGGTGACGAGAATGGTGCGATACTTCCGGCGATTAGTTTTTTCAGTGATATTGTGGTGGCGGTGAATGATGTGATTGATATGGTTGCGACGGTTGAGAAGTCGAGTTTTAAAGGGCGACCGGAGTTGAGGTTAAGGGCGGTGGAGATTTTGAAAGGGAGGTGATGCAAAGGTATTGAACCATTACGCTGAGCTTGACAAGAAGATATATGATGTGATATAATATTAAACAGTTCAGAACCTTACAATTTTTTCAGTAGTCATAGCCAAAAGACCTTGATTTATCAACGTTTTCTGGCTATGACTACCACGGTCATGGTTCTGCCCCGGATTAGGGGAAAAATCCAACGTGCAACTAAGCACAAGGAGGAAACATGTCAGAAGATAAATTCGCAATGGCCGACCTTACAGGTGGGCAATTGAATGCAATCGTAAAAAAGCTCGGAGGAACGCCAGGAGCGTTGAAATTCCTTCGTGGCGAAACCGTCGTCGTTCCCCTCGAACACGTCCTTAAACCACAAGTCCTGAAGATCGACCGCACCACTCCGTTCGACCCCGCCACGTTCACCGGCGAAGGCTGGAGCATCTGGCGCGGACCGAAGGACGGCGATGGACTCAAAGGCGACGAAGAGCAGGACAAGAGCTCGCTCGCCATCACCGAACTCGACCCGACGAAGCTCATCGCACAGACGGGCCTCATCGATGACGAAACCACAGTCACCGGCGAAGAGAAACGCGCACGGCTCCTGCTGAAAGCGATCCAAGCGGATGCCAAGATCGGCGAAGCGCTTTACAAGGAAGAGAACCAGACGACCTTGAAGTGGCTCCACAAGACCCTCAACGTCAGCTGGATCGAATTCCTCGGAACCACCCTTCGCAGCCCGTACGGCCGCCGGGGCGCCCTGTGTCTCTATCGGCGCGATGGTGGCTCCTGGGACTGGAGTGCCGGCTGGCTCGACCGCAGCCGTAGCGCCAGCGATACTGCTTTGGGTTTCGCAGAGTAGCTCTCGGGCTTTGGACACTGTGGTCTCCTCTGACCCTTTGAACTTTGCTCTTCGGCTCAAAAAGTAAGTTATGGCAAGATACAACTCCAAATCTTCCAGCCCCGTTGCATTTGCGCGGGGTTTTTCTATATCAAAATTTAATTTTTTAGGATAAGATAAAAAGCGGTAGTAGGTGAATATGGAAGAGATTAAGGTTTCTTCCTACCGAATCCAGTATCCGTGCATCGAGAGTATCTGCGGTCAAGGCTTCAGGTAGAGTGGTGCATGCAGACACTTCAACAAAAATGAAGATACTTGGTGTAAGGCACTATGGCATTACGATGCCGAATACGATTCAATCCTGAGATCGTCACGGGACTTCAAGGGGTGGTGAAATAGGCGGTGCTTTATACAATTCTTCGCAACCCGAACGGCAACCGGAACGCCCTGTATCTCTATCGGAACGATGATGGCTCCTGGAACTGGAATGCCAACTGGCTCGACAACAACCGTAACGCCAACAATACTGCTTTGGGTTTCGCAAATCTTTTCATTTCTCCTCTGTCTATATGGCGGAGGAGTTTTGTTTAGAAAGTTGCGCTGCTATCTGTCCTTGCCATCCGCCAAGCATTTTTCCTATTTCATCTATGGGTCCAGAAAGGGCTATATATTTTTTATTATCTAGAGATTTGGTTTCCCATAACACCATCAAAAGTATCTTAGTAGTATCAACTTTTCGTATAGCTAACCGAACCCAAGGTTGCTTTTCATCTTTAGATAAAAAGCTTGCAACCGATATTGCCTCGATGGTTTCCACAAATAAAGTATCGATTCTCTGACCAAGAGAGTGTCTGTGGATTTTTGGTATGGTTTGGTAGTAGTCATGCCACAAGATATAGAGGCTTTTTAGACGCTGAAGCACTGGTAGCATTCTCGGGGGGGGTGTAGTATTCATGGTGTGTCTTTTTTTATTTTTAAGTATAAAGATATCATCTCTTTGGAAAATTTGCTCGAAGCTTGGCAGGAATTTATCCGTGGCAAAAGAGGAAGAAAGGATACGCAGGAATTTGAGCGTAATTTAATGCATAATATTATTTCTCTACATAACGACCTTGTTCATAAGACATATATGCATGGAGAGTATGAAGCTTTCAATATTTCTGACCCAAAGCCAAGAAATATTCATAAAGCAAAAGTGAGAGACAGGTTGCTTCACCATGCAATATACCGAATCTTGTACCCGTATTTTGATCGAAAATTTAGTTCAAGCTCCTATTCGTGCAGGTTAGGTAAAGGAACACACAAAGCATTAAATCAGTTTAGAAAATATTCCTATAAAGCGAGTAATAATTATTCAAAAACGCTTTGGGTTTTAAAATGCGATATCAGGAAATTCTTTGCCTCAATTGATCAAAGTGTGTTAGTAGAAATATTAAAAGTGCACATACAGGATCAGGATATTATTTGGTTGCTCAATCGCATACTTTCAAGTTTTCACAGCACTGCTGTAGGTAAAGGGTTGCCTTTAGGTAATCTTACGTCTCAATTGTTAGTTAATATTTACATGAATGAGTTTGACCAGTTTGTTAAACACAAGATAAAAGCGAAATATTATATCCGGTATGCTGATGATTTTGTAATTATGAACAAGGACAAGTCGTGGCTAGAAAATGTGCTGTCAAAAATTCACGATTTTTTGCTATCAAGACTAAAACTTTCTCTTCACCCGGACAAAATTTTTATACGGACTCTTGCACCAGGTGTAGATTTTTTGGGATGGGTACATTTTACAGATTGTCGGGTTTTAAGATCCGCGGCAAAACGTAGGATGTTTAGGAATTTAAAAGATAACAAGATTGATGAGGTGGCACAGTCATATTTAGGGCTTTTGTCTCATGGAAATTCTAGAAAATTAGTAGAGCAAATAGACCAGGTGTTATAATACCCCTCATGAAACCCATCACCATCTACACCGACGGATCATCTCGCGGAAACCCTGGCCCTGGTGGCTACGGCTTTATCTGTATATACCCAAACGACGCTGACGAAATGCGAATTGACGAAAGAGGGGGCCGAGAGGACTTAACAACCAACAACCGAATGGAATTAAAGGCTGTAATTGAAGGTTTAAAATTCTTTGATGACTACTATGCTAAAGGTACTGTTACAAAATATGAAGTTAGATTAGATTCCGCATATGTGTTAAACGGTGCTACAAAATGGCTTCACGGATGGAAAGCTAAAAACTGGATCAGTTCAACAAAAGAAGAAGTTAAAAACATAGATTTGTGGCAAGAAATGGATTCTGTATTAAAAGGAAAAGAAATCAAATGGACTCTTTTGAAAGGGCACAGCGAAATTTTTGGAAACGAGAGGTGCGATGAAATTGCGACTGCTTATGCGGATGGAAAGAAGCCAGATTTGTACAGTGGGTTTTTAGCCGAGTATCCAAACAAGGATGTGGTTTTAAATATTAAAGTTGGAGTTCCAACTAAAAAATCATCAAAGAATAAATCACCAGCATTCTCATATGTCAGCATGGTTCAAGGAAAAATTAATATTGATCAAACTTGGGATGAATGTAAAAAAAGAGTACACGGAAAGAAAGCTTTGTTTAAAAAATCAATTTCAAAAGTTGATGAGGAAGAGATTGTAAGGGAATTTAGTAAATAAACTTTATAAAGTTTGGCTATATTTGTATAACTTTATAAAGTTTGATAGTATGTTGCCATGACCGAAACTCAGGAAAAATTAAGAAAAATTCAGGAAAAATTGAATTTTACGCAGACCGAGCTTGCTAGCATGTTTGGTGTGAGTTTTCCTGCGTTTAATGCATGGTTTCTCGGTAAATCCTCACCTCGACCAAAAGCTTTGAATAAAATCAATGATCTTTATGATAAATATACAGGAAAAGGTGAAGTTTCCAGTCTCGAACTTGAAAAAGTTTACGATCAAATATTAAACTTTTCACAACTAATAAGTGATCCATTGAATCTCGTTTTACAAAGAAAAGATTTATATGAACATTTTTGCGTCAGGTCAACTTACCATTCTGATGCTATAGAGGGTAGTACTTTAACTGAAAGAGAAACTGCTATGGTAATTTTTGAGAATACGAATCTTAAAAATAAAACCCTTGTTGAGCAAATAGAAGCCAAGAACCACAAAGTGGCTATTCAGTACATGTTTGACTTTCTCGCTTCAAAAAAAGATCTAGATGGGAGGTATATCAAAAGGCTTCACGAAATACTCATGAATGGCATTATGGATAATGCCGGAAATTACAGAAATCACGGTGTGAGAATTGCTGGAACAAATGTTGTTACAGCTAATTATATTAGAGTACCAGAATTAATGGAGATCTTAGTTAATGAAATTAATGAAGCGAAAAAATTAAATAACAGGGATTTCATAAAAAAATCCTCTGAAATACACGCGAGGTTTGAAAAGATTCATCCTTTTTCCGATGGGAACGGTAGAGTGAGGAGACTACTACTTAATACAATGCTTTTGTCGCACAAAATCTCTCCTTCTATTATTGAAAAAGAAAAAAAGATTCTATACTACACTTACCTTGAACAAGCCCAAGAGCATGATAATTACTCTCACTTGGAACTATTTATTGCCGAGGCAATAGTTGTGGGGTATCAGAATTTGAAGTAAGTATCTTCATAATAAATTCATTTTTTCTTCATCTTGTTTCTCTAATATTATTTAGTGAATAAATCCAAATGGATTGTCGTTTTTATATTGTTTGTAATTATTACAATTCGATTCTTTATGTGGCCAAAGGATGATGGAGTTTTAAGAAAACTTTCTAATCAAAAAGTTACATTATCGGTACAGATTATCGAAGAACCAGATTCATCAAAAGACTCACAAAGATTTATTGCAAAAACACACGAGGGTAATTTAATTCAAGTTAGCACCAAGTATTTTTTTACTCCGCTTAAATACGGCGACAACTTAAAAATTGAAGGAAAACTTACAAATATTTCCGATGGGGATCCAAAATCATCCTACGGAGATTATATGCGAGTTCGTAAGATCTTTTATCAAATAAAAAATCCAAAGATTGAATTTATAGATAACTCCACCCCTTCAAAATTTAAACTCGCCTTAATCAGTATAAAAAATATTTGCATCCAAAGAATAAATTCACTTCTACCCCAACCTCAATCTTTTTTAGGTGCCGGACTAATTCTGACCGGGAAGGGGTCACTCGATGCAGAACTTCAAAACGAGTTTAAGAGAGTCGGTCTGATTCACATTGTTGTATTGTCTGGTTTCAATGTCAGTATAATTGCGGTTGTAGTGATGGCGCTTCTTGGATTTTTACCTCCCACCGTCCGCTTCGTCATCGGAATGTTTTTCATGACCTGTTTTTGTTTGATGGTGGGTGGTGGAGCATCAGTCATGCGGTCGCTATTTATGAACGCGATTGCGATTTATGGAAGGACCATGAACCTGGTGTATGATCCGTTTAAAGGTCTTTTTATTGCAGGGCTTATCATGATGGCCTTTAATCCGATGCTTTTGTTTTACGATCCTTCTTTTCAGATGAGTTTTACGGCCACTCTTGGTCTCATAGTTTTGTCCGATAAAATTTCAAAACGTCTGTCTTTTTTACCAGAAAAATTTGGGGTAAAAGAAACGATTTCCGCGACACTCGGAACTCAGATTGCTATTACCCCGCTTATTATGCACTTCTCTGGAATAGTCTCGCTCATCTCTCTCTTCACTAATATAGTGGTCCTTCCTTTCATACCCTATACTATGTTTTTTGTGGTGGCATCAATGTTAATCAGTTTTGTTTCAAGTTTTATCGCAGAAATATTTTCCTTTATTTCTTTTGCATTGCTTTCTTATGAATTGTGGATTGTTCACATATGCGCAAACCTTCCATTTGCGGCGATTGAATTTCCCAAGTGGACTTGGAAGCAAACTTTGATTTGCTACTTTATAATGATTGTAATTTATTTCTGTGTAACCAAAACAAAAACATCCCCCGATAAAAAGGATGTTTCCGCTGTGAAACCTATTGTTTAAAGCTTAGAATCGCTTTTCAACCACTTCTCCATTCAAGTTTGCGAAGAAGCTTTCGATATATTTCTTCTTTTCAGATGGAACATAATCGAGCATATAAGAATGTTCCCACATGTCCAATGCTAGTATGACCTTTAGTCCAACAAGGTGTCCTAAATGCTGTTCCTCAACCCAAGTATTTAACAGTCGTCCGTTAGTTTCATCTTTGTAAAGAATTGCCCAACCTACTCCACGAGTCATGGCTAAAGTTTTGAATCGTGCCATCCACACATCGAATGACCCCCACTCAGTCGCGATCGCTTTGCCCAATTCCGAATCTGCAGATAACGGCTTTGCACTTCCTTCGAATTGCTCGAAGTAGTATTCGTGGTTTCTCATGCCATCAAACTCAAATCCAAATCGACGCTGAGCCTCTGAAACTCCAAGTTCAAAATCTTGCTTCCCAATACTTTCTAAAATTGCATTTGTATTCTTCACGTAACCTGAATAAAGCTTCAGATGTTCTTCAATTGTTTTAGTCGAAATTCCGTTTAAGTTACCAATGCTAAATTTCTTTTCTGTATATGTCATTTTTTAATAAATTAAGATTTTTAATAGACACATTATATCACGCCAAGGTAGTAGCTTTTGTGGTGGCATATTCAGTTGCCTCTTTGTTGTTTGTAATGGTTGTAAATCACCCAATAAAACCTGGAGTCTACTTTCTAGATGTCGGTCAAGGTGATTCAACTTTGATAATTTCAAGTTCAGGAAATCGAATATTAATTGATGCGGGAAATGTTGACGGAAAGTCTGTTAAGGAAATCAACAAAATATTCCCGTGGTTTGATCGAAGAATTGATCTTACGATCGGAACGCATGCAGACCAGGATCATGTTGGAGGGTTTACAAAAATTGTGCAAAACTTTTCTGTTGGTAAGTTTTTGTTTTCGCATCTTCACACTTCAAAAACTGTTGAGAAAAATTTATTCGATTCGCTTCAACGTGCGAATGTTTCGACATCAACAATTAATCGCGGAGCAAAGATTTCTTTTGGAAATGATTATATAAATATTTTATATCCAAACCGTCAGATGAAAATGACTTCGGACAAAGATACAAATTTGTTTTCAATTGTTGCAGTTGCACATGTTGGCACAACAACATTTATGTTAACAGGAGATGCACCAAAATCAGTGGAGCTAAAATTGGTGAACGTAAAAGATAATCTTCACGCAGATGTTTTAAAAGTAGGACATCACGGATCAAAAACTTCTACTGATTCGATATTTATTGAGGAAGTAAAACCAACTTACGCAATTATTTCTGCAGGATTAAATAATCGATACGGGCATCCACATAAAGAGACGATTGAAACTTTGGAAAAGGAAAATGTAAAAATTTTGAGGACAAGTGAGATGGGTATGATTAAATTTTTGAATGATTGAAACGATAAGGGTTCTCTGTTAGAGTGATTTCAAATAGTGCAGTAATTCAACAACAAACCGGTCCACTGGACCAGAAAGGAGAAGGGCACATGAGTTCTTCGAAAAAAAGATTTAGCACAGGGGATTTAGAAGGAGAGATTTGGAGGAAATTGAAGGGAGCAATTAAGGATGGAATTTTTCCAGGTGCCCAGTTTGAACTTCAACTCCCGAATCGTAGATACTCTTTGGTGAACAATGTCTCGATTTGTATTGGAACCTACACCTACGAAAAGGATAGTCCGCTAATTATGTGGGACACTAGCTATGATGTGGCATCAATTACTAAACCCACGACGACGCTCGTCGCACATTACCTCGACTATAAGGGAAAGTTCAGAATGGATGCTCCAGTCGGAGATTTTTTCCAGACAAATGAGTGTCACGAGACTTGGCGTAACCTAACAGTGGGACAACTCTCGAGTCATCAAGCGGTTGTGGACTTGTCGCTGCACTTCTCAGAAACGAGGGGTGCGGAAACGATCGATGCAATATTGAAGTCTCCGATTAGGCGAGGATATCGCTATGGAAACTATCTTCCTGTCGTTTTGGGCCAAATCATCGAGCGAGTCTCGGGGGTGTCACTCCCAGAAGTATTCAGAGAGATGACTAAAGGTCGCCCAGATGGTGCAGAGGCGAGGTGGTTCACTGAGGCTGATATTAGTCTTGCTCGTCAGGTTGCACCGACGAGATCTGACCAGTCCAGTATACTTCCTCACGATGGTCTCACTCGGCAGATTGCACCAATTGCATGCGGTGTGTCTGGTCTGCTTGCGAATGCCAAGTTCGTATCGTGGATCCTCAGGATAATTCTTCATGGTGGTGAAGACAGGGTAAATGGAACAAGAATGTTTCGTTCAGACATCGGACATACTCTTGTTTCAAACGTCGTGAGGGATGTGCCACGGATCCTTGCAAAAGGTGACAACGAGGCAGATCAGTCAAAATCTAAACCAAGGTTTTCCTTGGGAATGGATCTTCTAGATCCTGATGATTTCGACCAAGAAGATGCTTCGCTGATTATGGGAACCTTCGGGTTTGGAGGATACACCGGGTGCGGATTCCTGGTATGCCCCACTATGATGACCTCTATGGTGCTACTTACGAACGCTATTCTTGGTAAGTCGAAGGAGCCCAGAATCCAAAAACTCCGTAAGGAAATATGGAACCTGGTGCTTCTGTGGCATCGAAACAATCCCTGGGGTAGCTAATCAGGGAATTCAAAACGGCGCTGGGGTTCAATCCCTCAGTGCCGTTTTTTTGTCGTTTATTTTACTTAAATTAAATCAACCCAGCTTTCTTCAAAGTAGCAAACGCACCATTCTTAGTAATAGTCTTAAGTCCTCTTGCAGAAACTGTAATAGAAACAAATTTCTTTAATTCAGGAACGTAAACTTTCTTTTTCTGTAAGTTAGGGTACTTTCGAACAATACCAGTCGGGTTAAACTGTGTCGCTCGAGTACGGTTTGAATATCCGCCGGCTCGGATAGATCCTTTTTTGGTGATGGCGCAGACTTTTGTCATATAGGTTCACATGCTATCATATCTTCGATATTAATCAATATGTCTACTATCTTCTTTCTGTTGGTCCTCATCTTTTCGGTTGTTGTTCATGAAGTCTCTCATGGGCTTGCAGCTCTTGCATTAGGTGATCCGACGGCAAAATATGCAGGAAGACTTACCTTAAATCCTTTGAAACATATAGATATTCTAGGATCTATCATTGTTCCGCTACTTTGTGCTCTTCTCCCGGGAAGTCTTATGTTTGGATGGGCAAAACCTGTGCCGGTTAATCCTTATAATTTGAAATACGGAAAGTGGGGGGATGTGATAGTGTCAGCTGCGGGGCCACTTTCTAATATAATAATTGCACTAGCGTCTGGTTTAAGTCTGCGATTTTTTGCAGAGCAAATTCCAGAAAATACCGGTGGTTTTCTTTTGATGATTTGTATTACAAATATTGTTCTTGCAATTTATAATTTGATTCCTGTAAGTCCGCTCGATGGTTCGCATATATTATTCGCATTTTTACCTGAAAGCTTTCAAGGGATTAAAAGGGCGATGGAAGGGCAGGGATTTTTGTTTGCGATTATTTTTGCGGTGGTGTTGTGGCAGTATTTTACGCCGGTGATTCAGTGGGTGTTGAATTTGATTGTGAGGATGTAAAAGAAAAAGCCCGCCGCGAGAGTGCGTCCTAGGGACTTTTCTCTTGAGGGGGGGGCTTAGATCATAATCGGAAGATCACGATTTAGTTTTGCTGCTTCGGTTTCCACGAAGTAGTCGCTACTTGCGTCACGTACTCCGGCCATCTTCAGCAGGTAGTAAATGGCGTTTTCCAGTTGACCCCATGTTGTACAGGGACAGCTCTTGACCGTTCCTATGACTTCAAGGGGAAGGGTCGCATCAGCATCTACTTTTCTGATACCGAAACCGATGAGCTGACCGAGTGGGTGATCTACCCCCCTGATCATTCTCAGCTTTCGCAATACTACCAAGGCTTTTACGTCTGATCGCCTGGCAAGTTGATTCATATAAAGTACTCCTTTTCTTTTTAGGTTGTACCGGCTTTACCGGCGTCTTTTCTGACTCCTATACTGTAGCATAAAATGGGGTTGTGTCAATCTTTTTCATAGGGGATTTGTCATAAAAAGTTAAGTTGATCTAGTTTTGTCGCCCATTGACAATTACCCGCTCTGCTTAATTTTATAGCGCTTTAAACATCAATTAATCCTTAATTTAAAGAATTAATTGTCAATGGGTGACAAAATTCTTCTATTCCGACTCCACTTTAAAAAACTTCCTAAAATCCTTGCACTTCCCCCACTAATATAGTATCTTACCTCTAAGTGCTTTTCGAAGCATTTTATTTTTACAAACACAAATGCCAACATTAAGTCAATTAGTCAAAAGAAAAAGAACAAAGACGATTCGCAAATCTAAGGCGATTGCTCTTACTCGTGGCTTTAACACAATCAAAAACCGTCCTGTGTACTTCAACTCTCCATTCAAGAGAGGTGTTTGCACAAAGGTAACGACAAAGACTCCTAGAAAGCCGAACTCAGCGATTCGAAAGATTGCTCGAGTGCGACTTACTAACGGATCTGAAATCACTGCCTACATTCCAGGAGAAGGCCACAACTTGCAAGAGCACTCAGTGGTAATCGTTCGAGGAGGAAAGGTTCGAGATGTCGGACTTCGATACACTATTGTACGAGGACGATTGGACTGTTCAGGTGTTGAAGCTCGTCGAAAAGAACGATCAAATTACGGAACGAAGCGTCCAAAGGCTGGAGGAAAGAAATAATTTCCACTCACAATCGGGCGTATAGAGTAAGGAATACATAAAGGTTTGTATTTCTGAAAAAAATCTATACAAAATTAATCATTAAATTAAAAATTACCCTCATGCGTAGAAAAGTAAAAAATCGAAATATTGCAAAACCAGACGACAAGTTTAATTCACTTGTTGTTGGTAAACTTATCAACTACATCATGGTAAGTGGTAAAAAAGTTACCGCTACTGCTGTTGTTTATAATGCGTTGGATGAAATCAAGAAGGTTGCCGCAGTTGAGGATCCTATTGCTTTTTTGACAACTGCTCTTAAAAATATTGCGCCTACAGTAGAAGTGCGCTCACGAAGAGTCGGAGGTGCTAACTATCAGGTACCTCGAGAAGTTCGACCAGAGAGAAGCAGTTACCTATCAATGAGATGGGTTATTGATGCTGCTCGCGGAAAGAAAGGAAAGCCAATGCACTTGAAATTAGCAGATGAACTTATGCTTGCTATGAAAGGAGAAGGTGAAGCGATGAAGAAACGAGATAATACACACAAGATGGCTGAAGCAAACAAGGCTTTTGCTCACTTGGCTTGGTAAAATATTACGACATAAAAACTTCAGAACTTCTTTATTGTTTTTTCATGTCGGGGGTTTATAATTGCGGGCATGTTAACCGAGAAAGATTTAATGCTAATAGGTGCGCTTATTGATTCGAGACTAGATGCTCGTTTTGATGTATTTGAATTGAAGATAGATAAGAGATTTAGAGAGTTTGAAGAGAGGATTGAAAGAAAATTTGATGATAAGTTATATAAACTTGAAGAAAGAATATATTGGAGAATGGATCAAAAATTCGATGAATTTGCAGGGGTAATCAAGAAGTCATTTGATGAGGTGTTTTTGAGGTTGGATGAAAATCGTAATGAGCCAGAAGACCATCCGTCTTGGAGGTAGTGTGGTATAATTAAATCAAATGAATATCATCGAGTTAATTTTACCTATTTTCTTTATTGCAGTTTTTGCAATTATTTTTACATTGCAGAGAAAAAATCTTAAAAAACAGGATACGGTAGACACGACTGAACTTAGAAAAACATGGGCTTTATCAATGAAGAATTACGTTTTTTACGGAACGATTCTCGCCCTGGTAATTTCAGGAGTCGCTTTTGCAACCAGCTCTATTTCTTTAGAAGTGACTGTTATTTTTCTAGTTATTATTGGTTTGGGCTCTTATGTGAATTTAAGAGTGAGTAAATCCATATATAGTAAACTTATGGAAAATTGCATAGATTTGATTCAAGATGGTGCTGAAAAAAAGAATATTTAAGTGAAAAGGGTTCAAATAACACTCGAGGCGTAGTCCTAATTGCAAAAGCCTCAAAATAATGCTATTTTACCCTAACGACGTTTATCAAACGCCTTTTATTATTCAATAATATTTTATGGACACCAAAAGAGATTATCCACTAGAGAAAGTAAGAAATTTCGGTATCATTGCCCACATCGACGCGGGAAAGACAACAACATCAGAACGAATCCTTTACTACACTGGTATGTCACACAAGATCGGTGAAGTGCACGACGGTGAAGCAACAACTGACTGGATGGAACAGGAAAAGGAACGAGGTATTACAATTACCGCAGCTGCTATTACATGTTTCTGGAATCCGACTTACAACGGAACTGATAAATCTGGAATGCACCGATTCAATATCATCGATACGCCAGGTCACGTGGACTTTACAGTAGAGGTAGAACGATCTCTTAAGGTTTTGGACGGAGGAGTAGTGGTTTTCGATGGTGTAGCCGGAGTAGAGCCTCAATCTGAAACTGTATGGAGACAGGCTGACAAATATAATGTGCCTCGAATTTGTTTTATTAACAAGTTGGACCGAACAGGTGCTTCTTTTGAACGATCATATGCATCAATTCTAGAAAGATTGAACAAGAACGCAGTTCGAATGCAGCTTCCTATCGGATCTGAAGGAGATTTCGAAGCAGTTGTGGATCTTTTGAAAATGAAGTCTTACCACTTTGAAGGAGAAATGGGAGGAACTGTGGTTGAAAAAGAAATTCCTGAAAACATGGTAGCCGATGCGACTAAATACCGCGCTCAGTTGGTGGAAAAAATTGTCGAATTTGATGATGTGATGATGAATCAATATTTGGAAGGAAAGACAGATTTTTCTATTGATGATCTTAAGAAAACTCTTCGAAAAGGGGTAATTGCCGGTAAAATTTACCCTGTGTTCACAGGTTCTGCATTGAAAAATAAAGGAACACAATTGATTTTGGACGCCGTAGTAGATTACTTGCCTTCACCACTGGACGTACCACCTGTTATCGGTCTTGATCCTCATACTAATGAAGAAATTATTCGACATGCATCAGACAGTGAACCTTTCTCTGCCCTTGCATTCAAATTACAGAACGACCCATTCGTAGGACAGCTTACTTTCTTCCGAGTTTACTCTGGAACAGTAGAAGCTGGTTCATACTTATATAACTCAACAACTGGAAACAAAGAAAGACTTGGACGAATCGTACGATTGCAGGCTAACAAGCGAGAAGAAGTTAAAAAGGTGTACGCCGGAGAAATTGCTGCAGCGGTAGGTTTGAAGGAAGCAAAAACTTCACATACTTTCTGTGACGAAGCTCATCCAATTATTTTGAATCCAATTAAATTCGCTGACCCAGTAGTGTCTCTTAGAATCGAACCAAAAACAAAGGCTGATCAGGAAAAGATGGGTATCGCTCTTAAGAAACTTGGAGATGAAGATCCAACTTTCCGAATTTCTTCAAACACTGAAACAGGAGAAACTATCATTTCAGGTATGGGAGAACTTCACCTTGAAATTATGATCGACCGTATGATGAGAGAGTTCGGAGTTGAAGCTAACGTTGGAAAGCCACAGGTAGCTTACCGAGAAACTATTATTGGAGAAGCTGAAGCTGATCACAAATATGTTAAGCAGTCTGGAGGTAAGGGACAATACGGTCACGTAAGAATTAAATTGAAAAAGTTGGAACCATGGCCAGCAGATAAAAAACTTCCTAAGAATATTCATCGATCAGAAGGATTTGAATTCATCGATTCAATCAAGGGAGGAGTTATTCCAGTTGAATTTATTCCTGCAGTTGAAAAGGGAATTATCGAAGCAATGCAAAGAGGAGTAGTCGCCGGTTTCCCAATGACAGATATTTCATGTGAATTATTGTTCGGTTCATACCACGATGTGGACTCTTCAGAAATTGCATACAAGATTGCCGCTTCTATGGCTTTCCAGGAAGGTGCACGACGCGCAAAAGCCGTTATTCTTGAACCTATTATGAAAGTTGAATGTGTGATGCCAGAACAATTCATGGGAGACGTGACAGGTTCACTTTCATCAAAGCGAGGTCAGATTGAAGGTATGTCAGACAGAGGATTGAACAAAGTGATTGATGCAATGGTGCCTCTTTCTGAAATGTTTGGTTACACAACTGATATTCGATCAATGACACAGGGACGAGGATCAATGACGATGGAATTCCATCACTATGATGTTGTTCCACCGAACGTTGAGAAGACGATTGTCGAGGCGAAGAAGTAGTGCAAAACAAAAAACCGCCAGCTAGGCGGTTTTTTGTTTTCATGTAATATTTAAAGTCGCTCTAGTTCCAAAATTCAATAATACACATACAGAAAGGTAAATCATGAAAACACTGGCAGCTTTTTTATCGCAATTTCCTTCGCACCGTTTGTAGGAGGGAATCGTATGACAATGGCAAACGGAAACCTGTTTGTCCCGAAAGACGAAGAAGAATTGTGGGTTTACGACCCACGCCACCCTGATTATTTTGGTTGGGTCCCTCCGGAAAAACCAAAGCGTGAAGGTAAGTCTAGTTTGGATTTCAGAATCCAAAAGCCTCCTCGTCAAAGAATCAAAAATGGAGAAAGGAGGTTTGCCCGACGTCACCGAAAAAATTGGTGACAGAAATAATGAAGCCCCGGCGCGTGCAAACGCGTCCGGGGCTGAAGTTTGACTTCTATTTGAGCGCATCCTCACTTGGCAGGATGTCTCTCATCTCGAAGATGTCGAGTCGGGATCGAAACCATTCATTCATCTCACTCACGAAGTGTTGAGCAATCTGGGCATTCTGCCAACCTTCGCCACCCCAAACGCCTACCGAATATTCTCCGCAAGGTGAGCAGCATCCGCCGTGGAGAACATTGAGACCTTCAGTGGTGAATGCACGATAAGGCTCATTTTTGATCCTGTTCAGGCCGAGTTTTGTAACCAGAGCACTTTCAGCCGTAGCATGAGCCTTCGTTACCATGGAAGCGGGAAGGGTCCTCGGGTGCTTTTTTGCCTCTGCTTCCCTGATTTCAGTGACAGGCTGGTGCACCCCAAGGCCTTTTTTGCAGGCCTCGACTCCACGGCCGGGTCGAAGAGAGTTTTTCGTCAAAACGACGACCACCAATCCTTTAGTCTTGGTCCTGAAAAGCGCACGCAGGAGGGTGGCTTTGTGTTCAATTGCTGCTGCGAGAGCCTTTCTCAATGCCTCATGTAGTTTTTTTTTGGCTGATTTTTCCATATTTGTCCTGTCCTTTCTTGTTTGGGTTTTGATTTTGTTGGGTGACTGGAAACTTGTTCCGTTTGCAATCAAACCATTTTTTGGTTTAAAGGGCAACCTTGACTGGTTATACTAAAGGTATATAATTTCATTATCACTATGAAAAAGACCCTTATGCAGATACGTCTGCATCGGGGGCTTTTTTATGTTGTAGCGTTTTTTCTAGAAAACTTATGGTATTCATCATTAAGAAAAAATATTTCAATGTTCTTGTTTCTTAATAGGTAGACATGAATAAAAAATGAATTTATTTATAAAAGGCACACATGGAGCGTGCATATGCCTGTATATAATAGACACCCTGTGCACAAACTGTGGATTAATCCCTCAAAACACCTCTATTTATCACCATTTTACGTTTGACAACCTCTAAGCGTACTGCTAGTATGCACATAACGCTTTTACAGCGGTTTTTTTGTCTGGTAACTTCGAAACGCCATTTGGGTACAAAAATCAGGGTTCACCCTTATTTTAAGCCATAAAAAAGGCGTTCAAAGCACTACTGACAAGATTTAAAATTAATAAATTAATAAAATTTCGGTTCGTTTTTGGATATTAGGCAATCTCGCGCTCTAATATCTCAAAACGAACTTAACTAACAAACATATGGCAACATTTGACCGTACAAAGCCACACGTTAACGTAGGTACCATTGGACACGTTGACCATGGCAAGACAACTCTAACTGCAGCTATTCTAAACACTTTGTCTCGACAGGGTGCTGGATTCTCGGCAACAGTTAAGGGTGTAGACCAGATTGATAAGGCTCCTGAAGAAAAGGCTCGAGGAATTACTATTTCACTTTCTCACTCTGAATACGAAACACCAGCAAGACACTATGCTCACATTGACGCCCCTGGTCACGCTGACTACATCAAGAACATGATTACTGGTGCAGCTCAAATGGACGGTGCGATCCTAGTGGTTGCAGCGACTGACGGACCTATGCCACAAACACGAGAACACGTTCTTCTTGCACGACAGGTAGGTGTGCCAAAGATCATCGTTTTCATGAACAAGTGTGACATGGTTGACGATGCTGATATGTTGGACTTGGTTGAGACAGAAGTTCGCGAATTGTTGGACAAGAACGGATTTGACGGTGCTAACGCTCCAGTTATCCGTGGTTCAGCTCTAAAGGCTTTGGAAGCAAAGGATAATACAGATGAATGGTCATCAAAGATTATCGAGCTTGCAAACGCACTTGATACTTACATCCCAACTCCAGTTCGAGAAACTGAAAAGCCTTTCCTTATGCCAATTGAAGACATCTTCTCTATTGAAGGACGAGGAACAGTAGTTACAGGTAAAATCGAACGAGGTATCGTAAAACTAGCTGAAGAAATCGAAATTGTAGGTCTTAAGGACACTGCAAAATCAGCGGTTACAGGTATTGAAATGTTCAACAAGCAGCTTAACGAAGGTATGGCTGGAGACAACGCTGGTCTACTTCTTCGAGGTGTTAAAAAGGAGGATTTGACTCGAGGTCAGGTTTTGGCTAAGCCCGGATCAGTTACTCCGCACACTGATTTCGAAGCTGAAGTTTACATTCTAAAGAAAGAAGAAGGTGGACGACACACTCCATTCTTTACTGGATACAAACCACAGTTCTACGTACGAACAACAGACGTAACTGGAGAAGTATCTTTGAATGAAGGTGTAGAAATGGTTATGCCAGGAGATACAGTTACTTTCAAGGTTAAATTGGTAGCCCCAATCGCCCTAGAAGTACAGCAGAAATTTGCCATCCGAGAAGGAGGAAAGACTGTAGGAGCTGGTGTTGTAACTAAAATCAACGCGTAATACCGCAACCACTAATTAAAGTCAAAATGGCAACAACATCTACAAAAAAGAAAAGCGCAGATAAATCAGCAGACGCAGTTTCGAAACTTCGAATCCGTGTGCGTGCTTACGATGCAAAAATTCTGGATGCTTCTGTAAAGCAAATCATTGATACTGCAGTTAGATTCGATGCAACAGTAGTTGGTCCTGTGCCACTTCCGACTGAAATTAGAAAGTACACCGTCAATCGCTCTTCTTTCGTCTACAAAAATGCGCGAGAACAATTTGAGATGAGAGTACACAAGAGACTTCTCGATATTATTAACCCAAACGCAAAGGTGATCGAATCATTAACGAACTTGTCGCTTCCGACCGGTGTTAATATCGATGTAAAAATGATGTAAGCTGTCGCTCTTACTGACTAACTGACAATCCAATGAAATTTATCCTAGGAACGAAACAGAATATGACTCAGCTTTTCGATGAAACCGGAAAAGTTCACCCAGTGACAGTTGTTAAAACTGCTCCTGCGATTGTGACTCAGGTTAAAACTATCGAAAAAGACGGCTATGCTGCAGTTCAAATTGGTTTTGGAACAAAGCGTGCATCAAGAATCAATAAACCTTTGACAGGACAAATGAAAGGTTTGGGTAGCTTTGCAAAGTTGCAAGAATTAAAGGGAACATCCGCAACAACTGTTGGCGACAAAATCGCTGATGAATTCGCTTCAGGCGATGTTGTAGAAGTTTCTGCAATCTCTAAAGCAAAGGGTTTCCAAGGTGTAGTAAAGCGTCATGGTTTCGGTGGAGGTCCACGATCTCACGGACAGAAACACTCTGAACGAGAACCAGGTTCTATCGGAGCCGGTGGTTACCAGCGTGTGTTCAAGGGCCGAAGAATGGCCGGACGCATGGGAGGTGACAAGGTTACTGTAAAAAATCTCACTGTTGTGTCATATGACGCAACTTCAGGTGAGTTGTTCATCCGCGGAGCAATCCCAGGTCGAAGAGGAACAGTAGTAGAAGTACGATCTAAATAATTATATGAAAAAAGAAACTACAAAAAAGAAAAATCCAGTTAAGGCAGTTCGCGCTGTGACTAAAATGAAGGCTTCTGTTAAGTCTACCTCTTCCGATTCTTTGAAGGTGACTTCATATGACTCTGCTGGAAAATCTGCAGGCGACATCAATCTTTCAGAAATTGTTTTCGGACAGAATTGGAATGCAGACTTGGTTCACCAGGTTGTTACTTCAATGATGACTGATGCTCGAAAGCCTTACGCTCACACTAAAACTAGAGGAGAGGTAAGAGGAGGAGGTAAAAAGCCTTGGCAGCAAAAGGGAACTGGTCGCGCTCGACACGGTTCATCTCGTTCACCAATCTGGGTTGGTGGAGGTGTTTCTGGAGGTCCACGAAATGACAAAAATTTTGACCGAAAGGTTAACAAGAAAATGAAGGCAAAGGCACTTTACGTTATTCTTTCAAAGAAATTCCGAGACGGAGAAATTTTATTTGTAAATAATTTAGAAGTTAAGGAACCAAAGACAGCTTCTGCTGTAAAGGTCGCAATGAACCTTTCAAAGGTTTCTGGTTTCGAGAGACTTCTTACTAAAAATGCTAACTCTGCATTGATCGCGATTCCTACAATCAGCGAAAATGTAAAACGAAGCTTCAAAAACTTTAGCAACATGGAAGTATCTGAAACAAGAAACATTAATCCAGTTTCACTTTTGAAATACAAATATCTTGTACTTTCAAATCCTGCAGAATCTGTTGAAATGCTTGAAGCTAAAATGAAATAAACCAATACCATGACTAATCTATCAATAAAAAAGCATACATCAGAAGTTATCAAGAAAAATCGCGTTAGCGAGAAGGCAGTTTTAGGTGCTGAAAAAGGTATTTACATTTTTGAAGTTCAGAAATCTGCGAACAAGTCTTCTATCAAGGCCGCTATCAAGGAAATGTACAAAGTTACTCCGATTGCTGTTAACATTGTTAACCGTCCACAGAAGAAAACTTTTGTCCGAGGTCGCGCAGGTCTTAAGGCTTCTATTAAAAAAGCATACGTCTACCTTAAAAAAGGCGACAAGATTGACTTAGCATAATAATTATAAATATATGAAGCGATATAATCCAACAAGCCCCTCAAGACGAAACATGGTCACCATCTCTTACCGAGACGTGATTACTGCAACTGAACCTCACAAGGCTCTTACACATGGTTTCAAGCGAGCAGTAGGACGAAATAACACTGGACGAATCACAACTCGACACAAAGGATCTGGTCACAAGCGAAACTTCCGAGAAATCGATTTCGTTTACGACAAGAAAAACATTCCTGCAACAGTTGCAACTATTGAATACGATCCAAACCGAACAGCTTTCGTTGCACTTGTTAATTATGCTGATGGAGAAAAACGATATGTAGTTCTTCCAAAGTCTATGAAAGTTGGTGATAAATTCGAAGTAGGTGAAAAAGTTGAAATCAAAGCTGGTAACCGACTTCCTCTAATCAACATCCCAGTAGGAACATTTATTTACAACCTCGAAGTAAAAGCCGGAGGTGGATCAAAGCTTGCTCGATCTGCTGGTACTTTTGCCGAAGTAATCGCACACGACGGTGGTTACGCTCAAGTTAAAATGCCTTCTACTGAAGTGCGAAAGATTATCGACTCTGCATGGGCATCTATTGGATCTGTTTCAAACGAAGAAAGTAGACTTCAGAATTACGGAAAGGCTGGACGAAGCAGATGGATGGGTATTCGACCAACTGTTCGAGGTACTGCGATGAACCCAGTGGATCATCCACACGGAGGAGGAGAAGGACGACAGGGACGAGGACGACGACGCGCAATTTCTATCTACGGAAAGCCAACAGGAAAGGGACAGAAGTCACGTCGATCAAAGAAGTACTCAAACCCGTTCATTATTTCTCGCCGAAAGGTAGGAAAAAACAAGTAGTTGGCGCCTTGAGCACCACACTTTTGTAAGAATCTAGAATTTTTGCAAAAGTGTGGTGCTCAAAAAACCCACAAAAATTGACTTAGCTGTCAATTTTGATAGTATGTCGAGACGCACTTTTCAGTGCATTTTACAAAAAACCAATGACACGATCACTCAAAAAAGGACCATACGTAGATGAAAATCTCCTCAAAAAGATCGCGGGCAAAAACCCACGAGAAACTGGGGTTATTAAGACTTGGGCACGCCGAAGCCAAATTTCACCAGAAATGGTGGGATTCATTTTTGGAGTGCACAACGGAAAAATCCACAATGAGGTCTTGGTCGCCGAAGAAATGGTAGGTCACCGATTGGGTGAGTTTTCTCCAACACGAAAATTCGTTCGACACGGAGGTAAAATGCAAAAAGAATTGGATCAGGCTAAAAAGGAGGCTGAAATCGCTTCTGCTAAGGCTGCTAAAGCAGCTACACCGGACGCCGCTGCCGCCGCTAAGAAATAAATCGTATGAAAGCCTACTTACACAACTACAGACAATCACCTCGTAAAGTTCGCCTTTTGGCTGACCTTGTAAGAGGAAAGACTGCGGGGGACGCATTAAAGGCTTTGGCGATCACTCCAAAACGAGCCTCTATCACTATGATCAAGTTGATCAACAGTGCTATGTCTAATGCTAAAAACTCTGGTAATACAGCTCCTGAAGGCTTGAAAATATCTATGGTTCAAGTAAACGCAGGTGTTACTATGAAGCGCTCTCTTCCGAGAGCACGTGGAAGTGCTTCAAAATTGAATAAGCGTTCAAGTCACGTAACATTGGTTCTAAGTGAGGCTCCATCAAAGAAAGTTAAGGCAACAAAAACAAAAACTACAAAATAAACCCATGACACACAAAGTCCACCCATATGCACATAGACTAGGAATCGTCAGAGATTGGAAATCTCGATGGTTTTCAGTACATGCAAAATATCGAACCAACCTTAAGGTGGACGTGCTTCTTCGTGAATGGCTAGAAAAGAAAATGCGCGGGCAGTATGTCTCTGATATTCAGATCGAGCGAAATGAAAAAACTCTTCGACTCATTATTCAAACCTCTCGACCTGGAATTATCATCGGACGAAACGGAGAAGGTGCAGTAAAACTTAAAAATGATATTACTAAGTTCCTTCAAAAACATAAGGGTGATAAGGGAATTGAATTCAAAATGGATATCGAAGAAGTTAAAGTTCCAGAAGCGAGCTCTGCAATCGTAGCACAAATGGTGGCAGAAGGTCTTGAGAAAAGAATGCCATTCCGCCGAGTAATGAAGCAAATGATTGAAAAAGTTATGGCTGCTCGAGAGGTAAAGGGAGTGAGAATCTTCCTATCAGGACGATTAGGAGGAGCGGAAATGGCCCGAAGAGAAGATTTAAAGAAAGGTCGAATTCCTCTACAGACACTTCGAGCCGATGTTGATTTCAAGCGTTACGAAGCTATTCTCCCATACGGACAGATCGGTATTAAGGTTTGGATTTACAAGGGTGACATTTTCAATAAAAAATAATTAAACTACCATGTTACTCCCTAAAAAAGTAAAACACCGAAAGTGGCACAAGAATCGTCGAAACATGAAGACGATCGGTGTTGACACACGTGGTACAACTCTTAGCTTCGGACAGTTTGGATTGAAAACTGCTTCTTATGCTCGAATTACTTCAAACCAAATCGAATCTGCTCGAAAGGTAATTTCTCGAAGCGTTGGAAAGACGGGTCGAATCTGGATTCGAATTTTCCCAGATCGTCCTATTACAGCTAAACCGCCAGAAGTTCCCATGGGTTCTGGAAAGGGAGATGTACAGGGCTACTGTATGGAAGTTAAGCCAGGTCGTGTAATCTTCGAAATTGACGGTATTGCAGAAGACGTTGCAAAGGAGGCTCTTCGAAAGGCAAGCACAAAGCTTCCTATTAAAGGTAAGGTCGTAGCTCGAACATAAAATATATGAAAAAGAAAAGCGAAATCAAAGGAAAGTCAAAAATCGAACTTCTAAAAACTCTTAAGGAAAAAAGAGATGTTTTTCAGGCTTTCAAGTATGAATTGGCTGGGGGAAAGTCTAAGGACTTGAAAAAAGGTCGAAATCTTCGAAAGGATATCGCACGAATCATGACAGAATTGACAATAGCAGCGAAAACTAAATAATAAATATATGGTAAAGAAAACTACTACAACAGAAAAAGCAGAAACAAAACCATTGCAGGGTAAGGTTTTGGATGGTATTGTCACTTCTACAAAGATGAAAGATACAATCGTTGTGTCTGTCGGAAGATATGTTCGAGTTCCAAAATACCGAAAATACGTAACTATCACAAAGAAGTATAAGGCACATGACGCAGGAAATACTTGCAAAGTTGGTGATAAGGTTTCAATTCGAGAATGTCGACCAATTTCAAAGGATAAGCATTTCACCGTAATAAAATAATTATAAATATATGATATTAGAACGATCAATAGTAGCTATAGCGGATAACACAGGAGGTCAGATTGGCCGTATTTTCAAAGTGTTAGGATCTGCTGCAAAGCGATACGCTGAAATTGGCGACTTGGTTGTTTTGTCTATCCAAAAAGCTCAGCCTCGAAAAGCCGTTAAAAAGAAAGATGTTTTAACAGCCGTAGTGGTTCGCCAGAGAAAAGCTTTCCGCCGAAAGGATGGTTCATATGTTCGATTTGATGAAAACGCAGTTGTTATACTAGACAAATCAAAAGTAGAACCAATGGGAGGTCGTATCTTCGGTCCAATTCCACGAGAAATCGTAGAAAGAGGTTTCCAGAAAATCGGCTCGTTAGCACCAGAAATAGTGTAATTTTAAATTTATGAAGATCAAGAAAAACGACAACATCATAGTAATCACAGGAAAGGACAAGGGCAAAAAGGCTAAGGTAATTAAGGCTTTCCCTAAATTGGATATGGTTTTGATTGAAGGCGTAAATCTTAAAAAGAAACACCAAAAGTCAACTAAAGGTGCAGGAAAGGGTGCGATTGTCGAAGTGGCACATCCAGTCCATGTTTCTAATGTAAAGCTAGCAACTGTAAAATAATTTTATGGCAACAAAACACATCACACTAAAAGAAAAAGCGGCAACTACCTACAATACAATGAAGGAAGTTTTCGGCTACAAGAACGAATTACAATCACCTAAGATGGTGAAGGTTGTTTTGTCTTCAGCAACAGGTTCTATAAAGGATAACAAGAAAAAGGATTTGATCGGAAACCGACTAACTAAAATTGCAGGTCAGAAGGCAACTGTAAAGTCTGCTAAGAAATCGGTAGCCTCATTTAAGGTTCGACAGGGAGATTCAGTAGGATGGCAGGTTACTCTTCGAGGAGAAAGAATGTGGAGTTTCCTTGAAAAATTGGTGAATATTGCGCTTCCTCGAACTCGAGACTTTCGAGGAATCAGCAACAAATCGGTCGATGCTATGGGAAACTACACATTAGGTGTTAAAGAGCACACAGTTTTCCCTGAAACTTCAGATGAAGAATTAAAGGACGTGTTTGGATTCGCAGTCACTATAGTGTCTACGGCCAAGAAAGCAGAGGAAACAAAGGCTTTCATGAGCCACCTTGGATTCTTATTTAAAAAGGACGAAGGCAAAGGTAAAAAATAATTGACTTTGAGCTACTAAATTGTTAGTATCTCTAAGCTCAAAAAACCCACAAAATGGCAAAAACATCAACAGTAGCAAGGTCAAAAAAGACACCAAAATTCAAGAGCCGATTGACTCGCCGATGTTTTAGATGTGGTCGAGGAAGAGGCTATATGCGAGACTTTGATATGTGCCGTATATGTTTTAGAGAATTAGCAAACGAAGGAAGAATTCCTGGTATTAAGAAATCATCATGGTAGACACAACCGCACAACTTTTGAACTCATTGAAAATGGCTAACCGCGCAAAGAAGGCCACAGTAGTTTTTTCATACACAAAATTCCGTGAAAACATTTTAAATGTTTTACAAAAAGAGGGTTTTATTAAATCTGTTGCAAAAAAGGGTAAAACTATTCCTAATATCGAATTAGACGTTGAATTGGCATATGACGAAAACGGAGAAGGAAAAATCCAGGATGTTCAGCAGATTTCAAAGAATTCACGCCGACTTTACAGTAAGGCAAAGGAATTGCGACCGGTAAAGAACGGATTTGGAGTAATGATCCTAACAACTCCAAAGGGAATTATGACAGGAAGTCAGGCTCGAAAAGAAAAGGTCGGAGGAGAAACTTTATTCAAAATTTGGTAATTATAAATATATGTCAAGAATTGGCCGTCAAATCATCGCAATACCTACAGGAGTCACAGTTGAAATCAATGATGGCCTTTTGACTGTAAAGGGTCCAAAGGGTGAATTAAAGAGAGAGTTCAAACCAGTTGTTACTGTAAATGTAAACGGCTCTGAAGTTACTCTTACTCCTAACCGAAACGATATCGAGACAAGTTCTCTTTGGGGAACTTACGCTTCTCATGTTAAAAACATGATCAAGGGTGTTGTTGAACCTTACGTAGAAAAACTTATCCTAGAAGGAATTGGATTTAAGGCCGAAGTATCAGGTACAAACTTAAAAATGGCTCTTGGATTCTCACATCCTGTTAATGTTGAAATTCCAGCTGGAATCACAATGACTTCTGAAAAGGGACTTCTTACAATTACTGGTATCAACAAGGAATCTGTAACACAGTTTGCTGCGACACTTCGCGCGATGAAGAAACCTGAACCATATAAGGGAAAGGGTTTTAGATACGAAAAAGAAGTTATCCGCCGAAAGCAGGGTAAGAAAACTGCATAATAAAAATTTATGAAAAAAATCATCCTATCATCATCAAGAGACAGACGAAGAAAGCGAATCCGCGCTAAGGTTTCAGGTAGTGCAGAACGCCCACGATTGTCTATCTACAAATCAAACGTTGCTATGTACGCTCAATTAATTGACGATGATAAGGGTGCGACTTTGGTTGCTGCTTCTACTTTGAATACAAAAGGAAAGAACAAGACTGAATCTGCAAAGGCAATTGGTGTTGAAATTGCAAAACTTGCAAAGTCAAAAGGTATTACAAAAGTTACCTTTGATCGAGGTGGATTTATTTACACAGGTCGAGTACAAGCAGTAGCAGAAGGCGCTCGAGAAGGAGGTCTAGAATTTTAAATATATGAACGAAAACAACAACCCACAAACAAATACAGAAGTAAAAACAGTAGCAGCTACTCACTCTGCACAGATTGCACCCCACGCATCTGTTGTTAATGCTGAAGCACCTCGCCGAGAGAGAAACCAGAGAGGTGGAGACCGAAAGCCACGACGAGAGCCTCGCGCACGATCAGAATTTGATCAGAAAATTATCGACATTAGACGAGTAACTCGAGTTTCATCAGGAGGACGACGATTTAGCTTCGCTGTGACAATGGTTGCAGGAGACAAGAAGGGTCGCGTAGGTGTGGGAACAGGAAAGGGAACTGATACGGCTCTTGCTGTAGAAAAAGCTTTTCGAAACGCCAAGAAGCACTTGATTACTATCAATATGACAAAGACTGGCAGTATCGCTCACGAAGTGTCTGCTAAATACTCATCTTCTCGCGTAGAAATCCAACCAGCTCCTGGAAAGGGAATGGCAGCTGGTTCATCTGTTCGAGACGTATTGATCCTTGGAGGCGTGAAAGACGTAGTTGCAAAATTACGATCTGGAACAAAGAACAAGCTTAACAATGCTCAGGCTGCTATTATGGCACTTTCAAGTGTTAAAAAGCCAAAGGCATCTCATTTACCTAAGACTTTAACTAAATAAACCTGCCATGCAATTACATAATCTAAAAGCAAAGACAAAAAGAAAAACATCCAATCAGATTGGACGTGGTGGAAAGCGTGGAAAGACTTCAGGCCGAGGTACAAAGGGTCAGAAGGCTCGAGCTGGTCACAAGATCCGACCAGAATTAAGAGATTACATCAAAAAGCTTCCTAAACTAAGAGGTCATGGTAAAAACACTAACTTCTCTATCCAAACTAAGCCTGTTATAATCAACTTAGGTGATCTTGGTTCTGTTTATAAAGCAGGCGATACTGTTTCTCCAACAACATTAATTTCAAAGGGTTTGCTATCGACTTCAAAAGGACGAAATCCTAGCGTAAAGATTCTTTCAAACGGTGAAATTAGCATTAAATTAAATTTCAAAAACTGCACAGTTTCAGAAGGTGCAAAAGCTCTTATTGAAAAAGCGGGCGGTACAGTAGAAGCAATGAAATCAACAGTCGTAGCAAAGGTAAAGCTATCGAAGGTAGCAAAAAAATAGTCTAACTATATGTCAACATTCATAGATAAACTTAAAAGGGTATTTCTAAACAAAAACCTAAGGAATAGAATTCTATTTGTTATCGGTGTTCTAGTTGTATACCGATTCCTTTCTCATGTCCCAGTTCCAGGTATTCCAACTGATAAATTGGCAGCCTTTTTCAATAGTAACCAATTCCTAAGTCTTATTAGTCTCTTCTCGGGAAGTGGACTTTCTAGTCTTTCTATTATTATGCTCGGAGTTGGGCCTTACATAACATCAACGATCATCATCCAGTTGATGACTATGATTTTCCCAAAACTAAAGGAAATGCAACAGGAAGGTGGAGCAGAAGGACGAAAGAAATTCACGCAGTATTCTCGAATGCTTACTATTCCTTTGGCTATTATTCAGGCCTTTAGTTACATCATCCTTCTCCAAAGAAGTGATGTAATCCCTGCGAATATTCCTCCGTTCCAGATGCTAACTAACGTGGCTATTATAGTAGCAGGTTCAGTTTTGGTTATGTGGCTTGGAGAGTTAGCAACAGAATTCGGTATCGGAAACGGTATCTCAACAATTATTTTTGCCGGTATCGTAGCCTCGTTACCTAAGATGATCACGCAGGTTCAAAGCTCTATTTTGGATGCTTCACAGATCCCAACAATCATAGTGGCAGCCGTATTAGGATTACTGGTTATCTACTTCGTGGTTCTTGTTACAGAAGCAGAACGTCCAATTCCGGTTACTTATACAAAACAAATGCATGGCGGTGGGGCAGGGGTTCCAACATATCTACCACTTCGACTTAACCAAGCTGGAGTTATTCCAATCATCTTTGCTATTTCAATCTTGTTGTTCCCTCAGATGATTCTTTCTCTCCTAACTAATACTAAGTATGCCTTTATAAACACTTGGTCAGCTAATCTCTCTGCTTTGATGCAGAACACATGGTTCTACGCAGGAGCGTACTTCGTACTTGTAGTTCTGTTCACGTTCTTCTACACATCAGTAACTTTCGATCCAAAGAGTATTTCTGAAAACTTACAAAAGAATGGCGCTTTTATTTCAGGTATTCGCCCAGGTGAGTCAACTATGCAGTACTTGTCACATGTGGTTACAAGAATCACTCTTGTAGGAGCACTATTTCTAGGTTTGATCGCGGTTCTTCCGGTAATCGTCCACGCCCTTACAGGTATTCAGGCTCTAACTGTTGGAGGTACAGCCCTTCTAATCGTAGTATCGGTTGTGATGGATACAATCAAGAAAGTGAACGCGCAGTTGTCGATGGAGGAGTATTAAGATATATAAAGTTATTAAAGAAAAAGCTCTCTACGGAGAGCTTTTTCTTTTGTGTGGATGGACAAAGTGGAGGTGGTTGTTTAGAATTGGTGTATATGAAAATGAAATTTGAAGTCCCAGAATTAGAAAAACCATTTAACGAAAGTAAAAAGAAGAAATCTAAGAAGCAATTTCGAGCTTCGGATGCAGAGCCAATGAGTGTCGCTGAGGCAGTAGCAGAAGAATCCATAGATAAAGAAGAGTCTGCAGGGGCAGTTGAGACTGTAAAGGAAACTCCTGTAACAGCAGAAGAGATGAAGGCAGCAGTAGAGGCTTTAGGAATGGGAGAAAACGAAAAAGGAGAAGGTTATATTAACGCGGGAGCAACTTTAAAAGATCTTCCTGAAATTATGGCTCAGCATCAGCCTGCAGAAGAAGTACCAGAACCTGTAGTTGCAGAAATTAAAGAACCGGAAGTTGTTGTTCCTCGCTCAGCACCAGTAGAGAAAGTACCTGAAGCACCAAAGGTAGTCTTAGAAAAAAAGGAGAAGATTCCCAAGAAGGAACAGGTAAATATTCATCGTCCTGAAAAACATCTGCGTCAGGAACAGCGCGCTAAATTTGAAAATAAGAAAAAGACATACATTCAAGAGGCACAAGACGCGAACAAGCATGAGATGCGAGATATACAAACAGACGATTCAAGCAGGCGGGAAATAGACAAGTGGTTTAAAGATTTGGCAAAGGTTGAGAATGAAAAAAAAGTGGCTGAGAAGAGGGCAGAAGAAATTAAGCAAAAGATTGCAAGTCAAATGAAAAAACCAGAAAGTATAAACATCCAAAAGGGAAGCGAGAAGTTACCTTCTTTCTGGGAAAAATTTACCAAATTTGTATCGGGCTTGGGTACAATAAAAGAAGATTCTAAACCTAAACTGGATAGTAAAGAAACTGAAAACAACTAACCCAAATGCCCCAACAAACCATCATCTTCATCGGACGATCCGGCTGCGGAAAAAGTACCCAATCAGAAGCGATTCACAAACTGTTTCTAGAGCACCCAGATTTTAAAGAAGCGGGAGTGTTTTACTTGCAAACAGGGGATGCTTTTCGAGAATTTACAAAGCAGTCTGGCTATACGAATGAGCTTGCAAAAGAATATGCTACGGACGGACGTCGCCAGCCAGATTTCTTGGCAGTTTGGATGTGGACTCACTTGTTTGTAACTCAGTTAAAAAAAGGCCAGCATGTGGTATTGGACGGAACACCTCGTTCGATTATTGAGGCGGGGGTAATCGACACCTCCTTCGGTTTTTACAGCTTTACCAAGCCCTTAATTGTACACATGGACGTAAGTCGGGAATGGGCGGAAGAACGCCTTAAAGCGCGTCATAGAGCCGATGATAAGGCTATAGAGGCCATAGGAAGACGCTTGAAATGGTATGAAACAGACGTAGAACCAGTTTTGGAGCACTATCGTAAGAGCGACAGAGTTGCTTACTGTAGAATCAACGGAGAACAGCCAATTGAAGATGTAAAGAAGGACATTATGAAGGCGGTTGGACTCGTGAAGTATTTATAGTAGGGTATAGGTAATGATTTACATCAAGACCGAAAAAGAAATAGAACTTATGCGAAAAGGCGGGAAAATCCTGGCTGATATTCTTCGTGATCTTGAAAAAGCAACAGTTGCAGGTGTAACTGCGGCAGATTTAAATGACAAAGCCGCAGAATTGTGTAAAAAGAATGACGTGATCCCAGCGTTTTTGAATTATCAACCAGCAGGGGCACCGTTTCCTTTTCCGGCATGTCTTTGTGTTTCGGTAAATGAGGAAATTGTACATGGAATTCCAGGAGGAAGAATTTTGCGAGATGGAGATATGGTTTCGATCGATATGGGAATTATTTATAAAAAGATGGTTTTAGATTCAGCGGTGACTGTGATTGTTGGTGGAATCGACAAGGCCGATTCAACAGCAAAGGTAATGTTATCAGCTTGTAAAATTGCATTAGATGCAGGGATTAGTGTTTGCAAGCCGGGGGTCAAAACGGGGGATATTGGTTTTGCTATTGAACAAGCTATGAAAAAGGCGAGCCAAGGGAAAGTTTTTGAATTTGCAGAACATTTAGGAGGACACGGGGTGGGTAAGCATGTTCACGAAGATCCATTTATTCCAAATTATGGTAGAAAGGGGCAAGGGGTCGCTTTGAAGGCAGGAATGGTTATTGCCATTGAGCCGATTTTGAATGAAGGTAAGGGTGCGATTATGGTTTCTAATGATGGATTTACTTATAAAACAGTTGATGGAAAAAGGAGTTGTCATTTTGAACATACCGTGGCGATTACGGAGGATGGGGTGGAGATACTTACTTTATAGAGATGAAAAATTTAGGAAATAAAATTGTGGTAGTTGGGGTGAGTGCTTCGGGTAAATCTACTTTTACAAGAAAACTGGCAGAGAAAACAAATCTACCTGCAGTTTTTATGGATGAATTGATGGTTGAAAGTGATGTGTCCTGAGTCGCCCATTGTCAATAAGTTGTCAATAAGTTGTCAAACAGTTGTCAAAAAATGTAAATGCACCCGTATTTCTTTGACAACTTTTTGACAATGGGTGAAATCTTGCTATGTTCCTTGGTTTTTTAATTAAAATAAATTTATATAAATTTTTATTTATGCTTAATCAATGTTGTCTATAATTTTGATAATTTAATAAATAATCCACCAAATCTATGCTTTTATCTGAATATAGTATTTATGAACATATTAAGAAAATGTATGTAATTCATAGAAATCTTCAAAATGACAAAAGCTTTAAAAGCTTTTGTGAGTTACCAGATGGTTTTATAGTAACAACTCGAGAAATTTCTAATCATTTTAATGTATCGCGTCAATTTATTGTCAGATTGCTGGGATTATTAGTTAAAAGAAAACTAATAATCAAACATGGTGTTAAAAAGGGCGTTTACTACACTTTTCCTTAGCCCTTCGTAAAATAATGGAGTATAATAGTTTAAAAGGCCTAAAAATGAAAGAACAAGAACATTTTTCATATGACAATAAACAATTTACTTCTGCCGAGGAGGAGTTAAATTATTTACGCAAAGTGGTCGCGGAGCGTGAAAATACTGCAACCGAAAGAGGGGAGAAGTTTGAGCGTGAGAAAATCATTGAAGAAGAAATTAAAGACTACACCAAACATGATGCAAGCAGGGTCCTTCATGAATCTTTCAAAACTCCAGATACTGAGAAAAAAGAAATTGTACTTGAACTAACCCCTGAAACTCATGATAAAAAAATTGAAGAGCTGCTTTCTCTGCTTAATGAAAAAGGTATCAAAAACACGATTGATATTATCCGTCACCTCGGGAATCCTCATATTGATGACGACTTCCACCGTTTCATTGTTGAGTACATCAAAAAAGGTTTTGACGTAAAGGGTTTAAAGGAAAAAACGCCGCTTGACAGGACTTTGCGACATACTTTGTACGAAGTGGCTCTTCCTGAAACTAAAAAAGAAGACAAAGAAAAACAACTGAAAGAAATGCTTTCATCGATGGAGCAATTTTATGCAGGTATGCTTTCAACCGCAGATCTTTCAAATGAAGCGGGGCACAGTAATAATCACTTTACGATTGAGCTGGCGGTTTCTGAGGGTAGTGAAGAATTTATTTTTTATGTTTCAATTCCAGATGATAAAACCGCGCTTTTTGAAAAACAGATTCTTTCGATTTTTCCGAATGCCAAAATTGCCGAGAAAAAAGATGACTACAATGTTTTTAATACTGATGGAGTGTCAGTTGCCAGTATTGCCAAGCAATCTAAAAACCCGATTTATCCTATAAAAACTTATGATCAGTTTGATTACGACCCATTGAACGTGCTCTTGAATACACTTTCAAAGATCAAAAAAGACGGGGAGGGCGCTGCGGTTCAAATCGTAATTAATCCAATGGGGGATTACTATGTAAAGCTCTATAAGGAAGCTTTGGATGAAATTCAAAAGGGTACTAAGGTTAACAAGGCATTAGATATTAGGCATACATTATGGGGTGAATTCACAAAAGCAGTCAAAGAAAGCGGAGAAGATTTTGCCAAGGAAATATTTAGTTCTGAAAAGCAGGAGGAAAAGGAAAAAAATAAGGAAAAGGAACAGGTAGTGGATCAAATTACATCCGAACAAATCAAATTAAAATTAGCGACCCCTGTTATTGAATCAAATATTCGCATTGTTGCGAGTGCTGAAAATGGCATGAGAGCGGAAGCGATCTTGGCCGATATTGAATCAGCTTTTAATCAGTTCCAAAATTCGCTCGGGAACACTTTGGAATTCAAGCGTCAGAAGAAATCGGATTTGATCGATACGTTACATCACTTTACCTACCGTGATTTCGTTTCTGAATGTGCATTACCGACTTCGATTCGAGAACTAACTTCATTGGTGCATTTCCCAGTGGGGCAGAGCAATTCGCCTCAATTGAAACAATCAAAGGCAGGGACAGCGCCTGCTCCACTCGGGCTTTCAAAGGATGGCCTATTCCTTGGTAAAAATAAACATCGCAATCTGACGACTGATATTTTTATTACTCCGGAAGATCGCCTCAGACATTTCTATGCAATTGGACAGACAGGTACTGGTAAATCGACAATGCTTCGAAATATGATTATTCAAGATATTAAAAATGGTGATGGTGTGTGCTTTATTGACCCGCACGGATCCGATGTTCAAGAGATTTTGGCCCATATTCCACCAGAGCGTTATGATGATGTGATTTATTTTGACCCTTCAAATACTGATCGGCCGATGGCATTAAACATGCTTGAATACAACCATTCGTTCCCAGATCAAAAAATCTTTGTTGTAAATGAATTATTTAGTATTTTCCAAAAGCTCTATGGTGCAAATCCAGAATCAATGGGTCCAATGTTCGAGCAATATTTTAGAAATGCTGCTATGTTGGTTATTGAAGATCCTGAGAGTGGATCAACATTGTTGGAAGTTTCTCGAGTGCTTTCAGTGAAAAGCTTCCGTGATATGAAGGTTTCAAAATGTAAAAATCCTATCATTGTTCAATTTTGGAAGGAGATTGCTGAAAAGGCAGGTGGGGAAGGATCACTAGCCAACATTGTGCCTTATATCGTCAGCAAATTCGACGTGTTCCTAGCAAACGACATTATGCGCCCTATTATCGCGCAAGAAAAATCATCATTTGATTTCAGAGATATTATGGACAGTAAGAAAATTCTCCTTGTGAATCTTGCGAAGGGAAGATTGGGAGATATCAACGCGTCTTTGATCGGTCTTATTCTTGTAGGAAAGATTTTAATGGCAGCACTTTCTCGAGTAGATTCATTCGGTAAACACATGAATCCTTTCTACCTATATATCGACGAGTTCCAAAACATCACTACTCCTTCGATTTCAACCATTTTGTCAGAGGCACGAAAATATAAACTTTCTTTAAATATCGCTCACCAATTCATCGCACAATTGGATGAAAAAATCAAAGATGCGGTCTTTGGAAACGTCGGTTCAATGGCGGTATTCAGAGTAGGTTCTGAAGATGCAGAATTTTTACAGAAACAATTTGAGCCTGTTTTTACGGCGAACGATATTATGAACAACGACAATATGAATTGTTACCTCAGAATGCTTTCAGGGGGTAAGCCTGTTCGACCTTTTAATATTGAATTTACATGGCCTGATAAGGGAGATCCTGATATTGCAGACAAGTTGAAGGAGCTTTCAGGGTTGAAGCTTGGAAGAAATAGAGAGGAGATTGAGACGGAAGTGATGAAGAAGTATAGAAAGGATCCGGTGGCACCAGCACCGAAGGTGAACCCGTTTGGGTAGTGATAAACTTGAATATAAATAAGAAAAGCACCACATAAGGACGAAACCTCATGCAGTGCTTTTCAGTAGAAATACATTTGAATATTAATAAACTTGATTTAAAAAGTCAAGATATAAAATCATGTTATAATACCCCCATGCAACACCCAAAACACGAAAGAACCCTCATCATCATCAAACCAGACGGCATTCAACGAAACTTAATCGGCGAAATAATCCAGCGATACGAAAGGGTAGGGCTTAAAATTGTCGCAGCCAAAATGCTAGTCGCTACCGAAGACATGATTGAAAAACACTACACCCTCGACCCAGAATGGAGAAAAATCACTGGAGAAAAAACAATCAAAGGTTATTTAGATAAAGGACTTACTCCTCCATTAAATGATCCACTAGAGGTGACAAACGCACTACTTAAAAAATTAAAATCCTACATGGCCGCCGGCCCCATCCTCGTTATGGTCTGGGAAGGCGCACATGCTGTATCAATCGTTAGAAAAATTACAGGAGGAACTGAACCTTTGAAATCAGAAGTGGGTACAATTCGTGGTGATTATGTACACGATTCATATCAGCTTTCCGATAACGACAATCGACCAATCCGAAACCTCGTTCACGCCTCTGGATCAGTCAAAGAAGCTGAAGATGAAATCAAACACTGGTTTTCTGAAAATGAAATCATCGATTATACGTTGCTACGTGAGGGTGTTTTGTACTAGTGTTTTAAAGTGGCTTACTTCAGGCGTGATAATAAAACAAAATTTACGTTTAGGTAAGTTTGCAAGAAAAAAGAAAGGAATATAATTATATCAGGATCATTTATCTGTAATTGATCTACAATTTTATAAAAAGGGAACTCACGTCAGTGACGGCTTTGAGCCTTCACTGCAGAGCACCCACCTAGATTAAACTAGGTTCAATTACATTAGGTGATCCGAATTAAAACCCCTCGACGTCCATCGAGGTGTTTTAATTTGATATAATGTCTCTATGCAAAAAAACCTTAGAGATCAACTATATATTGTGACCTTCTTACTGATTGTTTTGTTTATTTTTAATAATTTCGCAGCAGAACTTTCACTTTACTGGATCTATAGATGGCTAGATTTACCAATGCATTTTATCGGAGGGGCATTGATTAGTTGGGTGGCTTACATCGTTTTTTCTTGGTGGAGAAAGGATTACAGTATACCTTGGATTTACGCCCTGATCTTTTCTTTTGGACTTGGCTTTATTTGGGAAATAATTGAATTTTATTTTAAAGTGGCACAGCTCATTCCAGATTACATGCTGGACTCTACGAAGGATATATTGATGGATATGATAGGGGGTTTGGTGGTTTACTTAGCATGGGATAAGATTAGTAATAAAAAAATCAATGAGTAAACTATCAATATCATTCTGCGGAGGAGTAGGATCTGTCACGGGGGCAAACTTTATATTAACCGGACCAGACACTAACGGAAAAGAGCGAAAAATCGCCTTTGATTGTGGTCTTGAACAAGGAACCCAAGAATCACACGATTTTAATCATAGTAAGTTTACCTACGACCCTGCATCAATTGAAGTGCTGTTTATCACCCATGCCCATATGGACCACATTGGGCGAATTCCAAAGTTAGTTCGTGATGGATTTAATGGTGTGATTTACTCGACCCCTGAAACTTATGAATTGGCGGTGTATATGTTGGCCGATGCTTTGAAGTTGTCTTTACATGATGCTGAGAAAAAGCATGAGGACCCAATGTATGAAGAGCAGGATGTTAAAAAAGCGCTTTCCATATGGAAGACTTTGGAGTATCACAAGAATATGGAAGTTTTTCCAGGATTTTCTGTGTACGGCAAGGATGCAGGGCATGTTTTGGGTTCGACTATGTGGGAAGTGACTTATACTGGACCTGCTGTGGATGGAAAGCGCAAAATTGTATTTACGGGGGATTTGGGTAATACACCAAGTCCGTTGTTGCGAGATACTGAAGTAATAGACGATGCGGATTACATGGTAATGGAGAGCGTGTACGGGGACAAGAATCATGAAGCACGCGACGAGCGTGTGGAAAAGCTAAAGCAAGTAGTGCTTGATATTGAAAGGACTAAAGGCACACTATTGATCCCTGCTTTTTCTTTGGAAAAGACTCAAGAACTTCTATTTTATTTTAATGAATTTTTTGAAAGACAGCATACGCCTACTTTGCCGGTTTATTTGGATTCACCACTCGCGGTTAATTTGACGCACGTGTATGAAAAGATGACTAAGGACTTTAATTCAGAGGCTGCAAAGCTTGCCCTCAAGGATGATATATTTTCATTTACAAAAATGAAGATCGTTAATGATGCCCAGGAGTCACGCGAGTTGCAGTTCGCTCCAAACCCAAAGATAATCGTTGCAGGTTCAGGTATGTCCACTGGTGGGCGTATCCAACATCATGAAATAAATAACTTAGGAAATCCAAATACTACGTTGTTGTTACTGGGTTTTCAAGCATCGGGTACTTTAGGACGCCAAATCCAAGAGGGAATGAAAGAAGTTGAAATACTTGGTCAGAAAGTTCAAGTAAAAGCCAAAATCATTACTATAAACGGATTCTCATCTCACAAAGATTCTGATCATCTTGTTGAATTCGTCTCTCACTCGGAAAAGACTTTAAAGAAAGTGTTTGTCGCTATGGGAGAAACAAAAACGTCGATGTTTTTAGCCCAGAGACTTCATGACTATATAGGAGTAAATGCTATGGTTCCAAATTTAGGAGATATAATTGAATTAGAATAATATGAATATATACGTTACTAGAAAAATTCCAGAGATAGGAATTAAAATGTTGGCAGATAAGGGTTATGATGTTGAAGTGGGTGATAGTAAAGTTCCTTTAACTAAAAAAGATCTATTGGAATTAGCTTCAACACAAAAATACGATGCATTTCTTACGCTTCTCACAGATCAAATTGATGAAGACTTTATAAAAGCAGCTGGTAGCAAGCTTAAGATTGTTTCAAATTATGCAGTTGGATATAACAATATTGATGTTGCTTCGGCAAGTAAAAATAACGTAGTGGTGACCAATACCCCAGGAGCATTCAGTGATTGTATTGCAGAGCATGCAGTGGCAATGGTTTTTGCACTTACAACTAGACTGGTAGAGGCTGATAAATATGTGCGAGCAGGTAATTACAAAGGCTGGGACCCGATGATTTTTATCGGAGAGGATGTGTGTGGAAAGACCGTGGGAATTCTCGGAGCAGGACACATAGGTGAGAGATTCGCTATACATATGGCAAAAGGTTTTAACTGTAAAATTCTTTACTATGATGTAAAGAGAAATGAAAAGATTGAAAAGGAGTTAGGAGCGATTTTTTATGAAAATCCTGATGAAGTTATAAAGCAGGCTGATATTTTAAGTTTACACGTGCCACTTCTGCCATCAACACAGCATATGATTAATTCAGAAAAACTTCATATGATGAAAAAGAATGCGATTTTAATTAATACTTCACGAGGGCCTGTGATTGATGAAAATGCCTTGGTAAATGCATTAAAAAATAAAACAATTGCAGGTGCTGGTATTGATGTGTATGAATTTGAACCAAAATTAGCCGAAGGGTTAGAAAAATTAGATAATGTAGTTCTCACTCCACATATTGCGTCTGCAAGAACTAGTGCAAGAAATGAAATGGCGACACTCGCTGCACAAAATATCATTGATGTTTTTGAAGGAAGGGAACCAAAAGGAATTGTTAAGTTAGTTTAATCAATGTTATAATTCAAGAATGTCACACCCGTACAACCACCCGCACCTTAGAAATAACGACAAGCACGCATACTTTGCACACAAGATTGGAGTATCCGGCGCAGCAGCTGTCGATTTTTTGAATGAATCGGTAAAAGAAACTGCGCGTGCACTTGGTCGCGAGATAGCTAGAAACCATGCAGTTCTAATTAACGGAGCTACCACTGGATTTCCATACTTTGTGGCCGCCGGCGCCAAGGAAAAGAAGGGGATTTGCCTCGGGATGTCGCCGGCGGAATCCGAAGAGGAACATGTAAATGTTTACAATCTCCCTCTCGATTATATGGATGTAATAACCTATACAGGTTTTGGTTATTCTGGCCGAGATTTACTCTTTACCCGCAGTTGTGACGCCATCGTCCTTGGTCCTGGAAGAATCGGAACAATTCATGAATTTACAATCGCATTTGAAGATAAAAAACCAATCGGCATTTTACAAAGTCCTGACTGGGAGACTGATTCAATTTTAAAAACTATTATTGAGCAAAGTCACCGAAGAGGAGAGTCGGGCCCAATATTTTTTGAATCAGATCCTGCAATTTTAATTGAAAAACTTATCGGCGCTATTGATGATAAGAGAAGAAAGAGGTATGTATATAAAAATGACGATGGAGTGGGTGGTAGGTGTGAGGTGATCCTGTAATCACAAAAAAACAGCACCATCTCTGGTGCTGTTTTTTTGTGCTTTGGTGTGACACTTACCCCATTATTTGCTTCACCAACCCTTCGAAGCTTTCATGTGCATTTTCTGCCAAGTCAGCCATAATCTTGCGGTCCACTACTACTCCTTTCTTTTTCATTGCACCAATAAATTTACTGTATGAGAAACCTAGTGGTCGTAGAGCTGCGTTGATCTTTACGTTCCACAATCGGCGCATATCGCCCTTCTTGTCTCGTCTGTGGATGAAAGCACTTGCCCATGAGTGTGCTAGCTGTTCGTAAGCCAACTTTTCCTTAGTAGATCGTCCGTGTCTAAAGCCTTTCGCCATCTTTAAGATGTTTCGACGAGTCTTCAGCGCATGCATTCCTTTCTTTACTCTTGTCATGGTTTTGGATTAGTTAAATTTAGCTGCGTTTGATAAAAACTGTCGTTTCTGACGAGTTGTCATGTGGAAGGGAACAGCTCGACCCTTAGCTGTTTGTTTTCGTCCGCTTTCCTTTGCATTGTAGTGGTTCTGGCCAGTTGCTCGTCCTAGAATCTTTCCATTTTTGGTGATTCGGAGTCGCTTAAGAAATGATTTATTTGTTTTCATATGTTTTTACGCGAGGCGTTGCAGTTTTCCTGCAAACTTCTAGTGCCTTGTTGTGGTTAATAATTTTCGAGAATCTCTAAGCCTTTTCGATAATGATGGTAAGACCTTTCAAGCTCTTCTTTGCTGGATCTGCGATTTTGTAATCTACAGTTACCAGTTTTAGAAGTCTATCTAGGCGTTCCTTAAGGAAGTCCACATTGAGATATTTAGTTCGTCCTGGAAGGAAAAGGTCCATCTTGATTCGATGTCCTTCTGCCAACCATTCTGAAGCTTTTTTAGCTTTAAGGATAAGGTCGTGTTCACCTGTACCGATTTTGACCTGGAGACTCTTGACTTCAACTACGTGGGCCTTGGCTTTTGACTGCTTTAGCTTCTTGTTTTCGTCGTATTGGAATTTACCATAATCTGCGATTTTTGCAACAGGAGGGTTCGCTTTTGGAGAGATTTCAATAAGATCAAGTCCTGCCTCGTGAGCCTTGTTTAAAGCCGTAGAAAGCGATATTACGCCTAAATTTTCGCCTTCAGGTCCGATGACTCGAAGTTCAGTTGCTCGTATTTGGTGGTTTATTCGTACGCTTGGGGTATACACAGTTTGGGTGAAAGTTGTTTTGGTGGTTATAGAGTAACATTCAAGCCCTTATTTTGCAATATGTTGTAATAAGGGGTAGAATTATAAAACATGCAAAAGATCACCCTCATATATAAAAACATAAAAAGATGTATGGGCCTTTCCTACAAATGGATGCCTTTTTATACCGTGATGCTACTAGCACTGAGCATTGGTATTGCCCTCATTCCAATTGTTCAAGCAAAAGTTACTGGAAACATTGTTAACTCTATTACGGATTCCGTCAGTAAAGGCCAAGGGATACGTGCAGTATTATTTCTAATATTTCTCTATGTATTGATTCGACTGATTTCCGACTTGTTATCGAGTGTAAATACATTCTTTGATAAGAGATGGTGGAACAAGTTTTCCAACGATCAAGAAATTTTCGAAATGGAGTCAATGTCAAAACTTGAACCAGGACACCTTGAAGATCCAACCTTTAAAGCACTTCTGTCCACTGTAAAATTTAAAGGTTTCTGGAGTATTATTTCTCTTACCAATGCTCAATTCACAAGTCTTCCAAATCTTGTTGTTCTCCTGACTACTTCTATAATTGTTTTTAGAGTTAATCCTTACATTATCCCAATTTTAATCGTGGCAACATCTTTTGAGTTTTACTTGCAACTTCGTTACAACAAACATATTTGGATGATTTGGCAGGAAGGGGGAGACAAGATGAAGGCCTATTCCCATTTGAAGGAAAACGTGACACAGAAGGTTTCAGTGACACAGAATCGTCTTCTCAGGTCTCTAGACTTCGTGGTTAATAGAGCTCGTGGAATTTTAGATGCTTTCAATAACGAGCAGAAAAAAGCCGATTGGGAAAAGATTATCCGGTCTTTTTTTGCGCATGGCCTAGCCTCATTGGGCTTTGGGTTTTCTTTCTACTTGATCATAAATCAAGTTTTCACTGGAAAGATTAATGTCGGTGAAATGGTCTTCTATTTGGCGGTTTTAAGCCAATACACAGGAACTATCGATCAATTTTTTAACAGTATTTCACGACAGTATAAAGATGCGCTTGAGGTAAACGATATATTCAAAATTGCGGACGTAACCCCCTTCATTAAAGAAATTGCACATCCGGCCAAGCTCGCCCTTGAAAGTGCACCGAGCATAGAATTCAAGAACGTGTCATTCTCTTATGCAAACAAACCCGAAAAGATTCTCAACAATTTTAACTTAAAAATTGAGGCAGGAGAAAAGGTGGCCCTTGTCGGAAACAACGGTGCTGGAAAAACTACTTTAATAAAATTATTGTGTCGTTTCTATGATCCAACCGATGGACAGATTTTGATCAACGGAATTGATTTGAAAGATTTAAGTAAGGCGGAGTGGTATGGATACTTGGCACTACTATTCCAAGACTATTCTGCCTATTCTTTCACTGCTAAAGAATCAGTGGCGATGGGACGCGTAGAGGAAGAGGTTAATATTGATAAAGTTAAAAGCGCAGCCGTTCACTCAGGTGCAGATGAATTTATCTCTGAATGGAAGAATATGTACGATGAACAGCTAGGTAGTGAATTCAATGGAATCGCACCATCCCAGGGTCAGGAACAGAAAATTGCCATTGCCCGAGCATTGTACCGAGGTGGTTATGTTTTGGTTTTGGACGAACCGACTGCATCTGTTGATGCACTTTCAGAAGCGGATATTTTTGAAAAAATTAGAACTTCGACTGAAAATCGCACTCTCATATTAATTTCTCATAGATTTAACACGGTTATTAATATGGACCGTATTATTGTAATCGAGCACGGAAAAGTCGTTGAAGAGGGAAGTCATGCTAAATTAATGAAAAAGAAAGAAGGAGTTTACGCAAAAATGTTCAATAGTCAGGCGGCGGGATATACAGCGGCCTAAAGCAACTTCCTAAAAGGCCACATTATTACCTCAGCGATTTTGTCGCTCATACTCCTCTTGTCCCAATCTTTTTGTGTAAGAAGTTTCGCTTCGTCCCTTAGTATGTTCATTGCACACTCAACATCACAAACAAATTTTTCATTCCCAGAAACAATTCCAGATTCAAAGTTATATCGAAGGCTAATACTGTCCATGTTCATGGTTCCAACCATTGCCCAATCACCATCAATCTCAGCGCTCTTTCCATGAATCATTTTTGGATGACGGTAAATATCGATTTTATTATCTAAAAAATAATTCATATAAGTATGACTCGCAATGTCTACAAATGGGTGATCAGTTTTTTGTGGGAGGATAATAGTGACTAGTACCCCGCGACGTCTCGCAGAAACGAGCTTCCGCATTAATTTATGGGTTGGAAGAAAGTATGGGGTAGTAATATAAATATGTTTTTTTGCCTTCCCAATTCGGTTTATTAGTGACCTATATAATCGATGTTTTCCAGGAATAGGTGATTGAGTGATAAACATAAACGGAAGTCGAAATTCTGCATTTGAAAGTTTCTTCTTCTCTTCGTTTTGTAGTTTACGTTGATCAATGTATTTTTTAAAACTTTTTCGAAAATTTACAACGTCGATACTAGACCAAGAGGTTTTTCCTGATTCAGAATGTGACCAAATATTATCGAATGCTGTTTGCATAGAAGTAATTGGATGAGGGAGATCGGTAATAGTCGGTGTTGGGGGTAGGTCACTCTTGCCGATTGAAAGTCTGACGTTTAAATCTAGCCATTTTTTTGTCGGTTCACCCATGCAAATTCCTCCATGGTGAGCAACACATTCAGGGGTGTCAAAATCAACCAGCAACACCCGTCGGTGGTTTCGAAAAAAACCTAATCGATGGAAGCCTTTGGTAAATGGTGTGAGCCAATTAAAAAATTTTATTTCAATACCCGACTTCAACATGTTTTGATAAGTCACTGATTTGTTAAATCCAAAGGCGCCAGCAGAATCGAAATGACAACGGACCTTCACTCCGTTTTGTGCTCGTTCGATTAATGCATCAGTAAATTTGCTTCCAGTTTCGTCAGTAATAAAGTAGAATTGTTCGAAGTCTATTGAATGCTTTGCACTTTTAATGTCTTCAAGCATCATTTGCCACGCCTCAAGAGTCGTCGTATACAGCTTGTGCTCTAGTGGGAATTCAATCATATAGTTCGCTTTTTTATTGATTATATTATAATCTAAATACTATATAAACACATGCAAGTAGCATTTATACTATTAACCTTCGTTTCGACCATTTTAGGAGGCCTTGTGGCATTAAAGTTCAAAGACCGCCGGCATTTATTGTTGGGATTTACGGCAGGGGTTCTCTTAGCAGTGGTGGCATTCGATTTATTACCAGAGATATTTGAAATGGCTGAGGTGGGAGGCTTCGATGTGCGGATGGCTATGGTTGCCATGGTTCTTGGGTTTTTAATTTTCCATGTCGCTGAAAAAGTTTTTTTAGTTCACCATTCACATGAGGCAGATTACGGGGAACACAAGCATTCGAATCTTGGTTCATTATCTGCTAGTGCACTTATCGCTCACTCATTTTTTGATGGAGTAGCCATAGGTCTAGGCTTCCAAGTTTCAACAGCTGTCGGTATTACAGTCGCACTAGCTGTTTTGGCGCATGATTTCTGCGATGGACTTAATACCGTTTCACTGATAAAAGCGCACAATGGAACGGACGCAAAGGCCAAAAAGTTTTTACTTATCGATGCTATTGCACCTGTGCTGGGAGGATTGTCTACTTTATTCTTCACTTTCTCTTCCGGAGCATTGATTATGTACTTGGGATTTTTTGCCGGCTTTCTGATTTACATGGCAGCATCGGATATTTTACCAGAAGCGCATAGTAAAGATTCATCACTCTGGACAGTGCTCGCGACTATTGTAGGTGTGTTGTTCATGTATGTGGTGACAGGGGTTTTAAGTGGAATGTAATTTTTTAATATTCACACAAAAGTAATAAATGCGCTATAATTATTTAGCTTATTTAATAGTTTATATATAAACATGTCATTAACTTCATCAGTAGGTGTCGGATACGGGGAAGATTCATTTTCAGCTGGGGCCTCAGCATGTCAGGATGCTGTCGGAAGATTAGGAGCAGGAGTCAAGCCTAATGCATTTATTGTCTTTTCATCGTCAAAGTATGATCAAGAACAAATGTTGAGTGGTGTTCGTTCGATTAATAGCGAAGCGCTACTTGTTGGCTCATCTACAGCTGGGGAAATCAGCACCGAAGGTCCAGTTGGAAGAAGCTCTGTTGTTGTTATGGCCCTATCATCCTCTGATATAAAGTTTTTTGCAGCCGTAGGAGACCCTGTTTCAAAAGGGCCACATAATGCCGGGAAGACTGTTGCGGATGCTGTTAAAAAACAGGCCAATGGAGATTTAAAGACTTTCATAATGTTGCCAGATGTGCTGAACGGTAACGGTGCAGAAACAGTTCGAGGTGTACTTGAATCATTAGGGGAACATTTTCCAGTAGTAGGAGGAGCGTCAGGTGATGACTTCCAATTCAAGAAAACTTTTCAATATTTAAATGACAAAGTTTACAGCGATTCAGTAGTCGGCTTAGGGTTAACTGGGGACTTTAAAATTGGAATTGGCGTAAAGCATGGATGGATTCCAGTCGGCGCTCCCATGAAGGTTACAAAGTCAGAAGGTGGTGTTTTGCACGAAGTGAATGGAATGCCTGCCATCAAAGTTTATGAAGACTATTTTGGAGTAGAAGAGGCGTCAGTTTTGAAGACAGAAACTTTGGCAAAACTTGCCATTACTTATCCACTAGGTATTAAGGTTGAAGGTAACGAGGAGCTTTTGATTCGAGACCCTCTTTCAGTTGATACTAATGGATCAATTACTTGTGCGGCTGAAATTCCAGTGGGTTCAGATATCCGACTTATGATTGGAAGCATCGAGGAGGCAGTTAAAGTCGCTAAAATGGCTGCACAAAACGCTCTTGATCAACTTGAGGGTGCTACTCCAAAAGCGATTATCATCTTTAACTGTATTGCTAGAAATAAATTATTCGGGACTCGGTCGGGTGAAGAAATTACTGCTATACAAGAGGTCTTAGGTAGAGATGTTCCATTAATAGGTTTCTACACTTATGGTGAACAAGCGCCTATGAATGGGGAGGTAAAAAATATTAATCAGTGTAATTCAGCCTTCCATAATGAAACTGTAGTAGTTGCAGTTTTAGGATAAATAAATGAGCGAAGAAGAAATCAAAATTTTAGATTTGAAAAATGAATTGTCAGCTTGCAAAGATAATTTGCAGAGGTCAATGATTGAACAGCAAGAATCTGCTAAACTTTTAATCCGTAGGGATTTAGCGCTTAGTCGTGCCAACGAACAGTTGCAAGCATTGGACTTGGCAAAATCAGAATTTATTTCTATTGCAGCACACCAATTACGAACACCGCTTTCTGCTATTAAATGGATTCTTCACATGTTAGTTCATAATGAATTCAAAAATGAAGGAGAGGCACTAGAGTTTACACAAAAAGCGGCACAAAGTACCAATAGAATGATAGAGCTCGTTAACGATTTACTTGAGGTTGATCATATTCAATCAGGAAAAGATCAGTTTGTTTTCAAATTGATGGATGTGAAAACTCTCATTGAATCTATTGTTGTTGAGTTGCAAACAATTGCAATCAAGAGAAAAATTAATCTTGAGATTAACTTGAAGAATTGTGTCGAGATTTCGGGAGATGTGACAAAATTGCGTGAGCTATTTCAAAATCTAATAGAGAACGCTATAAAGTACTCACAGGAGAATGGTAATGTAAAAATTGTTGCAGGTGTTTCAAATGGCCTTTTGGAAATATCGGTCAAAGACTCGGGTATCGGTATTCCAGAAGATCAAAAATATAATATATTTTCAAAGTTTTTCAGAGCTGCAAATGCAATGAAGGTAGAGACTGTAGGATCAGGACTGGGATTATTTATTGCAAAGGAAGTTGTCGTAAGGCATGGGGGTAAGATCTGGTTTGAAAGTAAAGTGGGCGAGGGGACGACGTTTTTTGTCCAGCTTCCTCTTCCTAAGAAGGCTTAAGCTGGTATTTTAGGATATAATATAAGACATATGAAGAAAATCTTAATAATTGAAGACGATGAACTCTTGGGTGACCTTTTACTGCAAAACTTAAAGTCCGCAGGTTTTGAATGCGAGTTAACTAGGGATGGAATGAAGGGCTATAAAAGAATAAGTGAATTGATGCCTGATCTTGTGGTGTCAGATCTGTTCTTACCTTCTTTAAGTGGTTTTGAAATTCTTTCTCAGAAAAGGATGGATGTTAAAATTGCCACAATACCAGTTATTATCCTCACTAACTCTTTAAGACCAACAAGTATCGGCTCAATCGAAAATCTAGGAGCAGTTGATTTTATGGTAAAATCAGACGTAACACAGGAGGAAATATTAAAAAGAGTTAAAAATATTTTAAATAAAGAAACCAATATGAGCCAAGATCAGCTGTCAGCACAAGGGAATAAAAATATTCTAGAAGGTAAGAAAATTCTTGTTGTAGAAGACGATAAGTTTCTAGGAAGCATCCTAGTTTCTAGACTTGTGGGTCAAAAAGTTGATGCATTTTATGCAAACACCGGCGAAGTGGCATTGGAGCAAATAAAAAAACAAATACCAGACATAGTTCTTCTCGACATCTTATTACCAGGAATTGATGGTTTTGAAGTTTTAAAGCAAATGAGAGAAAATCCATTGACCGAGAAAGTCCCAGTTATGGTGCTTTCAAATTTTAATCAAATGAAAGATAAGGAAAAAGCCGAATCTTTAGGAGCAAGCTTTTTAGTTAAGGCACTAGTAAATCCAGATGATATTATTGAGCAAGTAAGAAAGATGTTAAAGGTTTAAGAAATATGTACTCTCTCGCAGAAATTATAGAATGGTCTAAAGGAAAACTTTTCGGGGGAGGCTTTAAACTTACAACGAAAGCTACGGGTGTTTCTATTGATACTCGCACTTTAAAATATGGAGATGTTTTTTTTGCACTGAAGGGAGAAAATAATGATGGGCATGAATATTTAATTAAAGCTTTTGAGAAAGGTGCGCTGGTTGCGGTAGTTGCAGAATCAATGAATATAAGTCTGCCTCAAATCGTAGTGCAAGATGTGATGAAAGCATTTCAGGACTGTGCCAGAGAGTATAGAAAAAAACTGAATATTCCTGTTGTAGGTGTGACGGGAAGTAATGGAAAAACTACTACCAAGGATATGATTACTGCAGTTTTGAGAACAAAATATAAAGTCTCATCTACAGAAGGCAATCACAATAATCACATAGGCGTTCCACTGTCTGTCCTATCCATGAAACCGGATTCAGAGTTCGGAGTTTTCGAAGTTGGAATGAATCATCAAGGTGAAATCGCTCCACTTGCTGAAATCATTACTCCGCAGGTCACCGTTATTACCGGTATCGGTATGGCTCATGCCGAAGCTTTTGAAAATACAAAATGTGCTGGAGGGGTGTGTGAGGCGATTGCTAGGGAAAAAGGGGATTTGGTAAAGGCACTTTCAAAAAAAGGAATTTTAGTCATTCCTGAAAAAGAAAAATTTAAAGATTTAATTTCCAGCTTTGCTCCGTCGGCAAAAGTTGTCAGTGTTTCAACAGCAAACAATGAAGCGGTAAATATTCAAAATGAGTTAATAAACGGAGGGTTTATTTATGCTTCGGCTCCGCATATGATTCAGAATGCACTCCTTGCTATGGCGGTAGGTGATGAATTCGGGATTGCAAAAGAAGAAGCCATTAAGGCAATTTCAAAATTAGAATACGAAGAAGGGAGATTTATGGAGAAAACGGTTCAAGGAATTCATATTATAGATGATACATATAATGCCAATCCAGATTCAGTTTGTGCCGCTATCGAGGCTCTGGAGAAAAAGATACATAAAGGAAAACTGATAGTAGCGTTGGGAGAGCTTAAAGAGCAGGGAAATAATTTGGTCAGTGGATATCAAAAAATTTACGAAACAGCTTTTCAATTTGGAGTTAATACGATTATTTTATGTGGCATTGATTGGAATCCATCTCAGCTGCCAAAGGTTTTGACAGATAAATATAAAGATAAGAAGGCTCCCGAAATTTTGCATGTTAAAAATCACGAGGAATGTGCTGATAAGGTAAAAGAGGTATATAAAGAAGGGGATATTGTGCTCTTTAAAGGAAGTAAAAGCTCGGAAATGAAAAGGGTTATAGGGATGCTATAGTAGAAGAGAGCGGTAATTGAAACTGTCTTTGTACGGCTATTATAATATTAACAAGTTAACTAAATTTATATGATATTCCTAGTAATTGGTCTTCTGGTCGGGGGGGTGGCGGTCATCTTTATCCTGCAGAATATAATTCCTATCACAGTTCACTTCTTTAACTGGGAGATGAATGGGTCACTGGCTTTGATTCTTATACTTTCAATTCTTACAGGAGCTGTTCTTTCAGCGCTATCATGTCTTCCAGATATGATAAATAATTATTTCGAAATAAATAATTTGAAAAAGAGAGTTAAGGAGTTGGAAGCACAAGTAGATAATTATAAGAAAAGTATTGACGACTTAAGTAGACGAACAGGCGTAGTCCCTGCATCGATACCAGTACCTGAACCAACAATCACACAAACAATTAATAGTTTGTTATAATTATCGTATGGTTAATAAAAATAAGTCTAAATTGTGGTTTCGAGCAAAGCTGTACGGCTGGGGTTGGACTCCAGTTACATGGCAAGGATGGTTGGTAACTTTGGGGTATGCCATTATTATTGCGGATCAGATTACAAGTACAGTTCGTTATGATAAGACAGGTTCTGGTTCGGTTAATGACACAATGATTTATTTCGGATTAAATTTCATTCTGTCGACAGTTTTGCTCTTGATAATTTGTTATATGAAAGGCGAGAGAGCGGGGTGGAGGTGGGGAGGGAAGAAGTAATAATATAGATAACAAAAACGCCACCATAAAGGGTGGTTTTTTGTATGAGAGGTAAGATTAAGAATGTTAGCTTGACAGTATACCCCTAGGGGGTATACTGTCTCTATGCGAAAAGATATCAAGTCAAAAGCAATTCGGAGATTAAAAATCATTGAAGGGCAAATCCGTGGGCTACAATCAATGGTTGAGAATGAAAAATATTGTATCGATATTATTACTCAAGCCTCTGCTGTGAAAGCTTCATTATCGGGAATTGAGGATTTGATTTTGGAAAATCACTTAACGACTCATGTTATAGATCAAATAAAAAATGGAAAGGAAGGTCAAGCGGTACAAGAAATTTTGAAAGTTTATAAGCTAGCCCAAAAGAAAAAATAAATATATGAACCAAACAGAAGACAAAGGATTAGGAGTGATAACTTGGAAAAGCTACATACCACTGATTGTTATTATCGGGGTTATTCTGCTTACCTCGATAGTTTTTGTACTCCCTGATATTAATGACGGAATGTTTTACCCTCAAAAATTCATCGGACTATTCATGATTGGATTCTTTCTAGCCTTCTCTACATTCAAACTAATTGACCTTCCTGGATTTGCTAAGGGTTACCAGACATATGACCTGTTTGCATCAAGAGCCCCTTGGTACGGATATTTGTATCCATTTATAGAGCTTTCATTTGGACTATTGATGATATTGATTCCGTTTTCAAAGGGGCTACTGATCGCTGAAATTATAGTGATGTTGTTTAGTGGTATAGGTGTGGCAATAAAACTTGCAAAAAAAGAACAATTCACCTGTGCCTGTTTAGGAACATTCCTTAAAATTCCCCTGACCAAGGTGACACTGGTCGAGGATTTTGGGATGGCAGGGTTGGCGTTGGTAATGCTTTTATTAAGTTAATAGTTTAAAATAAATATATGCAAAACAAAAATACAATTATCGTGATTCTTGGACTTATCATTGCACTTGGTGTTGGTTATGTTTCTGGTGCTTCAAATAATCGTTATGACAGCAAGAACATGAAGGGAGGGATGCACATGATGGCAGATGGAAAAATGATGGGTAATGGGGGAATGCAAGGGATGATGGATTCAATGAATGCAGGGCTTGTTGGAAAAAATGGCGATGATTTCGATAAGGCGTTTCTGGGAGAGATGATAGTTCATCATCAAGGTGCAGTTCAGATGGCACAGCTTGCACTTACGAATGCAAAACATCAAGAGATTAAGGATTTAGCGGGGGCGATTATTACAGCGCAGAATAAAGAGATTGCGGATATGTTGAGTTGGAGTAAAAGTTGGTATGGGAGATAGTAGGTAGGTTTGGATTTTAAAACACCCAGCGCGAGTTGGGTGTTTTAATTTGTGGACATAGACCGTAAAACATCAAACACCATCAAAACCTTTGTTTTTGAGTGGTATCACTTTTTGAATGGGTTGAAAAATATACAAAAGACCGCTTAAATTATGATTAAAAGTTACGTTGGTATAGCACAATTAGAGTATTGAAAGATGTGTACTCGAGTACACAAAATTGTTGATGTCGTCTAGGTGTATCCGAGTACACCTAGATTTTATAAAAAGAAAGAACGTTGTATCCTAAGGTTGTATTACAATGTCCATAAAATCAACTCATCCTTTAGTTCCTTTCTGGGGAAAGATACTCACTACCTAGCAAATCCTTAAAACGCTTTTCGATTTCTTGTATTTTTATAGATAAATAATGTATTGCGTCATCGTGATTTTTGGATGTTTCAGAAGTGGAGATATCTAACAACAGCCTTTCGGTTACGAGGTCACGCAACATGTCTATGTAATCAATCCAGTCTTTAACAACCTGCGCAAATTTCACATCGTCATGCTTAAAACGTTCCGAAAGACGAACAAAGTTTTTTTCATTACACTCAAGTTGTAGTACTTCATCTTGCAGATAATTTTTAAGTTCACTTGCATTTATAAAATCCAAAAGAGCAACCTGCTTTTGTTTTAGTACTAGATGTAGTTTTTCTCTAGCTTTAATTTTTGATGCTTCAGATGGTTTCTGTTTTCTGTAAACTACATAAATGACCACAACGGCTAATATTAAAATTATATAGAGCATTTTATTTTGTATTTATAATTAAAGTTTTCATCTCATCTTTTTTTGGCACACAAAAAGCCCACCACATAGGTGAGAGCTTTCGCTCTCCGTACCAGTTTCCCGATACGACCAGTCAAGGTGACCCCATATGATGGGTTCTTTATCCTTGACTGGAATTTACTATCGCCATGCCAACAATTGCTTGCTAGTTTAGGCTCTTATTCAGTTGTACTTATACAATATAACACGTTCATATTTGAAATAAAATAAGCCCCAACCAACGGATTGAACATTGGGAGAGGCTTTGAGTTTTGAACAGAAGTGGGAGGTCACCTTTTTGACCGATAACGGCAGAGGAGGCTGTAGGCATCCCCGAACGTAATAGGGGTGGTGCTTTGACCCATCATCATCTTCAGAAAGTCGAGGTCTTCGACGGTGAGTTCTGTTTCTGACCCAGAAACTTCATCCGCCAATTCCTGTGCTTTCTTGATTGCAGATTGTGCTTCCATATCACCGAGTGCGGGAAACAGCTCTTGAAACCATTTCAACGGCAGTTCCTCGGTGAAGGCACACAACTTTGCAATCACAACGGCGTTTGACATCACCTGTCGTTTTGACATTTTGGGGATGCTTTTTTCAAACTCCCCACTTTCCAAACTAAGGTATGTGGTGACTGACATCCGCAGTGTTTTGCAAAGCTCGTCACGCTTCAGATGTTTCTTTGCGGCGACGACTTTTACCTTATCGAATAAGGGTTTCAGTTTCATAGTTGCTATCCTTTCGTGTTGGTTTCTGCAAGGGTTGGTTGATTGACAGGCTCTGCTGTTTTGCAAAAGCCCAAAAGTGTGTGGAAGCGATTGTTCCTGAAGGAAACTATTTGAGGTCTCCACCCAGCATCAATGCATTTTTGACACATTTTCACTTTGCCACCGTCTGAAGTTTCGTAAAACGCAGTGGTAAGTTCTTTGCAATGAGCACACGGCAATTCGTCTGTCATCTTCATCTCCGACTTCTTCTTTTTCATAGGTGTTAGTTGAGTGTGATTGGAAGGACAATAATTCGCTTGGCGTGATGCCAGCAAGTCAATTACGGTCTTTCTTCCAAACTCAACTTGAAATCATTCAAAGGACTTTTTACTAGTAGCTAATATAAGTATGGCACAATGATGCAATTCTGTCAAGCTTAAATACGTTGAGAAATAAGGGTATTTATGACACATACTTTTATTTGGAGCCAGCTACAAATTACAATTTGCATCAAATCATACCATCACGTATAATACTGGTATGAATAAAAAGCTAGAACCTGTCATCTGGTACGACGAAGAATATGACATCAACTTTGCCGATTTTTCCATTGGCAACAAGGAAAAGTCAGACAAGTTCTATGACCTCATATCAAAGCCTCGTTTTCGTGTAAAAGAGACAGAGGAAACGTACCGTACAATAAACTATTGGGATGAAAATGGCTTACTCCTCGGCAAGCGTGACGTTGCGGACACTTGGCGACAATTCGGCATCATTGATGTCATCTGGCTTCGCATACTTCAATCGCTCAAGCAATATGGTATGCAGAATGAAAGTCTGCTCACACTTAAAGAGTATCTTTTTCGCACTCATGATGCGAAGGGTCGCTTTTTACACTTTGCTTTTTGGATGCATGTTGCACTTAATCAAAATGAAGTGTCGCTTGTAGTATTGGCTGATGGTCGAGGTGATATTGCCACACCGCAGGAAGTAGAAAAGCAACGTATTTTTAATAATCTCGGTAATTCCCATATTGAAATAGATTTTAGGAATATTGTACTTTCGGTTATAAACCCAAAGAATAAAGAAGGGAAATTACCAACAAATCTAATGAGGAAACTTGAAAAAGAGGAGAGCGAACTTCTCCACACGCTTTCTCAAGAAGACGTATCATCAGTAACCGCTCACTTAAAAGAAGGTAAAATTGACCGCATTGAATGGAAACAAATTGAAGCAAACCCCGAACTGCTATTTGATATGTTACGAAAGAAAATCAAGCAGTCTCCAAACCAAACAATAACCATTAAACAGCAGGATGGGAAAGTTCTTTTTGTAGAACAGAAACAGAGTTACAAAGCCACGTAACTCTCAAAGCGACCGAGTAACGGAGCTATTAGATTTCCCGAGACAAATCACCGACAAACGGAGTTTGCTCACAAGAAAACTATGAAATGCTTACTCCACAGCAAGCTCGGAAATATCTCAAGCGAGACATTTCCGACGAAAGGTTGAAAGAGATACTCGGGTATCTCTACGGAATGGTCGAAACAATTATAAAACAAGAACGCAAAATCTATGAGCATAAAATCATCAAAAACAGGCTTGTTCGGCAAAAAACTGAAAATTCAAGACTATGAGTTTTCCTTGAGCTATTGCCGTGTTTCCTCAAAGAAGCAAGAGCTTGAAGGAAGTGGGCTTGATAGCCAAGCAACAAGAAATGAAAATCTTGCTCGCTTCCATAACCTGAAAGTTGAAAAAACATTTCCTGATACTTCTTCTGGTGGTGGTGATTTTATGAAGCGTCCAGCAATGCGGGAATTGCTTGCATATCTTGATGCACGACCTCATAAAAAGTACGTGGTTATTTTCGATGACCTCAAACGTTTTGCTCGTGACACAAAATTTCATTTTGAACTTCGAGCCGCATTGGAAGCTCGAAATGCTTTGCCACTTTGTTCTAACTTCGTTTTTGACGACACGCCCGAAGGTGTCTTTGTTGAGACAATTCAAGCCGCTCATAATCAACTCGAGCGTGAGCAAAATCGCCGACAGGTGATAGATAAGCAGTTGGCATGCTTACAACGTGGTTATTGGCCTTTTCGTTCGCTCTACGGCTATACAAAGACTGGAAAGGGCTCAAACAAGCGAGATACCCTCAACGAGCATGGCCAGTACATCAAGGAACTTTTTGAAGGTTTCTTTTCTGGCAGATTTCAACATTTTATTGACGGGGCAATTTTCTTGAAAGAAAAAGGGGTACTTGGTAAAGCTCATCCAGAAAAATACATAATGACCACTAAAAGTATTTTGATGAATTGCTTTTTTGCAGGTCTTATTGAATTTCCTAAATGGGATGTGAAGCGTCAGGAGGGTTTGCAAGAGGTGCTCATTAGTATCGAACTCTTTGAAGCAGTGCAAAAGAAAATCACTCGTAATTGCAATGTATCAAAAGTTAGAGAGGACATAAATCAAGATTTTCCACTCCGAGGTAATGTCTCTTGCGCCCTTTGTTCTGGCAAGCTCACGGGTGCGTGGTCGAAGGGTAAAAAGCAGTTGTATCCGTACTATTTTTGCCAGAATAAGGCGTGTCCGCTCAAGGGTTTGACCATACGCAAAAAGGACTTAGAAGATGAATTTGCAACGCTTTTACAAGAAATGACCACCGAGGATGATGTTTTGGAACTGGCGAAGGCTGTTTTCATGGACGCAAAAGAAATTGACGAGCGTGAAGTGGCCATTGAGAAGAAAAATGGCCAAAAACGGAAGGAAAAAGTTGAAGCAGAAATTGACCGTTATGCGGAACTTGCAGGAAAATCAAAAGTTGAAGCTGTGATTGCTCAATACGAAAAGAAAATTGAAAAGTTGGCAGAGGAGCTTAAACCCCTCGAGGGAGAAGTGACGGCAGAATACAACTATGACGTTCCTTATCGAACAGCCCTTGATAAAACTTTAGGTGTACTCAAAAACCCTTATGAAACTTGGGTAGATTTGGATGTGTTCGAGCAACAGAAATTCTTTTCTTTCCTTTTTGAAGAGAACTTGGTTTACGTCAGAAAAGAGGGTTATCGAACACCAAAATACACTGTACTTAAAAGGGTTTTACAGGAAATTGAGCTTGTTGGCTCTGTGAATGTGGAGATGCCGGGAATCGAACCCGGGTGCAGATGAGTTTTTCAAGTGAGTCTACGCAATATATTTTGTTTGATGTTTAAGCTTTATATCTAAAAAACAAAAGAAACGATATATAGCCGATCCACAAGGCTTCGGTTATTGAGTGTGGAAACTCAAAAACCTATTCTGAAAATATAACACCAGGTCCGAACTCTTCAGAAGGGAGTTCGATTGATGCGCATAGCGAGCTTACGCTCGAGCTGTTGCGAAGACAAGATCCTTAGCCGCAAAATACGGAGAAGGAGTTGCTTTTCGTGCTGTAGCACTTAGGGTTCCTGAAAGTTTAACGAGTTTTCAGAATACTCGATTGCGCACAAAGGAAAAATGACACCTGTCGATGCCTTTCATCCCCATATTTGTTCGATTTTCAAGGAACTGGTCCATTATACAGTATGTGTCAAGTTTTATAAGAAAAGCCGTTAAAGATTTTCTTTAACGGCTTTTCTTATAATTTCTCCCTTGAATAAGGGCAAGCCCGAAGGCACTTGTACGCAAATAATAGCAGAATACAAGATTCGGTCAAGGTGCAGGTGCATTGACCTAATTTGTGTTCAGTAATAGTCTTCTATACAGAAAGAACCTTGACGATGAATGTTAGGGTGAGACTTTCCAAAACTTAATTGGAGGAAATTTATGAATTTTTTGATGTTTCTTGTTGGTGTCTTCATGTTTCTAGGCTATTTTCTCGTTGGTTTCATTGAACTCTTGGTTTGGTGTTTATACCCATCGAGAAAGTATGATCGTCGGTGCATTGAGGAGGCTCTCCATTGGGCATGTCACAGTGGATGTGATGTGATGGATGCGACAAGAGCTAATTGCACTCTCGGTCCGGCGAAAAGGACCAGGGAATTGAACGAATTGGGAGTGGCAGTAACTCTCAAGATTACCGTGGTTGTTGACCTTGTGTGGCTTCACGTTGATTTGCCTAAAGGGTTTTCAGTACCAGAAAGGGTTAGGGTAGTGTATGTACTCGGGCAAAAACGTTTCGCAAAAGTAGTCCTCAGGTACGTGCGTTCCTATCTGAAAAAGTCACGGAAACGGAACTTCGGACTTCCCGACAGGGTTCCTTTCGAAACTTTTATGGTTGAAGTTTCACCATCAGTAGATTTGTGATCAGCGCAGCTCCCTCGAGGACCTGCGCTGATTTCTATTTTAACTCTCTTTTTATATCCCGATTCGCTTCTCGTTTTTTTATGCTTTCTCTTTTATCAAATTTTTTCTTACCCTTAGCAAGTCCAACTTCAATTTTAATTCGATTATTTTTCAAGTACACCGAAAGGGGAATGAGAGTCAGTCCACTGTTTTTTGTTCCCACTAACTTATCCAATTCAAGTCTCTCTTTTTTACTTATTAAAATTCTGCGTTCTCTATCAGGTACAAAATCCGCTGGATGGTTGTTCGCTTGATACGGAGAGATGTTCATGTGAAGTAAAAACATTTCTCCGGTTTTAATAAGAATATAGGACCCTTCGAGAGACGCTTTGCCTGCCTTTAAAGCTTTTACTTCAAAACCCTGCAATTCGATACCAGCTTCAATTTCACGTTGAATTTCATAGTTAAAATGCGCTTTTCGGTTTTGGACTAAGACTTTCTTGTTCATTTGTAAAGTCATAATACCAAAGTTCGCCAAAATGTTATATACTCCTCCAATATGAAGAACACAAATAACGCTAATAAACGCATGCAAAGAAACGGCCCAACTGGTCCCGAGACTCCAAAACAACAGCCAAAAAAGAGCCAGAAAAATGTATTTTTTAATAATATTTTTGGAAGTGTTTTGATTTTTGGTTTTTTGGTGATTTTGTACACGTTTACAGTTGGTGCAACAAAGCCTGTTGATACCGTCAGTCTTTCGGATGTGGCAAATGATATTACAAATGGAAAAGTTGCGAGTATCATGGTTACTGGTGACAACTTAAAGATTCAATATGTAGACAAAACTGAAAAGGAGGCCAAGAAGGAGACTCAGGATTCATTGTCACAGTCTTTGACTAACCTTGGTGTTGCAAAAGAAAAAATTTCAACAATTCAAATTACAAACAAGGACGATACTGGAGCTGCCTACTGGCTTGGAAATATTTTGCCTTTCCTGCTGCCTATTTTAATGATCGTGTTTATCGTTTGGTACCTCAGCCGACAGGTGAGGGGAACAAACGCGCAAGCACTTTCGTTCGGACAGTCTCGAGCGCGCATGATTAATCCTGAAGATAAGGGATCTCGCGTGACATTTAAAGACGTTGCGGGAGCAAAAGAAGCCAAAGAAGAGCTGGCTGAAATTGTAGACTTCTTAAAAAATCCGCAGAAATTTTTGGATATTGGAGCAAGAATTCCAAAAGGAATATTACTGATGGGAGCTCCGGGAACTGGTAAGACCTTGTTGGCACGAGCGGTTGCAGGAGAAGCAGGCGTAGCTTTCTTCTCGATCTCGGGATCTGAATTTGTAGAAATGTTTGTAGGAGTGGGAGCATCTCGAGTGCGTGATCTTTTCCAAATGGCCAAGCACACAGCCCCGGCGATTATTTTCATAGATGAAATTGACGCAGTAGGGCGTTTACGAGGGTCAGGATATGGAGGAGGAAATGACGAGCGTGAACAGACTTTGAACCAGATTTTGGTTGAAATGGATGGATTCGAGCCGAATGAAAAGGTGATTATTATGGCTGCTACAAACCGACCGGATGTATTAGATCCAGCGTTACTACGACCCGGACGATTTGATCGAAGAGTTTCAATTGATTTACCTGATCGACAAGACAGACTTGAAATTTTGAAAGTGCATACTAGAAACAAGCCTTTTGCAGAGGATGTTAATTTGGATGTTATTGCAGAGAGAACTCCTGGATTTTCTGGTGCGGATTTGCATTCATTAACAAACGAAGCAGCTATTATTGCAGCACGTGAAAGTCGAAAGACTATTGGCCAGTACGACTTAATCCGATCAATTGAAAAAGTAATGCTCGGCCCCGAACGAAAGAGTCATTTGTTATCAAAGCGCGAAAAAGAACTTACGGCATATCACGAAGCGGGGCACGCAATTGTTGCATCAGTTTTGGAATTTGCTGATCCTGTTCATAAGGTTTCAATTATCTCTCGAGGACGAGCGGCGGGGTACACTTTGAAATTACCATTAGAAGATCGCAAATTGCAGTCAAAGAATGAGTTCAAGGATGATTTGGCGGTGGCGCTTGGTGGTTATGTGGTTGAGAAAAATATTTTTAACGACTTAACAACAGGAACATCAAATGACCTTCAGGTTTCAACTGCACTTGCTAGGGACATGGTTGCAAAATACGGTATGTCAGAAAAAATCGGTCCGGTGGCGTTTGAGACTTTTCAGGGTGCACGATTGAATCCGTCTGTTGCTTTTCCTGAAAGAGATTATTCAGAAGAAGTTGGAGCGACTATTGATAGTGAAGTGAGTGCTTTGATGAAGGAGGCGTATGACAGAGCATTTAAAATTATCATGACAGATCATCGAAAAGTTTTGGATGTTATTGCAAAGGCATTGATTGAAAAGGAGACTCTGGAGAGACATGATTTCGAACAAATTTTGACTGCGCAAGGGATTAAGGTGAAGAAAAAGAAGGAGTTTGTTGAAGGATCTATTATTTAGTTGTTACTTTTGACCCGACGAGAATCGAACTCGCTAAGCACGGATGGTAAATTCATGCTACTGCGCCAGCAGCGGGCCAATTACATACACTTACCTTGTGTACGTGGTTATATATTAAAATAAGAGAGACTAAGAAAGTTAAAGAATTTATGAATTTTACCTCATAAGAAAATCGCCCCTTTAAGGGCGATTTTCGATGCTACTGTATTACATGGTTTTACCACCCGTGCCCGATAAATATACACCTCTAAAAATACCTCGTCAACAGTTTGCGAAGCTCCTTTCTTCCTTGTACTATATGCATACGCGAGTGTAGCTCAGTTGGTAGAGCAGACGTCTTATACACGTCCGGTCCATGGTTCGAATCCATGCACTCGCACAAATATTAAGCCTTATATGTTGTAAAAACAGGGTGTTCCAATATAGCACTTACTTGAGCAGAAAATTTCTCATAAAGTGACCCAATATATCGTGTACACTCCTCGGTGTTGTGTATTCTTTGTTCTTCCATACAGTCGCATATGAAGACGTGCATTTCGTCGAATCGTTTATCTATAGCGTCAAATCTTTTGTCTACGGCATCAAATTTCTTATCTATGGTTTTAAACCTGCCATCTGTTCTGGCTTCAAATTTCTTAAACTCACCTTTAAATATTTTAAATTCACTTTTTGTTACGTGATCAGCTTTCATTGTTGTTATTATATAAATTATTAATCTTGTTAGTCTACTAGACAGACATTAAATAATGTTCAATTTTACTTAAAATAACCTTTATTTTACTTACTCAAAATGCACATCCTCCTTCTTGGCTAGCGACTCCGCCAACAGGGGATGCTTCACTAACTTCGGATCTTTCTCAATTATCGTCTTCGCTTCCTTTCTCGCCGCTTCTACCAACTTTAAATTCTTAATAGCCTCCATCGCAATATCTGAAATTCCCCATTGCTTTCCTATATAAAGTTCTCCAGCTCCTCTTAACTTCAAATCCAACTCTGCCAACTCAAACCCATTCTTGGCACTTTTAAATGCATCTAGTCTATCTGCCGTTTTCTCACTCTTACTATCTGTAAACACAAAACAATACGGCTGGTGGTTTCCTCGAACTACGCGACCCCTTAATTGGTGAAGTTGTGCCAGTCCATATCTATGTCCATCTTCAATAATGATTGTGTTTGCGTTCGGTACATTCACACCGACTTCAACAACCGAAGTAGAAACCAAAATATCAATTTCATGTGCGTAAAACTTTTTCATGATCTTTTCCTTATCTGCCGGTTTCATTTTGCTATGCATCACTTCGATTCGATAATCTTTGAAAACACCTTTTTTTAATTTAAGTGCCTCCTGTTTAACTGATTTTGCGATAAGCGCGCCAACCTTGTCTGGGTCAGATTCTTCAATACGAGGACAAATTACGTATGCTTGGCGTCCTGCTTTTAATTCTTCTAAAACTTTTTCATGAACATTTTTACGATTTCTTTCGGTAACTAATTCGGTAATAATCTTCTTTCTTCCAGATGGCATTTGATCCAATACTGATAAGTCTAAGTCGCCATATAAAGTAAGGGCTAAAGTGCGGGGAATTGGGGTGGCGGCCATAGATAGTAGATGGGGGACAAGATCATGCTTACGAGTCAATTTTTGCCTCTGGGCGGTCCCAAATCGGTGCTGTTCGTCGATGATTACCAATGCGAGGTTTTTAAACTTTACAGATTTTTGAATTAAAGCATGAGTACCAATAACGATGGAAATCTCTCCGTTCTCAACCCACTTTAAAAATTGTGTTCGTGAGATATTGGTCCAGCCAGAAGGACTGACTTTTGATGGGAATTTTTTGCATCCAGTGCCTGTGATAAGCCCGATTGAAATCGGCATGTGCGAAAATAACTTTATAAAAGATTCGAAGTGCTGATTCGCTAGAATTTCTGTTGGTGCCATATATGCGACCTGTAGATGTCCATAATTTTGATTTTTCGGAAGGGTAGTAATCGTCGCGTAAGAGGCGAGGGCTGCCACCGCAGTTTTTCCTGATCCCACATCTCCCTCAAGAAGGCGCGACATTGGCGCTCCGCTTTTTAAGTCGCCTAAAATATCTCCGAGAGAGCTTAGTTGCCCATCGGTAAGCGGAAACCCAAACCTCTTTTTGAAATTATCAACATTCGTATCGATTATGAAAGCCTTTTCCTTTGCGAGCTCGTATCGTATCTGCTGGTTTTTCAATTGGATAAAAAATACTTCCTCAAACGCGAATCGTTTTCGTGCCACAGTCGCATCGCCATCATTTTTCGGGCTGTGAATCCATATGAGCGCCGTTTGAATCGTTGGTAGATTATATTTCTCCCTTAAATCAGCTGGAATATTGTCTTCAATTTTTGCAAAATCTTTGTGCTTAAAAATTCTCTGCAGCGTATGGTAAATCCAACTAGTCGAAACACCTTTTGTTTCAGCATACACAGGATTAAGGCCAGCTTTCACTCCTTCGCCAAATAATCCGTCGCCAATGTTATCGGGAATAACCGCAATCGATTCGATTTCTGGATTTAAAATAGTTCCATTTCCCGAAACTTTACCTTGCACTTTTACTAACGATCCTTCAGGAATCATTTTGGCAATATAGGCCTGATGGAACCACATTAACTTTATCTTTCCTGTGCTATCGGAAAGAAACCCTTCTGCCATCGGAACCTTACTTTTAAAGGACTTTTTTGTAGCAAGTTTTGAAATTTGACCATATAAAGTCACCATCTCCCCTGAAGAAACATCCCTTATAAAAGTCCCAGATGAAACCGAGCCATATCGTTGAGGGAAGTAATATAATAAATCTCGCACTGTATTTACACCGATTTTCCTTAAGCCCAGAAGGGTTTCCGGATGGGGTCGAGTGATACTACTTATCGGCGTGTCGAGAAATGTCATTATTTACTTTCTTTTTCCTAAAAATCGAAGAAGGTGTAAGAATAGGTTTATAAAGTCTAGGTATAAAATCAGAGCTCCGATAATAGAAGCTTTGGATTCTTGATCGCTACCAGGGGCTGCTTCAAGCGCAAACTTTTTAATCTTTTGTGTATCGTATGCAATCAGTGCTGTAAAGATTAAAACTCCAATGATTGAAATTATATAATCAACTTGTGAGTTCTTCATGAACATGTTCACGACTGAAGCTATGATGATTCCGATAAGTCCCATGAAGGCAATTTGACCGATTCGAGAAAGATCTGCTTTTGTGAGGTATCCGTAAAGGCTAATAATTCCGAACATCCCCGCTGTAATGAAGAACACCATGTTTATAGATTCGGCGGTGTAGGCTAGGAAAACTACGGACAATGTCAGTCCGCTTGTAAAACAATAAAGTAAAAAAGAAAAAATAGCAGTTTGTGCCGACATTTTGTTAATTCCCGCCGAAAGCCAGATGACCAGTCCAAGCTCTACTATGATTGTTCCAAAGAAAACCAATTGATTTCCTAAGAAAAACTTAATCCAAGCTTCATTATTCGAAACCATGAATGCGGTTATTCCGGAAATTATGAGACCGACACACATCCAGGTGTAGACTTTTTGGAAAAATTCTCTCACTTGTGAGGGGTCAGATGATCTTATTACCTCTACTCTTTCTGGGGTTTGATTTGGATTCATGTTATTCGATTAAGTTTATATGAGTGCAATTATACCATACCTGTCTAGGGGTGATTGATTTTGCTACAATTCCCATATGGAAAAGGTAAAGATTGAGAATTCATGGAAAAAAGCTTTAAAGGAAGAGTTTAAAAAGCCTTATTTTAAGGGACTTTTAGAGTTTGTAGGGCAAGAGTATTTGAACGAGGTGGTTTACCCTAATAATAAAGATGTTTTTAGAGCTTTTGACCTTTGTCCGTTTGATAATGTGAGGGTAGTGATTTTAGGACAAGATCCATATCATGGAATCGGACAGGCGAACGGCTTGTCCTTTGCAGTTCATGAAGGCGTACGGATTCCACCTTCACTTAAAAATATTTTTAAGGAGATTCAAAGTGATCTTGGATTTACTCCGATTAATAGTGGAGATTTATCAAGGTGGGCGAAACAGGGTGTGTTACTTTTAAATGCAACATTAACAGTGAAGGCAAGTTCTCCAGGTTCTCATCAAAACAAAGGTTGGGAAGAATTTACAGATGCAGTGATTCGGAAGTTGTCGGATGAAAAAGAGAATTTAGTTTTTATTTTGTGGGGAAATTATGCAAAGCAAAAAGGCAAAGTCATTGATCGCTCGAAGCACATGGTGCTGGAGTCTCAACATCCTTCGCCTTTTTCTGCACATAACGGGTTTTTTGGTTCTCGGCCATTCAGTAAGAGTAACGATTTTTTGCGTAACAACGGTAAAAAAGAAATAAATTGGGAGTAATTTGGCAGGAGGTCCTCTTGGTTTTGCGAAGAGAATCCAATCTTCGTGATAAGCGTTCATGTTATTTTTTTGTTTTAATTTTTCTAAAAACAAAAAGCCCTTCCGATAAGGAAGGACTTTTCATCTTGTAGATTATTATCTTTCCCTTACGGGCTAGATTGAGCACTTACTTTGATTTCTCAAAGAGTTGCTGGTGGTTCGTCGAGCTAGTACTCTCCCCACACTCTGGATAACTATTTTGTTGTAGGTGAATTATAGCAGGGCTATTTTTTAAATGCAAATTATTTATGCCATTTTTAACTGGTGTTCAATTTTAGTAGCACGCTTGTCCAAGTCTCTGTCGTTGTATTTTAAAACTTTTAGCAGTGGTCTTATTTCCTCGAGGGTATCGTCTATGGAATCTAGTTTGCCGTAGATATTTTTTGTATTTCCCTGAATTTCAAAGATAGATCCTTCCGTCTTGAATTTAAAACCATACACTTCATTTTTGAATTCATACATTTCATCTCTAAAATCATGCATTTCTTCTTTAAATTCTCGTAATTCACGAGATTGTTCCTGAAAACCCTTCTGTACCATTAGAGCAAGATCTTCAAGTTCAATTTTTGCATTCGGTTTAGTTTCTTTTTTCATCAATTTTTTATGAATAATATCACTGCTCAAATACTCAGGGAACTTCCCAAAGTTTATAAAATCTAGCATACTCAACACTAAATTTTTCTAAAGAAATACTAAAGTTTTCTTATAAACAAACCAGTAGTGAAATTTTATTATTTTTTGACCAGCCACCGACCCCTAATTTTAGAGAAATAATATTGTATTATATATAAGATTTTGTTCTTTTGCTGGCGCCTAAAATGGCTAGGGGTTTCAATGTGTCCCTGATAAACAATACACGTGAGAAAGGATAAATATGAACAAAGAAAGGTTTTTCGAAGTGTTTGTTGCTTATGGTTTGCAAATTATCATTTTTTTAATCGGACTGAAGTGCATTCATGACGGGTTCAAATATAATCTACCATTTCGGTTTTTTGTCGGTTCTGCGGTTATGATAATCTTAATTCCACGATGTCTAGCATTTCGCACGAGAAGTAGACATTGACCCCTGATTGCAGGCAATTGCTTGCGGTCAGGGGTTTTGATTTAACTTATCGAATTGTATATACTCTTATTATGTTTATATATCCAATTATCGGCGTTGTTATTGTATTACTGGCATTATCATTAAGAGTAGTTAAAGAGTACGATCGTGGCGTTATATTTTTTCTTGGAAAGTGTACCGGTGTTCGTGGTCCTGGGCTTATTATTTTGATTCCGATATTAGAGCAAATGACCTCTGTGACTTTGAGAACAATTACAATGAATATTCCTTCACAAAAAATTATCACAAAGGATAACGTCTCTATCGATATTGCAGCAGTTGCGTATTACCATGTTGTCGATCCTAAAAAATCAGTCATCTCAATTGAAAATGTTTATGATGCAGTGAATCAAATTAGTCAGACTACTGTTCGAAATGTTGTCGGACGATTTTCTCTAGATCAACTATTGTCACAAACAAGTGATATTAATGTTCAAATTAAGGATGTTATTGATCAGCATACAGAACCATGGGGAGCTCAAGTCACTGCAGTTGAAATCAAAGACATCTTCCTTCCTGAAAATATGCAGAGAGCAATGGCAAAGGAGGCAGAAGCAGAACGAGAAAGACGAGCGAAAATTGTCGCAGCAGAAGGAGAATACCAAGCAGCTGAAAAATTAGGACAAGCTGCTGATCTTATAGCAGCTCATCCAGTGGCTCTTCAACTTCGAACACTTCAAACAATGGCAGAAATTTCAGTGGAAAAGAACTCGACAATTATATTCCCAGCTCAGTTTATGACAACGGTTCAAGAGGCAATAAAGGTTATAAAAGGGGATTCTGCAAATGGATAAGACTTTTGGATGTGTTCCTCAACAAAGTTTTTGAATTTAAACATTGCCTCTTTTGTGATTGGGCCGACTTTTCCATCACCAACTGGAATTCCGTCTAGTCTGGTTACTGGTAGTACTTCTTTATTGCTTGATGTCACAAAAACCTCGGTTGCTCTGCGTAATTCTTCTATAGAAAAGTCTCTTTCCTCGGCCCGCATAAGTTCGACAACTACCCCGCGAGTTATACCAAGAAGGATATTCGACTTTGGAGTTACAAGCTTTCCATCTATCACTGCAAAGGTGTTACTGACACATCCCTCAGCTACGCCGTCATCGCTATAATAAATTATTTCAATTGCACTTAATTGTTTGACGGCATCCCGGTGTTTTGCAGCCTCTATGTAATGATTAGTTTTTGCGCCAGGTATATAGCGTGTATATTTTACAGTCATAGCGTTTATTCCATTGGTGTAGCATTCTATTGGTAAATAAGGCCTCTCATCAACTTGGATAATTAAAGTAGGCTTTTCACGATCTGAAAAAACTGATTCAGAAACTCCACCAGAGACAATGATGCGAACAGCTTTTTCCTTACCGTCAGTATTCTTTTTTAAAGTTTGGAGTGCCCATTGGTGTATTTGTTCTTTAGTATATGGAATTGTGAGGTTTATTAAAGAAGCCGATTTAAAAAGACGTTCGACTTGTTTTTCCGCCATAAATGGCCTGCCGTTATACGTGATAAAGAAAGCAAAAACTGCAAATCCACGAGAGAAACCAAGATCTCTCACAGAGACTTTTAAATCCTGATCCTCGACAAACTTTCCATTCAAAAAATGTATTTTTTTCATGGAGCAAATTGTGTCACAGAGAGATGAATTTTGAATAAAGGAAAGGTGAAGTATAATTCAGTAATGAATAAAAAAGTGCTCGTTAATGACAAGATGCAAAAAAACTATGAATATTTTTTAGTTGAAAAGCCTGGTAAAAATTTTGATATCAGATTCAAGCCAAGTCTCACTCCAAAAGAGATGCTTGGTTTGGGAGTTTTTGGTGGAAAATATATGACTGATTGTCGAGGGGAATTTCCAAAGTCATGGTTTGTCGGAGCGAAGTTGAGCCCAGAAAAATACGACAAAAATTTAAATTATTTTGGTGTTAGGGCGAGCCAGCCACTTTCAGAATGGAAAAATAAAGGTTGGATTCATAAGGACGATCCACGTGGGTGGTTTCAATGGTACTGCAGATATTATATGGGAAGGAGAGGTAAGGATGACGCCCGACAGATTAAAAGGTGGGTGAATATGAGACGGCACATTTTGTGGCTTCAGGGTGCGTGCTCAGCTGGTGATGTAGCTTGCAGACCAAGGCAGAGGCAGGCACTCTTGCATTGGGGGTATGATAGTAGGGGGTTGTAATGGCGGAGAAAGTGAGATTCGAACTCACGGACCCAATTAAGGGTCGGCGGTTTAGTAAACCGCTGATTTAAGCCACTCATCCATTTCTCCTTAAAATGTATCTTAACTGAAAATAGGGGATTTACAAAATAGTGGTAAAATATAGTCGCACTTCAATCGACATCGAGCGACATGATTTTGCAAAATCATATGAAAAAAATAACACCATTCCTTTGGTTTGATAAGAATTTAAAGGAAATTAAAGATTATTACTTATCTATTTTCCCCGATGCAAAATTTGAAAGTAATGGAACTTTGGCAGATACCCCATCAGGTGAGGTTGAAACGGGAACTTTGGAAATTTTAGGACAAGAATTTAGTCTCATGACAGCAGGGCCAATGTTTAAATTTAACGAAGCCGTTTCATTTGTTATCAGCTGCGAAGATCAAAAAGAAGTTGACTATTATTGGGAAAAATTAACCACAAATGGTGGACAGGAGAGTCAGTGCGGATGGTGCAAAGACAAATACGGATTGTCATGGCAAGTTGTACCGAAGGCACTTGGAGAATTGATGTCAAAAGGTACTGATGAACAGTCTGGAAAAGTGGTGCAGGCTTTTATGAAAATGAAAAAGTTTGATATTGCAGGGTTGGAAGCAGCGTTTAATTCTTAAGCTTCATATAATAATTTTTCTTTTGCGGCGAAAGCCTTTCAATTGCGTATCGTAGTGCCGTTCTTGGCATTGTCTTTGCATGCTTATCTAGGAATTTGAAAAGTTCCTTTTCACCAACCTTTTTTCCAATTTCGCGAAGCATCCAGCCGATTGCTTTGTGGATTAAGTCATGAGGATCATTTATAAGTATTTTAGCTATCTCGATTGTCTCTTTTGATCTTCCTTTGTTTATGTATGCCAATGTAGAAATCATCGCGATTCTTTTTTCCCAAAGAGATTTTGATTTTGCTAGTTTTGTGAGAATTTTCATCTTGTCTTTATTTCCATCTAAATATTCACCGACAATGTAACCTGCACTTCCGTCTACCAGGTCCCAATTATTAATCCACTTTGTGTTTTTGAGATATAAATTAAAAATTTGCTTTTTTATATTTTCTTTCTCAAATTTTTCTACCAAAATATATAAAGCACAAGTTCTGAATTCATGTTCTTTAGAATGAAGAAGGGAAGTCAAATCTTTTAGATCTAATCCCGTGTACTTTTTACAAATTTTCCTTTGGTCGGGAACAGAAATTCCAATAAAAACATCGCCTTCCCCGTACTCGCCTTTGCCTGTTTTAAAATAGCGTGAGGCCCCAATAGCTCGTTTGGGATTTGCGATTTTGAGGAGTTCTTGGTTGAGGTTGGTTAAAGATGGCATTTATAAAGTATAAACTAGTCTGTATAAAATCCCTTAAATTGGCGGAGACGGAGGGATTCGAACCCTCGAAGGCCTTTTGATGGACCTTACCTCTTTAGCAAAGAGGCACATTCGACCACTCTGACACGTCTCCAATGAAAAAACATTAGCATATTTAACTTAAAAATGCGATTTTGCTTCCACAAGGGGACTGCTTATTTTCTAACTCGTTTCGCTCCTAAGAAAATAATGTAGTATAATTAAATCAACTTAAAAATAACTTAAAAATAAAATGAACTCGACAGAACATTTAGACCATACCGCAGAGACTAACAATAGTCTGCTATTTCCTGCGATTTTCAGGCATTCTTGGGGTGTTTTCAAGAAAAAATGGAGTCAGCTTTTCTTGCTAAGTTTAATACCAGTTATCTTTCTGGTTGCAGTTTACGCAATTCTAATTAGCGGTACATACATCATTATGAAGCTTGTTGGAAACCCTGATGTAATCGCTACTGTTTTTAAAACTTTCCAGTCATCACCACGTTATTTGACTGCAATAATGGATATTTCAGGTATTGTTGTTATGTTAGGAACAATTTATTTTGCGCTTAGATCTACCATTGCTTCTGTTAAGGTCCTAGAATCTGAATCACAAATCACAGTTCGCCATGCATGGCACGGAATTTCATTCAAGAGTATTTCAGCACTTTTACTTGTATCTGTTACCCTAGGGTTAATCTTGATTGGTGGATATATTCTTCTTTTTATACCAATGTTGTTCTTGATTACTTTTTACTGTAATGCAATTTTTGTAAACCTAGTTGATGGAAAGAGGGGGATCGACGCTTTGGTTGCTTCTAGAAATTATGTGAAGGGGTATGGTGCAATCGTATTTGTTAACTTGTTAGTCATTATGGCGATAGCACTTATTTTTGGGCTAATTTTCAGACTTATTCTTGGAATAGGGGTACTTATGGTTTTGGCAGTTTACTTTGGAAAGCTCTCTTTGGTAGTCGCTATCCTAATTGCAGTTGGATTATTAATTATTGCAACAATTCTACTAGTGTTATGGAAGTCATTTGCATTCGTCTTCATGTACTCAATGTTTACTAAATTAAAATCATTAAAAGCTCACCACGAAGTTGATTTGAACTCAGGTAGAAAAACAGTTAAGGTTTGGATTATATTAAGCATGATCACAGTCGCGATAGTTATCGGTGTTATGGCTGCTTTAAACGAAGATTCAAATGGTCACAGACCTATGTCACCTGAGGAGGCGAGAATGATGTACACAAATAATACTGACTTTAATGATAATAGTGACCTAGGTTACTAGTGAGCAATTGCTACAGTAAGGATTATTTTAGGATTTAACTTTTCAGCAAGTATCCCGAGATTTTTTAATGTACTACCGGTTGTGGTAACGTCGTCAAAAATAATTAGTCCAGAGTTTGGTGGAATTTTTATTTCAGGCAAGAGTGTAAATTTATTGTTCTTTCGCTCACTTTTGCTTAATTTTTTACTTGATTTTATTTCTTGATCTGAAAAACCAAAAATCTTTTGAAAAGAAAAATTTGAATTTTTCTTCATATGTTCAAAAATGTCTTCGTTGTGGTCCCACTTTTTATCACCCAAGTGGAAGCTTGTGGATGGGGCAAATGTGATTATCCATTGACTTGTATCGTGACGCTTATCGAGCTTGTCAGAAATTAGATGTAGAATCTCGTCTAAGAGGATCCTGTTTAATAATTTGCTTGTGTATTTGTCCCTTTTGTATTTAAACCAATATATAGATGAATGAACATGGTTATTTGCATAAGATAAAATTGCGCTATCAATTAAAGTGGCTTCGCATAAGATCCTTTCTGTAGAATTCCCCTTTCTCGGTGGGGGAATGGTCCGGCTATCCAGTTTTTCGCCGACTTCTTTATTCTTCCGCTCTTCATATATTATTGAAATCAAAAAGCTATACACACTTTTTACCCTGTTAAATATGTTTTTAATTCGCTTGTGCATGGTATATAATGATAAAGATCCGAATTCTACGCTCTTCATGGCAAATTTTTTTAAAAATCTTTTCAAATCTTCTGAGGGTAGCGTCATTGGTATTGACGTTGGTTCTTCCTCTCTTAAGATAATACAAATCAAGAAAAAGCACGGGAGGGCGGTGCTCGAGACTTATGGTGCTTTGGCGTTGGGTCCTTATGCCAACCTTTCTGTTGGTCAAGTAACAGCCCTCTCTCCGGAAAAAATCGGTGAAGCATTGAAAGACCTTATAAGAGAGTCGAATGTTACCAGTCTTATTGGAGGTCTCTCTATTCCTTTTCGTTCGAGCCTTGTCTCTCTTGTAGAATTGCCCGCCTTGGGTGAAAAGAAACTTCAAGAAATGATTCCAATTGAAGCTCGAAAATATATTCCAGTTCCAATCAGCGAAGTAAGCCTCGATTGGTGGATAGTTCCCAGTGAACATGACAATTCACTTGATTTTGTGGAAAGCGATGACGAGTCAAAACGTATACAGGATTCACGAACTAAAAAAACCGAAGTGCTGGTGGTTTCTATTCACAACGATGTCCTCAGTAGCTATACATCCATTGTACGACAGGCGAATTTACAGGATTCATTTTTTGAAATTGAAATGTTCAGTTCAACACGATCACTGCTTTCCGGTGAAACTCAACCGGTTTTGATTTTTGATTTCGGGGCGTCTTCTACAAAAATTTACATACTTGAGCGAGGGGTCATTCGCTATTCTCACGTTATCAATCGTGGTTCTCAAGAGATTAGTCTAACAATTTCAAGAAGTCTCGGAGTGACTTTTGACCAAGCTGAACATGTAAAAAGAAACTTGGGTACAGGACAAGTACCGAACGAAAAAAATATTTATGATGCAATTTCCCTTACACTTGACTACATCTTCTCAGAAGCAAATAGTACGGTTTTAAATTACCAGAGAAAATATAACAAAGTAATCAGCAAGGTTATCCTTACAGGTGGAGGGTCTAATATGAAGGGGGTACTCGAAATGGCTAAAGCAAACTTTCAGACCGATGTGATTTTAGGACTGCCTTTCTCCAAGGTTGAAACACCAGCCTTTATGGATGAAGTACTAACTTCAATCGGCGCAGAGTTCTCTGTTGCTATTGGTGTGGCGCTTCGAAAACTTCAAGAACTGAGCTAAATTATTTATACACACATTCTGTGTGACCTCCCGCTATTGTTTTTAATGTTGCGGTGATATAATAAATAAAGTTTATGGAAACAAAATTCCAGACATCTTTTATACCAAAAGCTCCGGTAACGGATTCCTCTGCCGGCAGAAGCTCCGGAGGGGCGGGTTTCTTATTCTTGATATCTTTTATTATTTTCATGGGAAGCTTATCTGCTGCTGTGGGTGTATTTTTCTACGCACAAATCATCGATCAAAACATCAAAAAAGGAAACGAAGAGCTTAGTGATAATAAAAATATCTTTGATCCGAAAGTTGTACAAGATTACAGTCGCCTAAACGATCGTATCAATGCTTCATACGAAATACTAAAAAAACACGTTGCTGTATCGAATTTATTCAATATTATTTCTGCTGTTACACTTAAGAATGTGCGCTTTAATAATTTCACCTATACAAATGCTGGTTCCGACAAGATTTCTCTGACAATGAATGGGCAAACTAAAAGCTATGAACTAATAGCGTTGCAAGCCCGAGCTCTTACGGATCCAACGATGAAATATCGTAACGCCTTCAAGAGTCCAATACTGGGGGATTTAAATGCCGATTCCTTAGGTAATGTTAGTTTTAATTTATCGTCTGCTGTTGATCCATCGGTTGTTTCTTACTACCGGCTTGTTCAGGATTTGAAGAAAGCGGGAACTTTGGATGATTATGCAAATGCTGGACAAAATGCACAAGCACCGGTCTCTACCACTACTGCGACCATTAATTTTAATAATTCTTAAAATAATGAAAATTCTTGTCCCAATATTATTAATAGGAGCAGCGATCGGTATCTTTTTTGGATACACGGATGTTCATTATCGCGATGTATTGGTAAAAAAAGCAAAAGCTGATCAAATCGATCAGGCTAAGAAGAATGCATATGCATTAAACGAACAGAGGCAAAAATTGAAAGAGATGAGAAACAAGATTTCAGATTTTGATGTTAATAAAATTTCTAAGATGCTTCCTGACAGTGTTGAAAATGTGGGCTTGATTATCGAGATTAATAACGTGTCAAAGAAAAATGGCATGGGTGATATAAAAAATCCGCAGATAAACCAAGGATCATCAGCAAAGGGTGGTGCTAAGGGGGTGGACTCTTCAAAATACGGCTCATTGTCAATGAGTTTTAATGTCACTGGAACATACGACCAATTCTTAACTTTTATTCAAGATTTGGAAACATATGTTCGATTGGTTGACATAGTTGGTTTGTCTTTTGCTTCTACAAAAGATGGTCGATATACTTACAATCTTACTATTCAAACCTACTGGTTAAAATAAAATGATGTCAAAAATAAAAACAATTATAGTGGTGGTTGTCATCTTAGTAGCAGGCTTTTTTTGCTATAGTTATTTCTTTGTGTCAGACAAAGATACTACTTCAAACTTAAAAGATATTTCAAAAACAGGATCTGCAGGCGCGTCTTCTGATATAAACACAGCAACTTCTTCAAAAGAAATTAACCAGAACGATCAGTATGTTAAACAGCTGATTGCTCTTCGCTCTATTACTTTTAATTTTGATTTATTTTTAGATGATTCTTACAAAATTCTACATGCTGCCAATACTGACATTCCTCCAGAAGAGAAGGGTAGACATAATCCATTTGCACCAATAGAGTCTGGCGATGGAAATTTTCTAAGTGCGACTGGAACAACCCCGACTACCGGTTTCCAAATCACTTCCACAACAACACCTCGGACCCCGACAGTTCGTACTACACCTAGATAGTCTTTATAATTACTGGCTCCGACTAAAATAATATCGTATAATAACCGCATGAGTTTTCTAGATATACTTGCACGTGATAATGTAATAACAAATGATGATATTGGCTACATTGCACAGGAGGCCCAGAGTGCAGAAAAAACGATTGAACAGATTTTACGAGAACGAGGAATCAATGAAGAAACTATTCTAAAAGCCAAAGGTGAATTTTTAGAAATACCAAGTCGTGTTGTGGGTGATAAAGAAATTTCATATGACATTTTAAAGTATATCCCTGAAGAATCAGCAACACACTATAAAATCATTCCTCTTGGGGTAAAGAACAATACATTGGATGTTGGTTTCGTAGATCCAGACAATATTGAGGCACGCGATGCTCTGAATTTTATTTCGCAAAAAAACGGCATGCCGTACAAGATTTTCCTTGTTTCAGAGGGAGATTTTGCAAAAGTGATTGACTCGTATAAAGGACTATCAGGCGAAGTTTCAAAAGCATTGGGTGATTTGGATACTACTTTCAAAATAGAAAATCTAGACATAAACCGCGAAGAAAAAGAGGGTAATTCAAAAGACATAAACATTATTGAAGATGCACCGGTAACAAAAATTGTTGCTACAATTTTGCGATATGCCATTGAAGGAGAAGCATCCGACATTCACATTGAACCACTGGTTGATAGTATCCGCGTTCGTTTCCGTGTAGATGGATTGATGAACACTAGCTTGGTTTTGCCTATAAAAGTAAAAGAGGCCGTAGTATCGCGTATTAAAATTTTATGTAACATGAAATTGGACGAAAGACGAAAACCGCAAGACGGACGATTCTCAGCAAGAATTGACGAAAGAAAAATCGATTTTCGAGTCTCTACTTTTCCAACATACTATGGTGAAAAGGTGGTGATGAGAATTCTGGATCAACAGAGAGGCGTGGCGAAACTTGAGAATATTGGATTCACAAAAGAAAATTACGATTTAATTATTGAAGCCATTAGCCGTCCGTATGGTTTGATTCTTATCTCAGGTCCAACTGGGTCTGGAAAAAGTACCACACTTTATTCAATGTTAAATGAAATTGATCGTGACGAACAAAACGTACTTTCTCTAGAAGATCCAATTGAATACAACATTTCAGGGATGAACCAATCACAGGTGCATCCAGAAATTGGATACACATTCGCAACCGGACTCCGAACGACTTTGCGTCAGGATCCAGATGTAATCATGGTGGGAGAGATCCGAGATAAAGAAACCGCTCAGCTTGCAATCCAAGCGGCCCTTACTGGTCACCTTGTGCTTTCAACAATCCACACGAACAGTTCAGTTGGTATTGTTCCTAGACTTGTCGACATGGGAATTGACCCTTACCTTATCGCGCCTACTCTTATATTAGGTATGGCACAACGATTGGTGGGTAAAGCGTATGAACCTGCAGTTGAAGCGGTTCCAGTTGACGGCAGTTTCAAGGCCATGATCGATGCCCAATTTAAAGACTTACCAACTGAATTTAGATCAAAAATACCTTCAAAAAATGAGGTATATCGCCGAAAACCAACCCCTGACTGTCCAAAAGGAACAAAAGGTCGAATGGCTGTTACCGAAGTGTATAAAATGGACAGAGAGCTTGAGGGGATAATATTAAAAGAGCCTACGGAATTGGCTATTACCAAGTACCTACGCTCTAAGGGGATGCTTACAATGAAAGAAGACGCTATGATTAAAGCGTTGGATAAAATTATCCCCTTTGAGGAAGTCAGCGACTTATAAATCTGGTATAATATAAACAAAAATATGAACCAAGAATTAGGAAAGCCATACAAAATACTGATAGTAGACGATGACAAGTTCTTGTTGAATATGTATTCAATAAAATTCAAGAAAGAGCAGTTTGATGTAACTACTGCATCAAATGGTTTAGATGCGCTAGAGCATTTGCGCGGAGGGCTGGTTCCTGATGCAATAATCCTAGATATAGTAATGCCAATAATGGATGGGTTAGAATCACTTCAAAATATTCGAAAAGAAAATCTCGCAAAAACATCTGTAATTATTATTTTAAGTAACAATGGACAATCATCCGATATAGAAAAGGCAAAAGAGCTGGGAATCAATGGATACATTGTAAAGGCGACAACTATTCCTGCGGAGGTTGTTTCAGAAGTTTTACGAGTATTAAAAATAAATTCTCATCCAGATCAAAAATAATATGAATTACCAAGAATTACTAAATAGTTTACTCGATACAGTGGTGGTGGATGGTGCCTCTGATTTACATTTGTCTGAAGGGCGTCACCCGACTCTTCGTATCGCAGGTCAATTAATTCCACTTTCAAAAAATGCAGAACTTACGCATGCCGATATTGAGGGAATGTTGAAAATAATGTTGACTGAAAAATCCATGAATACTTTTCTTGAAAAACATGAAATGGACTTTGCGCATGATTATGGAGCAAAAGGAAGATTTAGAGGAAACGCCTTCGTACAAAAAGGTTTTTATAGTATCGTGCTTCGTCTTATTCCAAAAAATATTAAGTCAATCGCAGAACTTGCACTTCCTTCAATCTTGGAAAACTTTGCCCGTAAGGAACAGGGCTTCTTTTTGATCGTAGGTCCTGTAGGAATGGGAAAGACAACAACCTTGGCAGCGATGATTGAGCTTATCAATCAAGAAAGAGCAACACATATTATTACAATCGAAGACCCAATTGAATATATGTATGAGCAGAAAAAGTCTATCATTGATCAACGAGAAGTTGGTCTCGATACTGAAAGTTTTGCATCAGGTCTCCAATCTGTTTTCCGACAGGATGTGAACGTTCTCCTGGTAGGGGAAATGCGAGGCCCTGACACAATGGCAGCGGCAGTGACTGCGGCGGAGACTGGACACTTGGTACTTTCTACTCTTCACACAAATAATGCTGCACAGACGATCGATCGTATCATTGATACTTTCCCATCAACGCAACAAGATCAAATCCGTATTCAACTAGCTGCTTCACTTATTGGAATTTTTTCACAAAGACTAATCCCAAGAATTTCTGGAGGACTTGTGCCTGCTTATGAATTATTGATTGCGAACAATGCTGTTTCGAACTTGATTCGTGAGAAGCGTACGCATGAAATAAATACGGTAATTGAAACTTCATTACAAGAGGGAATGATTGACCTCAACCGATCACTTGCGGAATTGGTGCGGAAGGGTGAAATTTCAATTGAAAGTGCTTATCAGCATTCAGCTAATCCAAAAATATTAGAGAAATATCTTTAATAATAAAACTGCATGCCACTTTTTAAATACAAAACAATAAATGACAAGGGTTCCGAAGCGGAAGGTACAATTGATGCGATTACAATTGATGTCGCGATAAATTCACTACAGCGTCGAGGTTTGGTTGTTGCTTCGATCCATCCAGTAGATGAATCAGGAGGTTTTTTTAGTAAAGATATCGGAATTTTCAATAGAATAAAAAACAAGGACATTGTAATTTTGTCGCGACAGATGGCAACATTATTCTCTTCTCAAGTTTCTGCACTTCGCATTTTCAAACTTCTTTCTGCTGAAGGTGAGAACCCGATGCTTAGAACCGTTTTGGCCGAAGTCGCAGACGATATTCAAGGTGGTGCAACTATTTCAAATGCTCTGGCTAAACACCCAAAGGCCTTTTCTATTTTTTATGTAAACATGGTTCGAGCTGGTGAAGAATCTGGAAAACTGGATGAAACGTTTATGGCGCTTGCTGATTACATGGATAGATCTTACGAAATCGCCATGAAAGTAAAGAATGCTTTGATCTACCCAGCCTTCGTTATCAGTACATTCATTGCAGTTATGGCCTTGATGTTGACGGTAGTCATTCCAAAAATTGGCCAAATTCTAAAGGATTCAGGACAGGCGGTTCCAATTTACACCAAAATAGTTTTGGGACTATCTGATTTCTTGGTTAAATACGGATGGTTTTTCATTATAGTTGTAATTGTTGGAATATTTGTCTTGGTAAGCTACCTTAAAACGCCATCAGGAAAATCTTCTGTTGCTAGATTGAAAATTAGTATTCCATATGTAGGTAATTTATATAAAAAGCTCTACTTATCAAGAATTGCGGACAACATGAACACTATGCTTTCTTCTGGAATTCCGATGATCAAGGCGCTAGAACTAACCGCCGATGTTGTTGATAATGATATATACAGAGATGTGATACTACAGACAGTAGAGGATACTAAGGCTGGTCTTTCATTATCTGATGGATTTTCTAAGCATCCTGAAATGCCAACTATCATTGTACAAATGACAAAGGTGGGAGAAGAAACAGGGGACCTTGGTGCTATTTTGAAAAACTTGGCGCATTTCTATAACCGTGAAGTTTCAAACGCAGTGGACACACTTGTTGGATTGATTGAACCATTAATGATCGTGCTTTTAGGTCTTGGTGTTGGGTTCTTGTTAGCATCAGTACTCATCCCAATTTACAACGTTTCTGCTGGTATCTAGTTATCCACATTGGGGAAAGTCTTTAAGTCAATTTCAAAGTATAATTATAAGTAATCTTTGGGCTGATTGTTCTTTGGTCAGTGAAAGATTTAATAATATTATTACAAACTAAAATTTACAAAATGAAACAAATTTCTAGAGGTTTTACACTTATCGAATTGTTGGTGGTTATTGCCATCATCGGTATTTTGTCATCGGTGGTATTGGCTTCATTAACAACAGCGAGAACTAAGGGTCAGGCGGCTGCGATTCAGTCACAATTGGCAAATTCTCGAGCTCAGGCCGAGTTATATTACAGTTCAAATGATAATCAATATGCTACTACGAATGGTAACTCTTGGGGTACGCCAGGTACATCACTGTTTACTGCAGGTGCTGTAGGCAGTTTATATCCACTTTTGAGTGATGCTGCATCTAAAGGGGCTACTATTACAGGAGCAGCTTCTACAACTGACTGGGCTGCACAGGCATTGTTCGGAGGTATCTACTACTGTGTAGATAGTACTGGAGTGTCAACGTCTTCTGCTTCGTCTCGACTTTCTGGTGGACACTGCTAAGTTACATAAGGAATAAGTTTCACTTATTTTCAAAAAAACCACCCCACGGGTGGTTTTTTTGTTTCCCCAATCCATAGTATAATTCTATTATGATTTTTCTATTAACTTTTATTTTCGGAATGATAATCGGAAGTTTTTTAAACGTCGTCATCTATCGATTCAACACCGGCAGAGGAATCGGTGGACGATCAATGTGTTTTTCTTGTAATCGAAAATTAACTCCAGCAGAACTTTTTCCGGTTCTTTCTTTTCTATTTCAAAAAGGAAGATGCGCAAAATGTAAAACAAAATTATCTTGGCAGTATCCTGCAGTAGAACTTCTTACCGGATTATTATTTGCACTATCATTTACCAGAGCCTTCACCTTAGCTCCGCACGGCTTTATATTTAACGTGCCCTTTGTTTGGGTAATTATGAGTATTATTGTAATTATTATTGTGTATGACTTACGACATAAAATTATTCCTGATCAATTCTCATATCTTTTTGCAGTCCTAACATTTTTTAGGCTTTTTGTTTCTTTAAATGGAAATGATATTATTTTTCCTAGTGTAGGAGTGTTGTTTGCCGGCCCGCTTCTTGCTTTGCCATTTTATTTAATCTGGATGATGTCGAAAGGTAGATGGATGGGACTCGGGGACGCAAAACTGTCATTAGGGCTCGGTTGGTTTTTGGCCGTGTATGCACCGACATTTTCACCGATGGTCTCGAATATTTCTGTATTTTTGTATTCATTCTGGATTGGGACTGCGTTTTTTATTCTGATATCTATTTTGGGTTTTATTTTGAGAGGGCTTATGAATATTAGTCTTATAAGTAGAAAGTACAATCTACCAGTCCTCGGAATGAAAAGCGAAATACCTTTTGCACCATTTTTGATTTTAGGACTCCTTATCGTCTTCTTATTCAGGTATAATATAGCTAGTATAATTTTCAATGCCTATCTTAATTAAAAACAAAAGAAAAGGAGGTTTTACACTGATAGAGCTTTTAATTGTTATCGCAATTTTTACGATAATTACGACCGTTGCACTTTTTGATCAAGGTAGATTAAACAGTAACGTCCTTCTGACCAATTTAGCGTATGACGTTGCATTAACGGTTCGCGAAGCGCAATCATATGGTGTGGGGGTTAAGTATTCTGCATCTGGTGTTGAGTCTGGAGGGTATGGGGTCTATATGAAAGCCAACAACCCAGAGACCATTATTGTTTTTCATGATGCTAATGCAAATGGTTTGTATGATGAAGTTGAAAAAGAAAAAGAGTATCAATTTTTAAATCAACGAGGTAACCACATAGAAGAGCTGTGCGGAGTAGATAGCGGTAGCGATTGGAGTCCTTCTGGTATTTGTAAAATTGGAAAAAAAGCTGATACTGATATGAATATTACATTTAAAAGACCAGACCCAGAAGCTAATTTTAGAGCAGACGGACCATACGTTTTTTCAGGTCCAGCTTACATTGTCTTGATGTCTCAAGATAAAACTAATTGTCGCGCAGTAGTTATTGAAGGTAGTGGGCAAATTCGTGTCGAAGGTTCAAATTCTTCAGTATGTCCAACAACAACTCCTTAATTTTTTATGAAAAAACTTTTTAACAGAAAAAATAAAAAAGGGTTTACTTTGATAGAAATGGTAATTGCTGTCGGTTTATTTTCAATTGTTATGTTGGTGGCACTTGCTATTATTTTGTCTGTTGTCGATAACAACAAAAAAGTACATTCGGTAAACGTGGTGGTGGATAACTTGAATTTTGCAATCGACAGTATGGTACGAGACATCAAAACAGGAAAGTATTATCGATGTGGGTACGGTATGAGTATTGACGTTGGAGACACTTCAAGTTGTGACAATCCCCCTACGGACGTTGTGACCTTAATTTCAACTTTATACGATAACAACAAAATAGTTCAATACAGATATCTAGTTGCTGATGCCAATCATTCCTATGGAAGAATTGTAAAACAATCTTGTCTTTTCACGTCAATCGGCGACACAAGGTCTTGTGTTGTTGGTACTGATAGTGTTGAAGAATCAGACTTAACCTCATCAGAAATAGATATAACAGGGGTAACTTTTGTTGTGAGGCCTGGAGTTCCAAGTTCTGCACAGCCAGCTTTACAACCATCTCAACCAACCGTATTTCTTTTGATAAAAGGAACAAGCGCCATTAATCCAACTGAGGCCTCAGACTTTACAATTCAAACATTAATTTCACAGAGGTATTTAAATATATGATTTATTCTAAGCAAAAAAATAAAGGATTTACAATTCTTGAAACGCTTGTTGCGATCACGATTATTCTTATTGCAATTACCGGGCCATTGGATATTATTGCCCACTCATTAAAAGCTTCATACTATTCTCGTGATGAGGTAACGGCATTTTACTTGGCACAAGAGGCTATAGAATATGCAAGAAATCAGAGAGACGACAATGAGCTTGCACTAGGTACGAGTGTTGATGGTTGGCTTTCAGGTGTAACTAATGATTCAGTAACTGGAGCGGACTGTTTAAATGATGCAAATCAACTAAATCAAAAAAAATGTGTACTTCTCTATAAACCAGATGGTAGTTATGAATACAAGCAATATTCCGTTTCCGGTCCCTGTGAGGCTATGAGAAGATACGGTGATACAAAAATTTACGGAGCCTCAAATATCAATGAAGAGGAGAGTCATTTCACTCGTGAAATATATTTTACAAAAGTTCTTGATTCAAGTGTGCCTGATGATGGTGTTTCCAGAGATGCTACTTGGCAAGCAGGGCAATCTAAAAACGAAGTGGTGGTTACGGTTAATGTAACTTGGACAAATAATTTTGGATCAAATAACAAGTTTACGCTCAGTACGCGCTTGTATAATTGGAAAATTACAGAATAAAAATTTATGAAGAATTTTAAACTAAAAGGAAATAGGAATAAAAAAGGGTTTACGCTTTTGGTTGCCATGATTGTTACTGCGCTAATTCTGGCAATAGGTTTTTCTATTGGGAACATTATTTTAAAAGAGCTCGCATTGTCAGCTTCAGGAAGAAGATCGCAGGTTGCATTCTATGCAGCTGATTCTATTGCGGAATGTGCATTGTACTGGGACAAAAAAGACGCAAAAGGGATCTCAGTTGATAACAGTGATGTTTTAGCGGTAAGGGATAGTCCATTTGCAACAAGTACGACAGCTGATGCGACCCTCGTCTTTATTCAGTGTGGTACTGGAATACCAGGAAATCCAGAGCCAGGATCTATTGGAGGATTTACTAAAACATTCGACGAATTGAATGCGACCAGTTCTTTCGTGGCTATTTTTAATGATCCACAAGATGTAAATGCTGTTACTTGCGGAGAAGTTACAATTGCTAAAAATCTAAACAAAACAGTCATCGAAGCTAGGGGGTACAATGTTGGTTATACACCAGGAGACGCAACTCAGCCTGCAGGTTGTGACATTTCAAACCCAAAAACAGTAGAAAGAGGTATTAAGGTAGATTACTAATTTTATGATAAAGTGGACGGTATGAAAGCAGGTAAAGATATCTTAGAAAGGCTCAGGAAGCTCCGTGCTGCGGTTAAAAAACACCGTTATAATTATCACGTTTTAGACAAAGAGGAGATTTCTTCTGAGGCGTTGGATTCGTTGAAAAAAGAGCTTGTTGAATTGGAATTACAGTATCCCGAGCTCTATGATGCAAACTCTCCATCTCAAAGAGTAGCCGGTGAACCATTGAAGGAATTTAATAAAGTTGAACATAAGGTACAGCAGTGGTCATTCGGCGATGCATTTAGTGAGGAGGATATGAAAGATTTTGATGCAAGGGTGAAGAAGTTTTTATTGCAAGACGAAATAAACAAGAGTCCAGAATATGTCTGTGAATTAAAGATTGATGGATTGAAAATTGTTTTAGAATACAAAAAAGGGGAACTTTTTCAAGTTGCGACACGCGGTGACGGAAAGATTGGGGAGGACGTGACTGTGAATGTGCGCACAATCGAATCAGTGCCTTTGAAATTAAATTATCCACTCGACATAATTGTTGAAGGAGAAGTGTGGATGTCAAAGAAAGTTTTTGAAAAGCTTAATAAGGAGCAAGAGAAAACAGGGAAACCTTTGTATGCTAACCCAAGAAATGTGGCTGCAGGTTCGATTCGACAGTTAGATCCTAAAATTACAGCATCAAGAAAATTGGATGTTTTTATATATGACATTGCAAAATATGAAGGCAAGGATGTACCGAAAACCCAATATGAAGAATTGGAGCTACTTAAAAAAATAGGATTCAAAGTAAATCCGCATGCGAAGTTAAGTAAAAATATTGATGGAGTTTTAGAGTATTGGAAAAAATGGAAGACAGAATCTAAAAAACAAGACTATTGGATTGATGGAATTGTGGTGAAGGTAAATGATGTTGTGATGCAAAAGTCACTGGGTTACACAGGTAAGTCTCCGCGGTTCGGTATTGCCTATAAGTTTCCAGCAGAGCAAGTGACGACGGTTGTTGAGGATATAAAGCTCCAGATTGGAAGAACTGGGGTGTTAACGCCAGTGGCGCACTTAAGGCCGGTTTCGGTTGCTGGCTCGACTGTTTCAAGAGCTACCTTACATAATGAAGATGAAATTCAACGACTCGATGTTCGTGTTGGCGATACGGTAATTTTACAAAAAGCAGGAGATGTTATTCCTGACATTGTTTCTGTTTTGAAGGAACTACGCACAGGGAAGGAAAAAACATATAAATTTCCGACTCATGTACCGGAATGCGGTGGGGACGGCAGTATCGAGAGAATTCCAGGAGAAGCAGCTTGGAGGTGTGTTTTTAAAAATTCTGATATTCAGCAAAAGAGGAGATTGTATCACTTTGTTTCTAAAAAATGTTTTAACATGGATGGTGTAGGTCCGCGGCAGATTGATGCTTTTATGGAGCAAGGGTTGGTTTCAAGTGCGGATGATTTGTTTACTCTAACAAAGGGGGATCTTTTGGGGTTACCACGATTTGCAGAAAAATCGGCGGACAATGTGATTGATTCAATTGAAAAAGCGAAAAAGATTTCTTTGGCTAGGTTTCTTTTCTCACTTTCAATTCCACAAGTTGGAGAAGAGACCGCTGAGGATGTTGAAAAACATTTTAAAACTTTAGATAAAATAAGAGAAGTTTCTGTTGAAGATCTGATGAAAATAAACGGAGTGGGGGATGTGGTTGCACAATCGATTGTAGATTTCTTTAAAGAGAAAGATCATAAAACTTTAGTAGAGGAACTTTTGAAGCATGTAACGATTAAAAAAGTAGAAAGTATATCTGGATCAAAATTGTCTGGAAAAACCTTTGTTTTGACTGGTACTTTGGAAACGATGAGCAGAGATGAGGCGAAGGTGAAAATAAAATCACTGGGGGGAGGTGTGACTAGTTCCGTTTCTGTGAAAACAGATTATGTGGTCGCGGGAAATGATCCGGGGTCAAAGTATGACAATGCGATTAAGTTGGGGGTGAAGGTGTTGGATGAGGAGGGGTTTTTGAAGCTTATAAAATGATAAACCACCCATTCAAATCGCTTGCTGAAAACGAGTTTAGGATTATAGAGGTTAAACCTTGCACTAAAAAATTCCTATTCCACTCCAGTGGTAAAAAGTTAGAAATCTTAGACCCTATTTATAACAGTAGGCATGGAGCGTATGGGAATGTTCATGAGTATGGAGTTCCCGTAGTTTTTGCCTCAGATAAGCCATCTAATGCTTTTTGTTATGAACCAACGGATTTATACAAAGAGACCAGAGAGAGGGTTGGTACTTCTGTTTATCATCGACTTGTACATGAAAATCATAAAATATTACTCGGAGTAACCTTAAAAGGTTATATTTATGTATTAAACGGTAGTGATTTTTATGAAGTTACAAGAGAAGATTTTGAGACAGGTGAATGGATTAGATCAACAGAATGGATTTCTAAAAATAAAGTTACTCCAATCGATTCTATAGAAATAACAAAACCGTACGATTGGGAGATGCTTCCAGAGTATGAATTTTTAGGAACTGAGCATGTAGGTCAAATGGAGGCTGAAAAATATCTTTTACTTGCTAAAGATGAAGGGGTAAAGAATGCGATAAAAAACCTTATAAGTAGTCCTTTTGTTCCAGTTATTCCAGAGGGTCTTGAAAAATACCTTTAATTATTAAGGTATTTTAATAATTTCTTTATTCAAACTTCATTTTGATGTAGTAACATTAAAAATATGATAAAGTTCCAATATATGTCACAAACTTTTGAATATAAGGTCGAGTATGAACTGGACAAGGAAACTGGACAGGTTACTGCAACCATTCCAGAACTTAATCATATTTCATCATTTGGCGATTCTTTTGCTGAAGCTGAATCTAGCATTAGAGAGGCGGCTTTAGGTTATATGGAGCTTATGTTGAAAGAGCATAAAGAAATTCCTATTTTTGCATATTAAAACCATATCAGTTATCATAGAAAACAACATGGAAATCACTCCTGCCGAAATCGAAAAGCTAGCCAGTCTCTCTCGTATGAAGCTTAGCGACGCTGAAAAAGCCTCTTTTGCCAAGGAAATTGGCTCTATTTTGAATTATGTTAATCAGATCAAGGAAGTGGTTGCTGACACAAAGCGCACTATAAATCCATCGGATTACCCACACCGAAATGTCATGCGAGACGATGTGGCCAATAGAGAAGTTCTTGAAAATCCAGCTGATGTTGTCGCTAACGCCCCTGCTTCACAAGACGGATTCGTAAAAGTTAAAAAAATCCTAAACTAATGCAAAACCTTACGATTGAAAAAGCGCAGGAGATGATGAATGCGGGGGAGCTAACTTCTGAAAAGTTGGTTAACTATTATTTGGATATTATTAAAGAAAAGAATAAAGACGTAAATGCATATTTGGAAGTTTTTTCTGATGCAATAGAGATGGCAAAATTAGCTGATAATGAAAGAGCTTCTTCAAATGACAAAGTTGCCCTTCTAAAAGAAAAACCACTTCTCGGAATTCCTTGTGCGATAAAAGATAATATTGTCATAGCTGGAAAAATTTCATCCGCCTCTTCAAAAATTTTGGAAAAATATGTAGCACCTCACAACGCTACCGTAATAATTAAAATGCGAGACGCTGGTGCAATTTTTATAGGACGAACAAACATGGACGAATTTGCCATGGGAGGTTCAACTGAAAATTCGGCATATGGAGTGACAAAAAATCCTCTCGATCTAACCAGAGTAGCTGGAGGCTCGTCTGGGGGCTCTGCTGCGGCTGTTGCCATGGACGGAGCCTTAATTGCCCTAGGATCTGATACAGGTGGCTCTATCCGCCAACCTGCTTCGTATTGTGGAGTAGTTGGATTAAAGCCTACATACGGTGCGGTTTCTCGACACGGGCTAATGGCGATGGGTTCATCCTTGGACGTTATTGGGCCACTTACAAATTCAGTCCGTGATGCTGAAATTGTTTTTAATATTATTAAGGGAGATGAAAAAACTGGCAGCGTTCACGATTCAAACGCACTCACAAATTCAGAATACGAAAAACTTAAAAATGAAAAAGATCGATCTAAAATAAAAATCGGTGTTATTCCTGAATTATTTAATATTGGAGGAATTGATGAAGAAGTTATTAAAAACTTCAACACTTCAATTGAAAAGTTTAAAAAAGCAGGGTATGAAATTGTTGATGTATCGCTCCCACTTCTGAAATATTCTCTCGCTGTTTACTACGTAGTTATGCCAGCTGAAGTGTCTTCGAACATGGCGCGCTTTGATGGTGTAAAATTTGGTTCAAAAGTAGAAGGCTCTGATCTTCTTGAAGATTATTTAAATACAAGAGGGGAATTGCTAGGCAAAGAAGTTCGCCGACGAATCATGCTTGGTACTTATGTGCTTTCTTCTGGTTACCACGATGCTTATTACAACAAAGCCAATTCAGTTCGCGATTTATTAAGAGAAGACTTCAAAAAAGCTTTTGAAAAAGTAGACGTCATTCTGACTCCAACCGCCCCATCTCCTGCGTTTAAAATCGGCCAAAATACGGATGACCCAATAAAAATGTACTTGGAAGATATTTTTACAGTAACGGCTAACCTAGTTGGGGTTCCAGCAATTTCGATTCCTTCAGGCAAGTCTGATGGATTACCACTTGGTCTACAATTTATGGCACCGCACTGCAGAGAGGATGTGCTATTTGAAATCGGAAAAAAATTTGAGGATATAGTATAATAGTTGCCACATGGCAGACGATAAAAAAGATCCTAAAAAAGGCGGTGGTAAACCTGGTAAAGAAAAAGCACCAGCTGGCCCAATTTTTGGCGATCCAGAATCCGCTATTTTCTGGATACTAGTTATTCTTGCATTTATCAGCTTGATCTACGCAGTTATAAAAGGTTTTGCTGGACCAAGTGCGGGAGATTCCTATTTTACGGATACGTGGAATCAATTTACTACATGGTTTGGGCATATACTTGTTCAATCAATTAATACTCTGACTTTTCTATCTATTTTTGCGACCGTAATGTTTATTATGGCCGCATACTATGCAAAGTTCAGAAAAAAGGAAATAGTCGATGCTCTTAAATACAAAGATTACCAGCTAGTTTCGCAAGGAGGCACCAACTTTGGTGGAGGAATAGTTAGCGCACAAAATCCTACGTCTTCCAGCACATCTGGCTTTGCAACTGTCGCAAGTGCAGGAACTGAACAATGGAACGGAATAGAAAAATATATGCAATCACATAATCCATCCGATTGGCGATTAGCGATTCTTGAAGCGGATATTCTTTTATATGACATGTTAGAGCAAATTGGATTTCAAGGCGACACCATTGCTGACAAGTTAAAATCAGTGGACCCAGCTAGCTTTAACACACTGGATGATGCATGGAGAGCACATAAGATTAGAAATATTTTGGCGCATGAAGGTGCAAGTTATGAATTAACTTATGATGAGGCCAGGAGAACCATCAGTCGATTTAAAAATGTTTTCGATGAATTCTACTTTGTCTAGGGTTGATTTTTGAAACTTATTATGTATAATTTGTAACCTAGCTATGGCTAAACATAGCGGGGTAGAGTAGCAGCAGCTCGAGAGGCTCATAACCTCTAGGCCCCGGTGCAAATCCGGGCCCCGCAACAAGAAATGAGGGACTTAAGAAAAATTGATGTGGTGATTCTCTGTGGCGGAAAAGGCACCCGAATGGGTGATTTGGTTAAGGATATTCCGAAGCCACTTATCAAGATTGGAGAGAAAACACTGCCGCAACATAAATTGGAAGCACTTCCTGAAAATGTTGAGAGGGTTTTTATTGTGGTAAGTCATATGAAGGAAAAGATAGTGGATCATATAATGTCGTTAAATTTTCCAAAACCAATTTTTTTTGTGGAGCAAAAAGAGACTTTGGGAACTGCACATGCTCTATGGCAGGTTAAGGATCAGATAGGTGAAGAATTTATATCGATGATGGGTGACGATCTGTATTCAACTGCTGATATAGAATTCATGTCACAGCTTGAGTGGGGAACGGGTGTAGTTCCAAAAGCACCTAAAATAGGAGAATTAAGTTTAGAGGAAAAAGATAATTACTTAACTGAGGCGGTAACGATAAATGAAAATCACAATCCGGAAATTCTAGTAAACCGTGATAGTGGGATGTATAAACTTAAAAAAGAAATCTTTAATAGAGAGATGGTTTCTATAAAAGACGGTAAAGAATTTGGATTGCCACATACAATTATGAAGTTCTCCAAAGAAACGAGTACTCCGCTATATTTACACAAGCTAAATATGTGGGAAATGCTTAATTCTCCAGACGATGTTAATAGGGTTAAATCCTTATTCTAAGTTGTAATAAAGCCCTCCTTATATTATATTGAAGTCCATGTCGAGGTAGCTCAGTCGGTAGAGCACAGCACTCATAAAGCTGCGGTCGTGGGTTCGATTCCCACCCTCGACACCAATTTTTTGTGGTATATTAATATATGGCCACAAACAAACCTAATATATTCGTAATCGCTGCACCGTCTGCAACCGGCAAGACTACTTTGGTTGAAATGCTTTTGAAAGAAATGGGGGACAAGTTGGCTCGAGCAATCACTGCAACCTCTCGTGCTCCACGTGAAGGTGAAGTTCAAGGTGAATGTTACTACTTCTATCCTCATGGCGAATTTGAAAAGAAAATTGAAGAAGGATTTTTTCTTGAGTGGGCGAATGTGCACGGAAGGAAATACGGATTACCTAAGCATGAGTTAGAAAGATTACTTGATTCTGGAAAGCATCCGCTTTTAGTTTTAGATATTCAAGGGGTAGATCATATTCGGGAAAAACTTGATAAAAATTTATATAACAAAGTCATTGATATTTTTGTGCTACCGCCGAATGAGGAAGAGGTGGTGAGAAGGATGAAGAAGAGGGGAGAAAGTACTGAGGAGGAGATAAATACTAGACTTGAAACAATGAGGAAGGAGATGTTGGATAAGGATAAGTTCAGTTACAGGGTGATGAATGATGATTTGAATAAGTGTTTTGAGGAGATAAAAGGGATATTTAAGCCTTATTTGTAGGCGTTTTAGAGCTTGACAGATAGAGATATGGTGTGCTATAATTGTAATTGATGAGGCTGATGCCTCGTTTTTTGTTTCACCGAAATGGTGGGGCGAAAGCTGCTCATTCAAAACATAATACCCATGAAAAAAACCAAAATTGCGGGCATTTCATCCATTGCAGTCCTTGTGACGGCAATTGCTGCATTCTTCCTGCAACCCACACCCAAACCACTTGATCTGGAAATGACCAAAGTCGAAGAGACTGCGGCCGCACCGAAGCAAGTGCTCCACCATGTTATCGGAACGACAAACATCATCCTCTGAACAATCAGAAAAACAACCAACCATCCAGCAAATCAGAAAAACAACCAAAACCAAATCCGCACACATGAAAAACAAACACACACTGCTCAGCCTCATCATCGCACTCGTCGCGATCCTCGTTTCGCCTGCGTCCGCGCAGACGATCCCGGCGTCGCTGCCCATCAGCTCGAAGGAAATGCTCACCGCATTCGCGGTTATGCAGACAGCGCACGGTAGCCTGAGCCACAGCTCGGCAACCATGCTCTACAGCAATTCGAACAGTGGCTACGTCTACAAGGACGAGGCCGATCTCGGAAAACTTCTCGCGAAGCTCTCGAGCACATCAACGTCTTTCGATGTCGCAAACACCGGAGATCGGATCTCCACGTATGTGACCATCAACGATAACCAGTGGGGCAATCTCTTCTGGGGTAACCGCTCGGGCCAGCTTCAAAAAATCGGCGCGACGTGGAAACTCCCGAGTGAGCCAGTCATCATGCACCTTTCGGACTACATCCGTATTCCGTTTGCAGGTGCACAGTGGGCGACACTTCTCGTTCGTGACGTGAACAACAACGTCACCGACTGGCGAAATGTTGAAACTCAAAGAGATGCTCTGTATTTCCAATCGGCACTTGCCGGGTGGGGAACGGAATTGATGGTTTCCTATCGCGACGCGAGCGGAAACTTTACCCAGGTGGCATACTCGGTTAAAGAAAAGGGGAAGATGATCGTGCCCTCGAACGTGAGCGGTCTTACCAACGTCGGTATCGAGAACATGTCGTTTTACGACGACTCCCTCAACAATGTGCCGAATCCGGTGATCACTCTGAGTGCGACCTACAACAACCAGGGCACGAGCGGAGTTTCGCTCCTGCATGCGCGGTTGGACTTCGCTCACAACATGACCGTCATCGCCAGCGCCACGTCCTCGGATGTGTATGGTGTTCCCGCTATCAAGCCGACGAAGTTCGTGATCATCCAGTCGCAAGGCGGGGTAATCGTCAGCGAGACGGAGGTGTTAGCGGCGTCCAATGGCTCCGCGACTTTCACGCTCTATCCCGGCACGTACGAGATCATCCCGATTTACACCGTGGAAATCTTCAAACAGAAGGTGCTTCCGAATCAGAATTGGGAGACCACAACGACGACGACAGGGAGGGGATAGGCACTTCATGGGGATTCAAGGCCAGCTCGCATTCCGCGGGCTGGCCTTTCTCTTTGCTTTGAAAACATATAATTTTAATTTATTCTGTATAGTATAATACACTGTCACATGCCTATACACAGAACTTACAATAAGTTATTTTTCAAGAGGTGGTCACACAATATGGCGTACGTCCTAGGATTTTTATATGCAGATGGAAATATCATTAAAACTAAAAGAAATACACATTTCGTTTCTTTGCAAGTTATGGATAAGGAAATTGTCTACAAAATAAGAGAGGCTATGAGATCTGACCACAAGATAAATTTATATAAAAAACAAGTAAAAGGTAATACTGCCTATAGACTGCAAATAGGTAGTAAGGAATTGTTCGAAGATCTAAGGAGACTAGGACTAATTGAAAATAAAACTCACCGAATCAGGCTTCCAAAGATTCCTGAGGCTTACACCAAAGACTTCATAAGAGGATATTTCGATGGCGATGGAAGCGTATGGGAAGGTAGGCGAAAAGATCGTACAAAAAAGACACTTGTTTTACAGGTAGTGTTTACGAGCTGCTCATTTATCTTTCTAAAAGAGCTTCTATCCCTACTAAAAACGAAGGGTTTGAAAGGGGGCTCACTGTTTAAGGTAAAATCTGCAAAATATGGGAGATTACTATTCGGCACCCAAGACTCTTTAAAATTATATGGAATTGTGTATAATGGGCGATACGAGCTTTTTTTGAACAGAAAGAAGCTTGTATTTGAAAGGTTTATTAAGAAATACGCGGCTGTAGCTCAACGGTAGAGCACCCGCCTGTCACGTGGGAGGCCGTGGGATCAACACCCATCAGCCGCGCATCATTGGACGAAGCACCTCGAAAGAGGTGTTTTGTCTTTGTGTAGTAAGGTTATTTTCCAGTTCCAACCGACTAATTTCCTGTTCTACAATATTTCTTTTTTCTGCAATTGGAATTAACCATTTACATTGAGAAATAAGGAGTTTTTCGTCTTTCATCACGTAGTTCCAACCAAGTGCCATGAAGATAGATTTCTTCTCTTCTAGAGTAGTATTTGGGTCCTCAAACTTTGTTTTTGCAGTGTGTGCAAAATCAAAAGTTTGCTCTGTGTATGCTAACCAATTAGTAGCCCTGCTTTGAGTCTCGGATACTCTCTGTTTAAGTACGGCTATTGTCTCTGTGAGTTCTCTTTTTCTAGAGGCGTATTGATCATCATTTATAAGATCACGCATCCTCATGCTAATTAAGGTATCAAGCTCCTTCTGGGACGTTTCTAGGGCTTGTAGCTGTGTCTTATAGATAGCTTCTCGTTCGGCCGCTTCTTCTGAATGCTCCTCGTGTAGAACCTCTAAAGCCCATCTTCTAAATTTTTCAGATATCGTGTACTTTCCCAACTCCTCCTTTATCATATTTTCTATCTTCTCTAGGGGGATATGGGTTCTCTGGGTACACTTTTCAGTGCCTTTCTTCCTGTGGGAGCAATAGTAGTAAGTGAAATCCTTTAATTCATTTTTGGTCTTTATCATTTTTGTTTTCTCACAAGCTACAATTGAGCTACTGCATTCTCCACACGTCATGATTCCAGTAAAAGCATATGCATGAGTCTTTGCTCGAGGTCTACCGTACCTTCCTAGAAGGTTTTGTACTTTATCGAATTCATCCAGGGTAATCATTGGATCGTGTTTACCGTTTTCTGTCTCTCCTCTATAAACATAAAGTCCTGTATAAAATATATTTGTGAAAATATTATACATAGTACTTTTATTTAAAGGCCCACCTCCGCGAGTTCTGGTCTTTTTAGTCCTCAAACCCCAATCGTCGTTAACGATCTCTAAAAGTTTCGGAATAGTATATTCACCAGTAAGCATTAATTTCCAGGTTCTTTTAACAAGATCGAATCGTTCAGGGTCTTTAATGATGTAATTATCTCCACGCGCTTCACTTTTAGTATTTAGATATCCAAGTGGTGCAAGTATCGGGGCATAACCTTTGCTAATTTTCTTATCAACACCACTCTTCACTGATTTTGATAAGTCTTTACTGTATTGACTAGACATACCGCTTTCCACACTGATAACGATTGCATTATCAGAAGGTAAGTACTCCTTCTCCTTTGTCTGTATTGATTGTATTTTTCCGTCTGCTAAAAGTTGTTGTAGTATTCCACTCTCGAGTGGGTTACGGGAAAGGCGGTTAAGGTGCCAACAGACAATTCCATTAGCTTCACCTTTTTCTATTCTACGGATCATTTCACTAAATGCTGGTCTATTGTAGGGAAGTTTTGCTGATTTGCTTTCAGAAAAACTATCTACTACTTTTAAACCATATCGAGAGACGATCTTTTTATTTTCGTCATGTTGTCGTTCTATTGACTGAACTTGTCTATCCTCACCCTCGGAAGATTTACGAGCATAGACGAAGTATTTAATTTTTATATTTTGTTGTGTGTTCATATTGTTTTTAAACCTAACAAACTAAAACCCGAAAGGGACGGTCTGATTGACCCAGCTAAACCGTAATCCAGAGGATTGCAAGAATAGTGGCAGACCGCCCCTTTCGGGTCGCTATTTTTGCAACAAAAAAACCTCTGATGCACGGCATATTTAACTGGGTCAATAGATACATTATAGTTCATTTTGGATTGAATGTTAATTGTTAATTTTTGAATAAACTGACTTCTGCATTTGCGATATCCTCTTCTGTTATTGATCCCATGATCTCTTTAACTCTCCTGGACTTTCTTGTTAGCTTGCCTTTATAGGTCTTTTTTCTCATTGTGGATTTAATCTTATCTGCCTTATTTGTTCGGGTAATGATCTGGTAGGGAATCTTCCTAAAAAGCTTATTTTCGTTACAGCTTTGATAGGAAAGATTTGAACATTTACGGCACATAAATTTGTTGTTGTTTAAGTATAGGATGCCGACCCTATTTCCGCAGTAGTCACCGTTCCGTGTAGCTCCACACTCGAAGTACCATCTATAGCTTCCAAGAAAACACGGGACAGGTGTTAATCTGTAGATGTAATCCATCTTTTCCTTACTTATATAGGAAAAGCGTATATATGACTTTTCTGGATTATCTACTTTGATACTGAACCAAACTGGTCCAGTCACTACTCCTTGTCTACGCCAGGAGATACTTCCTTGTTTTTTGATATATAAGTAGTGATTCTGATTTAACCAGAAGATACTTATACTCGGTGTCTTTTCTGTGGTGTTTCTTGCTTTAGGGTAGTAGTACCTAGACATATGCGGTATTTTCGGGATAACCTAAATCAATTGAGATAGAGAGTCTTTATCTTCCTTTGTATCGTTTACTCCACGGCTCTCCACACTATTATTTTTTGTCTAGGTTTGTATCTGTTATGGAGATGAGCTCGACTCGCGCATCCTTTTTATCTTTATCTTTTATAATCAATCCCGCACTATGAAGAGTTGGAATAATATCTAGGCGTAAAGCATCTAGACTTATTCTGATCTCGAACACTTCATAGTGTTTTGCCATAATCTCAATTCTAGTAAGTCCCACTTTCTCTTTTTTGCCTTTATTTTTTTCAATAAATGCTGGAACAATTACTCTGGTAAAGATGTTATGAATGTACGGAGGGATATTTAACTCTTGAGATGTCGATATTTCATCCCAAAGTTTTATAGCCTCATTTATATCTTCATCGTCTGCTATAATTGTGCCACCCTCCCTATCTCTCCACCAGAAGTTTAGAAGAGCGAAGCCTTTTACTATAGATATTAGCCTCTTAATATCTCTCTGGTGTCTTGGTTGTGCTCTACGGTCATGGGAAAGATATCTATCGTGAATTAACTGCATATTGGCTATCTTTATTTCTTTGATGTTCTCCTTTTTGATAGCGAGGACTCTTTCTTTAAGTAATTTTCTATCGGGGTTGTTTTCAAGCCATTCTCTGTATTTATCATTGTCGGACTCTTTGGTGATGGCGTTAGCAATACCAGCCCGTAGTTTTTCTTGGTCTACTTCTGGACTTAAAAGAATAAATCTCGTCATTTCTTGCTGATCCATCTTTGATCCAGCGGTACAAAAGATTACAGAAGGGAAGCCTACTAGAGCAACATTTTTTGTACTCAATCCACCCTTCTTATTCTTATCCGTAATCTTCGACATCATTATCTTTTGGTCATGTGATAAGAAGGACCGAAGACTTTCCAGGAGGCCTGTGTGGGGCATATCCGTGAAGATCAGTATTTTCCTGGATAGGTCGACAACGAAGGTGTTCGTCTCTTTATCGTGCTTACTTTGCTCGTGGAAGAAGGCTGTCTTTGAGCAATTTCCGAGTTTTACCAAATCGTCCTGGGGGAACAATTTTGCTACTTCTAGGGCTATGTAAGACTTACCAGTTGAAGAGGGTCCGTTGAATGAGATATTAATCTGGCTATCTTCTGTATATGCCAATAGACAGCCGATGAATGTGACTACTTTATTGTTATCATCCTTCTTGATGGTTAAATCAAGGATTTCGATTAAGTCTCTTGTCCCTAGAGGCTTGAATAAAGCTTCCTTAATGGTTGTTTTTTCAGATAGTATTGTTGATATTTTTTTCATTTTTTAGTTTCTTTTTGGATTTTCTTTTTTCTTCCACTTCCGTAAGACTTTTCTGGATTATCCAGATAAGGTTTTCACAGCAGTCTTCGAGAACCTTATCTAATTCTTCCTCGGTTAATTTTCTTTTAAGAAAGTTGTCTGCGTCATACTGAATGAGTTCTATTAATTCGGACGATGTATTTTTTTCTTTAGTCATGTTTTTCTGATATTTTGTGTTGTTCCTGGATAAGGATGCGGATAATGTCGGGTAGGGTATTCATTAGGTCTCGATATATAGCATCCGAGCAATCGTTACATAATTCCTTACCCCAGAGTTTTATTGACTGCTCCTGGATTATTTTTTCTATTTCCTTCTTATTCATTTGATTAATTTTTACTTGATAATTCTTTTTCGTTACTAATTTCTGTCGGTTGTGATAATTGTTGTGTGTTATTACTTGGTTGATAAATAATCTCCATCAATCGAACAAGCTTCGCACCTTGAAGTAGTGCGTCTTCTTTGGATATTTCTTCACCGACCACTTCTTTGTAGATCAGTTGAAATTTTTCGATTTGTTGATAGGTAAGCATGATGGAGTCTTTCGACCTTTTGCTAGGGCTATTTGTTCCCAGCATGCTTAGATTGTATTAAGGAAGTACTGGCTCAAAACACCCTCAACGTCTACGTTTTTGGCATAAAAAAAGCCCTTACTATAAGGCTTTGGAGGAAGTTATAAACAAGTAGGAGTTTTAAGAATCTGAAATCTTAATTTTTATATTTTTCCCGAGGCAATATCCATTATTTTCATTAGCGTGAGGTATGAAGCTGTCTGGATCAATCCCAGTGAACTTTTTTAAGATAATCTTTTTAATTGCACGTATTCTATCACTGATACGTTTCTCTGGAAGAGTTTTCTTATCTTCATCTATCTTTTTAATTACCAGGATATTAGCCAGTTCTTTGGCAGATAAATGCTCAGATCGATGTTTTGCAAAATATTCAATTATTCTGTAGTCGAGACTACGAGGCATCATTGAGTGGAATTCTTCTTGGTTATTAATAAATCTATATAATCTTCCTCGTCGAGATAAGTTTAAAATTACTGGTGTACTCTTTGTCTCCAAGGCTTCCTCTACAGCATTTAACACTTTAATTATCTTACTTCTATCTATTTTTACTTTTACAGCTTCAATGGTGCTAGCATGAAGGTCATGAGATAGCTCCATATCGAGAAAATTAGTTGGGAATATTTTTTCCGATATATTGGATGCTACACCTATGATATTTACCACACCTTCCCCCGATAGAAGGGTAAGGATACTTTTAACTTCTGATTTTTTAGGTGCTAGGTTTTTTATAGTAAGGTAAGGGATTATAAACTCCGATGACTTGTGTACTTGGGAGTCGGCAACTAGGCCAGACAGGAAATCTCTTATCAAGGACTTATTTTGGAGTACTTTACATAGGTCTTGGTTCTTCATGGTTATATTTTACCCTAAAACAAAGAATAGTGTTTATCGGCGGGGAGTAACATGCTATCATTGATATACAACTAAATAAGTCCAAAAGTAGCCTAAACCATCGAGCAATCGGTGGCATGGTGAAAGAAGCTCCGATCAGAGCCAAAGAACCCATTATATGGGGTTTGCTCTGATCGGCCGTATCGGGAAACTGGTACGAGTGACGAAAGTCACTGACTCATGTAATGGGCTTTTTGGTTGCTTAAATTATGGTACACAAAAAAGAAGGATTACCAACAACAGACAAAGTATTTTGGAAGAACTTTTTCCAGTACTTGCTAATTGTTGGTTTAGCCGTTCTATTTTTTAGTATTGGAGACGAAGATGCTCGTTTTAATTTTTATAGAGGTTTTGATTTGGTATCGGTGTGCATTATTTTTATATTGGGAGGCAAAATTGCTATGAAATTTTCTAATTACGAAAAACTTGAAGGGTACAGGAAAAAAATGAATATGACACATGAACAATTTCGTGAAAAATACGGAGATGTTCTTGATATTCTCGATTACTAAATTTATGAATGAAAACAATAAAAAAATAAAGAAACATGTTGATGTGCTCCAGGCGTTTGGATTTATTTCATGTGCATTATTATTAGGGACGCTTGCAACAATAAAGGTCCTTTATGGAAATCAGTTTCATACCTTTGCCGATTTTCTATCATTTATTTGCTTATTAATCTTGATGGCTGTCCTTACTCTCCCTGTAGCAATACTAATCTGGTGGTTTTTGAGTCTTAAATATGATTTAGATGAAGATATCTATGAGCTTGTTAAAAATGACAGAGTTAGAGATCACACAAATAATAAATGACTTACCATATCCGCACAGCAGAATATGAATGTAAGAAATGTGGACAATTTTTTATTGCCTATGAAAAGGATCTAAAGTGCCCCAACTGCGATATACCAGAGGAATCGGCGGGCGAGTCATATAATTTTATCAATGATTTAATCCTCTCAATGAGGACCCATAAGTTACAGTTTGGTACCTATCGACCCTCGGTATGGATGGAGACTGGTTTTGTTGATTATATCCAGGGAATAATTTACACATCTTTTGATTTTGCAGAGGCAAATCCAGATAAGGGGATTGACTATGTACTTGAGCTTTTCAGAGCTACGGATCAAGAAAATAAGATACCAAACAATAAGCATATTAGGAGGATAATCTGCCAGGTGTCTCTTCGTTATAATGAACTAAAAAATCTAAACCAGAGTTGGCTTCAAAAGAAACTCCAAAAATTGCGAAATTACCTCCCGTAAACCCATAGCTAGAATGTCTTCATTTACGAGCTAAAAACCTGTATTTTTGAGCTGTAAAGTGCTAAAATGTCCAAATGTCGTCTATAACTAATGAAGGTACAAATACACTGTCATCGAACCTAAAAAGCATACTCCCTAACTGTGATCGGGTAGATGCTCTTGTGGGATATTTCTATTTTTCTGGCTTCAAAGACCTTCATAATGAACTGAAAGACAAAGAGATTAGGATCTTGGTAGGAATGGATATTGATAAGAAAATTATTGATAAGGTTTCTACAATGAAAGATGTGAACTTCGACTCCCATGTTGTAGAAACTCGTGTTAATTCTAGATCTGGCGTGAAGGAAGATTATATTGAAAACTTTTCAAAGATATTTAACGACACTGATTATTTTGATAATGAAGAATCACAAGATGCCTTTAAGATTTTTCTAGACAAAATAATAGATGGGAGTTTGCAGATCAAGAAGACTGCTCAAGCTAATCATTCAAAATTTTACATACTTCATAATAAAAAAGAATTTTCTACAAACGGTATTACGCCTGGAATGATCATTATGGGTTCAAGTAACCTAACTTTCTCTGGATTAAAGGGACAGGGCGAGCATAATATTATCCTCCAGGAAAATCACTATTACCAAAATCACGTAAAAATGTTTGAGGATCACTGGAATAATCCAGACAACATTGTAATTACCGATCTTGAGTCGTCAGAAAACTTTGTCAAAGAGATTAAGAATAGAATTTGGCTGTACTCTTTACCAGATCCGCTTCTCATGTACTACAAAGTTCTTGCAGAATATTTTGCCGTAACTGAAATTGAGGATATGAAAACACCGAAGCATATTACTGGTGGAAAGTTTTCAGATCTAAAATATCAAAAGGATGCTATTAACCTCGGTATCGATCGTATCAAAAGGTTCGGTGGGGTGATCATTGCTGATGTGGTAGGGCTTGGTAAAAGTATAGTGGCATCTGCTATAGCTCATAACCTCGGGATGACTACTGTTATCGTTGCACCTCCACACCTTGAAACTCAATGGAAAGATTACATGTCAGAGTTTGATTTTAAAGGTTTTGTATATTCAACTGGAAAAATTCAAGAAGCACTAGATAGACATGGAAATAGGGACGGTAAACTCCTTCTCATTCTTGATGAAGCTCACAAACATCGAAACGAAGACACTGAAAACTACAAAATACTTCACCAACTTTGTGCTGGTAATTATGTGATGGCTTTGTCTGCTACTCCATTTAACAATGACCCTAAAGACATCTACGCCCTTATAAAGCTATTCAGTACACCAGGACAGTCGACAATTAGGACGGTAGAAAACTTGAGTATGTCATTCCATATGCTCTTTAAGCGATATAAAGCGATCCGAAAGGAAATAAGAAAAAGTAGTACAGCAACAGATGCAGAAAACATTGAAGTTAGGACTGAATTACACGCGATTGCTGATGAATTAAGAAAGATGATAGAGCCTCTCATTATTCGTAGATCTAGACTGGATCTCGAGGAAATTGAAGATTATAAAAACGACTTAAAGGCTCAAGGTGTATCTTTTGCAAAGGTCAGAGATCCAGAATTACTAGAGTATGACCTAGGGGATATGTTTGATTTATATGTAAATACTTTAGAGAAGATTGCTCCAGAAGATCGAAGCACGAGCTTTATCGGTGCGCGATACAAACCAGCAAGTTACATTCGTGCGGGTTCAGATTTTATAAGGAAGCTTGCCGAAAGTGAGGATGATGAAGATGGAATGTCTATAGGAGAAAAAATTCAACGTATTACACAGGGACAGGCAAACGTTGCTCGGTTTATGCGAAGGCTTCTCGTTAGGCGTTTTGAGAGTTCTGTAGGAGCGTTCAACATCTCTCTTAAGAACATGATCAATTCATCAGAGATAATGCTTGATTGGTATGTCAATCGAAAAGAGGTGCCAATATTTAAGAAGGGAGTGCTTCCAGATGTGGAGGATCTTAATGAAATGGAAGATGGTGAAAGAGAGGAATTATTCTCTAGACTTGAAGATAAGGGGCTTATGCGAATTCCTGTAGAAGAGATAGACGTTAATTTTGAAAAAGATCTTAAAAAGGATATTGAACTATTGAAAGGTATCCAGGCAGAATGGAAAAATAATGAAAATGATCCAAAGTATGAATTCTTGAGGGGTAAGATAACTGAATCTATAAAAAATAATAAACAAAGAAAAATAATTATCTTTACTGAATTTTCTGATACCGCTAATTATATCTATGAAAGATTGAGTGAAGATGGGATGATGCGTGTTTTGAAATACAGCTCCGAGGATGCTTCTGATGCAAATAAGGAGGTGATCAGAAAAAACTTTGATGCAGGACTGGATACTTCAAAGCAATCAGACGATTTTGATCTCATTATAGCTACAGACGCTATTTCGGAAGGATTTAACCTTCACCGTGCTGGTACGATCATTAACTATGACATTCCGTATAACCCTACTCGTGTCATCCAGAGAGTTGGACGTATAAACCGTATCAACAAAAAGGTATTCGATGAACTCTATATCTTTAACTTTTTCCCTACGCTAACAGGTGAACAAGAGACAAGAACAAAAGCCATCTCCACTCTAAAGATGGATCTTATTCACACTCTTTTGGGAGAAGATACAAAGACGCTTACGTCAGATGAAGACCTTAAAAACTATTTTGCGAAGCAGTATAAGGAAGAGAACTCTAAAAATGAGAGTCTGTCCTGGGATGCTCCATATAGAAATACTTGGCTCAAGATTAAAGATGATACTGCAATTATGAAGAGGGTAGCAGAGATACCTTATAGATCCAGAATAGCTAGAAAAGGAAAAATTTCTGGTGTTGTAGCTTTTGCAAAGAAGAGCGGAAATTATGTCTTTGCTTTTGGTGAGACTCCAGAAACTGTAAAAATTGTTTCTCCACAGGTCGCATTACCTCTCTTTGATGATATGAGGGATGATGAGAAACCTTTTGCTACAAGTATTAATTTCGATCCAATATACAAGATGGCGAAAGAGCATATTTTTAAAGAGAATACTAAAGCACCAATTGATAGCAAGAGAAGACAGGATGCCCTTAATAAGGTTAAGTTACTCTCTGAAATATACCCACAGGCTAAAGACCTATGCATTGATCTTATAAGAGTTATTAAAGACCTAGACGGTTTTCCTACGGGAGTTCTTAAAGAGATGGCTGATTTGAAGATAGATAAAATTAATCCAGACGGTGCATTACAGACCCTCCGTGAGCTTGTGCCGAATAAATATCTAGAAAGTATATTCCAGACAGCAGATAGGGCGAACGATCACGGTAAATTAATCGTATTGTCCGAAGAATTAATAGCATGATGAAATTTAATGAAAAGTATCAATCTGAACATTTTCTTCACTTCGCAAAGGACTTCCTACCAGAAGATTTTGTAGAGAAGGAAGAGGATATTCTAATCAAAAAAGATAGGTATAAAGAGATTACAAAAGCAAAAATCTTGGGTTTTTGTGAGTCGCTGGATTTGTATGTTTTAGAGATGGATCACGAGAGAGAAAATGATCCCAGGATTGCTATTGCTACTGATGCTTTTAAGATCCTTGCCGATCACTGGATACATCGAGCTTTGGTAGTATTCAAAAACCAATCAGATAATTACAGATTATCTTACTTAACTATATCTCTAGATCTAAATGAGAAGAATAAAGCGGTAAGGAAGTATTCTAATGCAAGAAGATACTCATTTTATTTAGGTGTTAATGCAAAGGTTAACACACCACAGCAACAGTTGATCAAAAAAGGGAAAGTAAAAAACAGTGAAGATTTATTGAGTAGGTTTTCTGTAGAGGTCGTTAATAAGCAATTCTATCTCGAGGTAGCTAAATACTTTGATGAACTTATTTCAAAACAAGCTAATTACTTGAGTCTCCCTGGAGTATCGCAAGAAGATCAGAATATTCGTAAAAGTTTTGCCGTCAGGCTAATTGGTCGTATTATGTTTTGTTGGTTTTTGAAGCAAAAGAAGTCTGTTGCTGGACAATTAATCCCAGATGAACTTCTTTCCTCAATGGTTGTTCATAGTAATTACTACCATGAAATATTGGAGCCTTTATTTTTTGGTGTACTAAACACTAGTATTGATTCTCGAGATATCCGTAATGATTTGTTTGATAAGGTCCCTTATCTCAATGGTGGACTTTTTAATCCGCAGTTAGATGACTATTATGAGTTAGATCGTGGAACCTTTGCTTCAAAATATATAAATACTCTCAAAGTTAATGATGTCTGGTTTAGAGATTTCTTTGGGTTGTTGGAAACATACAATTTTACTATCGATGAAAATACAGCGTTTGACCAGGAACTTTCTGTTGACCCAGAAATGCTTGGTAGAATTTTTGAAAACCTTCTTGCTGAAATTAATCCAGAAACGGGAGGTAGCGAGCGTAAAAGAACTGGTAGTTTTTATACCCCACGCCAAATTGTAGAATATATGGTGGATCAGTCTCTCATTGAGTATCTTAAGATAAAGACAGATATTGATATAAATAAAATATCTGCTCTTGTAAGCTATGATTTGAATGACGATGTAGAGTACCCTTTAACTGATAGCGAGAAGCAAAAGATTGTTGATGCGATAGAGTCTTTAAGACTCCTTGACCCAGCTTGTGGTTCTGGAGCCTACCCAATAGGAGCATTGCAGAAAATTGTTTTCATCTTAAAATCTATAGATCCAGATTGTAAATTATGGCTCAATCATAAATTAAAAGGGGTACCAGAGTTATATAAGCAAAAAATAATTAATGAAGTCCATTCCAATCCATTTGATTACACAAGAAAGCTTGATGTTATAAAGAATTCAATCTTCGGGGTGGATATTCAGCCTATCGCCGTAGACGTATCTCGTTTGAGATGTTTTCTTACTTTGGTTGTTGAATCAGAAATATATGATGACAAGCCGAATAGGGGAATTGAACCCTTACCTAACTTGGATTTTAAGTTTGTGTGTGCAAATACCTTAATTGGTCTACCTAGATCAGAAAAAATTAGCATGTTTGATGATCATTCTGGCATAGTAGAATTATCTGAAATAATGTCAGATTACTTCTCGTGTAATAGTCACAGAAAGAATGAAATGAAGTTAAAATTCACGAATGCTCAAAAAAGTATTCTTAACAAAGCTTTGTCAGCTTTCGGCTCAAATATCGGTGAATTGACTCAAAAATTGACTCTTTGGGATCCATTCAGTAACCACTCAAATTCTTGGTTTGATCCTGAATGGATGTTTGGAATGGAAGAAAAGTTTGACGTTGTCATCGGGAACCCACCATATGTAGATTCTGAAACTATGGTAAGAGATGATCCTGCCTTGCGAGAGTTTTATACATCACAATATAAATGTGCAAGTGGTAATTGGGACTTATTTGTCGTTTTTATAGAGCAAGGAATAAAGTTTTTGAGTAATTATGGAAATCTTTCCTATATTGTTCCAAATAAATTAATTGCCGCGAAATATTCAGAATCTATTAGATCGTACATGCAAACAAAAAACATAAAATATATAAGGGATTATTCAGATGTTAATGTCTTTAAAGAGGCTAGTGTATACCCTATAGTTTTTCAAGTGTCCAACTCGATAAATGTTGGCTCGAGTGTTATTTTGACAAAAATGAAAGACATTGAGCAATATGACTTAATAAATACAGTGCCGCATTCCTTATTTTATGCAGATATCTATTGGGATAGATATTTTATTAAACCTCAAGAATTAGAGGTTATTGTTAAGATTTCAAAAAACCCTCCGCTTGAAAAAGTTAATAATTTAGTTCTGGGTGCAGCGACTGTAAATGAAGCATATCAACTAAAAGAAATTATTAAAGAGGTAAATACAGACGATGACAAATTTAAAAAATTAATAAACTCTGGAACCATAGACCCTTACGTTTCTTTGTGGGGAAACAAGAGAACACAGTATATTAAGGATTCTTATGATAAACCAATAGCCTTGGATGAAAAGCTAATTGAACTATTACCAAACCGTTTTAAGCAGAGTAGTGGTAGGAAACTCATTATTGCTGGTATGTCAAAGAGATTAGAAGTTTTTTATGATAATGGAGAATATATAGCAGGAAAATCCACAACAATTATTCTAGATAATGATAAAATCGATCTTCTCTATCTTCTAGGTATTCTAAATTCAAAGCTCATTTCTTGGTGGTACAAAACTTATTTTAGTTCGCTCTCGCTCGCTGGAGGTTATTTGAGGATCAACAGTAATGAAATTAAAAAGATTCCTATTGTGGTCGCGAATGAAAATAAACAAAAATATATTATTGATATTGTTAAAAAGATTATTGAGTTAAAACAGTCTGATAGTAACGATGCAAAAGATCTAGAACTTGAAATAGACGAAGTGGTTATGGATTTGTATGAATTAAACCATGAGGAAAAGGATATTATCAGAAAATTTAACTAAATACATACATGAATAATTTTTTTCAAAACAATAAAGAAAAGATTCAGCAAGGATTACAAAAGATTGCAGGTCCAGCTGGTTTGAGCGGGGACCTAACACTTGTTGATGGTTTAGTATTTTTAGACATTCAGCAAGATCCAAATGTTATATCTCTAGGTGGGGGTCCAAGGATACCGATGGTCGTTGTTATCGATAATAAAACAGGTAGAGTTCATCAATTTGCTCTTAAAATTGTGTGTCCTGATTTATCACTATAAAATATATGTCTCCAATAAATTTTAAAAATAACAAGGATGTTTATAACGGGGCTGTTGCAAAGGCAAATGAGCATACCGACAGAAGATATAATTCTACCCAGACTATCATTTACGCAGTCTTGATAGTTGTTATATTGGTTTTCATTCAAATTATCATCGATTCTTTTAGATTTTCTTCAGTTACGTATAAAGAATATGAAAGTAGGATTGAAGAACGTTCTGTTTTGTTAAATGAAAATAAGGATTTGTTGAATGAGATAAAATCAAACCAGGACAAAATTATAGATAGGCTTGAAAAGCAAACTAAGGGTAGTCATTAGTATATAAAGCTACAAAATTATGGCTACTATTGATGAAAATTTTGTCTTAAATGAAAACTTGTCTAAAAAAATTCAGACATCTCTACCATTTATCATAGAGTCTTTAAGTAAGAGTAAGTTTAAATATACGGGCAAAGCAGTGGTCTCTTTTGTTCCAAAGAGTGGTTATTTGATAAATACTATTTTATTTTCATGTAAAAGTGGCGATCCTTATTCTGCTTCAATTTTATTCAGATCCTTGATTGAGCATAGCTTTAGGCACTTATACATATTTGTTAAAGCTTTAAACGAAGATACCGATTCTGCAGGTGAAGCCTATTACCAGTCGCTTAGAGCCAATGAAGATTTAGAGTCTGTAGATAAAGTTATTAATTACAAAAAGATAGTTTATCCAGAAGAAACTAAATGGAGTACAAAGGGTGATCATAATAATGAAATAAGAGAAGTTGCCAAAGGTTTTCGTATTGAGAAGATTTTCCATTACTTGATAGAAAATAACAATAACGAGAAAAATGAGACTATAAAGAGATACAAAAAAGAGTACTTATTAGAAAGGTTGATTGAGTATACAAATATGTCTTCTGGTGTTCATGGAGGTCCATTTGGCGAAGCGGCATTATACGAACTTAAGAAAGACAAAAATAAGTTCGATGAGACTTTAAACAAGTTTGCAGATGAAAGTTTTATGCTTTATAAGAGTATCGTTGACACAACTTATCTGTTTGCTTCTCTCATGGACGGAACACTTAAAAAGTATTCCGATGATTTATTATCATAAAAAATTAAATCTAGTTTGTTTTGATGTCCAGGATATCAGACGTATTTTTGAGGCCACTTCTAGAGAACAACTTGCGAAGCGCATATTTGAAGAGACAAGTCTCTTGCAAGGGGATTTTCCTTATTTTTTAAGAAATAAAGAAAAAATGCACGAGATTGCTAGTCAGTACTCACTTGTGAATGATAAGGATGATGTCGAAATATTTACAGTGGCCTATATGATGCTGACCTTTTTTCCAAAAGATAGCAGGGTCTGTTTCTTTATGAAAGATGGCTTCAATCCAACTAAACATAATATAAACTCTCTGGAATCTTTAAAGATAAATATTAAAGAAAATCATTATACAGACGTGTGTTTGCTTGGCGAAGATGCATTAAGAGCCTTTCAACTAAAGAGTTATAAGGGGAATTGTAATATTGTAGAATTCATGTCTTTCTTAAAGAAAAAGCTTGAACATTACGCTTTTGATCTCGGATCCACAAATTTGTTCATTACACTAGGGTCTTCTGGAGAAATTGAAGAAAACTTTTTTCATAATGTTCATAACGAGTTAAAAAAGCTTAATATTAAGGATATAGGAGAGATTATGATTACATATAATGAAAATAATAAGTTTGATGTTTTAAACACGGTTTATCCTAGACTTACTACCAATAGAGTTCCATATAAGAGATTAAGCAAGAGATTATAATTTGATTTGGAGATATAGTGTGAACTACCGTGGAGTAGAGTTCTGTAAATCTGGAATGTAAATATACCCTTTGTTCTCCATAATCGCAGTTCTCACTTCGTTCACTACGGCGCGCAATCGAAAAACACCCATTTTATATGGGTGTTTTTCTGTAGGAGAATGGTATTGAGGAACTGGTATAATGTACTTATATCCACCAAACAATAAATTGTAGACTGTGTTTAAAATACTCACACCGTTTTAAAATAAAAAAAGTGTCGAACCAAACAAAAAAAATAATATGAAAGAAGCTGTACTAATTTATCCACATCAACTTTTTGAAAATAACCCTATTCTCAAAAAGGGGGTATTGGTTTTTATTGTAGAGGAACCATTATTTTTTACACAATATAAATTCCATAAACAGAAGTTGGTTCTACACCGTGCAAGCATGAAAGCTTATGAAGCTGAGCTTGTGAGTTCGGGTTTTGAAGTCGTGTATGTTGAATTCAAGGACCTTAAAGAAACTTCTGACGTGGTCAGTATTTTGAAAAAATATAATATATCGAAAATTCAGATGTGTGACCCAGTCGATGATTGGCTTGAAAAAAGGTTGATCAAGGCTCTTGTAAAACATAACATTCGACATGAGATTATCGATACACCTCTATACTTAACAGAAAAGAAGATTTTGATTGATTATTTTTCTAATCAAAAAGGCGGGCGCACATATCTAATGAAAAACTTTTACGAGTGGCAACGCAAAAGATTAGGTATTTTAATTGAAAAAGACGGTAAACCGACTGGGGGCAAATGGAGTTTTGATACGGACAATAGAAAGAAGTTGCCAAAAAGACTAGAACTTCCAGAAATGCCCCCGCACTCTAAAAACAGGTATGTATTAGAGGCTAAGGAGTATGTAGAGAAATATTTTAAAACAAACTATGGCAATGACGATTACTTTTTCTATCCAGTCACAAAACAAGAGTCTAATATTTGGCTAAAGAAATTCTTGAAAGAAAAGCTAGAATCATTTGGACCATATGAAGATGCTATCACCACTGAGAATGGTTTACTTTTTCACAGCATTCTTTCTCCTGTTTTAAATATAGGCTTACTCACTCCTCAATATGTCATAGAACAGACTCTTGAATATGTTAAAGAAAACCCTCACACGTCACTTGCTTCTGTTGAAGGATTTATCAGACAAATAATTGGCTGGCGTGAATATATGCGGGCTATCTATATACTTGATGGCTCAAAGATTCGTAATGCAAATTATTTTAATGCTCATAGAAATGTTCCAGAAAGTTTTTGGGCTGCAACGACAAGTATTGGCCCTGTGGATCATACGATAAATGAGGTCTTGCAAACAGCGTATTCTCACCATATTAAAAGACTTATGGTTATGGGAAATTTTATGAATTTATGTGGGTTTCATCCAGATCAGGTGTATAAATGGTTTATGGAGCTTTACATAGACGCCTATGACTGGGTGATGGTCCCAAATGTCTACAGTATGGCGCTATATGCTGATGGTGGGCTAGTTACTACAAAACCATACATATCTGGCTCAAACTATATTTTAAAAATGAGTGATTATAAGAAAGGTGAATGGTCAGATATATGGGATTCTCTTTTTTGGAATTTTGTTGGCACCCATTACAATAAATTGAAAGGAGAGGGGAGACTCGGTTTTATCGGTATTACATATCAAAAAATGAGAGATGAAAAAAGAAGAAGTTTTACAAAAAAAGCCCAAGACTTCCTGGATAATTTTCTAATACTAAAAAAATAAAAAATGGGTTTTTCTATGGGGTAGTGATAATATATAAATATGAATAACTATATTAAAGGATTAGGTAATCTAAAAGCAGATGTCGATATCAGTGCCTGGATGTGTAGTGAAGAAATAGAGATTCCATTCTTCGATAATAAGAAAGTGCAGTTTACTATAACGATCAAAGATGACTGGGGAGAAGCCTTTTGGAATGAGAATGAGCTGGAGTTTGAGAATAAAATTTCAACCGCAGTAAAATCTTTTTTAGAATTGAATTTAATCTATAAGGAAAAAGTATCTAGATTGGTGTATGAGAACTACAAACAAGCTATTACGTTGGTAGATATAGAACCCCTACACATAAAAAATTATTTAGACGCATGGAAATTTATAAGCCCAAAATTTATTTATATAAAATACAGAGATCGTGAAGGTGGGGATATGAAAAATAATAAAATGATTTATTTCGAAGTCGTCTTAAAATGTGAATGGGATAGCGAACACGGTTTAATTTTAGTGTTTAAAGAAGGTAAACAGTTGGTGCGTATTGATCAACACGATGGGCATTTAACCAATGCCGAAGCTTATGCGATTCCAGATTCTGAAGATTTGTTATTATCAAATCCTTTATAATTTGAGTATATAAATATACCCTTTGTTCTCCATAATCGTAGTTCTAACATCGGTTGTTTGGTAGAAAACATTGAAAAACACCCATAAAAATATGGTTTTTTACATAAGTGGAGGTTGTCTCCAAAGATAGTTTTTAGAACGTTGTTTATGCCTAAAAATTGTTTTATTATATCTTCATGAACAATATACGTGGAAATAAAAATTTAAGAATAACCGTTATCGTGGTTTTAATCGTTTTAGCAGTAATAATGTACCTCTGGTAATTTTATGGATATAAAAAATCAAATTGGAAATATAGTAAAGGAAAAATTAAATACAGAGAACTTAAAACCAAGCACAGGTAAGAAAAAAGCTCTTCTAGCGGTGATCGTTGTTTTGTTGGGAGCCCTTGGGTTGGAAATGGGCAATAAAGATTTTGACCTAGGTTCAATTCTCTCAGGTAACTCAATGTCTGACTCAAAAATCGAAAGGGATGCTAATGGTGACTTAAAAAGAGATTCTTCAGGTAACTTTATTACTAAAGTTTTACGTGATAAGCTAGGAAACGTGGTTCCAGAGGGTACAGCTGGTGCAAAGTATACAGATCAGTACAATTGTGATGATTTTGCTACCCAGCCCGAAGCACAGAGTTTTTTTGAGAAATCAGGTGGGGTAAAGGGGGACACAAACCGCCTTGATGGTGACAAAAATGGCGTGGCTTGTCAGGGCTTACCAAAGGGAAATTAATTATTAAGAAATATTAAATTTATGTTTAAAGAATTCAAACAGTTTTTATTAAGAGGGAATGTTGTCGATTTGGCAGTCGGCGTAGTGGTTGGAGCGGCTTTCGGAACAATCGTTACGGCATTGGTTGCAGACCTATTGACTCCATTAATTGCAGCTATCGCAAAGGTTCCTGATTTTGGAGGACTTTCATTCACATTGAATGGTAGCCAGTTTATGTATGGTCACTTTATCAACGCTTTGATCTCATTCATCCTTGTCAGTATTCTTCTTTGTAGTCAAGCCAATGAACGTGCTTATTGCAAAATCACGAAAGGAACCGCCAGCAGATCCTACAACTAAGAAGTGTAAGGAATGTCTAAGCGAAGTTCCTCTTGAAGCAAAGAGATGTTCACACTGTACTCAGGTTTTGGGGTAAAGGTTTTGGTTTAGAAAAAGGGATACAATACGGTTATTCTGAAAAAGATCCTCATATTGAGGGTCTTTTTCTGTATACTAATTAGACAGTAGAACTGGTATGATTGGTATATGAAAAACCTTCGCATTCTTTGAAGTAATATTTAGCTAGTGTGGATTCTATGCCGCGCTAGGAAAAAGTACTTGTCCTATTAATTAAATTTATAAAATTATGAACACATACAACTGGTACTCACAACTTATTAAACCAACATGGGCTCCACCTAGCTGGCTTTTTGGACCAGTGTGGACTGTGCTCTATGCGATTATTGCTGTCTCTTTCGGCACGGTATTTTACAAAGCATTTCCCAAGCAGATTCCGTGGATTGTTGCCTTGCCTTTTGCGCTGAATGTACTTTTTAATCTTATCTTCACTCCTATTCAATTTGGACTGAAAAATAATCTCCTAGCGTCGATAGATATATTACTCGTTGTCGGAACGCTTATCTGGGCATTCTATGCAATCTGGAACAATGTGCCTGAACTTCGCTGGGTAGTTTACGTCAATATCCCGTATCTCTTATGGGGAACATTCGCAACTTGCTTGCAGTTGACTATAACTTTTCTAAATAAGTAATATAATCTATATATGCAACCAACCGAACAGAAAATGGGAAAATTCATAGTCGTCCGCCATCACGAATCAGATTGGAATCATAAGGGCCTTTGGACAGGAATGAGGTATAGGCATTTGACCGAATATGGATTCAAAAAATCCGAAGAGATGGGTTGTCTGATAAAAGAAATAAAAATAGATCACGCATTTGCATCTATGCAGGTGAGATCAATCGAGACGCTATCTTCTATGCTTGAGGCAATGGGGCAGTATCATGTACCTACAGAGCATTCATCGGCCTTGAATGAACGAGATTATGGAGACTACACTGCAAAAAATAAATGGGAGATGGAAAAGATTTTGGGTGAAGATGGATGGAATGCTGTGAGACGTGAATGGAATTGTCCTATTCCAAATGGGGAGACTTTGAAAATGGTTTATGAGAGGACTGTGCCATTTTTTATAGATACAATCTTGCCGCATTTGAAAAATGGTAAAAATGTCCTGATGTCTTCGCATGGTAACGCAATCCGTGCTTTGATGAAATATATTGAGAAGATATCAGATGAGGAGGTCAAAAATATCGAGATGCTTTTTGGTGCGGTAGTTGTATATGAACTAGATGTAGATGGACATATGGTCTCTAAGGATATTAGAAAGACAGAGTCAACTGTAAATACTTAAACAAATGCCAACCTCAAAAGCACAAATCATCGCAACCCTTGGCCCAAGTTCTTTTTCGTATGAAGTTATTAATTTGATGTGTGAAAAACAGTTAGGTGTAATTAGATTAAATTTTTCATGGAACACATTAGAAAATCACGCCGAACATATTTTAAATATTCGAAAGATTGAAAAAGAAAGAGGGATTTTACTACCGATAATTCAAGATTTACCCGGACCACGTATTCAAAATGAAAACGGTCATACATACAATTATGATTCAGAGAGTGCCATAACCGATCACGACATCGAATTGATTAAGTTTGGAGTACAACATGCAGTGGACTATATTGCGGTTTCATTTGTTGCATCAGAAAAAGATATTATAAAGTGCCGAGAAACAATAAAAGAGAATAGTGGAAAGCAAAAAGTAATTGCAAAAATTGAGAGAGCAATCGCACTGGAAAACTTGGATAAAATTATTTCAGAAGCGGATGCTGTCATGGTTGCTCGTGGTGATTTGGGTAATAATATTCCAATTGAAAAAATACCGTTCGTGCAATCCGACATCATTTCTAAATGTAAAAAGGCTGGTAAGCCGGTAATTGTTGCAACGCAGATGATGCTTTCAATGACAAAAAACCAAGAACCAACGCGTGCCGAAGTAACTGACGTCGCGGAAGCAATCCTTGAGGGGGCAGATTGTGTCATGCTCTCAGAGGAAACTGCTAGTGGAAATTACCCAGTCGAGTCTGTCGTAATTATGGAAAGAATAGTCTTAGAAGCCGAAAAACATTTGGAAGGCAAAGTTATTTTTAATCACTTGCAAAAATTATCACCGTAGATTTATTGTGTTATTATTAACATAATGAATTCAAAAATAATCAAAATTATCGTTGGTCTGGTGTTAGTAATTGCTGTCGGATCATTGGTTTACTTTACAAAGAAGCCTTTTGTTGTGCCCGTCGAAAATAATACAAACCAAGTGCAAACAGTTAGCACAAGTACTCAGGAGATGCCTGCAAAAATAGCTAAACCAGAGGACGTTGAAGATTACAAAATAATTTCAACTCCTGTTGTAAACACAACAACTACCATAGCAGCTCCTAGTGGTATAACTTTAGCTCAAATTGCAGAGCATAATTCTCGATCAAGTTGCTGGTCTGCGATAAATGGAAACGTTTATGACTTAACAAGTTGGATCCCGAATCATCCAGGGGGTGAAAAAAAGATTCTTTCACTTTGTGGTATCGATGGCTCAAGTGGTTACAATGGTCAGCATGGTGGTGATTCAAAGACTGCTAGAGTTTTAGGTGGATTTAAAATAGGTGCATATGCAAAATAATATGATCATGACGAGACAGAAATTTGGTATAGAACTGCTTAGGTTAGGTTTGGCAGCGGTATTTCTATGGTTCGGATTTTCACAGTTAATTGATAGTCTCCGCTGGGTCTCAATTGTTCCAGACTGGGTAGTAAATCTTCTTCACATCCCCCCTGCCATGATAGTTATGACAAATGGATTATTTGAAGTCGTATTTGCTAGTATTTTAGCCATGGGGTTCTTTGTGCGTACCGCTTCTTTTATACTGGCACTTCACCTCATTTTGATTGCTTTTGATTTTGGCTTTACTGCAAGCGGTGTTCGGGATATCGGTCTTGTAATTGCATCTTTTGCGCTTTCTTTAATATATACAAAGGTAGAAAGTAGAACTGATTTGGTAGGCTAATCTATCCAAGAGCTACGTGGATAGTCAGTATATTGTTGTGGTATACTTTTTGTATATATTTATGACAATGTTCACTGAATTATCAATTATATTGGTGCTTGCGACTGCGATTGCGCTCATTATGCGGGCATTCAAGCAGCCGATGGTAGTTGGGTATATCGCAACGGGAATTCTCGTTGGCCCATACGTTTTAAATGTTCTCCACTCAAAAGACGATATTGAATTGTTTTCAAAAATCGGAATCTCAATTTTGCTTTTCATCGTTGGTCTGGGATTGAATCCAGACATTATCCGAGAAGTGGGGAAGGCGTCTCTCGTCATCGGTTTAGGGCAGGTTCTTTTTACTGAACTTGGTGGATATTACATTGTGCGCCTTCTAGGGTACGATCAAACAGTATCATTGTATGTATCAGCAGCCCTGACATTCAGCAGCACCATTATTATTTTAAAGTTGCTGGCCGACCGAGGGGACACCACAAAATTGTATGGAAAAATCGCTATCGGTATCTTGTTGGTACAGGACTTGATTGCAACAATTACGCTTCTTATTATTTCTATATTAGGTTCGAAGGCGGTAGGTGGAGATGTTCAGATGTACAGCGCCGCATGGACGGAAATTGGGGATCTGATTATTAAAGGTTTTATGGTGGTGGTTTCTCTTTACTTTATTAGTAAATATATTCTACCGAAGCTTGCAAACTTTATTGCTGGAAATCAAGAGGTACTATTCGTTTTTTCTCTGGCATGGGGGTTAGGGCTAGCGTCGCTCTTCCAGTTTCTCGGCTTTTCAATCGAAATCGGTGCACTCGTTGCCGGAGTGACTTTGTCGGTTTCTCCATTTGCTTATGAAATGGGTTCTCGTATGAAGCCACTCAGAGATTTTTTCATAATTCTTTTCTTCATTCTCTTGGGGGCCCAGATGGTGTTGAGTGATTTTTCAGCACTACTTATTCCAGCAATACTGCTTTCAATTTTTGTTGTCGTGGTAAAACCAATAATTGTTTTCATCATGATGAATCTTATGGGGTATCGTCCAAAAACTGCTTTCTCTACCGGTTTGACGGTGGCACAAATTAGTGAATTCTCGCTGATCCTAATTACCCTAGGACTTTCACTAGGGCATATCACTCAATCAGTTGCATCACTTGTGACTTTGGTTGGAATTATCACCATCTCTGCTTCAACTTACTTGGTGATTTATGCAGATGGATTATATTTGTCACTTCGAAAGCCAATCAGACTCTTAGAATTTAGAAGAATGCATATGCACGAGAAAAAGGGATCGGATCAAAGTTTCGATGTTCTCATTTTCGGGTACGATCGAGTGGGGTATGACTTCGTGAAAGCTGCTAAAAATATTACGGAAAAATATGTAGTTGTTGATTTTGATCCACAAGCAATTAAAAAAATGCAAGCGACGGGGGTACCATTCAGGTATGGTGATGCTGAGGATCTTGAATTTCTTCAGGAAATTGGGTTCCATGAAGCAAAACTTGTAGTCTCTTCAATTCCGGATTTTAAAACTAACCTTCTTTTGGTTCAATACTATAGAAAGCAAAACCCAACTGGTATTGTGATTACACTTTCACATGAGATTAGACATGCGAAGGAATTGTACTTGGCAGGAGCATCGTATGTGGTCATGCCACATTTTCTAGGTGCGAAGCATGCGTCAGAACTCATCGGTGCACACGGCTTCAATCTATCAGACTTCGATCAGATTAGAAATGAACATCTGGTCAATTTGGCAGAAAGGGAATTACAGGCAAAATTGAAAAATAAATAATGAATAATCAAGACTCACAATACGAATACGAATTAAAAAAGAATCCTGCCAGTCACTATTACGGCAGCCTAGTCAGGAAATCGTTTGTTGTAGTGGCTGTTTACTTTTCAGCTAAAACTGTGCGAGGCCTGATAATTAAAATGTAGATCCGATGAGTAATAGAAAAATTTTCTACATGATTCGCCACGGAGAAAGCATTCTGAATGCTAAGCATATTCGCCAAGGTCGAGAGGGTAGTCTAAGTGACCTAGGTAGAGAACAGGCGAACAAGACAGGAGAGCGTCTTTCCGGAGTGTATTTTGATGTCATGCTGGTAAGTCCTTTCCAAAGAACTGTAGAGACGGCCGATTTAATTTCAAAGCATATTAACTTACCAAAACCTCCAGAATATGTAGAGCTTCTTGCGGAACGGAGAAACCCGACTGAAATTATCGGTAAGTCATCCAACCTACCTGAAATAAAACAAATTGTAGATACTATCGATAAGTCTTATCACTCGGATGACTTCAGATATTCTGATGAAGAAAATTTCACCGATTTAAGAGATCGCGCCACGGCACTTCTCGATTATTTAGCACACCGACCTGAAGAAAAATTTTTAGTTGTGACCCACAGCATTTTCTTGAAGATGATTGCTGCTGTTATCAATTCTGGCCCGAAATTAACCGCGCAAAAGTATAACTTAATGAGCTTTCTGAATTCTTCTAATAATGCATCTGTCACAGTGTGTCAGTCTGATGAAGTGTGGGACCGCAGTGGTTTCTTGGGATGGATTTTTCCCAAAAAGAAGACGATGTGGAAGATTCTTGCTTGGGATGATTATACTCGTGAAGTGAAGGAAGAGTTGGCGGGTTAAATTGATAAAAAGCCTCTATTAGGCTACTATTTACGTATTATGGATTTTTCCGACATTCTCTTACCAGACGTTAAGAACGATATTGATTTTTGGATTAAAAAATATCCAGCTCGTGACTTAAAAGCGGGTGCTAAAGTCACTCGGCTCCCTCCAAGCCCTACAGGTTTTCTCCATATTGGTGCTTTGTATATGGGACTCATAAACAAGCGTATCGCTCGCGATAGTGGTGGTATTTTTATACTTCGAATCGAAGATACAGATAATGAAAGAGAAGTGCCGGGTGCGCGAGAGCTTATAATAAAAGGATTAAAGCAATATGGCCTAGAGTCTGACGAAGGCCCTACTGCTGGAAATTATGGTCCGTATCTTCAATCTGAAAGAGTAGATATTTACCAGTCATTTGCAAAGGACTTAATAAAGAGGGGCTTGGCCTACCCATGTTTTATGACGCATGAGGAGCTGTCCGCAATGCGAAAAGAGCAAGAAGCAGAAAAAGTTCGCCCTGGTTACTACGGTAAATATGCCAAGTGGCGTGATGCTCCGAAAGAAAAAACTGAAGAAGCCTTAAAAAATAAAACACCTTTCGTTTTGCGGTTTAAATCTAACGGTGATCAAAATACAAAGCAGCCTTTTAAGGACGAGTTTTTGGGCGACTTACAAGTTCCGCAAAATGACGAAGACTTTCCAATCTTAAAATCTAATGGGATACCGACATATCACTTTGCTCACGTAGTGGATGATTATTTGATGGGAACTAATTTTGTAATCAGAGGGGAGGAATGGCTTTCCTCTGTACCAAAGCATTTGGATTTATGGCGAGCTTTTAACTGGCAAGTTCCTGCTTATGGTCATGTTATGCCACTTAACAAGCAGGAAGGTTCTACTGTCAGAAAAATCAGCAAGCGTAAAGACCCCGAAGCTAATTTTGAAATGTATGCAAAAACCGGGTATTCGGAGGATGCAATCATCGGCTACTTGTACCGACTTGCGAACCCATCTTTTGATGACTGGTGGCAAGCACCGGAGAACTTGAGCAATAAAAAACTTTCTGTTAGAGATTTTCCTTTTTCTATAGAAGAATTAAAGCGTGGTGGCAGGGGACCACTTCTCGATATGAAAAAGCTAGACAGTATCAGTGGTGATATTATTGCAAAAATGTCAGGAGATGTGATTTCTCAGAAAATGATTGCGTGGGCAGAATCAAACGACCCAGAATTTGCGAACGTAGCAAAGAATAATTTGGAATATTTTAATCAAGTTCTCTCAATTGAACGTGATGCTGAAAATCCTCGAAAGGATATTGTGAACTGGTCTCAGGGAGTATCACAAGTAAACTACTTTTTTGACGAATATTTCGATGCTAAAAAGGCAAAACAAATTTTAGTAGCAGATCTTGTTGATGAAAATCGACTTAACACGGTTATGAAAGATTTAGTGCAGACTTTGTCAGATGATTCTTACTATACTGAAAACTCGCTTGAAAATTGGGTAGAGAATATCAAAAAATTGGCGACTATGGTAGGCTTCGCTGTCGATCGAAAAGCTTATAAAGAAGCCCCAGACAAGTTCAAAGGGGACTTTGCGCTTTTCATGAAAACTATCAGAGTCGGCGTCACAGGCCGAGATCGAACACCGAACTTGTTCTATGTATTAAAAGTACTAGGAAAGGATAGGGTGTTGTCACGCTTAAAACAAATTTCATGAAAAAAGAAATTATTATATCAATAGTGGTTTGTATTATCGGAGTTGTATTACTTTTCTATTACAATCCTGGTCTAATTCTAAATTAAAATATATGTGGAATAAAAATAAAAAAAATCCCCCCAAAAAAGGCAAAATCTCAAAGTCTTTTTGGGATAAGGAATACAAAACCTCAGAGCATTTGATTTTATCTGATGAACCGTCGTCTGACATGGTTAAGTTCACTCACTGGGCGGAAAGAAATGCCGAGTGGTTTCCTTTTCCAAAACAAGGACTAGTGTTAGATGTTGGTTGCGGAAACGGACGCAATGTAATTTATATGTCTGAAACCTATAAAATGCGTGGCGTAGGTTTTGATATTTCAGAAGTCGCAGTTAACCAAGCAAGCAGAACCGCAGGTGGTAAAAAATTAGGAATTGATTTCTTCGTGCAATCCGCCAAAGATGTCTTACCTGTTGCAGATGAAAAAGCGGACGTGGTTCTCGATATGATGACATCACATTTCTTGAATCACGATGAACGTGAAAAGTATTTGTCTGAGGTGGTCAGAGTTCTGAAACCTTTCGGTTGGTTTTTCTTTAAATCTTTCATCATTGATGAAGATCAGCACGCGCAAAGATTGTTAAAAGAAAATCCAGGAGAAGAAGCGGGAACTTACATTCACCCCAAAATTGGCGTGGCGGAACACGTATGGGGAGAGGAGGAACTTCGCGCGTATTTGGAACCACATTTTACTATCCATAAGTTCATGAAATCTCACAAGCACGTTAAAGACGGCAAAGCGTGGAAACGACGCACGGTTTCGGTTTACGCAGAAAAAAAGAGAGTGTAATATATCGAGGTCGCGCGGTTCGCTAACGCGACATGATTCGCCGTTGTAGCTCAGCTGGTAGAGCACGTCATTGGTAATGGCGAGGTCGACGGTTCAATCCCGTTCAACGGCTCATTTATAAAGTTCCGAGTGGGTTCCGACGGTCACAAAAACGAAGGTACCACTTTGTATTTTAAAAATCGCCCGATAATCTCCCGTTATATTAATACTTCGACAACCTGCAAAAACTTTGTGCACAGAGTGGTTGTTTAGGAGGGGATGATTTGAGTTTTCCAAAAAAATAATTAGGCGTGCGCGGAATTTATCTCGAATTTTCTGCGGCACTTTACCAAGCCTTTTTGCAAAGGACTTAAGAAATAGGACCTTCATTAAGAGTTTCGATTAAGCCATGCAATTGCGTCTTTGGCATTATCAAATGCAGGGGATAGGTTTCTGCCTTTTTCTATATCTTCCAGGGCGCGTTTTAATTCCCGTGAGGTATTTTTGTTGAAAGAAAGTTCTTCAAAAATCACCTTCTTATCAGCAATAAACTTTTTCAAGCTGTGATTAATTACAGTACTAAGGCTAAGCCCAAGGGAAGCAGCCAGTTTCGACGCTTTGTCCTTGATGTCCTTATCTATCTTTAGGCTAGTAGTGGTTTTCATAATACCTAGTATATACTTAGTATTACGACTGTCAAAAGTGGTGATATTCATGGGTTTTTGCTAAAGTTAGTCATAACAGAAATATTATGACACCTGGAGATGAAAAAAAGATGAAGATAAGCTCAAGAATTACTCAGATTGAGGAAGCTATGAACGCTGTTGATTTTTGGCAGAATCCAGCTAAGGCTCAGGAGATGATAAAGGAGATGCAGGATTTAAAAATTGAAATGGAGGGTGGGGGAAAGTATGACAATCTAGGAGCTGTTGTTACAATCTTCTCAGGTGCGGGGGGAGACGATTCTGAAGATTTTTCATCTATGCTTTTTAATATGTATTCAAAATATATCCAAAAGAAAAATTGGAAAGCTTTTATATTGCATGAAAACCAAAATGATCATGGGGGGTACAGAAATATTACTTTTGAAATTGAAGGAAAAAATGTTTACGGGACTTTAAAGAACGAATCCGGTGTGCACCGACTTGTCCGAATTTCTCCTTTTAATGCCAAACAGTTAAGACACACCTCTTTTTCAATGGTAGAAGTTATTCCAAAATTTGAAAAAAATCAGGATATTGAGATTCCAGAGGATGAATTGGAAATCACTTATGCGAGGGCTGGAGGACCAGGAGGGCAAAATGTTAACAAAAGAGAAACTGCAGTTCGTATTGTGCATCTTCCAACGAAGTTATCTGTTCATATAACAACGGAACGTTCTCAAGGTCAGAACAAAGAAAAAGCCATGGATATTTTACGTGGGAAAATTTATGCGCAAAAAGAAAAAGAGCGTATGGCGACTGAAAAGGGAATGTATATCAGCAAGACCACTGATATAGAATGGGGAAATCAAATTCGCTCGTATGTTCTGCATCCATACAAAATGGTTAAAGATCACCGGACCGATGCCGAGACTAGTAATGTAGATGATGTTTTAAACGGGGGAATAGACTTGTTTATCGAAGCGGAGAAAAGTTTGTAATTTTTTCACCAATTTGTGCTAGAATAAGGGAATGTTGCTTTTAGACAATGTTTCAAAGATTTACAAGGACGGATCCCTTGCTCTCGATGGGGTCAGTATAACTATAAAACCTAAAGAATTCGTCTCTATCGTGGGGCATTCTGGTGCTGGTAAGTCTACTTTGTTAAAGATGATTCTAGCTGAAGATAAGCCCACTAAAGGTAAAGTGTTTTTTGAGGATATTGATATACACACCCTGAATCGTTCGGAGATGAACGATTATCGTCGTCGCATCGGAATGGTTTTTCAGGACTTTAGATTGATCCCTAACATGACTGCTTATGAAAATATTGCCTTTGCTATGGAGGCAGCAGGGCGCACTGATGAGGAAATTGCAGCGGATGTGCCTCACGTTTTAGAACTGGTTGATTTGAAAAAGAAAATGCACAATTTCCCGAACCAATTGTCCGGCGGGGAAAAACAGAGGGTTGCCATCGCTCGAGCTATCGTGAATCAACCTGATATTATTATTGCGGACGAGCCGACTGGAAACCTCGATCCAGTGAATACATTCGAAGTCATTCAAATCTTGAAAAAAATTAATGACCTTGGTACTACTATTATTTTGACAACCCACAACAAGGGAGTAATCGACAGTTTAGGAAAGCGGGTGATTTCAGTAGAGGCAGGTAAAATTATTCGTGATGACAAGTCAGGAAAATATTTATTATAATTAGACCAACATGTTATTTACTAAACTCAAAAGAACATTACGATCGGGTTTCATCAGTTTTTGGCGCAATGGCTCCGTGTCATTAGCATCTATTTTGGTCATGACAATCACTCTTATTGTCATTTCATGCGTCTTATTTGTCGGAGTGGTTTTGAATACAACACTAAAGGATATTCAATCAAAAGTTGATATTAACGTCTACTTTACAAAGGATGCCGTACAAGAGGGCATCGATCAAATTGTAAAGTCAGTGAAGGCTCTTCCTGAAGTTGCTGATGTTACTTATACAAATAAAGAAGATTCATTAAAAGAATTTAGACTAAGACACCAGAACGATCAGCTGACACTCCAAGCATTGGATGAATTGGGTGACAACCCGCTCGGAGCAAAGCTTAGTGTGCGTGCAAAAGACCCATCTCAATACGAGACCATTGTAAAGTTTATAAAGAGCAACTCAGGTGACAATGGAACAGTTGATCGAATTAACTACGATGAAAATAAAGTTGCAATCGACAAGCTTTCTGAAATTATCGTCGCATCAAAAAAATTAGGCTTTGCCGCAATAGCTTTCTTTATCTTTGTTTCTGTTCTCATTACTTTCAATACAATCCGCTTAGCAATATTTATCTTCCGAGAAGAAATTTCAGTGATGCAATTGGTAGGCGCGAGCGCAATGTATATTAGAGGTCCGTTTGTTACATCTGGTGTAATGTACGGAATTTGTTCAGGACTCCTAACAATGCTTGTCCTGTGGCCTATTTCATATTGGTTAGGGCTTTTGTCTGACACATTAGGAGTGACTGTTAACTTGTACCAATACTACCAGGAGAATTGGTTCCAGTTGGCATTCTTGCTGATTGTTTCTGGCCTCATTTTGGGGGCAACTTCGAGCTATTTGGCCGTGAAGAGGTATTTGCGCATATAGTTTGTTTTGGTAATATTAATGGGTGAAACGACATAAATATATTTTCGTTTTGGGTGGCGTGATGTCCGGAGTGGGCAAGGGAATCACCACCTCTTCAATCGGAACTATTTTAGAGTCTCAGGGCTTTAGAACGAACATCGTAAAAGCCGACCCCTACTTGAACGTCGACGCAGGAACAATGAACCCCACCGAACATGGTGAGGTTTTTGTTATGGACTCGGGATTGGAAACTGATCAGGACATGGGAAATTATGAAAGATTCTTAAATCGAAATGCGACCGATGCGGATTATTTAACTAGCGGAATGGTTTATCGATCGGTGATTGAAAGGGAGAGAGCTTTGGGTTACAAGGGAAAGTGTGTACAGATGGTCCCACATATTCGTGATGAAATTGTTAATCGTTTTGAAGAGTCTGCACGACAGAGCAAATCAGCGGTTTCGGTAATCGAGATCGGGGGAACAGTGGGAGACTATGAAAGTTTGATGTTTATCGAAGCCGCTCGCTTTTTACATTTGAAAAATCCAGGAGATGTCATTTTTGTAATGGTGACTTATTTGCCAACACCGGGATCGATCGGAGAGATGAAGTCGAAGCCGACACAGAACGCGGTGAAGCAATTGGACAGCTACGGAGTGCATGCGAATTTTATCATTGCTCGAAGTTCTACTCCGATTGATCAAAAACGCAAGGAAAAAATTTCAGAATTTTGCAGTGTGCCAATTGAGAATGTTATTGCAGCACCGGATATTGCGAGTATTTATGATGTGCCATTAAATTTTGAACGCGACAAATTTGGTATGCAGTTATCGAAAGCGTTAAACTTACCAAAGAAAAAAATCAAACTTAAAAAGTGGGCTGGTTTTGTAAAGAGTGCTAAAAACACCAAGAAGGAAGTGGAAATTGCGGTTGTAGGAAAGTATTTTGATTCAGGAGACTTTGTGTTTGCGGATGCATATGTTTCTGTAATTGAAGCTATAAAGTTTTCGGCATACAAATTAGGTTTGAAGCCTGTCCTTACATGGCTTGGTGCCAAGGATTTTGAAGGGAATTATGATAAAGCTAAAGTTTTATCAAAGTTTGACGGCGTCCTGGTTCCAGGAGGTTTTGGTAAAAATGGAGTAGAAGGGAAGTTGAATGTAATCCGCTATTGCCGAGAGAAACAAATTCCATATTTTGGACTTTGCTACGGGATGCAACTCCTCGTAATAGAACACGCACGAAATGTTTTGAAATTAGAAGGTGCTAATACTACCGAAGTCGCACCACGCACTCAATATCCAATAATCGACATTATGGAAAACCAAAAGCAGGCGATGAGAGAAAATAAATATGGCGCATCAATGCGATTAGGAGGGTATCCTTGCAAGCTTAAGAAAGATACAGTGGCGTATTCGGCGTACCACGATGCACTTGGTAAGAGTTTACGTAATAACACAATCACAGAACGTCATCGACACAGATACGAGGTGAATAATGAATATTTAAATGATTTAGAAAACGCAGGGCTGGTTTTTTCAGGTACTTCGCCAAATGGAAAGTTAATGGAAATTGCAGAGCTTCCAAAATCAGTGCACCCGTTCTTCTTGGGGGCACAGTTCCATCCAGAATTTTTAGCGAGACCATTGTCACCACATCCTTTGTTTACAGAGTTTATTAAGGCAGCGGGAGGGAAATAAAAGAGCACTTTAAACGTCTTAATAAGTATGAATAAAAATTTTATATGGATAATACTGCTGGTAGTTATTATAGCCCTTGGTGCTTTGGTTATTTACACACCTAAAGTAGAGCCTAAAATTCTATCTTTTGCTGATTGTGCCAAAGTCTATCCAGTCATGGAAAGTTACCCTCGTCAGTGTAAAACGCCCGATGGCAGAACGTATGCGGAGGAAATTGTTGTTAATCCAACTTACATTAATGCCTCTGCCAATTTAATAAAAGTTACAAATCCATATCCTGGAGCGGTGACAGGTAAAACCTTTACGGTTACAGGAGAGGCAAGGGGTACTTGGTATTTTGAAGCAAGTTTTCCGGTAGAGCTGGTTGATATGAATGGAAAAATTCTGGTTCAAGTTCCAGCCCAGGCACAAGGTGAATGGATGACGGAAAATTTTGTTCCGTTTAAGGTGGTGATTAAAGCACATGCTGATTTTATCGGTCCCGCGACTTTGATATTAAGAAAGGATAATCCATCAGGAATGCCTGAGAATGACGCGTCGGTTTCGTTTCCAATAACAATTGAGTATTAGTCGCGCTCCAAGGGACACTGCGCGACATGATTTTGCAAAATCACGAAAGCCTCTGCCGGTACGAACTTATCCTTTCTAGGGGATGAAGTTCAATACATAGCAGAAGCTTTTTTTCGTAGGCCGAGTATATCGAGAACGATTTCGAGCTCCTCCTTGTTTACCGGAGTCCAAATGTGAGTAAGTCCGCCAAGGAAAATTTCCGCTGGCATGTCCTTGCGGTACTCACTTCTGTAGTTTGCGGGACTTTTTAGGGTCCTGCTTCCGCAGATTGAACTTAAGTCTTCGATCATAGCCTCCGTTCCTAATTCACCGTCGAATTTGGAGCGAAAAATAAGAATCGTAGCCTTGGGTCTGTGGAACTCGATCGTCATGTGTGCCCTATGGTGACAAAGCCGCATGTCTTGGATTATCCCTTCGCGGACTCCAATGTCTTCGGATTCATCACCTGTTAGGACAACTAGACCTACACTTTGTTCGTTTTTGGACATTGTTTTTGTCCTCCTTTCTCTGGTCTTAATTATACCATTGTTTGATTTTGGGGGGTGAAAGTGTTAATCTGTGCCTACATTGGGGGATCGTCTAAAGGTAGGACAGCGGTTTCTGGAACCGTTAATCGGGGTTCGAGTCCCTGTCCCCCAGCCAAAAATGATAGAATGTGCCCATGAAAGAAGCTATCGCCATCATCGCTGCAATTCTTGCAATCATTGGAAACATCTCGTATCTCAAAGATGTGATTAAAGGCCATGTGCACCCACACCCATACACATGGTTCATCTGGTCTATTGTTTCCATGACCACTTTTTTGGGGGGACTCGCTAAAGGCGCTGGAATCGGCGCCTTGCCAACAGGTGTTGCAGAAGCATTTACAATAATTATTTTTCTCTTTTCACTTAAGTATATTTTTAAAAGGAAGACTGGGCATATCCGTAAAGTTGACCACTATTTTCTTGTGATTGCACTTGTCGGACTTATACCTTGGGCTTTAACTAATGATCCTACAGTTTCAGTTGTAATTGTAGTCTTGATCGACATTGTGGCGTTTATGCCAACTTTACGAAAAACATGGGCTCATCCAGAAACAGAAAGACCACTTTTGTATGAAATGAATGTTGCACGACATATTCTAACCCTGTTCTCTTTGGGGGCGTACAACATCGCGACTACGTTCCATTCAATTGCGATGATTTGTACAAATTTAGTCATGACAGTATTTATTAAAAGGAAAGTAGGGCACAAGTAAGTTTGAGAGACTCTAAACGTCTTATCTAATATGAAAACTAAAAAACTGTACATAATTTTAGGATTGGCAGTTATCACTGTTTGTGTTGTGGGGTATTTTAATATTTTTTCTAAAGAAGAATTAGTAACACCTCTTGACCCAACTCCGTATAATGTAACACTTTCTGGAACATACACCTGTCTACCACATGCCGATACCAGTGGCCCGCAAACTATGGAATGTGCCTTTGGGCTCAAAACTGATGATGGTGTTTACTACGCTGTAAATTTTGGTGCCTCGGGGGATTCAATGCAGCAATTTCAAAGCCAAAAACATATAACAGCTGAGGGTTTCGTCGTTATTAAAGAAGCACTCAGTACGGATCAGTGGGTAAAGTACAACATAAAGGGGATATTTACGGTTACTAAAATAATTGAACCTGCTCCACCAGAGATTAAACCGACTCCTGCTCCATTTGTTGGTGGACAAAAAATTGGTGACATAAAAAACTTTGGATCAATTTCAATTAAGCCTCTCTCTGTCGAAGAAGACAGCCGATGTCCTGCAAATGTAAACTGTATTTGGGCAGGAAGGGTCAGAGTAAAAATTCTAGTGAATGGAAGCGAGAGTGTTGTTACTTTAGGTGAGGCATTTCCTACACAAAATGTAGTCGTTACGTTAACAGAAGTTCTTCCTCAAAAAACTACGGCCACAATTACACCATCTGATTATCGATTTACATTTACTGTTACAAAAAAATCTACTCCAATAACTACTGGCAAGTGCTACGTCGGTGGATGTTCTAGTCAAATTTGTAGTGATAAGCCGGGTGTTATTTCAACTTGCGAATATACCGAAAGCTATGCCTGCTATAAAACTGCAAAATGTGAGAGGCAGGTGAGTGGGCAGTGTGGGTGGACGGAAACGGCTTCACTTATGGCTTGCTTGGGAAAGTAGCTACACACCCCAAAATCTATGGTATAATGGATAACATAACAAATAATCAAAAATTTATGGCAGAAAAAAAAGCAAATTCAGCATTTATGAAACCAATGACAGTGAGCGCAGAGCTAGCAGCTGTAGTAGGTAAAGGACCTATGCCTCGATCAGAGGTTGTAAAAGCTCTTTGGGTTTACATCAAGAAGCATGACCTACAGGATCCTAAGAACAAGCGAAATATCAATGGTGACGAAGCCCTTACAAAGGTATTCGGCGGCAAAAAGATGGTAAACATGTTCGAAATGACAAAGTTGGTTTCAAAGCACCTTTCATAAAACTTAAATTGATGGTTCTACAAAACACCCCGGAAGGGGTGTTTTGTTTTCAGATGCTATGGTAATATTTTAAGTATGAATATATTAAATTACTTTATAAGTCTCGTTGTGCTTGTTGTTCTAGATAGCACATGGCTTTTCAGTATGGGTGCAAAATACAAAGCTTGGTTAAAACCATTGTTTGCCGAAGATTTTAAACTTTTACCAGTTATCTGTTTTTATTTATTTTATGCATTTGGTTTGGTCTTCTTTGTTATTTCACCAGCCTTAAAACAAGGACAGTCATTGCTGTATGTATTTATGGCAGGGGCACTTCTCGGTTTTATAGCTTACGCTGCCTACGACTTAACCAATCAGGCAACACTGAGGGATTGGCCTTTAATTGTAACGATTGTGGATATGGCTTGGGGAACTATTTTAACTGGATTGTCTAGTGTTATTATTGTCTCAATAATTAATTATTTTAAGTAATATGAAAAACGCAAAAATTACATTTTGGATTACCACAGGTATTATATTTCTAATGGAGGGGGTTATGGTGGCATTCACTTGGAACAGTGAGATGTCAATTAATGGAATTGTGGGATTAGGATATCCACTGTACTTCGTGCCGATGCTCGCAGCTTTCAAGGTGCTAGGATCACTCGCTCTCATTATTCCAAAGGTGCCTGCATATATAAAAGAATGGGCTTACGCTGGATTTGGATTTGATTTCATCGCTGCATTTATTAGCATCTGGGCAGTTGCAGGTTTCGGTGTAAATCTAGTATTGCCAGTTGTGTTTATGATAATTCTTGTTCTATCTTACAAGTCTTACCATAAGATTAAAAACGCATGATGAAAAATCCAATCGGATGGTTTGAGATTCCAGTTAATGATATCGATAGAGCGACGAAATTTTACGAAGCACTTTTTGGCATTACTATGAAAAGACAAGATATGATGGAATATGAAATGGTTTGGTTTCCGATGGTAGACGATACCTACGGAGCATCAGGTGCACTTATGAAGGGTCCTGGATATGATGTAGGAAGTAAGGGGCCGGTGATTTACTTTACATGTCCTGATATTGAGGCGACGTTGAAAAAAGCGGATGAAATCGGTGGAAAAACAATTCTTCAGAAAAAGGATATTGGGGAATATGGTTACATCGGATGGTTGACAGACAGTGAAGGAAACACGATTGCACTTCATACTAGAAAAATGTAATGAATATAATTCTATACACAAAAACAGGTTGTCCATGGTGCGAAGGAGTTTTGACATTGTTGCGGGATAAAAATGTTAAATATGAAGAAAGGGAAGTAAGAAGTAACAAGGAATATTATGATGAGTTGGTAAAAAAATCTGGACAGGATAAAACACCAACGTTAGATATCGACGGGTTTATTTTGGCTGATTCGGATAAGGATCAAGTTGCGAGTTACATGAAGGAGAAGGGTGTGGCGGGGTTCTAAGGATATTGTCACTTCTGAGTTTGTGTTGTAATATCTCTCGCAGACAGGTAAAAGTTGCTTGTCATAAAAATTAACCAGGAGGTAAAAATGAGCAGTCAGAACGTATTCAGCCCTTTAAGGCTGACTAATTCAGTTACGTATAGCGGCCGAGGGTTTTGGGGAGGTCAAAAGTCGATCACCCTACATTCAGCTTCACACAGTGAATGGTCATGGTTACCAAGTGAGAGTATTAGGCCCATACCGATCATTCCGAGTTTTAGCGAATGTACTCGGTCTCGGATCAGGCTCATTGGTACCATGGGACAGACTTTGGAAGTTTTCGAACACATTGGGGCTCTCCGTTACGCCGGCCTTGTTGGCGTGCAGATTGAAGGAGAGGGATGGCCACCCTATGACGGTTGTTCGAAGGGTCTTTGGGAGCTTGTGAAATCAAATTCCAGAGAGGTCGTGAGTCCGCTGAAGATCTACACGGTCCAGAGGTCGGTTCGTGGAACGTATTCCAATCGTTTTGACCGGAACGGCGTTCGCGCTTGCACTGAAATCCATCCATCGACCGACTGAAGGTTGAATATCGAAGTCACGGTTGACTACCCTGGGATTGGACGTCACGAGGAAGTGTTCTCGCTACCTAACAGCGCCCTCTTCGTGGAAATATGCCAAGCGAAAACGCTGGGCGTGTCCGGCTTCCGTTACCGGATTGCCCAAATTTGCAGCAAGATCTGGTGGCCGCACTTCAATGCGGTCAATTGGTCGAAGCTGCACGACGACAAGCAGGCATTGTTGCGCCAGATCGTGCGGCACAGGGCTCTCGACATTCTCGGGGCATTGAGTCTCTTGTGTCGCGATGGAATCTTTGTGGCAAATGTGCGTTCGCATTGCTCTGGGCATGCTGCAGATATGGACGCCGTTTTGCTTGCAAACAAAGAATTCGTCGAGATCAATCCTTAAAGAAGGATACCAACACCTGGTAAGTTTCTACCAAGCAGGGACCACTTTCATGGTCATGGAAAAGAAGCCGCTCTTTTGGGCGGTTTTTTCGTCTCTACTTATTCAACTCCGTTCTTGTTGCAGGTCCAACGTTTCCAAGCTGTGAAATTTTGTGAGTTTTTTGGAATTTTTTAACAGCGGCTTTTGTTAATGGTCCAAAAGTTCCTGTAATTGGTCCCAAATAAAAACTTTTTTCTTTTAGCAATTTTTGAAGTTCTTTAACCTCGTCCCCAGTTGAACCAGTATTTAAAGATTTAGTGAATGTGAACTTGCTAGGAGTAATAACTGGAATCGGGTTGTTGATAATTGGATTTTGATTTGATGTAACTTGTATATTTAAATCTATACTTACATAAGTTCCACTCAGGTCAGTTGTACTGATTGTTACTGTGTGTGATCCGGCGTCTTGTGTCTGTGGTGTCCAGGTAAATGTGTTTCCACTAACACTTGCGTTATCAATTGTATTATTTCGAGTTGAGTCGATGTATCTATATGATGGGTAGTAATTTCCGTTGGTTAAACCATAAGGATTAAAATTAATTATAAGTGGGTTACCAACTTTTACGCTGTATGAAGTTGTTGGAACATAAATTCCGTTTACAGTAACAGTTTGGTAGACAACATCATTTCTTCCAGATGAAGTTGTTACTCTAAATCCGAAATTGTGCACCCCGATATCTCTTGTTGTGGGTTGCCATGAAAAAACACCAGAATTGTCAATGTTATAGCTTGATGCAGTTGAATTATAGAATGAATCACTTACAGAAAAAGTTGGGTTGTTGTATCCAGATGCAACTAGGGTTAATGAGAAATTTTTACTTGGTAAAATGTTTGTACCTGGTGAAAGTCCTTGTATTGAGAGTGGGGTAGATGTTCCCACAATTAAGGTTTGACTTAGGGTGTCCCTGTTTCCATTTGTGTCAATTCCTGTAATTATTAAATTGTGAGTGCCAATGTCAGAAGTTGATGGTGTCCAGTCAAATTTTCCAAGTGTGTTTATATTAGAATTTGAAAGAGTGCTTGCTGGTGAATCGTCGCTAACGGTATAACGAGGATTGCTTAAAGTTGAGGGAGTAATTTGAAACGTAATATTTGTTCCAGCTGGTACATTTGCGTTTGGTGAGATTGTACTAATTGTTAATGATGCAGCGTTTGTTACAAATGGAATAAAAATTGATAGAGTAAGTAAAAGTTTTTTCATATTTTATCATTATATCTCTTTATGATGGAATATGTTAGAGTGTTTTTCACGGTGCAAAAAAACATATCTCTGAAAAACATCGAATACTCAATCCGCGAAAAACCTATATTACAAGGCGTTTCTTTCAAATGCAGTGAAAACGAGAGGTTGTGTATTTTTGGCGAAAATGGTGCAGGAAAGTCTACATTGCTAAAAATTTTATGTGGCCAGGTCGAGGCCGATTCGGGAATTATCGACAAGCAAGGTCATATTAGATTTGTGTATGTTCCTCAGGAATTTGATCACAAATACAAAGAGGTGAGTATTGAAGGTTACATAAAAGAATTAGCCGGAGATAAATTTTTACAAAAAGTTTTTAATTATGGTAATGAACTGGGTTTTAATATTGAAAAAAATAAGGAAGCAATTTGCGGAAGTCTTTCGGGAGGACAGCAAAAAATCGTTGCATTGTCAGTAGCGTTTGCACTTAGTCCAGATTTTCTTCTGATGGATGAACCTGAAAACCATTTGGATATCGTAAGTCGAATTGAACTTGTCTCATTGTTGAAGGATTTTCGTGGAGGAATTATTTTTATCTCTCACGATCGTCTACTTATTGATGCAATCGCTACAAAAATCGGCGAAATTGCAGGTGGAAAAATCCATATATCAGAAGGAGGGTACGATGATTATATTGCTATGAAGATGGAAAGAATTGGAGGATTACAACGCCAGTATGATGCTGAATCAAAGCGTATCAAGCAATTATCTTCAGCAATTGTCATTTTACAGCAGAAAGCTTTTCGTGGAAAAGAAATTTCTGCATATCGTCGAGCAAAAGAAGAATTGGATGGTTTGAAAAAAGCTCACAAAGAATCCGCTCGTCCGGATGATAAAAAGACTAAAATAAAATTGGTCGGGACTGACCAGTCCATTCATTCTGGAAAATTAATTTGCAAGATGGATGATGGTGCTTTTGCTTTTGAAAAAGTAGGTAAAAAGGCAAGATCGCAGATTTTTAATAATGCAAATCTAGAAATTCGCTCTGGTGAAAAAATTGTTTTGCTGGGACGAAACGACTCCGGTAAGTCTACTTTCTTAAAATGCTTAACAGGAGAATTGCCACTAGCAAAGGGTGAAATGACATGGCGCCCAGCTGTAAAATGGGCTTATTTTGATCAACATGCACAGTTTGATCCGGAGTCCCGTGCGGTTGAAATTGTTATGGAAAAATTGAATGCAACAGACGAGGATGCTCGAACCGCTCTCGGAAAAATGAAATTTGACTCTGATCGAATGAATCAGCAAGTAAAGAGTCTTTCTGGGGGAGAGAGAATGCGACTTCGATTTGCAATTGTGTTTGGGTTGAAGCCTGACCTTATTATTCTCGATGAGCCGACAAACCATATTGATGAAGTGACTTGGGAAGTTCTACTTCAAGCTTGTCAGCTTTCAAAGAGCACTATTTTACTTGTAAGTCATGATTACGAATTTATCGAAGCCTTTGAACCAAGCGTTTTTTGGCTAATTCACGGACAAAAAGTAGAAGCTAGACACAAGGATCTGAATACTTTATTGGACGAAATTAAATAACCAATTTAATTTTACCTTACCTTTAAGGAAACTGAAATCTCGGTCGTAGGTATGTTTTCAAAAAATTCATATTCTTTTTTAAAGAGACTTTTTGCAATAACAAAAATTCCGTATCCAATAAAGAAAGCAGAGAATACATCGATTGAATAGTGCAGGTGTCCTACAATAACTGCCGCCCCAGCAATTACTGAACAGAACAAGAAGTAATATTTCAAATATTTGTGTTGCCAAAACATTATTGCAAGCATAAATGGAAATCCGGTGTGTCCAGAGAAAAACATATCATTACCAGAGTTCATACTAAATATAACTTCAGGAATGAGGCTATCGTAATTTATATAGCTGTAATGGGCAATAAACGGGGCGGAAAGGTGGGTCATGCTCATAAAGCCAGCTCTTACAAGAAAAAACAGGGCTGCTCCCGCCAGACCAAAAGGTATAGCTTCGGGCATAAGAATTGCAAGTCCAAGTAGGCTAAGTATAAAAATAAAAGATCCTTGGAAAAATATTAACCCTACATCCATTTTAGGAATATGATCAAGTAGTATGTCAGGAACAATGTTCAGACCGGAATACCCGTCGGTATAAGTAACAGCGATATAAGTTAGAATAATACTTACAGATAAAAAGGCGGTATGCAAAACTATTCTCAGTAGAAATTGGCTGTCTTTCCACAGTTTTTTATGATTTGCTAATATTTGTTTTATTATTTTTAACACGTATTCATCAAGTATAGATTAAATAACTGAAACAGAAAACCCACCATTAGGTGGGTTTTCAAAGTCAATAAATTTAGGATCCGATTAGAATCCGAATAGGTGTTTAAAGAATCCGCCAATGTTTTCAAAGGCTCCGTATCCTATACCCTTCGCCCCATCTCGAATAACTGTAGCTGTAACATTTGCATGTGAGATTAATATTAATCTAATAAACTAAAGGTCACAATGGTGACATTATACATGTATATACGATGGGTAAACAGGTGAGGGTGCATTGATTTTCCCTTGAGATGTGTCAGAATGAAACGGAAGAAATGAAAAATCAGCATGCATTTATAGAAATTCCTGAAGTCTTTTCTAAATTAAGATCAGACAGCTCTGGTCTTTCCGATGTCCAAATATCTGAAAGAATTAAAGAAAGTGGTTATAACGAAATTAATCATAATAAGATAAGTATTTTAAGAAAAATTCTAGACCAGTATTCAAATTTTTTGATGCTTCTCTTGATGTTTGGTGTAATTATTTCTTTTTTACTTGGGGAAATGATTGATGGGTGGGTGATTATTACAATCCTGGTTATAAATGGGGCGCTTGGAACTTTTCAAGAATATAGAGCAGAAAAGTTATCTCAAGTTTTACAAAAGCACATTCCCCAAAAAGTACGTGTTCGTAGGAATGGCATAGAACAAACCGTCGAACGAAGGAGTCTGGTATATGGAGATATCATCTTGCTTAATAGCGGACAGCTCGTTCCGGCGGATGCAAGGGTTATAAAAACAAACGGAGTGATTGTGGACGAATCGATTTTAACAGGGGAATCGGGCGGGGTATCAAAGAGTCACATGGTTCAAGTTTCAGAAGGTAGCACTCCGTCTACTATGCTTTTTAGCAGCACTTTGGTTATTGACGGACAATGTGAAGCGGTGGTGGTTGCCACTGGAGGAAATACAGAATTCGGCCAGATTGTGGCGCTGACTCATCATTCAAAAAAACGCAGTTCATTTTTACTGCAGATTAATCAGTTATCAGATTTTCTTTTTAAATCAACCGTTTTCATTGGCATAGTCTTATTTACTGCCCTTGAAATTTTTCATCCAGAATTTGGACTAGATCATATTTTTCTTTTCACTGTTGCGATGGCGATAGCTATTGTGCCTGAAATGCTACCGCTTATTTCAACCCTTGCACTGACTCGTGCCTCATTAGTTTTGGTTAAAAGCGGAGTATTAATTAAACGATTGTCTTCCATCGAAGACATGGGTGGTGTTGAAATCATTTGTACAGACAAGACAGGAACTCTAACGAAAAATATTATCTCAGTGGTGGATGTGATTGCCGAAAATAAACATCACTGTTTACAGAGGTCCCTGATGGCTTCCAAGGAGATTCAGGATACGGCCACTATGTTCTCTGGGTCTTTTGATGTGGCTTTGTGGAAATATGCAGATAGTAGTATTCAAAATAGTACAAGGGTGTTTAAAAGGATATTTGAAAGTACTTTTGATTTCGATATGAAGTGGCAGTTTTCAGCTGTTGGTAAAGACGGAAGTTTTGTTTTAGCAGTGAAAGGTGCTCCAGAAACTGTCATTGAAAGGTGTGTGATGGATGAAAGTAAGCGCACGGATATTTTAAAGCAAACCAAAGAGCTTGGAGAAAAAGGCCTCCGAGTTCTAGTCATAGCTGAGAAGTCTATAGATGAAAAAAATAAATACGATCAAAATGATGTTCGGGGAATGACTTATGTTGGTCAAATAGTTTTTGAGGATCCAATCAAAGAAACGACATCTGAGACATTAAAGAGGGCAAAAGAGTTGGGATTGCAAATAAAGATTTTGACTGGGGACGCTCCTGATGTGGCTTTGCATGTCGCTCAAAAAGTAGGAATGGACATTAGTCCTTCAGAAGTTTTCATTGGCTCGGACATAGAAAATATAGAGGAAGAAAAAAGATATAATGCTTTTAAATACATAAAAATCTTTGCCAGAGTTAACCCAAAGGAAAAATATGCCATTATCAAAGCCCTTTCTACCCAGCACTCGGTGATGTTTCTTGGAGAGGGTGTGAATGATGCACCGGCTCTTAAAATTGCTGACGTGGGTATGGTGGTAGAGGAAGCTTCTGATATTGCCAAAGAAAGCGCCGATATTGTCCTCACACAGCGCGACTTATCCGTAATTGTTGAAGCGGTTTATCTCGGCAGGCAAATCATGAATAATATCGGAAAGTACATTCTAATTACCCTTACAGGAAACTTTGGAAGTCTGTACTCACTGTCTTTGATTTCAATAATTTCAAAATCTCTGCCTCTTTTGCCGACACAAATTTTGCTTGAAAATATTTTAACCGATGTGCCAATGATCAGTGTAGTAAATTCTCCAATTTCGAAGTCCGAAGAACGTCGTCCTGTAAAACAGCATATACGGGATATTTGTTTCGCCTCGGTCTATCTGGGTTTTGCAACACTCTTTGTCCAATTTTTGTTTTATAAAGTTTTCTCATACTTACCTGAAGATTTGTTCAGGACATTATGGCTGATTGAGATCATTCTTTTTGAGTTTATCTTGATTGTTTCTCTACGTACTAATGATTGGTTCTGGAAAGCTCCACCCCTTCGCAGACAGACAGTTATCTTTTTCCTAGGAGTGGTTCTATTCACAGTTCTAATGCCGTTTGTCCCGCTTCTCCAAAAGGCCTTCCACCTTACTCCATATGGCATTAAGTATGCCTTACCAGTCGTAGGTACGGTACTATTTGGATTTGTTGTTGTTGAAATCATGAAGCGGTTTGTATTTGCGAAGAAGTTTAGTAGTTAAGGGTTGGGTCAAAAGAAAAGGCCGCGACGCTATTCGCGTCGCGGCCGATGATTTTCCTAGAGGAGTAGTTTTTCTATTTCTCCCCAAGTCTCTACCCGGATTACATCCAGATTCTTTTCTTGGTGCTTCAAGACATCTTCCTCGTCGCCACCGATGAGGATTCGTAACGGGACGATACCCTGCATGTGAGAAAGCACTTCTGGTCGGTCGTCGACGAAGGCTGTGATGCCCAGTCGCTGACAAATAGGAGCTTTCTCATGGCGCTCGGCGCAGAAGAAGACGTTTTCGGCTGGTAAGCCGGTTTCGTCGTGGAACTTCATGCGTTGGAGCCAAGCTTTGGCTCGTACCATTTGTTCCTGGTTTACTCGCGAGACGATGAACACTGTGTAGTGTTCGACCAGTCGCTTGATGACGCGGAGGGCGTCGGGAAAGGCACTTCGAGTTTCATCTCGAGTATTGACGATGGTCATGCCAAGGTCAATGCCTATTTTTGGTTTTGCATCCATTGGTGTAGTTCGGTTGTGTGTGTTTCGTGGATGATTAGGAGGTTGTGTGGCATCCGAGTGACTGTGCGGACCATCTCTGGTTCGAAGTCTACGAGCGCCCTACCATCTATCTTCAGGAACTTGAACCCGAGCTTTTTGGTGATGCCAAGAACCGGCATCAAATCCCATGGCGTGTCGAAGGTCGGCGTCAAGAAGATTCCGCCAACTTCGCCTTTCCAAAGACGAGCGAAACGAAGGCCGATACTGCCGCTGCCGATTTCGAAGTCCTTGAACAAGCCTCCGTCCTTGGGTGCTGGCAGAATCATGTTGCGCACGATCTCTGGTTGTTCCCTTGGATGGTCCAAGAGGAAGGCGTATTGCTCGGCCAAAGGTTTTTTCTCTGGCTCAAGTTGATACTTAACCCCGAAGCGAAGCCTTGTCACCTCGCAGTGTTCGCTTTCGTTGGCGTAAGTATAAACTTCGCCAGTGTTCACGTCGCCGATTGCAACTGCAACGATGTTTCCATCAGAGATCAGAGCGAGCATTGTGCCGACGCCGTGTGATTGCTTTCTCGCGAATGCTTTCGTACCGTCCAATGGGTCGATGGTGAAGTAAACATCGAAGTTTTTGTCCGTGCAAGGGATAGTCAGCTCCTGTTCCTCGGCGATGATGCCGAATGTAGGGAAGTGTTTCCGGATTTCCTCCAGATACATTTCCTGAGCCAGTTTGTCGGCGATGGTGACGCAGTCGTCGTTATTGCCGGCGTAGCTGACTTTGACTTGGGCCTGCATGTTCCCGCAGTTAGCACGGATAATCTCGATGGCTTTTTCGACCATTGTGATTATTTGTGTTTGAATTGCGGGTAGCTGTGTTGTTATTGTTGTGTTTCTCATATGTTTTGTTGTTGTGTGCTGTTCTGATCTAAGAATAGGATGGTTTTATTATTAGTGCTTGGAATTATTACAAAGTTGTACCTATAAATGTGATTATGAATAATATATGTTGCAATATAATGAATATATGCTAATATAAAGTTGTAATATATTAATACAACTTATGACAAAAAGCATTCTAGAAAAGTTAGGATTCAATAAAGATCAAGCCCAGATCTACTTGGCACTTATAGAACTCGGCCCATCTTCTATTTCGGATATTGTGAGAAAGGTAGGAATACACAGGCCGACGGTATATCAGGCAATTCCAAATTTAATTGATCGCGGACTTGTTAGTGTTATGCCAAAGGGAAAATATAAACAATATATTCCAGAATCTCCCCAAAAATTGGAGAAACTGCTTGTCGAACTTGAAGATGATTTTAATGTAGAGATTCATGCACTTCAAGAATCGTATGATTCGCGAGGAAGAAAACCAGCTATTACTTTTTCAGAAGGTGATAAATCTATCAAGGATCTCTTTTCTGACGCGATTCACAGTTTAAAGAAAAATGATGTTTATTACAGATACAGTTCATCTTTAACTCTGGCGAGAAAAAAATATCTTCCACATGACTATAGACAAGTGAGAGACAGAAAGGGATTAGAAAGATATATTATTTCTGACGAATCGGGAAAAACTTCATCAAGAAAATTAGGAAAATTTATGAAGTTTATTCCGCCTGGTGTGAACTTGTTCGATCTGGATATTACACAGGTGATTTATGGAGATAAGGTGGCTTTTATCGATTATCGGACAAAAACAGTGGTAAAAATTGAAAATCCTATGATTGCAGAATTTCAGAAGAAGATTTTCAAGTTGCTGTACTCGAGGTTGTAGGAGGGTGATATACTCTGGGATATATGGAAAAAATAATCTTTAAAAACGAGACAGAATTTAAAGAAAAAATTTCTAAAACAAAATCCCAAGGATTAAGCTCACTTCATATAATTGCCGATTTCGACTTAACACTCACAAATATTCATTCGGTGCCAACTTGGGAGGTGTGTCAGTTGGGGGATGAATATAAAAAGGAACGAGATGAACACAAATCAGTTTATCTCCCAATCGAATATGACCCCAATATTTCTCTTGAAGTTAAAAATGAAAAAATGAATGAGTGGTGGAAACTCCATCTTGGTGCATTGATTAAATATGGATTAACCAAGGAAATGATTGATGGTGGGTTACTTCATACAAAAATGACACCGAGAAATAAATTGGATGAATTGTGTCGTTTTACAGATATAAATAAAGTCCCTTTTTTAATCTTATCAGCAGGACTTGGGGACGTGATCAAAGAATTTTTCTTGTTGCGTAAGATGCTCTATTCTAATATGCATATTATTTCAAACTTTTTTGTCTTTGATGAAGAGGGGAAGCCAACAGGTTTTCAAGATGACGTGGTCCATTCGTATAATAAATCGGAGACTCACCTGAGAGGGAAAGAATATCTAAAGGAAATCGAGAATCGAAAAAATGTGATTTTACTTGGGGATAGTCCGGGAGATGTTTTGATGGTTAAGGGACTTGATCACGATAATGTAATTAAAATTGGGTTTTTAAATGGGAAGAATGAGAAATTGGGGGCGTATAAGGAACTTTATGATGTGGTTATTTTGGAAGATGAGGGGTTGGGATTTGTGCTCGAACTTTTGAATGATTTAAGGTAATTTCTTGCCATCTTTGGATATATGAATATCATGTGGTGATGACCTCTCAAGCAGTCTCTTCCCCCATACAAAACCACATCCTTTCTCGCGTTAAGAACGCCAAGTCAATTAGATATGCTGAATTACGGCCAGATAAAGTGCCAAATGACCTATTTAATTATCACCTTCAACATTTGGTTAAAAAGGAGTTTTTGCTAAGGGAAGATGAAGGATATTCACTTGCTCCAAAAGGTATTAAACACGTAGCAGATCCTTATCCAACAAATAGTGCTATCACCAGTTTGTTTAAAATAAATGTCATTACAATTGTTTCTAGAAAGGTTAATGGAAAAATAGAAATTTTACAGCAAATTAGAAAATCGAATCCTTCTTACGGAAAAGTGGGAGTGATGGGAGGGGTAGTTTTGAAAGGGGAATTGATCGAGCCCGCAGCGACTAGAAAATTAAAACAAGAAACTGGGTTGGAGGCGAAGTTTCGGTTGGTAGGAAATGAACGAAGAATTATGTATAAGTCTGGAGAATTATTTTCAGATTTACTTTTTCCGATTGCGTATGCGGATTCTTATGAAGGAGAATTGATTATAGACAGCGATTTTGGGCATAACATGTGGGTGCCAATTGATGAAGCAATTAAAAATGAATCAGCGGAGTTTGATTCGATTAGAAGTATTAATATTGTGTTGAAGGCGATTAAAGAGGGGACGGTGGATAAGTTGGCACCATTTTTTAATGAGGAAATCCAGAGTGATTTAGTTGATGGAAAGTAGCCGAGGACGTCCTCGCTTGTTGTTTTTGTTTAAAAATTTAGTCTAATTCTAGAAGTGGCACAACCTACACTTCCAAAAAACCCATGATTGAAACATACGATATAAAAAAACTTGGAACTGAAGGTGCGGTAGTAATTCCTTATCCACCAGATTTGCTGCAAGCGGTAGCTGATGCAATGAGGCTCTGGCAAAAGTTTACTGCTCTCCCGGCTGATGTTAAGAAAGGCCTCCCATACAGCAACGGCTCTGACGGCGTCGGATACGAGCTCAAAGACGGAACTGGTAATAAGGGTGATTCAAAGGAAAATCTCGATGTCGCTGTAGGCGGTCAAGACTGGCTGAAGGAAAACCTGTCGCGAATTGAAGATCCTGTCGCGCGCGAGTTTGTGTCGAGTGCAACCTCCCTGGTGTCAGTGATGAAGCCGACCATCATGCGTTTCGCTCGAGATGTTGAAAGAGAATTTGGCATCCCAGGATTTGCCGACGAAGTCGAAGCCAGCGAAGCTGGATTTTTTGTGCGCTTCATCCACTACTTCGGCGACAGGAAAGCCGGAGAGGAGACGGCCTCTGCCCATGTAGACCAGAGTGGCTTCACTCTACACTTGTCTGAAAGTGCTCCGGGATTTGAGACGCTGTCTTTGGGTGCACAAGAGTGGCAGGGTGCTACGTTCTCCGGCGATGCGACGCTCATCATCAACTCCATGCAGATGCAGCAGAGATCGGAGGGTAAACTTACTGCACTTTGTCATCGTGTAGTGGCGACTGAAGAAACTGCCAAAAGTGGACGCTGGTCCGCGGTGTGTTTCGTGCAGCTTCAGAAAACTCCAAAATACGACAAGAGTAAGTGTGGACGCCTGCAGGAGAGGAAGCCTGGGTTCAACTACGGCATGCCGTTTGCGGAGTTTAGGGAGATGTTTATGTAAGAAGGGGAGGTTTGAAAGCTAAAATTGGAAGTCGCAAATTGCGACTTCCAATTTTGTTTTGTCATTACTAAACTCTAAAACCCATTTTCTCTTTAGGTTCCTCCTCTTGTCTCAAAATTAGTTTAATAATGCGGAATATTTCCTGAAAACTACTTTCATTATTTTTCTCCATTTCTTCCACTTTTTCACGCAATTCCCTATAAGCTTCAATCATGTCTCTGAGTTTTATAAATATTCTTATTATTTGAATATTTACCAGTATAGCCCTTTCACTATTCAAGACGCTCGAAAGCATTGCGATACCTTGTTCTGTAAATACGAATGATGGCCTCCTTGTTCCTCCATGACTTGATATCGCAATTTGCGATATCAAGTTTAAAGCCTCGTTTTTATTGATTTGAAACATGAAATCTTCAGGAAATCTCTTTAGATTTCTCTTAACTGCTTCATTTAGCCTGTGTGTAGGAACTCCGTATAACATATCTAAATCTTTGTCCATCATTACTTTTCTCCCACGAATAAAGTAGATTTTTTCTCTGATTGTTTCCGTGTCAAAAGGAATAATGGGTAAATCGACTTTTTCCATGTAGAAAATATTAATAAGTCAACATTAACAAAAATTAAATAAGTTATTAAATTAATGTATAATTACTACTAATGAACCACTCCAATAAAGTCATCGCCATAACCGGCGGAACCAAAGGCCTAGGAAAAGCCATGTCTGAAATTCTCATTGCAAAAGGAGCAAAGGTCTCCACCTGCAGTAGGGCAAACTATGATGTAACTGATGAGAAAGTCTTAACCTCCTTTGCTGAAAAAATCGGTCACATCGACATCTGGATTAACAACGCCGGGGTGTGGCTCCCGCCAGAGCCGATTGAAAATTTAGACATGGAAAAAGCTAGGAACTTAATCAATATAAATTTATTTGGAACTATAAATGGCACCCGCGTTGCAGTTCGTCAAATGAAAAAACAGGGAAGTGGAACTATTGTAAACATAATATCCACAACGGCTTTTGACGGTATGAATGGCTCAAGTGGTGCAATGTATGTGGCAACAAAATACGCTTTGCGTGGATTACTAACACGATAAGAGAAGAATTAAAACCTTCACATATAAATATTATCGGAGTGTACCCAGGAGGTATTAAGACTGAGTTGTTTAACGAAGCCGTCCCTGCAAACTTTGATCAATTTATGGATGTGGACGAAGTAGCACAAAAAATTATTGATAATTTGGAACTTGATATTCCAGAAACACAATTAATCATTAAGCGCCCAGGACAAAAAGCCAGCACGGAACTTGAAATAAAATAGTATGCAAAATTTAAGAAGTAAAATAAATAAAATTGATTTACAACTACTGACTTTGTTAGCTGAGCGCCAGAAAGTCTCAAGGGAGATCGGTATATATAAAAAGCAAAATAAAATAGCCATTAATCAGCCTAAAAGGGAGCAGGAATTGCTTGCAAAACTCTCGTCTATCTCAAAGAAGAAGAAAATAGACCCAATATTTGTCCAAAAGCTTTTTAAACTAATCTTTCATTACTCTAAGAAAGTCCAAAAAGGTTCTTAACACCTCCTGTCCAGTCTGCTACAATTAACGGATATAAATATAAACTTTAAAATAAATGAAAATCATTCACCACACTATTGAAAAAATGCACAAGCCAGACGTCGGCTATTTAATTTTACGAATTGCTATCGGTATAGTCTTTATCGTTTCAGGTTGGAATAAAATTGCCAATATCGACATGGTTATAGGATTTTTTGGAAAAATCGGATTCGCTGCTTGGATGGCGTACTTTGTCGCATACGCTGAGTTTATCGGAGGGGTTGCCCTAGTGTTAGGCTTGTTCACTCGAGCCGCAGCGGTTTTGATCGCAATTATTATGGCCGTTGCTGTTAAGGTACTATTTGCTCAGGGATTCAGTTTGGCTAATGGTGGCTATGAATATCCATTTATGTTGATGTTGACAGCAATAGCAATCGTCCTTTTCGGAGCGGGTAAGTACTCTATAGATAACTTCATCAACTGCAATTGCGAAAAACATCGCTAATGATAGAAAACTTTACTGAAAAAGTTTATAACGTAGTTAGAAAAATAAAAAAAGGATACACTTTAACGTACAAAGAAGTTGCTAAAAAAGCCGGAAACCCAAAAGCTGTACGTGCCGTCGGAAACATCCTCAACAAAAACTACGATCCAAAAATTCCATGCCACCGGGTCATACGTTCGGATGGAAAAACAGGAGGATATAATCGCGGAGCTTCAAACAAAATAAAAATTCTTATGAAAGAAAAAGCACTCTAACTCTAGTTGCTTCTGAATTACATAATTTTTTTTCAAGTATCAAAGATTAGTTATCCACACTTATTATTGAAAATATTTTATTTTTTAATGTATAATTACACGCATAGGGTTGATTGTTTAGAATCTTTAAAAAATAATCTAAAAATCTCCCGAAATAAAAACACCTTAATAAAAAAATAATCTAAAAAAATGTTGTTACCACTTATAAAAAAATCCACAGCCGCTTCTCTGGTCTCGGTACTCCTACTAGGAGGTGCTTACTCAATTATTGAACCCGCTACTGCCGGAGCAGCAACTGCAAGTAGTTCTGTTGTTATCACATTAAACGTAACATCAGGTGTATCGATCACAAGTCCTTCAAACTCAAACATGAGCACGGCACTGGGTGTTGCACAGAACTCGGCAAACGGAACAACAACATGGAATGTTAAAACAAACAGTGCTACTGGATATACACTGACTGTGCAGGCAACCTCTACTCCTGCTATGAATTCAACAACAACTCCAAACAGTATTGCGGATTACCAGACAGGTGCTCCTAACCTTTGGGTTGCAACATCAGGACAGGCATACTTCGGTTACTCATCTTTCGGGACGGATGTACCAACAGGTACATGGGGAACAGGCTCACTTTGTTACAGTACTCCAAACGGTACTTCAACTACTCTAAAATACAAGGGATTCACAACGTCAGGTGTGCAAATCGCTAGTCGATCTTCTACAACGACTCCATCAGGTGTTGATTCAGTCGTTTGCTACGCAGTAGAGCAAAACAATACATACATCCCAGCTGGTAATTATCAGGCTACAATTACAGCTACAGCAACTGCCTCATAAAAAATCCAATTTTACTTTATAGGATATTGGTGGTAGGTTTATCACCATACACTTAATGTAATACAATCAACATGGTTGCTAAAAAAACAATACTAAACACGTTAATTCTGGGAATAGCACTATTTGGAATGAGTAGTACTGCAGATGCTTATACTATAACTAACAGCGGAGCAGACGATCGAGGTGATTTCGTACTAGAGCCTGGAAAAATAGAAATATTTATGAACCCTGGAGAGACAGTTGTTAAAAATATTGCAGTAACTAGTAGAATTAATAGAAAGCAAAAGTTTACAGTTAGCACAGAAGATTTTATTGGTTCTCAAAATCCAGAAACCCCAGTAATTTTGCTTGGAAATGATAAAAGCCCGTATTCATTCAAGGATAATATTAAACCAGACACAAATAGCTTTAATTTAGACCTTGGTCAAAAAATTGAAATACCCGTTTCTATTACTGCTCCAAAGGATGCTCAGCCAGGAGGATTTTATACAACCGTCATTGTGTCGAGTGTTCCTGATAATTCTACGGATGGAGGGGCAGCGGGTACGAGGTTAATTTCACGAGTTGGTGTTTTGTTTTTTATACGAATAAATGGAGATGTTAAAGAATCAGGTTCACTTGAAGAAATGAGGGTGACTGGTCCAAAGTTTGGAGTGTTACAAAATGGTCCGTTGACTTTTGAAATGCTTTTTAGAAATTCAGGAAATATTCACCTTGTGCCATACGGAATGCTAACAATTACAAATATTTTTGGACAAAAAGTGACTGAAATACCAGTTGATGCTTACTTTGCACTACCAAATTCACTAAGGTACAGACAGGTGACATGGCCAAAAGAATTTTTGTTTGGATATTACAATGCTCACTTAGAATTACATAGAGGATATTCCAATATGATTGATAAAAAGGACCTAGGTTTTTGGGTTTTACCATGGATGTATATTGTTTCAGTCTTGGCAATTCTGTTTGTTGTATTCTTCTTGATCTACTTGTTTACTAAAAAGTTTGAATTTAAGAAGAGATAGTAAAAAAAAGTCTGGGTACTCTTGTTGTTACTAGTTTCTTTAAAAGTTCCAATTTATTTAGCAAAATGAAAGATAAAAAAAATATGCATAAAATTTTTTGCGCTATAGTGTTGATATATTTTTTCCCAGTATCTCTAATGGCGTATACAATGGGTAGTTCAAATTACAGAATAGATTCTGATTCTGTTAATGCTGGTGGTACAAATTTATCAAATAGTACAAATTATAAAGTTTCTGATTCAGTCGGTGAGGTTGCTACGGGACTCTCATCAAGTACGAATTATCGTCTAAATGACGCTGGATTTTGGCAGTATACTGCAGCAAGTTCTACCTATATAACAATTAATTCACCAAGTGGAGTCTCATTACCAAATATCAGTGGTTTAACAGGAGGTGTGGCGACAAGTTCAAGTGATTGGGTTGTTACGACTAATAATTCCTTGGGTTATCAGTTAACTATTGTGGCCTCGACTAGTCCGGCTCTGAAATCTGCGAATACTTCAATCCCTGATTATGTACCATCAGGAGCTAATCCAGATTATTCGTTTACAGTTACAAGTAGTCAGGCGTATTTTGGATTTAGTCCAGAGGGAACAGATATTGTCCAACGATACAAAGATAATGGTGCATCTTGTAATTTTGGAACAAGCGATACTGCTAATGCTTGTTGGGATGGTTTTTCAACAACCCCAATTACCATTTCTCAATCATCAGGACCAAACACAACAGGTGCAACGACCACTATAAAATATAGGGTAGAAATTGGATCGGCTACAATTCAAGAGGCTTCTCCTGGGTACTCGGCTTCGGTTACGGTAACAGCGACTACTTTATAGTTTTTTTTCCTTAATAAAAAAAGTTTTTTGATGTATAATTAGTGGACATGAAATTTTTTTGCAAGGTCGCATTTTTGCTCATTTTTATAGGTTTAGTTTCGTCTAAAGTTGCACTGGCAGGATCAGTAAATGTTTATTTAAATGTTGCGTCTTGTAATCTTAATACAGTTTGTGAACCCATGATCGGAGAAACAACTGCCACTTGCGCTGCAGATTGCCCACCACCTCCTGTTGTTCCAAGTGGTTCAGGTTCCACAAACAATACTTCAACTGCCACTACTACACCATTTACCACAGCAGATTTTTTGGTGGACGAAATAGAAGTTGTACCTTCAGAAGACCATGCGGTTATCGTTTTTAAAACAAAATTTGCATCCCACATGACATTATCATGGGGAAATAAAGGAGAATATGAAATAGGCTCTTTGGCAGAATCTTGGTACCATGAACAATTTAATATTCGTGTTGAAAACTTATTACCATCAACGCATTATTACTATTACTTAACTTTAACTGATACTTTGAGCAGAGTTTTTCACTTTGAAGGAGATTTTGTGACAACTGCATCAATTGATAATGATGCGCCACCTCCACCATCTGAATTTAGGTACGCATTGGCACCTGACTTTACTCTTCTAAGATGGACAAATCCAAAAAATTTGGATTTTTCTAAAGTAAAACTTGTTCGATCTGACATTAGCTTTCCAAAAGATCAATTTTCAGGAAAAATTATTTATGAGGGAGCAGGGGAAAATGTTTCAGATTTGGATGTAAGAGAAGGTGTTACGTATTACTATTCGCTTTTTTCAAGCGACAAGAGCGGAAACTTTTCAGGACCAGCAATTTTGCAATTAACCTATAAAAAACCAAAAAACACAACAACAAATATTGCGACCACTTCTGTACCTGCAAAACCAAAGGATCCACTATTGGTTGATGGAAAACCTTATATATTTACAGCTAATTCAGATGGTGAAATTTTGACAGGTACTATTAATAAAAATATAGGACGTCCAAATATTTGCTCAATAACTGACAATTTATTCACCAATAAGAATGATTTAGGTTATCCTCAGACGACCCCAAATACTTTGAATTTGGATGCGTCAAATATTAGATTTTTGCAAAATAAAAAAACTGTATATAGAAATGGTTCAAATATTCAATTGGACTCAAGTTATCCAATGACACTTGAAATTCCTTTTGACAAAAATCCTAGATTTGATGGGTCGACATTGGTTTTATGTGTTGATGGAAATATTTTTAATGAAAGATTTGGGTATCTATTGAATAAAGACGACAGTGAGAGGAAATTTGGGGTAGTTGTCCCCGCTTTTGCCTACCAAGGTGACTATAAATTTTACGTAAAGATGCTAGAATTAGGTGGTCAGGAGGCGGTTATTGCCACTGGTTTGTTTTCTATGAAATCAGTTGATAATAAAGGGGAAGTTGTTGATAAAGGTTTTGTCTCGAAGCTCAAAAGTTTTGCATCAACGATCGTGCCCCCTGTTGCCAAGTTGGCTTTAGTTTTAATTACCCTGTGGTTCCTGTTGTTCCTGATTAGATTTGTCTTCTTATGAGTATATTTCATTTAAAGAAAAATAAGAGCAAACTAAATTTCAATTTTATAATTGGAACTTTTGTTTTAATATTTGCAATATGGGGGGTCAGAGTCTTGGTGGCAGATGCTGCCATTAACCAACAAATAAATTACCAGGGAAAACTGACTGATAATGCAGGTGTTGCAGTTGCTGATGGTTTGTACAATATTGAATTTAAATTGTATGTAAACAATTCAACTACAACACCTGTTTGGACTGAAACTGATACTGGTGCAAACAAAGTGCAGGTAACAAATGGTTTGTTTTCAGTAATGCTTGGAAGTACAACTGCATTTACCGGAGTTGATTTTAATCAGACGCTTTATTTAGGGGTAAACATTGGTGGTACAGGAGCACCGTCGTATGACGGAGAAATGAGTCCACGTAAAAAATTGGGAGCGGTACCTGCGGCAATTCAATCACAATATTTAAATGGGCTCTCATCGGATCAGTTTTTGAGAGCGGATGCAATTAATTCTACGAATACCGCGAGTACTTTTTTGGATATTAGACAACTTGGAACTGGGCATATAGCTACATTTACAGGAACGAGTAGTGTTATCGCATTGGATTTATTATCGAATGGAAATGTGGGAATTGGGACAAGTAGCCCATCCGCCAAACTCGATATATATGGCACCGCTGGGTCAGCCGATATATTTGCTATTTCTTCATCTACAAATGCGAGGTTGTTTACAGTGAACGCAGCGGGGAATGTGGGGATTGGTACGAGTACACCCTCCGCACTCCTTCATGTCTATACAACATCAGCAAACTCACCCTTTAAAGTGACTCAAAGTAACGCCACTGTTGCATTGACCTTAAATCTTGATTCTTACGGGGGAACAAACGTTAATGCTGGTGGAGGAGTTTTGGCAAGATATGCTCGTGGTACTGATGCCTTACCAACTGATGTGGTAGCAGGAGATAGACTAGGATTTAATATTTTCGGAGGATATGCCGGCAGTGCTTTTAGACATACCTCAGGTATTGAGGCTATAGTAGATTCAGGAACTGTGAGCACTACTTCTTTGCCTACCTACTTAAGATTCCTCACTACAGCTGATGGATCAGTCTCACGAACTGAACGACTAAGAATCACCTCTGGCGGAAACGTTGGTATCGGCACCACCTCACCTTCAGCAAAACTCGCTATTACTGGAACATCTGGTGCTACGACAGATATTTTTGCTATCGCTTCTTCTACAAACATTCGATTGTTTACCATCACTGCGGAAGGGAATGTGGGGATTGGCAGCTCAAGTCCTGCATTTCCACTATCAGTAAGCGGTATAGCTTATGCTGACTATGGATACTTTGGTTCTGCTTCTGCTGCTGCATGGCCAAAAGATTATCTCAGCGGTGCTCAGTATCCATCTTTGCACAGCGTTTACGCAGTTAGTCCATTCGGTCTTGCAGGCGGGGTATTTGCTTCACGTGCAAGGGATAATACTGGAGGAACAAGTAGTGCGGTAATAGGTGCCGATTTTTTGGCTGTGAACGACCATCCGACTGTAGCTCATACAGCGTGGGGTATTTATGTAGAGGCGGATACAGAAGCATCAGGGAATCAGGGTTTGCAAACTTTCGGTGCGGAAATTAGCGTAGGAAATCACTGGACATCTGTCTCTACGACTCCGTACCTAGACAATGTTCCAGGTGGAACATTTGGTCTTCGTGTTGATTCAGGGACGAGTACTATACCTGGAACATTTACTAGTGTTACTGCTGCTATTCAAATTACTCCAAATGGAGGACTTTTTAACAGTGGTATTATAATCTCTGCTGATGCAATCAGTACTTCAACTGATCCAACACCTCCTGCAATAGCGTTGGCAAAAAACAATGCTATTAGTTGGTATAGCAGTAATAGTGCGCCAAATTGGAAATTATATTCAGAAGCTACAAGTGGTTCAAACAAATTTATTCTCGGAAATACTACGGCAGCAATTTCATCGAGTTTTGGAATTGGTACTTCTTCTGCATCTGCAAGACTCGATATTTACGGCACATCAAGTGCGCCAACTACGGATCTGTTCGCAGTCTCATCTTCATCAAATGCGAGAATATTTACAGTCACTGCGAATGGAAGGTTGGGTCTTGCAACAACCTCGCCTTGGTCACGACTTTCAATTGGAACAGGTGATGCTGTTCAAATGTATAACACAACAACGGCCCAAGAATTGGGAATTAGAATAGGTACAACCGCTTCACCTGATCAAAATACAAATCCAGGACTTAAGGTTGAAAGAATTCTTTCTATTACTGATGCAATTGCAACTGCAAACAGCATTAATGGTGATGGTGTTGAAGCCTATTCAGCCATTGTGGGTATTGCTAAAGGTGTAAGTGGTACAGAAGTTCAACCTGTCGGGGTTTCTGGTTTTGGTTTAAATGATTCGACATCAAATCCTGGTGGTGGTGGAGAAAATGATGCGTTAGGAGTTTATGGAGTAGGTAGGATTACTGGTTCCGGTACGGGTGCGGGAATTGGAGGTTTCTTCCTTGGAAGAAGAGATAATGATACTGGGAAGTATACTGGGGCCGAAATTGACGCAGCGAACTATGGGACACTTGCAACAACGTATAACACTACGGGATATTCACCAACCGCTATTTGGAGTAACGCTCTTGGAAATGCAAACACCGCAGCAGCACATTTAATTTCAAATGCTTTCGGCCGTCAATTTCAGGTTGGTTTAGGTTTTACGGGTCAAAACACCGGTGGATTTATTGGAGGTATAGCGTCATCAAGTATTCAAGATGATTCAACATCAGAAAGATCGATTTTGATAAACGGAACACATTCGAAGGCCGCGATTGCTATTGCTGCTGGTTCTGGTAATGTCGGTATTGGAACAACAACTCCTACTTTTTATCTAGATGTTGTAGCCGGAATTGGTGTTCAGGATGTTGCTAGATTTATCGCAACCTCAACAAAAACTCAAGTTGTTTTAGAAAACTCAGCCGCGAATTCTTTTGGAACGTTCCTGACTTTCTTGAAAACAAATAATCAAGCCTGGTCCATGGGGCTTGATTCAAATGATTCCAGTAAATTTAAAATATCTACAAATCAGGCAAACTTTAATTCAACAAAGTTTACAATTAATACAGCAGGGTTAGTTGGTATTGGAGTAACCTCTCCAACTGCCACGTTAGATGTATATGGAACATCCACTGCTCCAACAACTGATATATTTGCAGTATCTTCTTCATCAAATTCCAGAATATTTACAGTAGCAGCCAACGGAAACATTGGTTTGAGTGTTTCTGCTCCAACTTCAAAACTTGATGTAGGTGGAACTTTAACCACAACATCAGGGGGGGACGCTCTACTTAAGCTTTCCGGAACTGTCAGTTCTTCGAATACTGGGCAAATCAATGGTTTTTATAATGGTTCGGTAATTACCCCAACAGGAGCTTCTGTGAGTAGTGTTTTCGGTCTAATTAACTTACCCACTATTGCCAACAGTTCCGCTCCTATATCAAATGTGTTTGGAACATACAGTCGAGTAGACACCGCAGCAAGTTATACAGGATTGATTTCCAGTGGATATGGATTTTATGCAGGAGCACCTACTCAGTCCGGCACTTTGCCTTTTACGAATTACTCTGGGTTTGTATCTGCTGGTTTTTCAAATGGTAATGGTACAACATCTGGCACTATCAATAACTATGGATATTTAATTGGAGGACACACAGCTGCTGCGGGTTCTGGGGGAACAGTTAATAACTTCGGTGGGCAGATATTTTTAGGTTCTGGTTCTGGTGCAGGTACAACTAATAACTACGGTTTATACATAACAGGTAATGGTGGTACAGGGGGTGCTGGTACAACGAATAATTATTCAATTTATAATGGATCTGCCGCAAAGTCATATTTTGCAGGTAGTCAATTAATTGCCTCGCCAACAGAATACGGACGATTTACCGTTACAGGCAGTACAACTGATACAACATCAAGAACTATTGCAGCATTAGATAGTAGTAATAGACTAATATTGGAAATGTTTAATTCAGGTAGAATGCAAGTTATTGATTACAGTACTGGTGGTATTTTTGTACTTTACAACCAAGCAACCGCAGCAAACGGAAATATTGCGGGACACTATGCATTTGGAGCAAAAGATAGTGCTCAAAACACTCACACAACTGGAAGATTTAATAACTATATAACAAACATTTCATCAACATCACTGTCTAGTAGGTTGGAACTTCAATACATGGACAATGTTAACGGTGCACCGGGTGGGGTTTATGCGTATCAACAACCAAACAAAACTGTCAGTATTGATTCTACTGGATTTTACTTGCCAAATATTCCATTAAAAAATACTAGCGGTGCGCTTAGTTTGGAAAATTTAGTTTATGTTGCATCCTCAACTGGAACTGTTGGAATCGGAACAACCACTCCATCTGCAAAATTGGATATTTATGGAACATCGAGTACTCCAACAACAGATTTGTTAGCGATATCATCATCTTCTAATACAAGATTAGTTACAGTGACTGCATCAGGAAATTTGGGCTTGGGAACTTCTACTCCCGCCGCTAAACTTGACGTAAATGGTGACGTCTGGCTCGAGGGACTGTCTAGGTATCTAAACTTCGGAACAGTTGCCACTGGAACAAACGGATATGGATTCAGAGACAATGCAGGAACAATGCAGTTTAAGAACTCTGCTGGTTCGTGGACAACAATCGGAGGGGTTGGTGCGGGTACTCCAAGTGGTTCAGATGGGTATGTACAGTTCTCAACTACAGGTGCATTCAACGCTGACAGTAACTTCTTCTGGGATAACACAAACAAACGTTTAGGTATTGGTACAACATCACCTTCTGAAAAATTAACCGTGATGGGGAATGTTTTAGTCGGATCTCAAGCTTCAACCACAGCTACTTGGACAACTCGATCAACAGCAGTTGGCCAAATCCGCTCTGCAGGAACGACAGGTATTGGTTCAACAACTGTAATGACTGTCTTTAATGGATCACTGTATGCAGGAACCGCATCTTCTTCTGGAGCGGCAGAAATTTACCGATTTGATAGTGGAACAAGTAACTGGACAAAGGTGTCTCAAGCGACAGCTGGAACAATTGCAAGTGGAGGAACGGCAGCGATCACTTCAATTGCTTCAATGATTGTATACAACGGACAATTATATATTGGTACCGGTAAAACTGGTGCAGCTGAAGTTTACAGATATGGAGGTGGTACGACATGGAGTTTGATTTCAAGTAGTACTGCTGGGGCAATCGGTGGTACTGCAACAACAACTGCAATTGATGCTGTGTCAGCCATGACTGTTAATGGAGGTTTTCTATATATCGGTACTCAGAAAACTGGAGGAGCTGAAGTGTATAGATATGATGTTGGAACAGGAAACAACAACAACTGGACAAAGGTCTCTCATTTAACTAACGCCGGTACAATTGGAGCAACCACACTGGTCGATAAGATCAGTGCTATGGCCACTTACCTGGGTACCCTGTATGTTGCAGGAAACAAGCTGAATGCTGCAGGTCTCTATAGATATGATGGCCCGGGTGCTACACCTGGTAACGGTTTCACTATTTTAAACACAGCTGGTACGTTTGCTGGACAAAGTGTTGCAATTACCGCCGTAGACTCTATTACATCAATGTCTAATTTTAACGGTAAACTTTATCTGGGTATCAGTGACGGTGCTGGTACTGCACGTGTATTGAAATGGGACAGTACCGCCGCAACAGCAGCCGGTGCAACAAACGTCTTTCAGGTGGTATCTAGTTCAACAGTTGGTGTTATTGCGGAAGACGTGGGAGCAACAACGGGTATCGACTCAATTGGTGCAATGGGAGTTTATAAGGGTAACCTTTATGTAGGTACTGTAGACACAAGTAATACCGCCGAAGTTTATCAATTAGATATTGGTAATAACTGGACTCGAGTTTCAAGTACCACAGCCGGAGTGATCACAGGTGCCGCATCTAATGCTATCACAGGAGTTTATTCAATAAATATTTATAACGGAGATCTATGGTTCGGTACAGGAAAAGCAAACGGTGCAGAAGTCTATTCATATAACTTTATTGGTCAGGAATCCTATAACCTTATGTTTAATGCAAACTCTGGTCAGGGTGGAGGTGAAGTAAACGGAAATTTAAATACAGGTACTATTCAGTTTTTTGGAGACAATAATTCATTCGCAAATACAGGAAATCTAAACACTGGTGTGTTCAGGTTTAGTCATGGTATTAATACCGCTTTTGGTGCATATGACATAGCCGAGGACTATCCAACACGAGACGACACCTTAGAAGCGGGCGATGTAATTAGTATTGATGTTCACGAACACGGATTGGTAACAAAATCATCAGGCACAAATGACAAAAATGTTATTGGTATATATTCAAAAAATCCTGCCTTACGATTATCACAGCAGGATGCCACAATTGATGGCGCCACAGCCATCCCTGTAGCACTAGCAGGACGCGTACCTGTAAAAGTCACTCTTGAAAATGGTCCAATTGTTATCGGGGATTATTTGATGACTAGCACCGAGCCAGGAAAAGCCGCGAAGGCAACACATCCGGGACGTGTTGTAGGACGTGCTATGTCTGCATACGACGGCAGTGACTCGACAGAAGCTGCAACAGTAATGGTGTTCATAGGAATGGAGACAATTTCTTCAAATGATTTGGACAATGCAACCACTACACTGGACATCGCGTCATCTACTATTGATATGCTTACTGAAACAGGAGATGATTTGATGTCAAAAATTGTAGACTTAGCAAATACAAGTATTTCAGACATTGCAATGTCAATAACATCAGTGGCACAGAACATATCATCACTGGTGGTAAACAAAATTACAGTAATTGCATTGAATGTAAAACAAGCATTTGTCAAAGTGCTAGCTATTTTGCCAGGAGGAAGTATCTTTGTGCCATCGGGCACTAACGAGCTTGCGGGTGTTGGTTTCATTGCGACAAGCACAATGGAAGTCTTTATTGAAAATAATCAAATTGATCAAAATTCAAACGTATTCCTGACCCCAACTTCTGCAACAGATGTACCATTGTTCGTAGCTGAAAAGCGAGCAGGACAAGGATTCTTGGTCAGGATTGTTCATCCAGCTCAATCTAGCATTTCATTCGACTGGTTCTTTGTAAAAACTTACAAATCAAAGGATGATGCTGATAATCAAATTAGTACAATTATTTCATCAACAAATACATCAACAACGACAGATGATATTAACCAAAATACATCAACAACCACAACAACATCAACTACTTTGTCTATCGATGAAAACAGGGTTTCATCAGAAGGCGCAACATCAACCGTAGGTGTTGGGGGTGCAGGGGATTCAACACCAGTTTCGTCTAATGAAAATAATCTAGGAACAACTACAGTTTTGGTACCAGAAGTTACAACCCCACCAGTTACTGAAACTATAATTGACCCCGTGCCAACAACACCAACATCTGTAATTCCTACAGTTTCTGAACCTGTAGCTCCGCAAACTGAAACTGCACCTACACCAGCACCAGAAGTGATTGCAGCACCAGAAGCAACAGCTGCACCGGCACCAGAAGCAACAAATAACTAGTTAGTGTATAATATTAAAATATATGGCACCAAGAGCAAAAACAATTTTAAACCCAGCCAGTGAAGTATCATTCAGAAAAATTAGAAATATTAGTTTGGTAAAACTAGGAGTTTTTATTTTGGCAATTATATTTATCCTATGGTTAATTATTTCCTTTTTTGTGAAGATGAATTCATGGAAAGCCGTTTTCCTAGACAATAATCAAGTATTTTTTGGTAAATTTGTAACAGTTCCTTTTTCATCAAGTATTACACTTCATAAGACCCATTACTTAAAACAAAATGCATCATCGAGTGCAGACTCAATAGATATTGTTTCTATTAAAGATAACATTCACAACCCAGAAGATTTCATGGAAATTTCTAGAAATCATATTCTGTATTCTGAGCAATTAAAATCAGGAAGTATTATGGTCCAGGCTTTGGATAGGGAAGTTGCTAAAGCAAAATAGACAAAAAGAAAATGCCTCCCTCCGATTGTGGCCGGAGAGAGGCGATTCTGAAATCCTCAAACGAGTGATGCTATCAGACTAGCACATCGTCCTTTGCTGTTGCAAAGATTGGAAAAATGGCATTGCCATCAGTACTCTTGGACATAGTCCCGTAAGTGAAACTTGTGAAGCCCGGCTTCTCAGCCGCGACTTTTTCAAGCGCAACTTGGTCGGGTGTCCTCACAGATGCAACGAGGGTTTGATTTGGGGACATGTCCCCTGGAAACGTAAATGAACAGTTCATAGAAAAATAATACAATATATTTTGATTTAAAGCAAATATGTAAAAATCTAAATTATCCACATATATTTTTACAAAAATTGTTTTTATTTTACTTATAAATGCTATAATTTTCATATGCAAATTAAATCATTTATCACCCCATTTATATTAGGAATATTCGTAGCGGTTTTTGGCTTCCAGGCTTACACAATTTATAAACTTCGAGCAGTAGTTAACGAAGATCATATAGTACTAACTCAAGTTGTTAATTTTTTGAATGACCAAATTAGATTAGCTCAGTCAGCTCAAGCGCCACAACCGCAAAAGGCGACAACAGCAAAATCTCCAGCAAGTAGCACGGCTACGTCTTCTAAGAAATAGAATGATTGTATAAAAAAAGTAAAAATCCCTAAAAAAAGCTACTACATTAGCTTCTTTAAATAGTTTATCAAGCTCGCAATCTCAACCGTTTCTTGTACCAATGTGTTCATGTGTCGAATGGTAACGCTGTTATCAATAGCTTCTTTTTGTCCAACAATGAGTAAATAATGCGCTGCGATTTTCTCTGCAGCTGCAAGTTGAGCTGAAATCTTGTCTCTCGATAGTGATTGGTGAACGTGGATATTCGCACCGCGGAGCATATCAATAATGGTAAGACTCTTAAGGCGGGCGTCATATCCTAATTGTATGAAGAAAAATCTTGTGTCGTTTGGTTTCGCGGCTTTAACAGGTTTTGATTCTTTTAATATTCCCTTGGCAGTCTTGTCTTCTAGAATAATTGATGCACCGATCGCAGGAATTTCTTTCTTTCCCCAAGCTTTTCGAGCAACAATGTTATATCTCTCGCCGATAGCACAAACCACTCGCTCCTCGTTTTCCTCGGTGTCTACAATATTCATTACTCGGAAAATAGTTCCACTGCAGAATGATCCGTTTCCAATTAAACAGTGATTGATTGAATATGCGATATTAAGAGACTCAATGTATTCCAAAACTTCACGGAATTGCTCGCGGCTTTCTTCTGAAAGGTAATTCATCGGATGTGGCGCTTCAGCATTTAACTGCATGCAAACTTCGTGTGTACTTGCCAAAAGGTCAAAAGGATTCTTCTTGAAAATCTGACGTTCCTCCGATGGCAAATCATTTAAATGTTTTTTGTAAAAGTTTACGAATTCGCGACTAAATCGATTGAATGATTCCTTGTCGCCAATTGAATTAATTTCAACCAATAGGCTAGCATCTGGATTTAAATCCTTCAAAATTGCACAAGTGGTTTCAATAATGATTGCATCAGAGATACTTTTTCCATTTCCAATAATATCGATATTGAATGTTTTCTCTCGCTTTTTGATGTGTGGATTTCCAGAAATTGGTCCTTCGTAGAAAATCATTGGTGGCTGATTCAGCTCGATCATTTTCTTTTCAATGTAGTGACGAATGATTGCAATTTTTTCTTCCAAATAACCTTCAAAATCTAGAGCACTAGTTTCGAGCACAGACTTCTTCGCAAGAAGACTATCCTTAAAGTTCTTTGCTTTCGCAATATCCTGTTTCTCAACCTCCAGATTCTTGTACTCTATGAAGCCAAAGTGAGCAGCGGTACGACAGGCATGTGTCAGGCATGGGGACTGTTTAGGGCCCTGTTTTGGGCTCTTTGAAGGCTTTTTAGGGTTAGATTTAGAATAAGACGCCATATATGTGCAACGATAATACTGGTAAATGTCTATTGTGGCAAGTTAACCTTCCCAGGCATAATACCGATGTCTTTCAAAGGTAGTACTCTTATTAAAGCACGTCCTGTAATTAAGTTGTCAGGGAGTGGTCCCCAGATTCTAGAATCAGAACTGACGGCACGATTGTCTCCCATAACAAAATATTCGTGATTATTCAAATCGTAGTTAGCAACACGATCACTTTGGAAAGTGATGTATGGCTCATTTAAAGTGAAGCCTTCGGGGTGTTCTTTATTTTTGATTATAACCACACTACCATTTACAGAAATAGTCTCACCAGGAAGTCCGATTATGCGCTTTATGTAGTGTTTGGCCTCATCCATAGGAGGTTTTAACACTACAACGTCACCACGTTTAGGACTTTCAAATTTATAAGTCAACTCGTCGACAATCAAATAGTCACCAGTTTCAAAATTGGGCTCCATTGAACTTCCATAAACCAAGAATGGTTCTGCGATAAAAATTCGAATAAGGATAATGGCTACTAAAAAAATCGTGAAAATTGGTCCGGCAAAGAGAAAGTTAAAGACTCCTGAAAAAAACTTGCCGATTCCGATAAAAAGTGAGACTAAGATATTCTGAGAAGGAGGTTTTTGTTCCATTTGGTACATCATATTACAAATATGCTAGAATATCCAGCATGTATTATATAGTTGGATTAGGAAATCCCGGAGAGGAATATGCGGACACAAGACACAACGCGGGAAGAATTGCGGTCTCTGTTTTTGCAAAGAAAAATGACTTTCCAGAATTCGTGGAAAATAAAAAAGCGGTAGGAATGATCTCTGAAGGGACACTTAAAAAAGAGAAGGTGCTTTGTATTTTGCCTGATACTTTTATGAATAAGTCTGGTGCTTCTTTGAAGTCATTTATCACAAGTGTAAAAAAAGCTGAGAGCTTAATTGTTGTTCACGACGACTTGGATTTACCATTAGGAAAAATTAAAATTTTATTTAATAGGGGAGCAGGGGGACATAAAGGTGTGGAGTCTGTTCGCAAAGCTACTAAAACAGATGCCTTCATAAGAATCAAAGTGGGAGTTTCTCCAGTTGGAGCAAAAGGAAAGGCGCGCCGACCTTCGTCGGATAAAATTATGGATTTTATTGTTGGTAAGTTTAAAAAGCTTGAATTGGATTTAATTAAGAAAGCTTCGAAGGATGTGGCAGAGGCGATTGAAACTATTATTTTGGAAAGCAAAGAGAAGGCGATGAGTTTGTTTAATCAGGGGTAAAAATATATAATGTTTTAAAATATGAAAAGGAAAGGATTTATAACCTTAGTAGCTGTGCTGGTAGTTACAATTGTCGCTGTAGGGACGACGTATGTTTATTTACAAAATAAGCCTAAACCATCTAACATTAATTATGTAAAAAATGATAAAGCTGAAAATAATACTAAAGATGAAATACAAAAAATTAGTAAGGATTACGATACCAAGCTTTATAAAAAAATAATTGGTAGTGGTAGACAGAGTATTGGTCAGAATACGGTAAAGTGGAATATTGTAATTGAGAGGTTGGATAATAATGATTACAAAATAGATATGACTTCAAATGAGGATAATTTCGTAGCTGATTTTAAAGGTCATCTAGTGGCTACAGGAACAGCAAGTATTCAACCTTATACTTATCATCAAAACGTTGTATCAATTAAAACGCCGTTTTTGTATGTAGATTTCAGAAAAAATATATCTTGTGAATCGGTTTCAGACGATAAGTGCATTATTTTGGAGGTAACCGCACTACCTTCAGACGGAGAAGGTGAAATAGTCGAATACTAATAAATCTAAAATATAAAAAAGGAAAACCGCTCGGGGGAAGCGGTCCCCGGAGCGGTTAGAATGGGCGTATTCGACCAATTTCCATGTGCATGTCTCCGGTCTTAAAACCGGCGACGAAGTAGAGGATGATCGAAATGATGATTCCCCAGCAAAACAGTTTCCCCAAAACTGTTGAGTTGGTAAGCGCGATGAAAGTCATAAAGATCATTACGACAAGGACAAGTGCAATACTCATGTTTTTTTATTGGTTGCGGTGTTGGTACACCTGGTGAAAGATCAGCAATTATTTTTTATCATACATAAAAAAGTATTGCAACCAAAAGAAAAAACCTCCATACTGGAGGTTTTTTCTTTAATCTATTTTAGATTACTTCTTATCCACAAATCCTAACGCCATTTTCTGATCCTTGGCATCAAAGATGTTGATCTTGAACTTGTAGCTCTTTCCAAGCTCCAATGATTCTCTCAATTTCGCATCTGAACCGAATTCTGAAACGTGAACCAAGCCAGCCACACCTTCTTCGATTGAAGCAAGCGCTCCGTGTTTGTTGAACTTGATAACCACACCTGTAACAACATCATCCTTTTTGTACTTCTTCTCAGCTTCTTTCCAAGGGTTAGTTTTAAGTGCCTTGATAGAAAGAGAAACTTTACCATCCTTGATTTCGATGATTTTAGCTTTTACTTTGTCTCCAACCTTGTAAAGAGTTCGAGGGTCTTCAACAAGTGCCCAGTCCAATTCAGAGATGTGAACAAGTCCTTCCAATCCTTCCTGTAATTTCACGAATACTCCGAAGTCAACTGCACCTGTTACTGTTCCTTCAACTTCGTCGCTTACGGCGTACTGGCCAATCATCTTTTCTTTTTCACCAGATTCCGGGCTCTTTTCAGAGAAGATCAGTTTTCCTTCCTTAGGAATTGCAGCGATTACGACAACTGATAATTTTTGTCCAACAAGTTTCTTTAACTCTTCTAGAATTCTGTCCTTGTTACCGTCTTCTACGCGAGGGTAGTGATCAGCCTTTAGCTGTGAAGCGGGAAGGAAACCTTGAATACCTTGCCAGTTCATAAGTAGGCCTCCCTTGTTTGCTTCCAATACTGGAACATCAAAGGCAATTTTTGATTTGATAGCAGCTTCTGCTTCGCCCCAAATAAGAGCTTGCTTGGCTTCCTTAAGAGAAAGTTCGATGTAACCTTCATCGTTTTTAAGGTCTACAACCTTAGCTGCGATGCTGTCACCGATGTTTACTTTTCGTAGGATGTCTCTTGCAGCAATGTATTCTCGTCCGAAAATAATACCTGTTCCGAAAGGTTTAAGATCAACGAAAACTCCTCGCTTGTCGATTGAAACTACTGGACCTTCAACGATGTCGCCAGGAGATGGTGGGCTTACGATATCAGCGAATTTCTTTCCCATGACAGTGTCTTTATGCGCTTCATGCATAAAGTCTACTGGTTTTTTAGGAGAGTCTTCGCGGCTCTTTAATTGTGTGTTTTCTCCCGCCATAGTGTCATTTCGGGTAGAACGCTGTCTAATTGGTTTAGAGTCTGATGTTTTTACATCCGACGTTGTTGTTTTTGTATCTGTCATTTAAATATAAACGAGGTGATTCTACGAGAGTGTCTTTCGTGGCACCGTAGGGTTACATCCCCGAATGGGTTGATAAAATTTAAACGTAGGGAGAATATAGCATAAATGGGGGAGATTTCAAGGGGGTAAATAGAAAAAGCGCATCGACCCCGGAGGGAAGATACGCTTGTGATTCTGGCCTGACGTTGTGAGTGTTAGGCGAGATGGATGTCGTGGAGGTAGACGACCTTTGGGACTTTGGCGAAGTAAGTCTTGATCTCCTTGTCTATGCCGATCTCGAGTGCAACGGCACGCTTGTGCAATGTGCCGAGCTTTTTCCTTAGGCGCTTTGTTCCGAACGCACCGCGGCCTTCCATGTCGAGATACTTGGTGATCTGATCCACAAGCACTGATTGAACAGCAAGTCGGGCATCCGATTTGAGGGTCTGGATACTGCTAACACCCAATGATTTCCGATCGGGGCTGGTACTGATGAGCTTAGTCACGAACTCATTGCCTAGTTGGTGGAATTTTCGTACTCGGTATTCGACCTCGAACACCAGTTTTTCGACTTTGTCACCTGGACTCAGAATCTTTCCCAAGAGCGGAATAAGACTGAAAGCAGCAAGGACAATCAGAACCGCTGTTGTAAGCCAGCCCTCGCCGTGAATTGTGATAGCCTTCCACAGGCCGATCTCAATCAAGGTTACGAGTGCAAACAGCACGATAATGCTGATTGTCAGCTTGATCCTGTATTTCTTGACGGCGCTGATGCACCACTGAAGGGAATAGTCAGTTGGATACAGTGAAGGGGCTTCACTGCGCACCTGATCTTCGGCAATCCGAGTAATCACTGTTTCGACGCGCTTTTTATCTGCGGTGCTGTACGTTGTTTTCATTGCTGCGTTTTTCTTGTAGCCTTTTTTGTTTTCAATTTACTCGATAGGGCTTCAATGCCCAGATTACCTATATGATGCCTTCAATGACACCGGGGTAATCCTGGTATCAAGTAGGAACATCACTTTGGCCTATGCTGTTCTGTTTATAATTATACCACTAACAGCCCTATTGTCAATAGTAGATAAAACCACCAAATAAGCTATAATAGCCCCATGATTGTTACGTATTTAGGAAATGAAACTTTCCGTATCCAAGTCGGCGACCTTGTTTTAGCCTGTAATCCTCCTGCAAAATCCTCTGATTTCAAGATGAATAAGTTTGGTGCAAACGTCGTACTTCAAACTATCAAACATCCTGACATGGGTGGTGGAAAAGAATTTTCATACGGTGAAAAAGAACCTTTTGTCATCTCTGGTCCTGGTGAATATGAGTCTAACGGTTTATTTATTAAAGGTGTAGCAGGTGAGTCAAAATATGATTTACCAAAAGGAGTAGAAAAATGTATCAACACAATTTATTCAACTACAGTGGACGGAATTAACATTTTATATTTGGGCGCGCAATCTGGTGCTATGCCCGCAGGACTTTCTGATATCGTTGATTCTGTTGATATGCTTTTTATTCCAATCGGAGGAAACGGAACTTACGATGCAAAAGAGGCAGCTAAAATTGTTTTAAATCTTGAACCAAAAATCGTGGTTCCTATGGGATACACGTCTCTAAAAGATGCAAACCTCGCGGCTTTTCTAAAAGAAACTGGTTCAAAAGGCGAGAGCGTGGATAAACTTACTATTAAAAAGAAAGACCTTGAAGGTAAGGATCAAGATGTGGTAGTTCTCGCTCCGCAGGTGTAAAATACAATCAATGAAAAAGCTTATTAACAATTTAAGACAAAAACCCCCACATGTGCGCCGTATGGTAGCTTTTGTTACTAGTATAGCCATTACGGGATTGATCGGGCTTATCTGGGTTTCAAATTTGATTGCTCTGGGTGTTAATGTTCCAGTTGAAACAGCTGAAGTAGAAAAAACACCATCTCCGATCGCTCTGATGTACGGACAATTAAAAGATTTTGTTAAGTCTACAGGAAATCAATTATCCAGTGTGAGTAGTGCTTTTGATTTTATGCAAAGTAGTACCACGTCAGATTTATCTTTAGCAAAAAATACTATTACAGCAAGCGCAGATGGGGCAATCGGAATCAGCACGACAGACAACAGTAATACAAATTCATTAAACGAAGAACAATAAAAAAACCGTATGGCAAAAAAACCTGAAAAACCGAATGATGATGATCCTGTTGTTGTAGAACAACATAATAAAATCGTATCCCGCAGTTTGGTGACAGAAATGAAGGATTCTTATATCGACTACGCCATGTCAGTTATCACTGACCGAGCCCTTCCAGATGTTCGCGATGGTTTGAAGCCAGTGCACCGACGAATTCTTTTTTCAATGCATCAATTAGGTTTGACAGCCTCAGCAAAATTTTCAAAGTCAGCAAAAGTAGTCGGAGAAGTGATGGGAAATTACCATCCGCACGGAGACATGGCGATTTACAACTCTTTGGTTAACTTGGTACAGGATTTTAGTACCAGGTATCCATTGATTTGGGGACAAGGAAACTTCGGTAACATTGACGGAGATTCTCCTGCGGCGATGCGATATACAGAATCAAGAATGGCAAAAATTTCGGCAGAATTGTTGCGGGATATTGAAAAGAATACTGTTGATACTCGACCGAACTACGATGGTACAAAAAAAGAACCCACAGTTTTACCGACTGCAGTTCCGAACCTTTTATTGAACGGTACTCTTGGTATTGCAGTAGGTATGGCGACAAATATTCCTCCACACAATTTACGTGAAGTAGTAGACGCAACCGTACACCTACTGGACAATCCAGAAGCATCAAATGATGATCTCACACAGTTTATTAAAGGACCAGATTTCCCAACAGGAGGAATCATGTTCAGTGAAGCAGATATTAAAACAGCTTACGCACACGGACGAGGAGGTGTCGTTGTTCGAGGTGAAGCCGAAATTGTCGAGGAAAAAGCGGGACTTTCAAGAATCATCATTACGTCGATTCCTTTCCGCGTGAATAAATCAGATTTGATTATTGCAGTGGCAGACCTAGTTCGCGATAAAAAAATTGAAGGTATCAAGGATATTCGTGACGAATCTACCAGAGACATTCGAATTGTAATTGATTTGAAAAACGGAGCATACCCACAGAACGTGTTGAACTTTTTGTATAAACACACACAGTTAGAATCCACTTTCCACTTCAACATGGTGGCACTTGTGAACGGGGTACCACAGACATTGTCACTGCATACTTTTCTAGAAGAATTTATTGGACACCGAAAAGTTGTTATTAAGCGTCGAACTGAATTTGATTTGAAAAAAGCACAGGATGAAGAGCACATTTTATTAGGTTTGAAAAAGGCGCTTGACCACATTGATGAAATCATTAAATTGATTAAGAAATCAAAGGATCGTCAGACTGCACACTTGGGACTCATGAAAGAATTTAAATTCTCTGACCGACAATCATTCGCGATTTTGGAAATGAAACTTCACAAATTGTCTGCACTTGATCGAAAGAAAATTGAAGAAGATCTAAAGAAAATTCAGGAATTTATCAAAGAGTGTGAAGAAATCTTGAAGAGTGCAAAGAAGGTAATTTCAATCATCAAAGACGAGCTTGCATTTATTCGTGAAAAATACGGTGATGATCGACGTACCAAGGTGGTAAAACACGGTACGAAAGATTTTTCAATTGAGGATGTTATCCCAAATGAAGAAACAGTGCTTGTGTTGACGTCAGGTGGTTATATCAAGCGAACAGATCCTGAAGAATACCGAAAGCAAAAACGCGGTGGGGTGGGTGTCATGGATTTGAACACAAAAGAAGAAGACTTTATCACGCACTTCTTGAACACTTCAACTCATAATGACCTCTTATTCTTTACTGACAAAGGTAAGGCATATCAAATCAAGGCGTACGATATTCCCGAAGGAAAACGCGCAACACGTGGAAAATCTATCAAGAACTTCCTATCAATTGCAGATGATGAAAACATCACGTCAATTCTTTCAATGCCAAAGGAAGTTAAAAAGGGAAATCAGCTTTCTCTTTTCTTGGTTACAAAGAGTGGAACAGGTAAAAAAGTAGCAGCAGAAAACTTCCACGATGTTCGCCGAAGTGGAATCATCGCAATCAGATTAGATGCAGGTGACGAATTGGTTTCAGCATCATTTGTACAGAAAGGCGACAGTATTATGGTTGTGTCATCAGACGGTCAATCAATTCGATTTGATAACGAAGATGTTCGTGAAATGGGAAGAGGTGCAGGAGGAGTGCGTGTTATCAAATTGGATAAAAATGTTCATGTTGTCGGAGCGGATACAATTGGCAAAGACGAAAAACAGGCACAGGTATTTGTAGTTTCTGCAAACGGTTATGGAAAGAAAACTGAAATTGGTGAATTTAAAATCCAAGGAAGAGGTGGTTCTGGAATTAAATGTGTAAAGGTAACTGATAAAACAGGGGACCTTATCAGTGCGCGAATCGTCACTGCGGAAAACGAAGAGGCTGTAGCAATCTCAAAGAAAAGCCAAGTTATCCGATGTGATCTAAATGAAATTCCATCCCTTGGACGAGACACACAAGGGGTGCGCGTTATGAAACTGCGTGAAGGAGATAGCCTTGCGTCCGTGATTACTTTATAATAAGGTCTCACTCATCGCTAGCGCGATACGATTCTACAGAATCGCATATCGTGCGACACGAATCAGCAGATTCGTGACTTGGTCATAAATTTTGCAAAATCAAATGTTCACTAAACCTGAAAAAAATATTTCGGAAATGCACATTGGTGAAGGTATGGTAGTCGCCGATTTTGGTACCGGTGGTGGCGCTTATATATTGTCACTCCTTGAACGTGTCGGCACATTCGGAGAAGTCTTTGCTATCGATGTTCAGGCAGTTAAATTATCGAGAATTTTAAATGAAGCGAAAAGATATGGACACAAAAATTTAAGTGTTATCCACAGTGATCTTGAATCGCGCGACGGTTCACATTTGAAAGATAGATACTGCGATCGTGTAATTATTTCAAATCTTTTTCACAAATTGGATGACAAGGATGCGGTTATTATTGAGGCAAAGCGCGTGCTTAAAAGAACAGGTATGCTTGTAATCATTGATTGGACTGATTCGTTTGATTTGATTGGTCCACATAAAGATTCAATTTTTTCAAGGGATAAGGCAATTGCACGCGCGGAAAAAGCCGGGTTTGCACTCTTTAAAGAATTCAATGCCGGAGATCATCATTATGGGCTGGTGTTTAAACTTTTAAAATAGGATATAATAAAGTCGCACTCCAGTCGACACATATCGTGCGACACGAATCAGCAGATTCGTGACTGGGTCATAAATTTTGCAAAATCAAATGAAGTCCTTTCAAATAATCCTCACAACTGTTTTTATACTAGTCGCTGTTGCTGGTGTTATTACTTTTGCATTTACAGGTGCAACCAACAGGCAGATTACACCCAAGGCTGTAGTTTGGGGGCCAATACCACAAGAGGATTTTATTCAACTTATTTCACACATTAATATAGACGGTAGTGTCGCTGAAATTTATTATGAACAGCACGATTCTAAGAAAATCGATAGTGATTTCGTAAATGCTCTCGCAGAGGGAAGAGGGCCGGACATTATTATTTTCCCTGATAGTAAGTTTCTTAAATACAGGAACAAGCTTTACAATATTCCGTATGCAAATTTTCCTGAGAGACAATACCTTGATACTTACTTAGATTCAGCAAGTGTGTTTTTAGGAAAGGATGGGGTTTGGGCGGTGCCATTCATGGTTGATCCTTTGGTGATGTATTGGAACAAAGCCACTTTTAATGCAGAAGGTCTTACAAATCCTCCTAAAAAATGGTCGGAACTGTCTGGCTTAGCTGAAAAAATTGTAAAGAAAAATCCAGTGGGAGGAATCAGCAAGGCACTGGTAGCGATGGGAGAATATAGAAATATTAATAATGCCAAAGATATCCTTACGACTCTGATTTTTCAATTACGAAACCCGATGTCGACACCCTCAGAAGTTGATCGGGAAGAAATCAATTATGTTGTAGACCAAAAAGCTGTAGGGGGTGCAAGTTCTGCTGTTGATTTTTATACTGCATTTTCTAATCCTTCGAATCCTTTGTATAGCTGGAACCGTTCTTTTCCAAATGCTAATGACGCATTTTCGGCGGGGGATTTGGCGCTTTATTTTGGAAAGGCAAGTGAACTTAATACCATCAGAGCAAATAATCCAAATTTATATTTTGATGTAACTCAGATACCATCATCTGATGATGCAGTTGCTGGCAGTCGGGTCAAGGCAACAGTATATTTAATGGCGCTTGTTAAAAACAGCAAAAATCTCGCTGGAGGGTTTTCGACGCTTAACTATCTTACTAATGCTGATTCACAAAAATTCTGGTCTGATTTGGTTGGTCTTCCACCTGCAAGACGAGATTTATTAGAAATTGCACCATCTAATCCATTCCAGACTACTTTCTATAAGTCCGCTATACAATCCCAAACATGGCTTGACCCGGAACCTGATCAGTCAGGTTTAGCATTTCAAGATATGATAGAATCTATATCAACAGGCAAGCAAAATTCGAACGAGGTAATTGCACCTTTTGTAAACAGATTGAATAATATTTATAATACTAAGTAAAAAAATGGCAACAACAGTAGTAGATAATTCGAATGCAATATCATCAGTACTTCAAAGCTGTGCCGATAGAAAAGATGCTACTGGCACTTATATAATTGGTTGCAACTGGATTGATCTTGTTAACCTCTTCCAGAGTGTTATTCTTTTTGGAATCTACCTCGCATCAGTTGTGGTTGTTCTGGTTCTAATTAAAACTGGATTTACAATGATGACAACTGGTAGTTCGGATGAACTTTCTAATGCAAAAAAGAGCTTAACAAAAGTACTCTTTGGGTATTTTTTCATGCTAGCAGGTTGGCTTCTTGTGAAAACAATTTTGACATATCTTGGTGTTAGTGATTCTTATCAGATGTTAGCGTCATGATATAATAAAGATATGAAATCAAAGAAAAATTCATTTATACTAAACATAACCATACTAGGTATGCTTGTTTTTGTTAATATATTTTCTATTAGTGCATATGCTGTTATCACACCTGTTGATGGAAGTGGTGTTGGCCCCACAACCCCTAAAACCCAAACTCCACCGCAAACACAACCCAATATCATTCCTAATTGCCCAACCGGAAAAATTTGTAACCCCATCAAAGCAACTTCCATTAACACACTCCTTGCCAGTCTTGTTTCAATTGTTAAATTTGTAGCAGGTATAGTTTTGGTTATCTATTTTATCCTCGCTGGATTTAAATACGTTACTGCAAGAGGGGATGAAACCAAGATCAAGGCAGCTCACAGTATGCTTACATGGACTGCAGTTGGAGGTGCCATCCTTTTAGGAGCGGAGGTCATTCAGAAGCTTATTACTGGTACAATTAATCAATTGGGTACGGGTTTATAATATATCTATATGCAAAAACAACTAGCAAAAATTACATCAGCCCTGTTATTCGCGACTGCACCACTCACCGTTTTAGCAGAAGTAAAGAATTTTGGTGCCCTGGTTACACAATTGACTAGTTATATAAAACTACTTGTTCCATTTATTATCTCGTTGGCACTCCTTGTTTTTTTATGGGGAATTTTTAAGATGGTTTTTGCAGGAGGAAGCGAAGTTGATGTAAAAGAGGGTACAAAATTTATGACTTGGGGGATTGTTTCACTTTTCGTAATGGTCTCTGTGTGGGGGTTGGTTGCAATTCTAACCAAAACCTTCTTTAATGATAATGTAGTTATTCCACAGCTAAAGACTACAATGCTCATTCCAAACAGGGTATAATAGAAGGGTCGACTTATGATCAAAAGTCGCATTAATAAATTAATAGAAAACAGTCGCGTTTAGAAGGACAGAAACGCGACATGATTTTGCAAAATCAACAATGAAAAAATTATCAACTCGTGTACTAGCTGTTGCAGCAACATTTGCTCCTGCATTTGCTTTTGCACAGAATTTCGGTACAAACGGCTTCTTCGGTCTATTGGATGCAGCCAACACTCTTATCAATCGTCTCATTCCTTTCATCATTGCCCTTACAGTCTTGGTCTTCCTTTGGGGAGTATTCAAGTTCGTTCTTTCAAATGATGCTGAAGGACGAAAAGAAGCTCGAGGTTATATGGTTTGGGGCATCGTGTCTTTGTTCATCATGGTTTCGGTTTGGGGATTGGTGAATATTCTTATTAGAACTTTCAGTTTGAACAACACTAGACCTGATGCAAATATTCAGAATCTAGTTCCTACAACTTACAGTCAATAATCCAATAAATGAGCACTACTGCAATCCAATTTCTCAAGAATGTAAATAAAGCGATTATTAATCCCTTAATTATTTTGATGTTTGGGATTGCAATTCTTGTGTTTCTTTACGGAATATTCGAATATATCAAAGGCGGTGACAGTGAGGACAGTAGAAGTAAGGGAACTCAACATATGTTTTGGGGAATCTTTGGACTATTCATTATGGTGTCGGCGCTTGGACTGATTAACTTTATTGCTAATACTGTCGGAGCAGATACTACGAGTATTAAGCAGGTGGTGCCTCTGTGATTTAGGTATAAAGTTTGGGATGCAAAAAGCGTTAATCGAAAGGTTGGCGCTTTTTGTTTTTAGTCGCGCTTTAAAGGACACTGCGCGACGTAATTCTGCAGAATTAAAAACGCGTCGGCGAGAGGAACTCTCGACGACGCGTTGTGTGCATGGAGAAAGCCATGCCTTGTGGTTACTAGGGGATGTGGTCTTCGATGATTTTGATCTCGTTGAATCTCCCAGGCACTGCTCTGATTTCAATGCCAGTTCCCCGTGGATTTTCCAGGAGGATTTCACCGAGCGATCTTTCTGGACCTCGATGGCCGTTCAAGTCGATCAGTCTGCCCCTGAGCTGGGCCAAAGCGTCGGGGTAATCCTCCGCCCTTGGCGTGTCTAAGGCCAACTTGAGTATTTTGTCCCTTCCGAAGGGAATCATTAGCCACTTCTCGGCATTACTCGCCACCAGGGTGTGTCCCCAGTGGTTTGTTGCCTTCTCGAACACGTCCCCGTACTCCATGATAGGTGAGTCCGGTGGTGAAAACCACCAGGCTGCTTGTTTGACCTTCACCCAGATGATACCAAGGACGATCAGCAGTACCAGACCAGCTATCCAACTTCCGTAGGATTTGCCAGGTTTCCCGGGGGTTTTCGAACCTCCCCCGAAGAGAGGCTGCATAGGTTGGGTGGTCATTTCTTTCCACCTCCCTTACGAATGTTAAGAAATTCGGAGGCTAGATCGAGGATTGCCCCGAACCCAGCATGAATCCCAAGTTTTTCGTATTTCTGAATGCGTTCAATGATACCATCTGCCTCAGTTCCTCTTGACTTGGCACCCAACTCCTCCATTTTTTGTTGCTCGATCGCCTTGATCACTTCTGGATCAGGATCAATCTTCCGAATCTTGATCGATTCGATCTCGACCCCAATGTTGTCTAGGAGAAGTTTTGGTCTCCAGTTCTTCTCAGCAACTTGCTCGTCAGTTAAGGAGGGGTGAGTGGGGTCTGGAAGATTGAGAAGTGGTTTACCGTCTACCTGGCCTTTGGCTCTCTGATCGAGGTCCTCCTCAACAACGTCTTTGCGTTCGCAAATCATTGCTGGATCAGCAACAACCTCTTCCCTCTCTTCTTTCAGGATCACGTCACGGGTAAGTGCTGTTATAACTGCCACCATTGCGTTCTCCGCCTCTTTGAGGTTCGAGTAGTCGAGAATGCGATAACTGCTCACGTGGAACGTGACAGTCAATGCCACATGAAGATAGATTGCTCCACCTTCTGAGTTGTCTGTGGCGACACTGGTACCGTCTGGCTTGATCACTATCGTCTTTTCGACTTTATTTTTTTCCGAGAGTCTGAAGCTTCCAGATTGTACTGCGAAAGGTTCATCTTTTGTGCCGATAGTAATGACTTGTTGTCCAGTTGGAAAGGGTAGCCATGTGACCAATTCAAAGGGCCACCGTATTGTCCAACCTTCCCCCGAGACATCAGTCATTTCGTTGAAGTTTGTGTCTTCTTCGACGCGACCGCCCATCCACATTTTGATGGCACAGTGGTTGATTGGAACCTTCTCCAGGTTGGAGACTGCCCATGCAAGACTCAGTGCCGATGCGATGATTGCTTGGTATTGAATCAAGCCAAGAATCCCGAACAGCCATTGTAGACCGAGCAGAATTCCGAATATCACGGCTCCGATGAAGAGGTGCGCGAAAATGCCCTCGATGATAATTTCCCCGTTTCCTTTTTTCGTTCTGTCCATTTTATTTTCAACGATCACGTCACTCCTGCCAGGGAGCGATCGTGAGAGCGCTCCTTTAGTTTGTGTTTTTTCTGCGTTAGGGTGACCGAGTAGGGGGAGACAATCTCCACTTCAAGGTTAGTGAACACTATCTGGCTAGAGTTCATTCTGCATATATTATAGCACTTAAAATAGCCATTTGTCAAGTATGGTAAATTATGCAAAATAAGCCTTAAAATAAGGCTTAAATAGAAATTATTTTAAAATTGTGGGCGAGAAGGGACTCGAACCCTTAACCCTTGCGGGACCAGTTCCTAAGACTGGCGCGTATACCAATTCCGCCACTCGCCCAAATTCCGATTGAAATCGGGTGCGCCTAGTAGGATTTGAACCTACGACCGTTCGCTTAAGAGGCGACTGCTCTACCAACTGAGCTATAGGCGCGTAGTGTCGATGATAGCAAAAAAAATCTTCAAATACAATCTATTTTGGTGCTCGGGGTGGGACTCGAACCCACACGACTTTTAAAGGTCAGAGGATTTTAAGTCCTCCGTGTCTACCATTCCACCACCCGAGCATATTTTTTATTTCAAGAACAATCCTAACATCTTTTTCTGAAATAGAAAAACCGTCTTTACAGACGGCTCTTCTTATGTGTATTCTCCTATCCTTGCCAGTATGGAAATTATAATCTTACCTAGTAATATGTCAATGGTGGAGGTGACGGGGATTGAACCCGCTATTCCTGCCTGGCAAGGACAGAATACTACACCAGTACGCACCCCCCAAGTTACAGCATTGGCCTTTCTGTAACTATCAATATCTTAAAAGACAGAGGGCTTATAAACTTAAAAAATACATGAGGAAAAATTAATCCTAAAAATGGAGGCGTAGGCCGGGATTGAACCGGCGCATAACAGTTTTGCAGACTGTCGCGTTAACCAGCTTCGCCACTACGCCAAAGATCCTTTATTATTCTACGTGCTAAAAGAGGCTAGTCAACTTTCTCAGTATCGTTATTATGCTTGATTCTGTTGTCTGTCTCGATCATGGCTTTCTCGATCAAGTTCCGATTTTTTTCCCCAAGGTCAATTTGAAAATCAAAAGTAGGTATAACTCGGAAACGAGAATTTTTCTTTACGTATTCTCGAAATTCTGTTCGCTTTCTTTTACAAAAAGAAAGAGCTGCAGCTTCGGCTTTTTCAGGGAGTACAGAAAGCATAATGGTTGCCTGCTGACCTTTGTCAGATCTGACTACTCGAGTGACAGTTACAAGACTAGTTCGATTGATTTCGCGCGCTAAAAAATTTCCAGCGAGCGCGCGAACCATATCTTCAATTCGTTCAGTTTTGTCCATATTATTTAATTACTTTGTGAACTACTTCTAAATAGTCCCCTGGAGCAATTTCCATTTTACACTCTGCCATAAGTCCACATTCACCAGAGGTTACTTCACCAACCTTGCTCTTTTGCTGTTGCAATTCACGGATTCGTCCTCTTGAGATTTCAGACCCTCGTCTCATCAGTTTGAACTGATCATCAACGTTAACAACACCTGATTCACATCTGCAACCAAGAACGTATTTGTCCTTTGTCACGCTAAAGATTTTCAAGACCTTCATATTGCCTTTTTGTTCCTCAATCTCCATACGAGGAGTTCTATTTTTTGCCAATTCTTCCAACCATTCAGTCATCTTGTAAATGATGTCAAAAGTATGAATCTCTAAACTCAATTTTTCAGCAATAGTTTTAGCTGCTCCTTCAGTTTTAACATTGAATCCGACAATAAGGGTGCCGATTTTCCCCGCAGCCATCTTGATATCGTTTTCCTGAATATCTCCAAGACCAGAACCTACAATTTTCAAATTAACCCTTTCGATCTGTAACTTTCCAATTTCGTATTTAAGAGCTTCGAGGGAACCCGAAGTGTCTGCTTTGATTAGAATAGGAACCACTGCAACTTCTTGATCGATAGCCTCGGGAGAAGTGTTTGCTTTGGCTTTCACTTCCATTGATTTTTCATTTTCAATGAAGGCTTCGGCTTCTTTTTTGTTTTTGAACATAAAAGATTCTCCACCAACTTGAGGAAGTTCGCTCCATCCGATAATTCGAACAGGGGAGCCGGCAGTAGCGGACTTGATAGGCTTATTCAAATAATTTTCCATGATGCGGACAGGTGAGAAGGAAGGACCTGCCACTACATACGCTCCTGTTTCAAGTGTCCCATTTTTAATTATCAAAGTTGCAGAAATTCCTCGGTTCTTGTCGCGATTAGATTCAATGACAATTGCTTCGGCAGGGGCGTTTACATCAGTTGTAAAGTTTTCAACTTCGGCAGTCAAAAGGATCATATCGAGAAGGTCGTCGATGCCAGCGCCAGTTTTTCCAGAAAATGGCACGAATGAAATGTCACCTCCGTATCCTTCAACATAAATTTCATGTTCAGCCAGAGAGATTTTTGCCCGTTCAATGTTTGCATTGTCTTTGTCGATTTTCGAGATACCGACGATGTAAGGCAGATTGGTTTTTTTGATAGCTTTATAAGCATCAATAGTCTGTGGCTTCACTCCGTCTTCTGCAGAAACGATCAAAATAGCGATGTCAGCGGCAGCTGATCCTCTTTCTCGAATAGCACCAAATGATTCATGACCAGGAGTGTCGAGGAATGTAATTTTTTTGTCTTTATGAAGCACTTCGTATGCAGACATTTTTTGAGTGATTCCACCGACTTCACCAGAAACTACATTTGATTTTCGAATGAAATCGAGAAGAGTAGACTTTCCATGGTCAATGTGACCCATTATGACAACCACGGGCGGGCGGGTAACTATTTGGCTTTGAGTGGTTGTTTTGGGCATAAAGCAAAAATGGCCTTAAATTAAGGCGATTTAGGAATTCAAATATACAAGAAAAACACGATTTCAGCAAGGGTGGAATATTGAATTGTAGAATGGTGGACCAGACGGGGATCGAACCCGTTTCTCCACCTGCTAAGGATGGAGAGCCGCGCCAGCGGCAGGCCCACAACATGAATTAAGCTGATTCATGTTGGTTTGAATTCTAATAGATCGACATTAAATATAATTAAAAAAATTCTGAATATTTATCCATAAGAAAACCGCCCTTTCGGGGCGGTCTCCTCTCCATCCTTAGCAGTGGTTATATTTTAACTTTACTGCTTAAAAAGTCAATCCTAATGATGCTTCACCACTTTCTCCTTCGCTAACTTCACCGCATCGTGTTCCTCATGTGTCAATTCAAACTGAGATTCAAATGCCACCATTGGCTTTGCGAAAACCCTCATACTTTCGCTTGCAAAAAGTCCTGTAATAATTAATCCGTCGCCGTGTTCATCAGAAAACACCGAAGTGAAGGATTGGTTTCCACCTGTGCCCATGCCTTTGAATGCATTATATCGAAGAGTTTCAACTGCACGAACAGAAGTGTGAATTCTCGAGTTGTATTGTTTGAAAATTTTAATTGCGTCTTCCTTGAAGTCTTCCAAATCCTGTAAGTTTTTTACAATTTCAATAATCGATTTTTCAATAGTTACAGGTTTTGTACCCTTCAGCATTTTCTTCATTTTCATCCGTGTGAAAATCGCCACAAAAAGAGCAATCAAGGAAAGAAAAATCAAAACAAGATCCTTTAGATCAAAAATCAGTGGAGAAAAATCAAAATTAAACTGCATATTGAAAAAGTATACAGGTCGATAACTTTTTTGTATAGTGGATATATGAAATTACTGGCTTATTGGAAAGGCTTATTAAAGAAGCGAAAACGCCTGTATTTTGACTATGCGTCTATTACTCCAGTGGATAATAGGGTGGTTAAGTACATGAATAGGGTTGGAAAGGTTTTTTCAGCCAACCCCTCTTCTTTATATAAGGATGGTGTCGAGGCAAAAAAGGTTTTGGAAGGGGCTCGCGAGGAAATTGCAAAATGTTTAGAAGTGCATCCTGACGAAATTATTTTTACATCAGGAGGAACGGAATCAAACAACTTGGCAATTTTAGGAACAGTGAATGCGTTGTGGTCAAAAGTGGAAAGAACTTTTTCTGCAAATCACAGTGATGAAGTTTCGGTGACTTTAAAACCGCATGTGGTTGTTTTTGCGATTGAGCATCCATCAGTATCTGAAGCAATAAAAGTTTTAGAAAAAAGTGGAGTCGAAGTCACGGTCATTCCAGTTGAACCAGATGGAATTATTTCTGCAAAGAAAATTAAAGCAGCTTTGAAAGCACAGACGGTGTTAGTTACAGTCATGTACGCCAATAATGAAATTGGAACGGTACAACCCATTCATGAAATCGCGAAGGCACTTCGTTCGTATAAAAAAACATTAGGCAGAGACAATTTAGGTCTGCCATATTTCCACACAGATGCATGTCAGGCGGTGAATTTTCTTTCAATGAGGGTTCCATCACTCGGTGTCGACATGATGACATTAGATTCTTCAAAGTTTTATGGTCCGCGATCAGCTGGAGTTTTGTATGTGAGACGGGGAATTGATGTTAAGGAACAAATTTATGGAGGAGATCAGGAAAAAGGGAAGCGAGCGGGGACTGAGGATGTGGCAAAGTTTGCTGGGTTTTCGAAGGCGCTTTCGATTGCACATGCTGAACGTGAAGTTGAAGTAAAAAGGATCGCGGAATTACGAGACGATCTTTTGAATTGGATGCTAGATCAGATTCCGGATTTGGGTGTGAATGGATCACTGTCTTCACGACTTCCGAATAATATAAATGTCTGTCTTCCGGGAAGAGACGCTGAATTTATGGTTTTACAATTAGATGCAAAAGGTGTTTGTGTTTCTTCGGTGACTTCGTGTCATGCACAGAGGGAGGATTCGTATTCTGAAGTTATTAAATCTTTAGGTGACACTTTTGGTGAAGAGGATGATAGACAAAAACAATATTATAAAGATTGTTCGAGATCGTCGCTGAGGATTACTTTAGGAAGGTTTACAACTAAAAAGGAGGTGGAGAGGTTGAAGAGTATTTTATTTAAAGTGTTTTTGAGGTAATTTTAATTAAAACTTCATAAGTATAATGTAAAGTTGAAGCTTAATGTTAAAGTTTCAACCGAAAGCGGGCTCTGTTGTCTATTGTGATTACTCTGGTTTTATTAAGCCTGAAATGGTTAAGGTAAGACCTGTAATTGTTGTAGCTAAACACAAACATCATTCTAAGTTGGTGTTTGTGGTACCTCTCAGTACCACTGTTTCGGAACCCAGTTACGATTATCATTTACAGTTGGATGAAGAATTTTGCAGGCTATATTTACATGGTGTAAGACCTTGGGTTAAGTGCGATATGATAAACATTGTTTCATTGGCACGATTAAGTTTACTTAAGAGGGAAGGTTATATTCCAAATATTGGAGAGAATTTTATTAACAAGATAAAGCAAGGTATAAAATCCTGCTTGAATATTATATAAAAAAGCAAAGAGACCGCTTACGCGGTCTCTAAAATGGGTTCTGACGAACTTGCAATCGTCCCTTGTCAGTCCAGCCTAATTTTCTAGGTCTTAAAAGCCCCAAATTGGGTACAAGGAAATAATACTAAGGAGTGTTTAAAAAATCAAGCCATTTATGGATATTTGACCACATCTATCTATAATGTATAGTGTTTGAGGATCTTTCGGGCAAAATGCTCCTTAATCCAGAAACTCAAAAATCGAAAGGAATTGAAAATATGGAGAAGCTTGACTTCAACTACAATAGGGCAGCGAAAAATCGAGACTGGCTCTACGAGCACGAATACTTCGGTCGCCTGATTATGGCCAGTCTGTCGTCTGACGGTCATACTATCGACCTCACGACCGTATTCAGTGGACGGAGTGAAGGTAGTCGCAATCGCGTCTATCTGGACGATGGCAATGGTGTGATCCGAACCGAAGTGGCCGATCCGTCCAAAGAAAAAGGTGATCCTACTTTGACCCTGTATCCTGCTCATGTGGAAACTCAGCCTGACATTTTCGCCATCAGTAACGGCGGTCAGACAAAGGATGCCTGCAAGTCCAGGATCTCGCTCGCAGAAAATCTGAAGGACTACTCGTTCGAACCCGATAAGCCGAACTTTACCCCGCGTATCACCGCTCGGTGCATTCGTCGCAGGGGTGAAAAACACACGTTCGAGTTCGACATCCGGCGTCGCGGAGAAAGCGGTTTGCTCCTCGTCGAAAACTCCATTCCAGTCGAGTTGATCCCAGGCTACGGTCTCTTCGTGTGCACCTACGAGGCTAATGGAGATCCACTTCCATCATTCGTCGGTGGGCCAAAACTCACCGTGGCGAATGATGACCCAGTTTACGAACTGCGGGGGGAGTCTCAGCTCGATGGAAAAAGTCGCCGGAATCGCGGTGAAGCGGATCCCCGTTACGGGTGGTCCATCGACTGTTGAGATTTGGAACCTCAACGAAAAGAAGTAGCGTCCCTAGACGCCATCAAAAGCCTGCCATACTCTCCGGAGTGTGGCACGGCTTTTTATTTTTCTTACATACTTGACCACTATGCTATAATGCTCACATATGCCCGAAATACCCGCATTTAACCAATTTACAACCAAAGCCAAAGAGGTGATCCGCAAGGCTCACGAATTGGCAATTGAACGTGGTCAAAATCACGTCAATCCAATGCATCTTTTGACTGCCTTGATTGTGCAGGAAGAGAGCTTGGTTATTTCTATATTAGAAAAATTAGACACTGATTTGGTTCTACTGACAGACAATGTTTTAGAAGGAATCGAAACTGGCCAGTCTTCTGCAACTATTTCTCCTTCATATCAATTATATTTAACACCTGACATGGCTCAGGCGATCGAGGTTTCTGCAAAAATTGCTGCTGAATTAAAAGACGATTTCGTATCGGTTGAACATTTGTTCGTGGCTTTGATTGATGTGAAAAGTGCTGCACGAGATTTGTTGGCTAAATTTAAATTGAATCGAGAAAGTGTTTTGCGTGCTCTTGAAGCTGTTAAAAGTACAAAATCAAGTGGAGGCGGTGAAAAGGTAAACAAATTTAAAGCGCTTCAAAAATACACTAGAAACCTAACTGTACTAGCGCGTGAGCACAAATTGGATCCAGTAATAGGGCGTGACGCTGAAATTGCTCGCGTGATTCAGATTTTGTCACGACGAACTAAAAATAATCCAATTTTAATTGGAGAAGCAGGAGTCGGAAAAACTGCTCTTGCGGAAGGTTTGGCGAATCGAATTGCAATGAATGATGTTCCTGAATCTCTGAAAGACAAAGACTTGGTTTCGCTTGATTTAGGAGTGTTGGTTGCTGGTACAAAATACCGCGGGGAATTTGAAGAGAGACTTAAAACTATTTTAAAAGAAATTGAAAAATCAGAAGGCAAGGTGATTTTGTTCATCGATGAAATTCACACTATTGTTGGAGCGGGTGCCGCTGAAGGATCACTTGATGCGTCAAACATGTTAAAGCCAGCACTTTCTCGAGGAGAATTGCGTGCAATTGGTGCTACTACTTTGAAGGAGTATCAGAAACATATTGAAAAGGACCCTGCCTTACAGCGACGATTCCAGCCGGTATATTTAAATGAACCATCTATCGAGGACGCGATTTCAATCATGCGAGGATTAAAGGAGAAATACGAGCTTTACCACGGAGTGCGAATTACGGATGATGCTATTGTTGCGTCTGTAAACTTATCAAGCCGATATATCAACGATCGATTTTTACCTGACAAAGCAGTAGATTTAATCGACGAAGCAGCATCACGATTGAAAATTTCCCTTGAAAACAAACCGGCAGATCTTGAAACATCACACCGAAAGATCATGGGTCTTGAAATTGAAAAAGAAGCTTTGAAAAACGAAATCAATACTAGTAAAAGTGCAAAATCCCGCATCAAAGATATCGAAATTCAAATTGCTGACATGAAAGATCAGACTTCTGAAATTGAATCTCGTTGGACAAATGAAAAAGAAGTGCACTCGGGCATAAAGGAAATTAAAAAGTCTCTTGAAGCACTGCGCCAAGAAGCAGAACGAGCTGAAGCTAGGTCTGACCTTTCAAAAGCGGCCGAAATTCGTTATGGAAAAATTCCTTTCTTGGAGAAAGATTTGGAAGCAAAGATGAAGAAGTTAAAAAAGTTGCAATCAACTCGACGAATTCTTCGCGAAGAGGTAAATGAAAATGATATTGCTGAGGTTGTTGCCAAGTGGACTGGAATTCCAGTTTCTCGAATGCTTGAGGAGGAGGCAAAGAAATTGTCACGAATGGAAGAAGACTTGCAGAAGGTTGTTATTGGGCAAAACGAGGCGGTTAAAAAGATTTCTGAAACAATTAAACGATCTCGAGCAGGTATCGCTGACCCAGCCCGTCCGATCGGTTCATTCATTTTCTTGGGACCAACCGGAGTAGGAAAGACAGAACTTACAAAGGCACTGGCGAAATTGATGTTTGATGATGAGAAGACACTTATTCGAGTAGACATGTCAGAATTCATGGAGAAACATTCAGTTTCAAAAATCTTGGGTGCGCCACCAGGTTATGTTGGCCACGAAGAGAGTGGAACAATTACAGAAATGGTGCGTCACCGACCGTACTCGGTAATTCTATTTGATGAAATTGAAAAGGCACACCCGGAAATTTTTAACGTGTTGCTGCAGGTACTTGATAACGGACGATTAACTGATGCGAAGGGTCGTGTGGTGAACTTTAGAAACACGATTATTATTATGACTTCAAACATTGGTGCGCAATATATTGATAACATGCAAAAGATTGGTTTTGCGGTTAGTCATGATGATAAAGTGCAATATGAAGAGGTGAAGGAGAAGGTGAATGCAACTCTGAAGGATCACTTCAGACCGGAATTTTTGAACCGACTGGACGAGGTGATTATTTTCGATATTTTGAGTCATGAAGCTATCCGAAAGATTGTGGATATTGAAGTTGGAAAAGTGAAGGATAGATTGAATGAGAAGGAAATTGTGATGAATATTTCAGAAAGTGTGATGGATTACTTAGCGAAGGAGGGATATAACCCGCAGTATGGTGCGAGACCGTTGAAGAGACTTATTCAGAATAAGATACTTACTCCAGTGGCTTCGCTTATGATTACAGAGGGTGTTATGCGAGGTGGGACTATTGAGGTGGATATTAAAAAGGGCGTGACTCCTGTGGAGTTTTCTTTTGAAGTTAAGAAGGGGAAGAAGATTGCGGCGCATTTGGTGAAGGATGGGTTGGTGAGGCATGATATGGAGGGGGAGGGGGAAGTTAAGGAGAACAAGGTGAAGGAGAGGGTGGGGAGGTAAAAAATAACTAAAGCATATACAATGTCCGAATCTCAACCGATTATAGATCCAGAGAAAAGTAAGATTGAAATTGCTAAAGAAAAATTTGGAAGTTTGGGTAATGAAAGTGGCTTGTACCACGATATCCTAGAAGCCAGAAGAGATAAAATTTTGGCTCACGAATACAGTTGTGTGGTGGGAGACGATAAGAGTGCTAGAGTTCCTGGATTTGTAATTGGAAATGCTATTAATGAAATTTACCAGGCAAATGGACAAGAAAGGGTTCCTGTTCTTTTCATTAATCCGATAAATATGAGAGTGGCTTATGTAAAGGAAGGTCTTTCTAAAGAACCGAGGAATGATGAAAGGATTAAGTCTTTTAATCATATGGTGGAAAAAGCGGTAGATTTAGTAAAAAAAGCTGAAATTAAAGATGGTACTATGCTTTTTGTTACTGATTTTATTGCTTCTGGAGAAACTGTAAAGATTTTTAAACAAATTGCAGAAAAGTCTGGATTAAAAATAGATGTTGCTTCGTATTGGGATTGGCACTGGAAACACGGGGACTACATGGTTAATAGCGATGACAAAGAATCTATACATTCAGAACCATTGTGGATCAATGTCGAAGACGAGGAAGATTTTAAAAAACAAATTGAACGGCTTATAAAAAGAAAGACTGCGGGAGGACAGATTGGATGGTGGATGTTGGCTCATGGGGCAAAACAAAATATTATTGAAAATGTTCCTGAATTTGGTGATAAAGATGAGGAAGGGGCATTGGAGTATCTTTTTAAATTACCCCTTGCCGATAAGTTGAAATTATTGGAGTTCTTCAGAGAAGCTGGACCTTATAAAAGCAGAAAGAAAGCTATGGCATTTTCAAAACACTTAGCAGATGGTTTTATAAGTGAAGGTGATTAGCGATAATTAAAAAAGTAACCCCGCCATCCTTTCGGTTGGCGGGGTCGGTATTTTCAATCTTCGAACTTTCCATCACATGGACAGAACTCGGGGTACTTACCGCACTTATCGCACGGGGTAAACCAGTATTCCATCTCAGGTGAGAGGGGTTCTGCCTCTGGATCAATGTACGGGTGCTCAGAGAAGTCTTCAGCTTTGTCGTTGCAGATACAATCGACATAACCGCAGTTACAGCACCAGTCTTCTTCTTCGCGTAGTTTCCGGAGGTGCTCTTCGTAGGCGTCCTCTTGGGCCTGATACTTTTCATCCTGACGATGATAGTACTCTTCAGCTGCGAGATCTTCAGCGAGTGCTTTTGCTTCAAGGTATGCCTTGTATGCTCGTTCCTCCTCCTCATCGATTTTAACCCAGTTGGCGTTCTCTTCCTCTTCGTGGATTAGGAACGCTTGCTCTTCTGCCGCGTACTCCGCTTTGAGTCTGGCCTGCTCTTTGTCGTACTCACGCATCCAGCGCTCGCCGTTGAAGTGCCACCAGATGCGATCCTTGGTTTCCTTGATCTTTTTCTTGATGATTCTAACTACACCTTTAACGAACTCAATGGTCTTTTTCATGTATTCTCTTTTGTTATCCCGCCACTTGATTGTTGCGGAAAGAGAATACACATCCTTTCTTGACTCTAGGTTGCCCTAAAGCGGTGAGGATTTAGCCTCGATCCCTGCTGTACACCGTAGACAGAGATTATGTCTTCCAAGCCTGGAAGTATGCACCTGATTTAACTGTTTAACATTATAGCACATATACGTAAAAAAACAATAGTATATGAATTTCTCATAAAGAAATGATATAATTTCCTTCATGAAAATCACCAAACTCGGCCACTGCTGTTTACTTCTCGAATTCAAAAACGTCCGCATCTTAACCGACCCTGGTATGTACACCTTAGAGGAGCACTCTAAACTTAAAAAAATCGATTACATTTTCATCACTCACGAACATTCTGACCACTACCACCTCGATTCGCTTCGCGTCATTATCGACAATAATCCTGAAGTTTTAATTTATACAAATACTAGCGTCAGTGAAATCCTAACTAGAGTGGGAATTTACCACCATTTAATCAAAGACGGCGGAGAAGTTTTAATCGACGATGGAAAAATTTCTGTAAAAGGCATTGGTCACAAGCATGCCATGATGCACAAATCTATTCCAGTTTCAGAAAATACAGGATTTTTGTTTAATGAAAAGTTTTTCCTACCAGGAGATGCGTTTACTAATCCAGGACAGCCGATTGATATTTTAGCGCTTCCAGTATCAGGTCCTTGGATGAAGATGTCTGAGGCGATTGATTATGCTATAGAGGTTAAACCAAGAGTTTGTTTTCCAGTACATGATGCGGTTAGATTCGGAACGTCGCATAGGTTACCTTCGATTATTTTACCTGAGAATGGAATCGAATTTGTGGTGATGGAGGAGGGGGATAAGCATGAGTTTTAATATGAAAAGCGGGCGCACCAAATTTGGCGCGCCCGCGAGAATTCACGAAATGTTCACTTCTTTTTGACTGGTTGGCCCATGAGGAAGCTGTTGCAGTCCTCAATGGTTTTCACCGTCTCGAGTCCGGACTCGTAGTATTTCAGGTTGAGCGCCTGAACCTCCGCTTCTTCCATGGCGCGGTACGACTTGTATTTGTGAAGACCGAATTCCGTCCCGCCCTTGGTGTCAGCCATGATGCCCTCCCTGGTTCCGACGAACCAGTCGGTGATGTCACGCGGGTTTTCGCTCGTGAATTCCATGAATACGATCTTTTTCTCTGTTTTCGGCATTTGTATTACCTCGGTTGATTTTTGATGTTTTGTGTTTGTACAGCTCCTGTACTGTATAATAGATATTAACTACCGTCAACTATTACTATTGACATTCCCTGTCTACATATGTATAATATATAATCGTAAAACGTTCCTTTAAATAAACATACGTGCCGGATAACTTTAAGCTTGAAACTAACCTTTTTATCTTTAAGTTGTTCGGCACTACTGTCGCATAACACTTAAAACCAACCAAACTAGAAATCACACCACCATGCCTCTGTCTCTCGGTCTCTCACAATCATGCGGTCTTGGTCAACGCCAACGTCTGCGCTTCAGTCAACGCCAAACCCAGTCACTCTCGCTGATTCAAACACTCGAACTTCGGATCGAGCTGCGCCAAGATCAGGTCATGAATTTCGGATTCGGGCTCGCCCTGTATTCGAACATGCTCGGAGAATTGTCAGGGAATCATGTCCAGCCCGCGGCTGTTTGCCCGCACTGCGATCTCCGCCTGAAACCGGCAGAGATCCTGCTCGGCTTTCTGCCCGACCCGAATGACATCACGGTCGGGTGCCCGCGCTGCAAAAAGCGTTTCGACGCATCGGTCATCATTGGCCGGGACTCATCTCAGGCCTATAGCTTCTTTTGCGGTATGCAGCTTCTTGCCGCACTCCGTAAAATGCCAGATAACTTGGCCCCAGCTGAACTTGAAGATATGCGCGCGGACCTCTACTACTCGGCGCTTTTCCATTTCGGGAGCGTCGAGGGGGCGTACCGCCAGATCGGCGGAGGGTACCCATTCAGGGACGAAAAGGATCTGTCTTGGCACACCAAGGTGCGTCCACTGCTCGGAAACATCCGCGATGAAGACATCGCCACGGTCCTGAACGTAAGTAAGGATTCAGTTACGTCCTTGCGGGAAGGTTTCAATATCAAACCCTCACGCTCCAGGACGAGCATCCTCCCTTCGAACACGAGGTTCAGCCTGAGCTGATCAGGCGAGTTTTTTATGCGACAGTTTGCCCCGGTACCACAAGTGCCGGGGCTTTCTGTTTTTTAATATGAAATTTTTATGAATTTTCGTAGTTAATTAACAATGGGCGACGCCGACCTACATACTTCCGCCCACCAAAACCCCCACTTTGCCCTCCAAACCCCAATATCGTATAATAAAACCATGAAAACACATTTAAAAAAATACTTCGCCGAGTTGCTCGGAACATTTTCATTATCATTGGCAGTAGTCGTTGCGGTACACGCAGGAGGGCCTATCTCAGTACCGCTGGTTGCGGGGCTTACGCTCGGATTGTTCGTATATTCTTTGGGACATATCAGCGGTGCTCACTTTAACCCAGCGGTGACTCTTGGTGCTTGGACAGTTGGAAAAGTTCGCCATCACGACGCAGTAGGATATTTAATCGCACAATTTATCGGAGCAGCACTTGCAATGATGGTTGCAGTAAATTCAGGAGCAGCTGTTACTTTAATAGTTGCAAACACTGGCGCAATCGCCCTCGCAGAAATTATCGGAACTTTCTTTTTCACTTTTGGAATCGCAGCAGTATTGTTTGGAAAGACACCTGCTCAAATGAGCGGACTTACTATCGGTGCTTCGCTTACATTAGGAGTAGTAGTTGCAGCTGCCTTGGGATCAAACGGAATCTTGAATCCTGCAGTTGCACTTGCTCTTGGATCATTTAACTTGATGTACTTAATCGGTCCAATTGCTGGTTCAATCCTTGGAATGAATGTTTATCGAATCTTTACAGAATAAATTTAAATGACAAAAAATATTTTAATTATCACTGCGCACCCAAGCTCGCGCGGGTTTACGCATAAGATTGCTGATGCTTACAAAGCAGCAAGCGAAGAGGCGGGTCACACGGTTGAACTTCTCGATTTGTACAAGACTGATTTAAAGCAGGACTTTCTAAAGTTCGAAAATCCGCATGATATGGGCAATCCAGATACCGTTCGTGACATCATGAAGAAAAAAATTACCGATGCTAATGAGTTGATCTTTGTTCATCCAATGTGGTGGATTGGTGCACCTGCTATTATGAAGAATTGGTTGGATAATAATCTAGCCAGTGGTTTTGCTTTCAAGTATGAAAACGGCAAGCCTGTAGGCCTATTAAAGGGCCGTACCGCAAGGGTTTTTATCACTTGTGACGGTGCTATGTGGCTTTACTGGTTGATTGCTAAACCATTCTGGACCATTTGGAATTTCGGAATTTTAGGTTTTTGTGGAATCAAAGTTCTAGGTATTGATGTTTTGGACAAAAAATTCAAACGCACTGATGCAGAAAAAGAAGCATTCCTCAATAAAGTTAAACGCTTAGCAAAAAAAATAAAATGAAAATCAACGACGACGAAATAAAAAATAAAAATCCTGAACTTTACCGCGTTGCTCGAGAAAGGGGAACCGAAGCACCATTCACTGGAAAATTTGTTCATACAAAAGAGGATGGCACTTACAATTGTGCTGTGTGCGCTAATCCACTTTTTTCTTCCGTTACAAAGTTTGATTCAGGAACTGGCTGGCCAAGTTTTGCCGATGCACTTCCAAATGCGGTAAGTCAGGTAGTAGACGATAGTCACGGTATGCACCGCATCGAGGTTGTTTGTGCGAAATGTGATTCGCACCTTGGGCACTTATTTGAAGACGGTCCGACAAAAACTGGAAAAAGATTCTGCTTGAATTCGGTTTGTTTAGATTTAGAGAAACATGAGCAGAAAAATTAAAATAATTCTTATAATTTTAGTAGCACTTCTCCTCATTGGAGATGTTTGTTATTACTTTTTCTATCCCAAAACGGCATCTGTAATTTACAAAACAGGAGATATTAAGAAAGTTTCTACTACTTATGCAACTTCACTACCAAAAATAAACTTTTTCATAAACAATAGTCAGTTTTTAGTCGAGGTTGCACAGACTAATGCAGAAAAATCTCTTGGATTAAGTGGTAGAGAGGGACTAAACACCAATGCAGGCATGCTCTTTATTTTCAATAAGCCCTCAAAGCAATATTTTTGGATGAAGGACATGAAATTTCCGATTGATATCGTATGGATTGATGAAAACAAGAAAATTGTAGGCTTTGAGGAGAATGCAAAACCGGAAGATTACCCAGAAGCATACCCTTCATCTCAAAATGTGTCCTATGTTCTCGAAATTTCGTCTGGAGAAGTTGAAAAACTGGGTATTAAAGTCGGAGACACCGCTATTTTCGACCTTTTAGGTACTCAAAATAAAAACTAGTTTCAATATTCGTAAATTTCTCCTAAAAATACCCTTAAATTTTGTTCAAGAATAATGTGTTTTTTCACCACCTTATTTACATTCATTACAATATGTATTCAGCTACCAAATTTTCGAGTTATCCACTCAAAAAATGTCATAAAAAGAGTATACTTTAGCCAAGGAAATTAATAGAAAAAATACTTAATAAATAGAACAAATGGATATATTCATCGGAAAAATAAATGGTACAAAAGAACCTTTCAATGCAGACAAGATCAACCGTTCGATCGAAAGAGCCTGTAAAGGTTTGATGGATCCAATTTCCATGACGACGCAAATTGCGACTGAAACCAGATTAACCTTGTATGATGGCATCACAAGTGATGAAATGGATCAGGCGACTATCAGCGCCGCGCTTCAAAACATTAAGGAAGACATTGCATACGATAAAGTGGCTACTCGACTTCTATTAAAGACAATCTATCGAAAAGTTATAGGTGATTACAACAAGGACGATGAAGACGATTTGGATAAAAAGCACAAGGAAGGATTTGTTGCTTATATTAAGAAGGCAGTGGAAATGGGAAAGTTAGAACCGAGAATGAAAGACAAGTTCAATCTTAAAGAATTGGCGAACACCTTGGACATCGAACGAGATGAATTGTTCCAGTACGCAGGTCTCTCAACTTTTTTGAACAGATACTCTCTAAAAAATATTCAGCAGGTGGCAATGGAAACTCCGCAGTACTTTTTCATGCGAGTAGCTATGGGACTTGCGTTTAACGAAGAGAATCCAACATTGTGGGCGAAAAAGTTCTATACAAAAATGTCAAAATTTGCGTACATTGCAGGAGGTTCAACAAACCTCGGTGCTGGAACAAAAAATCCTGCACTTTCAAATTGTTATCTTTTAGAAATTCTTGATGACATGGGTCACATTGCAAAGTCTGTTTCGGACGTGATGCTACTTTCAAAAGGGTCTGGTGGTATCGGAGCATGCGTTACAAAACTTCGCGCGTCTGGTTCTCCTCTAAAATCTAATAATGGTACTTCAACAGGGCCTACACCTTTTGCAAAAATTATCGATACAGCAATCCGCGCCATTCAGAGAGGTGGAAAGAAAAAGGGTGCACTCGCTTTCTATATGGAACCATGGCACTTGGATTTTACGGATTTCATCGACTGGAAGCACAATGCTGGAGACGATTACATGAGAATGAGAACAGCTAACACTGCAGCCTTTATTCCAGATGAATTCATGAAGCGTGTGAAGGCAAACGAGGAATGGTACATGTTTGACCCCGCAGAGACAATGGATTTGTGCGAATTATACGGAGCAGCTTTCAGTGTTCGTTATAAGGAATACATAGAAATGGCAAATGCCGGAAAGCTTCGCACTTTCAAAAAGATGCCAGCTACTGAATTGTACCGAAAAATGTTGGTTTCTCTTCAGACGACAGCTCATCCTTGGATGGTATGGAAGGATACAATCAACCTTCGAGCACTGAACAACAACACTGGAACCATCCACATGTCTAACCTTTGTACAGAAATTTGTCTTCCACAGGACAGAGAGAACGTGGCTGTGTGTAACTTGGCCTCTCTTAACCTTGCGGTCCATGTGGTCAACAAGGACGTAAATTGGGGAGAATTGGAACAATCAGTGCGTCTTGCAGTTCGACAGCTTGATAACTTGATTGATATTAATGTGCTACCAATTCCTGAAGCTGTAAAATCAGATAGCGAAAATCGCGCGATTGGACTTGGAATTATGGGACTTGCGGACGCGCTAGAAAGAATGGGATTGGCATATGATAGCGTGCCGGCTTTTGACTTTACTGACAGAATTTGTGAATTCATTAGCTACATGGCAATCGATGAGAGCTGTAACTTGGCAGAAACACGAGGCAGCTACAAAAACTTTGCAGGATCAGAATGGTCAAAGGGTAAAGTTCCTTTCGATACTATTGATGTTCTTGAAAAAGATCGAGGTGTTAAGGTGACAGTGTCAAGAGAAAGTAGACACAAGGGTTTGAACTGGGATATTGTTCGTGCAAAGGTCAAGAAGGGAATTCGAAATGCAACACTTCTTGCCACTGCTCCAAACGCAAACATCGGGCTTTTGGCGGCAACTACTCCAGGTTTCGATCCACGATTCGCACAGGTATTTTCTCGAAACAAGATTTCAGGAAAGTACATGGATATTAATCACAATTTGGTAAAGGATTTAAAAAACTTAGGACTGTGGGATGATGTGAAGGAAAGAGTAATCCAATACCAGGGAGACATCGCGGGTATTCAGGAAATTCCAGATCACATCAAAGCGATCTACAAGACATCATTCAGCACGGCACCTTCTGCCTTTATCGAAGTAGCCGCTCGCGCTCAGAAATGGATTGACCAGGCAATTTCAAGAAACATTTACCTTAGAACTCGAGATATTGATGAAATTATGGGAATCTACACATCAGCATGGGAAAAGGGAGTAAAGAGCACTTATTACTTGCACATGGAACCTCGCCACACTGCTGAACAGAGTACTGTTACTGTTAACAAGGCAGCAACGATGGGCAGATCAGGGTTCGGTGCGGTTAAGAAAGCCCCAATCCAAGTTTCAAATGATCAATCAGAATTGATTATGGACTCAGCACCTTCTACAATGACTTTAGACCTTCCTGTCGTGTCTCCAGTAGAAATGTCGAGTGTTCAGGAACCGGTGGCGGTAGCAGTTGAGGCCCCTAAAAAACGACCAAATGTAATTGTCGCCGGAGCAAAGACCTGTCCAACTGACCCCGCAGAATTAGCCCAGTGTGATTCTTGTCAATAATTATAAAAATTAACTTAACACAAAAATATGCCACTAATCGGAAAAGCTTCACCAGAAGATATGAATTTACACCCCATTAAGTACCAATGGGCTTATGACTTGTACCAACAAGCCGTGAGAAATACATGGTTCCCGCACGAAATCGCTTTGAAAGAAGACTTGGAAGATTGGGCAAAAATGACTGACGATGAAAAACACGCGGTAGAATTTTTGATGGCATTTTTCAATCCAGCCGAATTGATTGTGAACCGTTCGATTGCACTTGGTATGTATCCATATCTTAAGGCGCCAGAATGTCATTTGTATATGGCGAAGGTGATGTGGGAGGAAGCGAATCACTGTGTATCTTTCGAGTATGTACTTGAAACATTCCCATTTGATAAGGATAAAATTTACAATGTGCACTTAGATACTCCCTCAATGCAAGCCAAGGAGGCGTATATCATGAAGTATCTTAACAAGATGACTGATGAAAGGTTGGATATCGAAACAGTGGAAGGGAAGAAAGACTTCATTAGAAACTTGGTTGCAACAAACATTGTGATGGAAGGAACATGGTTTTATTCTGGATTTATGGTGGCATTGTCATTCAGACAGAGAAATCAATTGCGAAATTTTGGTTCAATGATCAGTTGGGTTTTGCGAGATGAAAGTTTACACCTGAAATTTGGAATCAATCTTGTACATACGATTTTGGAAGAGAACAAGGAACTTTTAACCGAAGAATTTGCAGAGGAGATCCGATCAATTGTTATCGAAGGGGTAGACAGAGAAGTAGCATACAACAAAGATTTGTTCCCGAAGGGAATTTTGGGATTGAATGCGGATTATGTTAACCAGTACGTTCAGTATGTGGCAGATCGTCGTTTAGAAGAATTAGGTCTCGAGAAGCATTATAACGTGACAAATCCTGCAAAGTGGATGAGTACTGCGACGGATGTGCTTGAATTGGTGAACTTCTTTGAATCTCAGAATACGAGTTACGAGGTGGATAGTAGTGCGAGCGGACATAAGAAAGCGTAGAAAATATTTTATAAGTGTTAGGAAACCGCCCATTGTCAATTAATTGACAATGGGCGGTTTCAGTAATAGCATTGTTTTTAGTCAATCGAACAACCCTGACCAGAAATGGTCATACAATCAAACACGAAAGGAAAAATCAGTATGTTCCCAGAAAAGCAAACTACAATCCTCGGAGGTCGCGTGATCTCTAGGATGGGGCATAAAGGGCAGAATGGATGGTGCTGTGGTGAAAAGAAATGCACGGCTCACAATGAGGGTTTTCACACATCATTTACCGAAGCAGTGTTCTGCGAATGGGGCACTGCTCCGATCCAGGACATCGCAAAGATGTTTACGACGGTTGGAAAAGTTACACTCGAAGATTATGAACGCGCAGAACCTGAGCAAATCCTGAGTCTTCTTCAAAAGGCAGTAGCTGCGAATGTTTTCTACCTCGGAAAAAATGATGGAAAAATGGATCGAGATTATGCGAGAAGAGAGAGGGAAGCCCTTGGGTATATTCAGTCGCTTCTCCCTGCTCCCAGTGGAAGGCTCTGGCATTTTCTTTCTGATGCGGACGCTATGTTCCGCTCTCTTCTGGTGAATCCAAATAACTAACACCCGCCCACCCGGCAGACACAAACCCCGCCTGCAAGTTGAGGCGGGTTTTGTGATTTTATATAAAGAAAAACCCACATCGCTGTGGGTTTTTCAATTGGTTTTGCATCTATAAGCCGAATTCTGTTCCTATAAATAGGTGACAGTCATTTATCTGGGATTCATGTTGCCATGAACCTCGAGCGGCACTCCCATTGCTGGGCACGGCCTTGCACTCGGGTAAGAATTTTGCCGTTTCACTTCCAACTTTACATTGGAATTATCCTTGCAATAAATTGTTTAGGATTGTGGAAACTTTCGAATCCACACGTCACTGCTCGCATCTCACGGATTGCTCCG
>JANOAN010000012.1:0-26124 GCA_031411135.1 bacterium | reverse complement strand
AACTACAAATTGACCCTCTTTCTCCACTACTACAACAACATCAAGAGACATCGAGGTTTAGGTATGAATGGTATGAGCCCTTTTGAGAAGCTTCGCTTCTTGAAAGGCAGTGGAGTGTAAACTTTTGGCTGCAATGGTACAATAGTTGACCAATTGTGTTAAATATTGTATTTTATTGGAAGAAATTTTCATGTTTTTGGCTACAGAATTCAGACGAGTAACTAATCATAATCGCCTGATACTGTGGCCAAAATGGTCATCAGTCAACCAGCATAAAAAACACCCATGAAAACGTACACAACACTGATCATCGCCATTCTCTTGGCGATCCTCCTTCCTCTCGGCACACATGCCGGTATCAAAGCGGAGGGAACGGGCGTCAAATTAAAGAATGAAGTAGCACCTGTCACATTCTACAATGTTGGCGAAAAGCCTCCAATGGACCCGCTCATGATCTTAAACTTCCAAGAACTGCCTTTGGAAAAGGCCGCTGTCGTGGCAGTCTGGCAAAAGGAAATCACAGAAAAAATTCACAAAATGGGACAGCTGAGCGGGAACACCGCCTGCGTCGAACTTACAAAAATTCTCGATGGGTACGCAGATGAGTTTCGTAAGCACGGGGTGCTGTACTACTTGGTTTGGTTTCCAAGGGAACTGACGGGCGGAGGTATATACCTTGGGGAGAAGACTACGAAGTAATACCTCGAGGACACGAAGGCGCCGACACCTTGTCGGCGCCTTTTATTTTTCTTACTTGAAAACCATCATGCCACTATCCATTTTCAAATCAAAAATCAATTTTGTTTAAAGTGCACAAAATCACTTGTTTGATTCAGGTTTACAGTAAGATTATACGGTTCTTTTCGGCTTAATTAAGGATGGCTAAACACCTACTTTTTAGACATTAAAGGAGTACAATTAGTCAGTAATAATATTATCAAAAAAATTCAAAAAATATGAACTTAAAATACAAAGCGTCGGCCCTTATAGCAACGGTAGCAGTAGTCTTTCCTTTAGCTTTGGGCGCAGAAGGAGTGAAACTTAATAATCAGATACAAGTTAAGGTTAATGACTATGAGAGGTCACAAGATCGAGAGGATTCGGACAAAGATAAAATGGAAGCAACTTCAACAATCGAAGCCTCTTCTACTGAAAGAAACAACGATAACGAAGAACGAGGACACCCTGCTTCAAGCACTAGCGCTGAATCACATAGAAGCTTGGTCTCAAAATTTGTTCAGTCATTAAAAGAAGTCTCTGACCGAGAAGGAGGAATCGGTGAACAAGTGAGAGTGGTAGCTAGATCTCAAAATGATTCTGCAACAACTACACTAAAAGCAATGGAAAAAGTGGAAGGCCGAAGCTCACTCAGAAAATTTCTTTTTGGAGAAGATTTTGACAGTCTAAAGGATATTAGAAATGAACTTGCAACAACTACAGTTAATATTACGAACCTTAAGGCTCTCTACAATAAGGCCATTACAGCGGAAGATAAAGCTGTTATAATTACCCAAATCGCGCTTCTTGAGGATGAGCAAGTTAGACTTGAAGCTTATATTAAGGATCACGAAGATACTTTCAGCATTTTTGGTTGGTTTTCAAAAATGTTCTCTAAGTAAATAAAAACGTTTAGCTAAAACAATGAAGCCTCCGATCTGGGGGCTTTTTTGTTTTGAATAAAAAAGTCCGTCACCGCTTTCGCAATGACGGACTACCCTGTGGGATTTTTATTATATTACCTCTGCGTCTAGACTGATGCTTCCATCTTGTACTCCTGCAAGCACCTTCTTGAACCTTCGGGCGTCAATACCACCCATTAGTCCGAAGGCTTCGGTGCAGCGATGACCGTTCAAGCTTCCTGCATTGTTGTCCTTACCAAACAAGCCAGGACCTTTTGCGTAGGCGCGAAGGGCCAACCGCATTTCTGACACCGGTTGGAAAGGTTGGAGAATTCTAACGCTAATGTCTCCATTAGTGTAAAAGTGCGAACCAGGAAGCAGACCTTTGTACTTTCCTTTTGGCCCGATGACTCTCGCACTCTTACAGGGAAAGTACGTTGTGTCGTCACTTAGGTTAAGGATAAGGATGACTTCATCCTTATAGACCAAAACTGACCCTCTCTTGTATTTCCGATACCGCTGGTCAGTATCTGGAGCAATTCTCCGACAAGGACGATTGTAGTAGCAGGACATCAATTCCTCGAGGGTAAGGACGTCTGGACTTTCGGCTGCTTCCATTTTTTCAAATAAAGCCTTGATGGCAGGGTACGTGATTGGCGATCGATCTTTCATTTTTATTCCTTTCGTGTTTTTTTATTGTGGTTTCTACTCTGTACAATGCAAAATTAAGTACAAAACAAAAACCGCCCCTCTTTCGAGAAGGCGGTTTTGAAGTTGGCACTTTTGGATATTGCTATCCTACATTCATTTCATTGCCAAGTACAAATTCCCCTTCTCTTGAAGTGGTAGTTGTCCATCGCTTTAAAAAATGACTGTAATTTTGTGTCATACGAGGAAAATTGTAGCATGAGGTTATTAAAATTGTAAAGCTTTATTGTTTCGATGCAGCTTCAATACCTTGTACTCTTCCCAAATTGACCACATAACTACGAGATCGAAAATCGTTAAAAAAATAATTAACGGAGACAAGCTAATAGATAATTGATAAATCTGATATGCAATAAAAACACCAATGACAACCAGCGAACTTGGATACGCCCACAACTGATTTTTGAGAAGTGCAATAATAAGCAAAAGTTTTACTAATCCCCTGCTTAACAAATACACCGCAACAAAAGCTCCTCCGACATTTGCGATTTGGTGTCCTAAAGCCACAAGATGATTCGCTACCCAATCTGTTGGTTCTTCTGTTAACTCACCAAATGTTAATTTTGTAATAAGATCACTGACTAGTGATAAGGGAACAAAGAATGCCAAAATTCCTACAACTACCTCACCAAATGAAAATACTCCCTTAATCAAAACACTCCAAAAGAAGTACTTTCTAATATTTTTTTCCTGAATAGGTGTAAATTTTTCCTCCATATAATTTAGAATTCAAAGATAACTATTTCCGAATCAGTTCCAACGCGCATTGGAATACCCCATGTGCCTGCTCCGCTTGAAGTGTAAACCTGCATATTTCCAATACCATTTAAGCCGTAAGTGAACTTTTTGTATGACAGTCGAGCCAAATATTCAAAGGGCCACTGCTGGGCTCTATGTGTGTGACCTGAAATTTGCAAAGTAATTCCAGCCTTTTCAGCTACACCTATGTGACTTGGTTCATGCTTTAAAAGAATTGAGGGAAGATTTTTATCAATTCCAATTTTATTCAAAACATTTTCATATTCAACTTTTTTAACTGTAGTATCATAATCCACTCCAACGATCTGTACACCATCAATCATTTTCATTTCATCTGTCAAAATCTGAACACCAACTTCGCGAATTTTGTTTTGAAACAAATCTTTTCTGCCATATGACTCGTGATTTCCCATGACAAAATAAACTCCGAGTGGAACATTTTTTAATTCTTTAAGCGGGTCGATTGAATCAACAATTTTTGAAAGTGAAGATCCGTCAAAAAGATCTCCCCCTATAAAAACAATGTCCGGCGATATCTCTTTAATTTTATCAACTATTTTTTGGACATAATTTGTTCCATTAATCTGGCCCACATGAAGATCACTTATCCAAATGGCTTTTCTGCCTTTCCAGTTTGGAATTGAAACTTTAACAGTTTTTACAATAGTATTTTTTGCATGCAATAATCCGTAAACCCCAGCTATTACAGACAACCCGAAAACAATAATAGCGAACAAATGTTTGGGATCACCAATATATGCAGATTCTAAAACATAAAGACCAGAAGCGATGCAAAAATAGGCAAAAAATCCCATCCAGAGCATCGAGATTCTATAATAAAATCGTGTCAAAATATTATAATAGCGCATACCAACTAGGTTTGAAGCGATGAAGCTTACGCCTAAAAACGCCATGGCAATTATCAAAGTCCAAGAGTTCTGATTAGTACCAAGTGCAAGAAGAAAGGCTTCATAGACGACCAAATTGGCCATGAAGAGGATGATTAGGATTACGGTTATAAAGACAAAAAATGAGGTTTTTCCTTTCATGTAGTGGCAGTTTACATGAAAGCGGTTAGAACAGCAAAAATCTATTTATTTATTATCATTAACCCTGAAACCAAATGAGCCTTTTTCTTTCGCAGGCTCATTAATCAACTGTTTAACCACTGAATACACACTTGCCAACAAATCCCCGTGTTCCTTTTGTTTTCTCTCAATTTCCTCGATTTTATTAGCTAAGTCTTTGTGAGTAGATAACATTTCTCGCATTTTTATGAAGGCACGGACAATAAACAAGCTCATTTGGGTTGCTCTGTCGCTGTTTAAAACGGATGCGAGCATGGTGACGCCGTGTTCGGTGAAGGCGTATGGAAGGTAGCGACCACCCTTTAAACTTGAAGGGCCGATTTGAAATTTCAAATTATTAAGTTCTTTCTCAGAAAGTTGAAACATAAAGTCACCCGGAAACCTAGCTATATTGCGATTAACCATTCTCTTTAAGTATTTCGTCTCAACTTCATACAAATTGGCCAAGTCCATATCAAACATGACCTTATAACCTCTAATAAGATATATTTTATTATGAATAATTTCTTCAAGAACCATGTTAGGCAAATATTATATGTTGCATATTAAATTTCCATAAAGAAAATATGAATTTCATAGTTGGGTGCCAAATTGGCACCCAACTATTAGGGAATATTTTTAAAAGCAGATTGTTAAATTCCCTTATATACAAACATTTTTTGGAATTGTGAATTATTTCTCTTTAAAAAACCAATAATTTTCAACACTTGGGTGCCAAATTGGCATCTCAAGATGTCAAAATACCTATATTTATCAACAAACAAATTCTTGATATCACAATTTGTGATATCAAGATGGCTTTTTGGTAAGATAAAAATTAAGGAAAAGGCCGCACCGGTGAAACGGTGCAGCCCCAAACATTTTTTACTTTTCAGCGGACAGATAACCGAGTTCAGGATCCGCAGTGTAGCCATTCCAGAATTTGGCTCCCATTGTACGAATTCCCTCGGTGGAGACGATTGGCTCATGCCAGCGAATGTTGCCAAAGCCGACCTCCCGAAGCAGTCGCTCGATTGTTGCCGGCGTGAAGTACATAGCAAAAAGAGTGCAAATCTTTTTATCCTCATTAAAGAGTTCGATCTTAATTCTCGTTTCGTCCTTAGGTTTTCCAAGGAACTTCTTTTCCGCGCCGAACCGCCTCAAGCTCTTGCCGTTTGGCAGGTCCACCACGAACAGTGCCTTACCGCCCTTCTTTAGGGACTTGTACAGAAGCTCGAGGAAATACTTAAGGATCGGAACCGTCCGTGCGTAGTTCAGCACGAACGGAACGTTGAGGACATCCACCTCTACATTGCTTTTCTTGGTGAACACATCAGCGACGACATAGTTCACAGCTGGATGTGGTGAGACTTTTTTTGCAAGTTCGATCTGAGCCGACGAACTGTCGACTCCTCCTACGCGTGCGGCACCTTGCTCTGCAATCGAAGGGTGAAAAATCCAGCTCCACACCCGACATCGATTACCGTCAATCCATCCCAGCTTTCGACCATTCCAAGAACGGTCGGTAGAATTGAGAACTGCTTGTCGGGTTTGACGTTCGATCGCCTGTAGCTAGCAGCCTGAAGGTCGTAATCATTCATCCCTCGGCTCGAGCCGAAGAATAGTCCATCTAGTTGGGACGTGAACCTGCCTTTGTTGCGGAGAAGCCAGCTCCAGAACATGTATGCTAGACCGTTGTTGCGTATTGCGAACATGGTATTTCCTTTCTGAAAGTTGAGGTTAAGTTAAAATCAAAGGGCAAACTGCAGACCTTTTAATAACACTAAATTGTGGTTTTGGCAATTAAACTTACTAAGAATATTATCTACCGTCACTCTGGCAACATCCACAACCTACTCTATAACCAACTTCAGTTTTTGAACAATTTTAGACAGAACATCACTAGAAACCGAATCGACTACCTTATATTTACGAACAGCCAAGTCCATAGTTCTGACTTGATTTGCAATAGCCACTCCCTTTACTTTTTTTGTATCAATTTCCACTTCAAAACTATAACCTTTTATTTGTGAAGTAATAGGACATATAATAACCAGTCCGGTTTTTTGATTATGTAGAGCATGCGACAATACTACAGCTGGTCGATAACCCTTTTGCTCATGACCTGAAGCAGGATTAAAATTTAGTAGAATAATTTGTCCTCTTTTCATTACGGTTTAATTATTTCCATTCCCACATCATCACCCCAATCGTATAGTGGATGGCTGTTTTCAGGAGTAATTCCTTTTAATAGATCTTCGAGAGTTTCCTTTTTACTAGGTACAACAAGAATTTTACCGGCATTGTATTCAACAGACACTGGATCGCCCTTGTGAAGCCCTGCTTTTTCAGCAATATGTTTTGGGATGTGAATTCCTAGGCTGTTTCCAATTTTATGCACTTTGGTTGTCATATTAAAAGTATATATTTTGTATATACTTTGTCAATTAATGATAGTATCTTAAGACATGCACATTAAATTTACATAAAGAATATATGAATAAATCTTGAGGTGCCAATTTGGCACCTCAAGATGGCAAAATAGCCTTATTTTGTAACAAACTAAAACTTGAGGTGCCAAATTGGCACCCAAATGTGCCTTTTACCCCAACATCTCCATCACCCCATCCCACCCCTTCACTCTCTTAATATTCCCCACCAACTCCCCTTGGTTCCACGGCTTGTCCAACAAGAAGACCGGACGCGTAGGACTTGCGATATTCACCGCGTTTTCCATAGAATCCTCGATAAAAATATCAATACCCAATTCATCACACACTTCGCGCTTGGTACGCTTTTTACCGTCCATATTAGCATGAAAGTGTCCGATAAAGTGCACTGAGTGGAAGGCGTTTGCATAGTGCATTTCTAGCCACTTGGCAGTCTTGTCTTTCAAGGAATCGGGCTTGGCAGTGACTAGATATGCCGCTGGTTTTGTTGAAGTTTCTTTATGGCAGAAACGGCACCGAGGGTTGGAGTGGAGTTCCAGTGGAGGTCGTGCTCATAGAATTCGGCAATGCGGGCGACGATTTGTTCATAGGTGATGTTCCAGATGTCTTCGAAGCGGAATTTGGTGATGTCGGAGAGTTTGTAGTTGGTGCCGTATTTCTGGTTGTGGAAGACGCAGAGGGAGGAGGTGAAGTCGAGGAGTACGTCGTCGAGGTCGATGCCGATGGTGAGGGGGTTTTTATGCATAATTTATATTTTGGAGTTACTTATTTTTCTCATTGCAAGTAAAAACATACTTCCATCAAAAATGGTGAAGTACAGTGGGAAAATAGCTTTATAAATATCAAAGGTTCCAGAAGTAAAGAGACTCAAGAAACTTGCAATAAAGAATAGTGACCAGAACCCAACACTCTCGCTCTTTGGATTAAGCCAAACTTTTTTATATGTAGGGATTCCACCAATAAAGTGAGCAACCAGACTGATAATTAAATTAACAAGCGGTGCTTGGAAAAATATCCAAATTAAAATACTTACAACAAGAAGAATTGTGCAAATAATTTCTGTTAAACCAAAATCCCTAGTTCCCTTCCAAAAACTGACTAAGCAAATTGATAAGTTTCCAAGAAGAAATATTAGAGCAAGGATGATAGAGGACTGAGTTCCGGTAAGAATAACTCCTGCAAAGGCATTTATAGATAAAAGTAGCCAGATGATTCGACTGAATAGGCTTGGGGAGTATTTACCTTGGAGCATTTCGCGAGTGCCGACGAAGTAGGATGCGGTGCCGAAGAGGAGGATAAATAAGTTTAAAAACATAGTTACATTTTACCATTCAATTCATCCCTTATCTCCATCCACATTCTACCCATGTGGTTTAATCCCTTTCCGTCTTCCCCATCATCCCAAAATCCATCACCTGGTGGATAAGTCACAATGTGTTTTACTATCTTTAAATCTTTTGAATCAATAAGGGCTTTTCTAATTTCTTCGTGTTGTAAAGCTTTTAATCGCATAAGCTTTTTCATCACCTCAAGTTTGTATTCTTCATTTTTAAATTCAGGAATTTGGAGGTGTTTGTATTTTGAAGAAGTTTCCCAGGCTTTGACTGGGCTTCTGGCATTTCTGATTTCCTCGATGATTTTTGGATCGGTGTAACGCTCACATTGGTAGGCATGTTCGACTGTTGGGAAAGTTACTCCGTCGATTTCGATGGCGTGGGCGGTGTAGGGTGAGAGGTAGATGTAGAAGTGTGTGAGGGGGAGGTTCATGTTGTTATAGTTTATTATACTTTGTACTTTTTCCTTTAGATTTTTCAATTGGATACTTTTTCTCTGTTAATTCTATTTTTCTATCTACAGCTTTTTCAATATCAATTTTTAAGTCATGAGACATCAACAAAATCCAATAAAGCACATCTGCAAGTTCTTCTGAAATTTCTACTTTATTATTTTTAACATAAGTATTTATGTCTTCACCATTTTTCCATTGAAAGTGCTCCATAACCTCCGTAGCTTCTAGAACTAGTGATAAAGCCATATCCTTAGGATTGTGAAATTGTTTCCAATTCCTTTTGTTTCTAAAGTCTAGGGCTTTTTTAGTAAGTCTTTTGATAGGATTCATTCATAAATATTCGCACAAAAACACCACTTAAACAACCTTTGTCTAGATGTGGATAATTGCTTTCATTTTCGGTTTTCATTCGGTTATAATACAAATGTAGCAAAACTAATTTTAAACAAACCATATGAAAACAATAACAAAAAAACAAAAGAATGTACTCGATTTTGTTACTTCATATGAAAGTGAAAATGGAATCCCACCTACTATAGAGGAGATCAAAAATAATCTTGGATTAAAAGCTGTCTCTACAATTCACGAACATCTTAATTCTCTTAAAAAGAATGGGTACCTATCAAAATCAAATAATACTGCACGGGGAATAAAAACAAAAAGGGAAATAAAATCAATAATCGAGATTCCAATTATAGGCAGAATTGCAGCAGGTTCCCCTATCCAAGCAATAGAAGACCAGGGCAGTACCGTTGTTACTGACCATCCTGATATAAAATCTTCTCAAGGATACTATGCACTAAAAGTTGTAGGAGACAGCATGATCGATGAGGGTATTTTCAATGGAGACACTGTAATTATTAAGAAACAATCAACAGCAGAAAACGGCCAAACAGTAGTAGCTATTATCGATGAAGATCAGGCTACTTTGAAGAAAATATATCGTGAAAAGAATCGTTTTAGACTTGAACCTCGAAATCCACACATGTCCCCACTTTTTCGTACTGATGTTAAAGTACGTGGAGTGGTTGTCCAAGTCATTGGTAACATGAACAATGAACCTTTAACCCCAGCGAAGAATGCAAAGCATGGTTTTAAAACAATCGATTTATTTGCAGGTGTTGGAGGTATAAGATTGGGATTTGAAAATGCCGGATTTAAGACAGTATTTGCTAATGATTTTGAAGTAAAGTGCAAAGACACTTATGATCTAAACTTTAAAGACTCGAAGTTAATAGTTGAAGACATTAGAAAGATTGGAATAGATGATTTACCCAAGTTTGATTTTTTACTTGGGGGATTTCCCTGCCAAGCTTTCTCTATCGCTGGATATAGACAAGGATTTAAGGATACTAAAGATCGAGGAAATCTATTCTTTGATATAGCTAGAATTATTGAAGCTAAAAAACCAGAGGGATTTCTATTGGAAAATGTAAAAAATCTTAAAAGCCACGATAGCGGAAATACTTTCAAGGTTATTCAGGAGTCATTGGAGAAGCTTGGTTATTATATTAAATCAAAAGTTCTAAATAGTATGGAATATGGGAACATCCCCCAGAACCGCGAAAGAATATATATTGTAGGTTTTAGAAATAAAAACTATTCAGATAAATTTGAATTCCCAAGCCCTGTAAAGCTTACGGTAAAAATCACAGATGTTTTAGAAAGGAATGTTCCTGAAAAATACTATTACAACGGAAAACCTTTGTATGAAAAACTAAAAAGTTCAGTGAAAGAAGAAGGCAAAGTTTACCAATGGCGAAGACAATATGTGAGGGAGAATAAGAAAGGTGTGTGCCCTACTCTTACTGCTAATATGGGAATGGGAGGACATAATGTTCCGATCATTAAGGATAAGAAAGGTATTAGGAAGTTAACACCCCTAGAATGCGCAAGAATTCAAGGTTTTCCTAAAACATATAAATTGCCAGTGCTTGCAGATTCTGCGCTTTATAAGCAGTTTGGAAATTCAGTGAGTGTTCCGGTTATTGAGGCAGTTGCGAAGCAGATGATGAAGGCGATGAAGTAAAAAATGCTATATTTCGAATTTTATATTTATCCCTTTTATTTTGTCTATTTCTTTTTCTAGATATTCTGGTCCAACATTTTCTTTTCTAAGGTCTACGTGGCTATGGGTAAAGGAAGTTGTTATCTTTATAGATTTTCCTTCATCAATCCACTTCTTCGCGGTTAATCTTAATTCCAGTCTTTTTTTAGCCTTATATATTTTAGTGTTACCAAACTCTGCATCTATAAAATTACTAAGAAAAACTGATTTTTTTGTTGTTCTTAAAGTATCAACAGAAACTCCTTCAAGTTTGTTTACATTCAAAACGGCACCTGTAAAATAAAAGTCTGCACCGGATGTTTGAGAACTTGGTCTAAGTATAAAAAAGTAATATATCTTTTTGATAGGAAATTTTTTAGTCAATGATTCATACTTTTCCCTAAAGAGATGTACCCATTGGTTTTTAATTTCTTCAAAATCACCTACTTCAAACATTTTATCTAAATTAACTCCCGGACCTCCAAATTTTTGTCCCAACGATGCTTCTCCACTATCACCTTTAGCTATCTCACCTTTTTTATTCAGCTTGATGTTTAGCATTTTAATGTCAGCCCCCCCAATTTTCGCGTTCATTGTATATATCGATAGGATAGGAACCTGCGCCAACAGGTTTAACATCAAATGATTGGGTAAACCATTGTTCAATATGCTCTTTTGGAACTTGTATTGGCAAGGTCTTTTGACCAATTTTTGGCTCTGGTTGAGAGAATAAAGATTTTGCAATAAAATATTTGATAATTTCTTTAGATTTTACATCTAAAAAACTTGAGAGTTCTTCTTTGCTTAGCGGATTTATAACGTGATTCATATTATTATTTTATTAAACTCATAATCGAATGTGATTCCGTGGTCTTCGGAGATTATGGAAATCATGATATTTTGTTAGAGTACTGGGAAACAAAAAACATTCCCTTTTCTGTTAACTTTATTTTTCTATTATCTTGATCCTGGAAAGAAACGAGTCCGTTAGAATGTGAAAATGCCAATATGTCTTTATCAATAAAAAAATCATTGTTATACTTTACATATCCAAAGTAATCATAAGTAGAATCTAGAATCTGCTGAAATTTTTTAAAAAGTAAAGGCTGTACTTCAAACTTCTTATACTCCTCCCTCCATACGTCAAAAAGTTTTTTCTCTGCTAAGTTTTTTTCAACAGTTTTCTCAATCTTCTGTGTTTCAACTTCTGCATTTTCTCTTTCAAGAATAAGATCGAAACTTCTTAAATCCTGTTTATCCCTTGCAACTTTTTTATATACAATATGCGTAATAAATGGTGCTATCCATACAAGGAAACCTACAGAAAAAAGTGGGTACAAAAAAAGGTAGGAGAAACATGACTCTTTAATTAATAATGAAATGTACTCTACCTTAAGAAGCCTATATGTCTCTATGATAGATTCATTGCTTACAAAAAAAGTAGTATATAAAATTTTCCAATTCCAAACAATCCATGAAATTAAAAAATACCCATAGAATGGCGAACTCAATCTTTCCTTTAAACCCTGAACAAAACCATCTTTTATCTCTTGAACCTCTTTCATTTCATTTGTATTTTAAATTAACTTTTCCCATTCTACTCCCGCCCCTCCAAACCGCAAGCGCCCCTTACTTCCCATTTACCTCATACCCCCACCCCCCTTGCCACTTAAACTTCGCCCCCACCAACTCCTCCATCCCCACACCATTAATCAAATGCTCCAACCCATACTGAGTCGCCCTATGCCCTATTATCATAACCCTTTTGCCATCATAATTCTTCAACAAATCCTCCAGAAAAGACTTCATGCGAACCGTCGTATCATCGTAACTTTCACCATTTGGAAACGGCACATGGAGCCGCTTAAGCTTCTCGCCATCCACCTCCTCACTTGGATGCTGGGTAAGATCGCCATAATCGCATTCACGAAGCCTCTTATCCTGAATGATTGGCCATTTGGTGCCAAAGCCGATTTCCGCGCTTTTATAAGCACGCTGTAAGTCTGAACAGAATATCGCATCAAAATGATCGTCCTTGTACCGCTCGCCCATTTCTTTTGATTGCTGGATGCCTAAGGGAGAAAGTGCCACGTCATTATGACCCGAAGAGAGGTGAGCTTCGTTGTCGAATGTGGTCCCGTGGGCTTCGAAGGTTATTTCAACCATGTTTTAAATTGTACCACTTTTAAAACACAGTGGAACTTGCATTCAATAAAACTTGGTATATAATTGTAGGGTCTTACGAAAAGGACCCTTATGTGGTTTCGTCCACATCGGGGGCCTTTTTATTTTAAAACCTCTAGAATATTCTTTTGATCGATTATATAAGAAATCCTTACCCCGGTTCTTTTTATTAACATAGAACACTGGCTAGGTTTGTATGCCGATATTACAACCTCAATTTTATTTCGCGTAATCAAAAACTTTATAAGTGGTGCAAAATCCCCATCACTTGAAACCAGGACTGCCTTATCAAATTTGTCTTCATAAGCGTCTTGCATAACCTGCACTACAAGATCGGAATCGCAATTCCCTTTAGGTTTTCCAGTAATATCATATGTGACTTCTTTAAAAATAAGAGTATACCCATATTTTTGTAAACGGGTATATAAATCTTTATATTTGGGAATCATACCTATAAACAAATAGGCTTTCTCAATATTATATTTTTCACGAAGCCAAACTAAAAAACGTCCGTAGTCGAACTTCCACCCAAGTTCCTTAGTTGCATTATGTAAATTAGCTCCGTCTATATAGGCGACGTTTTTAATAACTTTTTCCACAACCCGACCATAGCAAGTTGAGATTAAATTTTTATGAATTATTTATCCCCAACCTGTCTTCAAGTACCTTTGTCCTCTTATCCTTAATTGTATTTACCGGCATTTTAGTAAAGTCCTTAACAACCAACTTCCTCCCCAATCTCTTTTCCAAACATTTAATACAAAGCTTTCCCTTCACTTTAGGATTAGCTTTCTTCCAAACTTTTGCATAGACCATGTAATATTCATAGAAAGTATCCTTACCGCAATCCATGCATTCAAAGCCTTTGTGGGATTTCATGATTTTATCCATTTAGCCACTTTCCTTTTAAAAATTCTGTAAAATCGGCCATTTCCTTTTGTCTTGCTTGAAGTAGTGGTTCTAATTCTTCCACGGATCGTTGAGCCGTTAACTTACTTCTTATTCCCTTATTACCACTATCATTCCCAGCTTCAATATAAAAACTTTGCGGACCGCTGCTAAATTGAACTCTAGATTCAATAGGAGTATCTCTGTTCGCGTTAAATTCATCAATTAGCGCTTTCGCTCTGTTTGCATCTTCAAGTAACAAATCTTTCCATGCAGTATATTCAGGCATTTCAACATCAGAAATTCCAGGGTCAATTTCTTTCCATTGCTCATCGGTTGGATCTCTGTGTAAGTCTTCTAATTTAATACCATATTTTGCAGCTACAGCTTCATATGAAGCTTGCTCTCCTTGCCATTTCCATGTGGGTTCGTCAATATGCGAAATCCGCATCCAAGGAGTAGGTTCGCCCCAATCAAGGTGCCCCTCACAGGATTGTTCGGTCATAAAACCATGCAAATTAAGCGCTGCACAAGCTTCTATAATTCCAGGTTCGATTCCTTTTCCCATTCCGTCGGCAACAGTTTTCAACTCTTCAAGTTTTGCATGAAATTGTTGAGCTCTCTCCTGTTGTAGTTGATTTGGTAACTCGTGCATGGTTTTTATTTTAGCATCTTTTCCACCTCCTCCAACAGCAACGGAAACTCCTTATACCCTGCCTTCTCATTTAAATGTCCTCCGTTTTCTACCTTAATCAAATCAGCACCTAACTTACCTCTTATTTCCTCAGCCTGTACATATGGAATATGCGGATCATTATCTGAGCTGATTGCTACGATTTTTCCAACAATCTTTTTTATCTTCTCAATCTTTAATGGAGTTTCAAAAAAATTATTTAGTTCAGTAAAGTGTATTGGACTAATAAAACCTGCAACAAAAACTACTCCGCCAACTTTTACATTCTCATCCAAACTTTCTAAATATCTAAGAATCATAATGCATCCCAAACTGTGTCCTACAAAATACGTATTTTCATTTAGAGTTCCGACTACTAATTGCAAATACGGAAGCCAGTCGCAAAGTTGTGGTGTGTCAGAATGTGGCAAGGCAGGAACAGCTACAGAAATTCCCTTCTTTTCTAATTCAGATTTTAGCCATGGAAACCAGTTTTTATCTGGAAACCCGCCGTATCCGTGAATGATGAAGACTCGTTTCATATATTTTTATATTACAAAGTACTACTACTTTACCCCCACATCCCCCCAATTAAAAAGTACCCCAAACTGCTTGCACCAGGTCATAGCATATTTGTACTCATTCGTATCAACTTCCTTTGGAATTAAATAATTAATATTTCCTTCTGTTCCCTTAACTTTACCCAAACTCACAAAATCTTTCGCGTCCAAATCTTTTGCTAAATACACATAAATATCTGGTCCATTAATAGTCTTGAAATTCTCATACCTTAGATACCTTTCTCCATCTACTTCTACAATACGCACTGTACCAGACGCAGGATGCCCTTTAGTGCCGGTTACATTAACAGGATCCATAGATTTCATGACAGTTGTTGTTGAAGTATTACTTGGTGGAATTGACTCATCAACTTTGATATTTATAAAAAGTGGAGAAATTGTATAGTATCCAAAAACAAGAACCAGAAGTCCTATTATGAAGCCGGCTATGTAAATTATTTTCTTTTTCATATTTGTAGTTTACTACACCCCCCTTCTCCCCCAACATCTTCTCCAGCAATACCGCACTACTGTCCTCCTTGATCTCTGGGAACTGTTTTACCGCCGCATCGTACGCACCTCTGGCATTCTGATAATCTCCAAGGTTAAAATACGCCACTGCAATTAAGTACATTTCCTGTAGAATCATATTCCTTGGCAACTTATCAATTTGTTTAAGTGAATTATTCAAGAGATCTAAAGCTTTAGAAGCATATTTTTTAGATTTCACAGGATCGCTCTTTGCATACACGTCAGAAAGATTTAAAAAACTCACCGCTGCATCATTCCAAAGTGGAAGGTAATCATTCAAGACTACAACCTTCCTTTCAGAGTACATTGAAATCGCTCTATCAAAATAATCCGCTGATTTTTGAAGTTCATCCGTACTGCCAAAAATCGCTCCATACCCCCATAACGCATTAAAATTATCCTGATCTAAAAGCCACACCTGATTAAAACTTGTCATAGCACCATCGAAATCCCTCGCCACAACAGACTTCCAACCTTGCTTAATTATAGCCTTAACAGCCTCTTCTTTGGTTTGATTAGCTGTTGTATCTGCAATAAAGGCTTCATCAGTAGTTTTCATTTCGGCAGTTCTATTTGATATGTACTGCTTGTAACTAGATGCTCCGTACATTGGCAGATTATTTGATAAGACTACTGGCTCAGAATTAAAGGCGTTAAACCCGGCAATGATTACTATAATAAGTATTGTGACCGCAATCGATAGTGAAATTTTCTTTTTCATATAGATAACATGATACCACCTACCCCACCACCGGCAAATCGAGCACTTTTTCACCTCTCTCCCTTACCCCAGCCCCCAAGAAAATCGTGTCATTTCCATACTTTCGACTTATCCGATCAACCGCTTCAAAAATCGCTACATTTTTCTCTGCCTTCATACTTTCTCCAAACAAATCTACTGCTACCTTTCCTTCAGGTATTAATGAGTACAAACAAACCCCCGTGGCACGATATAAAACACCACCCTTATATACTTTATTAAAATTTTCTCTCACCAACTTTACAATCTCGATCGGAGTTGAGGTCGGCACTATCATTTCCAATTCGAGCCCTCTGTAAGTAAATTCTTGGGTTTTTAAATAGAACTTCACCCTACCAGCTCTTAATTTTACTCTTCTTGCATTAGCACAAGCTCCTTGAATATTTTTTGAAAGTTGCATCATAAGGACCTTTGGATCATTCGAAGCTGGTCTAAAAGTTCTCGACTGAATGATCGATTTTGCCACTTCATGTTGAATACTTAACGACTTAACAAAATGCCCCTGCAGTTCCATCCACATTTCCTTGTAAGGCTTGGCTAATTCATGTGCCTCAAGCCACCCTTCGGTCTTTTGTGTAAAATCGAGCGCTGTCACCACCCCTCGTTTATTTAAATAAATCGCAGTCTTCATTCCAATTCCCCACAATTTGCCCACTGGAATATTTTTTAAAAACTCTTCCAAATTTTCTTCAAAAATTGAAGTAAATCCAGCCGGCTTTCGATGTTTTGAAGCTGCTTTAGCCAAAACTTTATTTGGACCTAACCCAACTCCATATGTTACTCCCAATGACTTCTCTAATTTTTCTTTAATCATAAGCGCAATTTCCTCATATGTTTTTTTATACTTTTTATCCAGTCCGGTAATATCCGCAAAACATTCGTCTATGCTGTATTCCTCAACATACGGTGTAAATTCTCGAACGATGTTATACATCCGCCTCGCAAAAATTGAATAGGCCATGTAGTTTGAAGGTACTACAATCAACTTAGGACAAAGTTTTTTTGCATCTCTCAAACTCACACCCCTACCCACTCCCATTTTCTTAGCCTCTATACTTGCGGACGTAATCGATCCACGCTCTGCTCCGGTGACCAAGGGCTTGCCCTTCAATCGAAAATTTAAAACCTGCTCAACCGAGGCAAAAAAAGAATCACCATCAAAATGTACGATTGTCTTATGCATATTTTCTAAAGGATGCCGTTATCACCCCTATAATCTGCCCCTCCTTTGGATAAATGTTTGGGTAATCTGGGTTGGCCGCTTTTAAATAAACCTTTCCATTAGTTTTTTTTAAATATTTTAAAGTGTATCCGTCCTCGGTGAGCGCTACCACAATGTCTCCATTTCTCGGATCTTTGCCCCTCTCAAAAATGACCATGTCTCCGTTCAAAATTCCAGCATCGATCATTGAATCTCCATCTACTTTTAAAATGAAACTAGATTCTTTGTGACCGATTAAATATTCACCAATGGAAATTGTATCTGCCAATTCATCTTCTGCTGGTGAAGCGAACCCGGCCTTGATACTTCCGACCAAGGATAATTCGTGTAAATTTTTAGGAATGATTTTTCCCTTTGAGTCCTTTTCTATGAACCCATTGTCAATTAATTTGTTGATTTGATAGAAAGCCGAACTTCTGGAACTAAAACCACACACCTTCATCACTTCCGTTACAGAAGGCATTCGTTTATTCGCCCTATAAAACTTGAGGATTTTTTCTTTGTAATTCACCCCTACATTATATTCGAACATTTGTTCGATGACAATACTACCTCACCTCCACCATCACCTCATTTCTCATCATCCAAGGTGGTGTCCACGGAGCACTGTAACCAGCATATTGTGGTTCACCGATGACCAAAACATTGTCTTTCTTTAGCAGATCCAAAAGTTCTTGTTTTTTAGTCTGCACTCTTCTATCACTTCTCCACCATGAAAAACGAATCACTGCCATTTTCTTTTCATTAACTGTTTCAATTTTGACTCTTGGATCATTTGGAGTAGGTAGTGTTTCAAGTGTGTATGATTTCGGCATTCCAAAAGCAATGGTATGTGACTCACCTTCTATGTTAGCCATAACGGGTGCAGTCATAGCGATTGATTCTGAATTTCCTTTTTTCTCAACAACAGGAGCAGTCATTGCGATGCTTTCCTTCTTTGTATTTCCACCAAAAATGTATCCTGCAACAATTCGGAACCCTTCACTTAAGGATTCTTTATATGATCCTTTTACGGTTGTCTGCGCCACAATATGTGCTGGATAAAGTCGAACTTCGTAACTGTCTTTATTCTCAACTACAGAATATTCTGTGTTTTCAACTCGGGATGAGAAATAACCCCAAATTGACCAAACGATAATAATACCAATAATGATGTATATGATTTTCATAGAAACTATTATAACATCGATTACTGATACTGAACGAAAATTGGTTTTGGTTTAAAATCCAAAGCTTCAGTTGGTGTGAGAATTCCCGTACTTTCCCCCTTCAAATCATTTTTATAGAAAATCTTAATCCCAGTAAACTGAACTGGCTCTGGATCAATCACCGCTTTATAAGTCGCACGCTTCAATTCCTTTGATCCCCAACCATCCATAACCATTATTACTTGGACCTCTGGTGTTGGTTTAATGAGTTCTGACTCTGTAACCATCCCTTCGGTAAATCGATGCACCAGAAGCACTTTTGGTGGCAGTTTATATTCCTTTACGATATCCGAAAGATAATTAATTACATAATTTATATCCCCTGAATTTACCGTACCAATAATTGTACCCGGTTTTTTTCCAGCCTTCATAGAAAATTCAGGGTCGATAGCGAGGTGCACGTCGCTTCTAATCATGTAATCTTTAAATTTTGGAAGTTCTTTTTCGAGAGCGCTTAATCCTACTTGTAAATCCATAATTAAAATTCCATTTATTTTTTGTGCCATTGCGTAGGCTTTTTCAATTTCTTCATCAGGCATTATTGCGCGATACATACCATCCGCTCCCGCACTTCCTTGGGCTACCATGGCAATATATTCGATGGCAGGTAAAACAGGTGTAGTTGGATCAGCTAAGTTCCATTTCTCGGTTGTACTGGCAAGCCTTCGTAAAACTTCATCGGGTTCATATTCTCCCAGAATTCCCATTTTTTTTGAATAAAAATTACCATAATAGGCCAAGATTCGCTTGAAGGGTAAGATTGCATCACCGTTTGGATATGGAGTGCTTGTCGGCCAACGTTTGCCAATAACTGTGACGTTTGTAGTGCTTCCGTAACGTAAAGTCGAAGTGGCAACAGTGCTGGTTGAAGTTGACGCTACAATTGGAGGAACATAATTATTTAGCACTAATATTCTTTTATTATATTCATCATAATCCAGAACTGCCGGCCAGACTGGAATTTTTATTTCCTCAATAACATCAGAAGTTGAAGTGGTTTGATTTGCAGACTTGATTGAATAAGCTACTTTATTTAGAGCAAAGACAATAAACAAAAAAATAACTAATACAAAAAATGTAATCTTTATAAGTTTTAATCTTCTTCGTCTGATTTTAAATGCCATTGTCTGTAACAATATAGCATATTTAAAGTACTATTTTAAATTTATAGCTCTTCTAATTTTTTCCAAGACCTCATTATTCTGATTGTTACCCCCTAAAATAAATGCTCTTAGGTCATGCTCATCAACCTGAGAAGAACCTTGATCAAGAAACGGATCGTTATAACTAAGGTCGATAAGAATGAAGCCTTTTAATGGGTCGTAAAATATATTACTGTTTTTTGATGGGTCAATCTGCAATCCACTTTTATTCAATCTTTCTATATCTTTAACAAGAAGATCAAAATGTTCCTGGGGTATCTCGACCACCTCATTAGACATCATTTTATCCAATTGTTTTCCTGACGCTTTTTCCACCACCTGATAAGTTTTATTATTTTCTACAAACACTGACAGTACTCGTGGTATGCGCGAAGACTCCGGCAAATCTTGCATTTTTGCTGGAAGGCCACCGATGAAATCGTACGTACCAACTGTCTTTTCAATGGCAAGTAAATCTGTATCTTTTATGGGATACACACCCGAAGCATTACTACCGCCCTCCTGAACATTTTCTCCTAACTTATTCTGAAATGCTCCCCCTCTGACCATACTGTTAACGGCCATTCTTTTTTCATCAGCAGGGTACTGATTATTAAGGTCTTCAATATATTTTAATCGTATCTCCTTTTCTGATTCACTTATTTGTTGCTGTAATGAGTTAATGGGGGCTTCTACTTCACTAATCTGAGATTGATACCCTTCTAAATTTACTTCTCCGGATTTATATTTAGCCAGAACTTCTTTTCTCATTAATGGAGCCACTTTATAAAGCTCTTCCAATTCCTGAAGAAGGGATTTCCTTTTTTCTATAAGTGAATTAAGGTCGGGTGCTGATTCAGAATTAAATTTAGGATTTTCTTGCATAAGTTAATTGGCATTATACCAGCAAATAACTTAAATATCTTGGCTATACTGATGTGTCTCGCTCAAATTCAGCCATTCAGTTGCAAAACCACGATACGATGTCGATACTCTGCATGCCGTACAGAACCATCTAAAAAGCGAGGAACACGAACAGCACGGTCGCCGCTCGCGAGAATCCGCACGTCCGCAACGAAGAATTCGCTACCCTCCTTAAAGAGAAAGCGGAAACATGTCCATTCTTTTCCCTCGAGAAAATAATCCTTTGCATTATTCACCACAAAGCACCTGATCTGCGGGGTGGTCAACGCTAAATGATCGAAGTTTTGATCCACACTACCGAAGATCTCGGCATAAGTGGCGTCTTCGATTTGTTCATACACAAAAACGGCAACTTCGGGAGTTCCCGGCTCAGCTTTGTCGCATCCCCAATTTTTGAAGTCGGGGCTGATATAACTGAACAAGTCGTTAGCTGAGGCAAGTGTTTCGCTACCCTCAGTTGCACCAATAAATACATTCTTGCCTCCCGAGATGAGCTTGAGAACTTTAGATTCATTTTGCTCTATATTTTCTTTATTCATTATTTATTACACAATATATATTGTATTTGTCAACTTGGCTGGGGGACAGGGACTCGAACCCCGATACTTTGCGCCAAAGGCAAATGTCCTACCATTAGACGATCCCCCAATGAAGCTACTCTAACAAAAAAGCTCTTTATCGGCAACGTTATACAAGAAACAGCCTGCCGACCAAACTTAAAATTGCTCCCGTTATTACAAAAAAGAGCGCCAGCTTAAGAAGAATACTATTTATTAATCTCCTCATCGTCAAAAACCATAATCCAAAAAACCCAAAACCAACTATGATTATCATTCGGCCGGTAAAAAATAAGTCTGGTGAATGAGTATTTAAAACCATCACACCTCCGGTAATTCCAATACCAGAACAGATGATGAGAAGTATGCCGCAAATTATAAATTTATGCTTGGACATGATTATTCTGTAGTCTCCAAAATCGCAAGCTCCAGTGGCAAACTCTGAATACTCGACGAATCAATCCTCGCCCTCGCATTCAAAAGCGACGCCAAAACTTTTCTCAAATGAATCGGTAAAACTCCCTCAATTCCCTTTCGAATACTTCCAATAACCACATTCCTTACCTCCATAAGCGCAAGGTCTGTAAAAATCACCAAATTGGCGTGATTCGCCGAAGCCTTTTCAAGTGCATCGAGCGCCTCCACCGCCTTCTTGTGTAGCAATCCATCAACGAAAGCCTCGACCAAAACGTGCCTTGGTGACCCTGTAATTTTTTCTACTTCATCTCTAGTGACATCACCCCCCGAAACCTTCTGCAAAATTCCCAAAGTGTCCCGGAACGACCCGTCGCCCAAAACCGCAATTAGATCAATTGCTTCTTTCTCTACCTTCATTTTTTCAGCTTTGGAAACTTTCAAAATTACTTCTCTCAAGACCTCAACCGACGGAGTTCTGAATGCAAAATGCTGACAGCGAGAAATAATTGTCTCAGGTACTTTGTTTGTTTCAGTTGTCGCAAGTATAAAAATAACGTGACGGGGTGGTTCCTCTAATGTTTTCAAAAACGCGTTAAAAGCAGATTTTGAAAGCATGTGTACCTCGTCCAGAATATAGACTTTGTATTTTGAATCGAAAGGAAGGGTGTTCGCCGCCTCTGATAACTCTCTCATATTGTCTACTCCTGTATTAGACGCCGCGTCCATTTCGTAAATATCATTAGTAGACACACCTAATTCCTTTGCGAAAATTCGTGCAATTGAGGTTTTTCCCACCCCACGACTTCCGCTGAATAAATATGCATGTGACGGCGCTTCTAGTGAAGACTTCAACACTGACACAATGTGGTCTTGGCCTAAAACATCATCAAAATTGTGCGGTCGGTATTTGCGGTAGAGTGTTGTGTGTTCGGTCATATATGAGAGATTATAACACAAAAGAAAACGCCGCCACCTTCGAGAGGTAGCGACGCTTCTGAGTCAAATCACTTCAAGCCGGGATAGCGAGCCCTTCGCATCATGCGCTTTTCCTCCAACCTCATAAACCACCAATGCAAACCCTTGACGATGCAACTGATGATCACAAGTGGAAAAATTAGCCCAGCAAAAAGCGTATTCCAAGCTTGGATTGATTTTGTGATGAGCGAGCAAGTGTAATCATTCCGATCCTCCGCCCTACAGCTGACGTAAATCCACAATTCCCGTGAAAAAGTGATGAGAACCGTGATCACCCACACAACCATTCCGTAACTGATAAGATCTGTGACTTCCTCAATAGAATAGGCTCGAAACTGCCTATAATTCCACAGCACGTAAAGCCACATTCCTGCAATACACACTCCGGTTGTGTTAAGAACAACCCACATGAGCATGCAACCGACGACTTCGACCACATCGCAATCGTTCTTTTTCATTTTTTAGTACGGGCTGGATCCCCGATTGGTCTTTTGGGTTAAGCGTAGACGAACGCAAGGTATGCCCAAATAAAGCTGATTTGATTCAGATTTAAAGAGCAATTTATAAATATGGTAAAACAAAAATCTTATTCTGTCTAGTGACTTGATGTGATCACAAACGAACCTGGTCCAATATTGTTATTATTAGAATTAATTATAAATCCCCCACTGTTGTAATTACTATTGGTGTTGTAGTTTGTATTGTAGTTATTCGTATTACTGTTTGTATTGTAATTACTAGTGAATCCAGGCACCCTGGCATAATCATTGTTTTGCGAATATTCATATGTCGCAGGTCTGTAGTAGTAACCGGGAACTTGAGGTCCAGCGGGAAGTGTACCAGATTGAACAGCGGCCGATTGATAAGTATATCTAGGTACTGGATTGTATACATAATTACTATTGTCAGAACTAGTTGCTACTTGATAAGTGTATCTAGGCACTGGATTAAATACATAATTGCCACTATTGTTAAAAACAGTTGATGGTGTATATGAATATCTTGGAACTGGAGAGAAGCTATAGTTTGAATTGCTAGGTCTAATCTGAGGTGTATATGAATATCTTAGACCATAAGTTGAGTAACTATTTGAATTACAACAATCATTAGATTCGGAATAGGTATACCTTGCAGGTACATACATTGGGGATGAATACCTATTTGTTGGAAATAGATCTAATGAATTATTAAATGGATTATTTGATGAATGATTCCAATCATTTATTGCATCAAGACTTGAAAGGCCAGCAGAGACGAAGGAACCATCGCCAGCAAGAGTAGTTACAGGCAAACTAAAAAATAGAATAGCTAATGTGAGTATTAAAAACACTCTATTTTTCTTCTGTATTTTCATGGAATTATTATATAATAATAACTAGCAGGGCGCAATTACTTTGAAAGGGTAGATCTCATCCAACTTTCAACAATCTTTTCAACTTCGCTCGCATTTTCAGCTGTCATGAGATGTTCCCTCAATTCCTTTGCCCCATCGAACCTATTAACATACGCTTTGTAATGTTTTTTCATTATTGCGAAGTTTTTTATTCCACCTAGTTTTTCTTCAAAAAGCTTTGTGTGTTCTACCATGATTTCGAGGCGTTGATTCAAGTCAAATTCTTTATCAGAAAATAACCAAGGTGTTCCAAAAATTGCACGACCTAGCATCACACCGTCCGCACCCGAGAATTCTGCCTTTTGTTTTGCATCATCAATCGAGGTTGCATCACCGTTTCCAAAAATTAAAGTTTCAGGTGAAAGTCTATCGCGAATTTCTACGGCTTTTTTAACCTGTGTCCAGTCGGCCGGAACAAGCGACATTTCCTTTCTAGTTCTCGCGTGAATTGTAACCAAAGCCGGTTTTGTTTCCAAAATTGCAGGAAGCCAAGTATCAAGCTCATTTTTGTTGTAACCGATTCTGGTTTTTACAGATACTGGTAATCCTGCAGCCATTGCTGCACGAATTATTTCTTTTGCTTTTTCTGGATTTTTAATCATCCCCGCTCCTGCCCCTTGCTTTTCAATGCTCTTATCCGGACAACCCATGTTAATGTCGATCCCGTCGAATCCAAGTTCTTTACATAACATTGATGCTTTTTCCATATTCTCTACATTAGATCCAAATAATTGTGCAATAATCGGTCGTTCTGCTTCGGTGTAGTCCAAATCTTTTAGAAGTTTTTTCTTGCCCTCTGGAGTTGCACGAACTAGCCCATCCGCTGAAACGAATTCGGTCCAAGTGACATCGGGTTTGCCGTATTTGGCAATAATTGCACGAAAGGCACAGTCGGTTACATCCGCCATTGGGGCGAGGACGTAGAGGGGGCGATTGAGGGATTTTTTAAGTTGTTGCCAGGAGAAGGTTGACATAGGTTATTTTTACATTGGTTAGGTGCCGGTTGTCAATTATATAAAGACGGAACCCTGCTCTTCCAAAAGGTCGAGCGGGGCGCGAGTCGTTGATATTCCCTATACCAATCTAACGAGCTTGATAGTGGTGCTGTCAGTTTCGAAGCAGAATGCAGTTTCATCCAACTGACCAGATTCATAAGCAACAAAAACTTCACGTAGCATTTCCCTTGTCAAGATAAAAGCTCTGCAGAAGATATCCTCGACAAAAAATCTGACCACCATAAAAGCTTCGTCTGGTGGAAAATAACGAGAGCTTGATGTTGCCACCCAAACCACCTTAAACTTTCGGTTCATCAGGAAGTTGGCGGTACTTATCAATTCGAGTAGGGTTAGCGGTTGTCCGAGTTCGGGCTTGTTCATTTTGTTTTTGAGTTGTTGGTTTCATTGCAGGTTTACTATGGCGACTTTATATCGCGTCTATTTAACATCCTCACACAAATACAATTTATGTCAAATTAGTACCTACTTATAAAAATATGTTAAAATCTTCCCCTACTAATAATTAACAAATTCATAGAAATCCATGGCAAAGAAAAAAACTGTAAAAAAGATTATCAAGAAAAAACCTGCTTCAAAAAAACCTATCGGCATCACAATTAAAAAAATCTTTGGACGAGAAATTCTAGACTCTCGCGGAAATCCTACAGTTGAAGTAGATCTTACTTTGTCTGACGGATCGTTTGGACGTGCCGCTGTTCCATCAGGTGCATCAACAGGATCATACGAAGCAGTTGAGCTTCGCGATGGTGACAAAAAACGCTACGGTGGAAAAGGAGTTTTGTTTGCTGTGGAAAATGTAAATTCTACTTTACGAAAGGCTTTGGTAAATAAATCTTTCAATCAGAAATCTTTGGATGAAGCGATGATTGCTTTAGACGGAACAAAGAATAAGGCAAAGTTGGGAGCAAATGCAATTCTTGGAATCTCTATGGCTTTTTCGCACGCTATGGCCAAATCTCAAAACAAGCCTCTCTATAAATACTTTGCAAAAATTGCAAAGACTGGAAAACCAATGTCGCTTCCCCTTCCAATGATGAACATTTTGAACGGTGGAAAGCATGCAGAAAAATCTACTGACCTTCAGGAATTTATGATTATGCCAGTTGGTGCATCATCATGGAGAGAAGCGCTTCGCATGGGTGCAGAAGTTTTCCATGCTTTGAAGAAAATTCTTCACGACAGAGGTTTGTCTACTACTACGGGAGATGAAGGTGGATATGCACCATCTCTGGGAA
>JANOAN010000011.1:0-32367 GCA_031411135.1 bacterium | reverse complement strand
ACTACTACAACAACATCAAGAGACATCGAGGTTTAGGTATGAATGGTATGAGCCCTTTTGAGAAGCTTCGCTTCTTGAAAGGCAGTGGAGTGTAAACTTTTGGCTGCAATGGTACAATACTTGACATATCACCTATATCGTGTTTATAATATAGTATATAAAGTACTTTGAAAGGTGGTCTGGTAAGTTGAATGCAGCAGGAAGTATATCAAGTACTAGCATACAGCCAGCACCTGGTAGATTTCCACTCTGCAGAAAACTAAACCGACGAAAACCAACCAACCACGACCATGGCAAAAATCACACTCGAACGCGGCGACAAAATCAAATTCAAAGACAAAAGTAAACCAGGATGGGGCATCGTCATCAGCGACACCGCATTCATCCTGGTCACCGAAAACCCAAGCGACGGGGACCATGTATATGAATCCACGCGGCAACACATGCCCCCGCCGGAACAGCCCATCTGGTTCACTCTTATCCCCGAAGAAGAGGCGCTGCCACAACCCGTCTTATGGATTTTCATGGGAGTCGAGGTCACTGCGAAAGCCCTAGGGGAACCCCAAGAGCCGTAACCTCAACTTGACCACTGGATGAAATATGGTCACACACTCAAACCGGGCCCTCGGCCCACAAAACTCCATCGTACCAGCGGTGGCGTTTTTTTTATTCACCATCATCCTCACTCGGCTTCTCGAGTGTCAACGGCTCAATCCCCATAGACACCTCCTTCTCCGTAATCCTAAACACATCTTTATCAATCTTCTTAAACTCCCCATATGCCTTTGTATAGTGGCTCACTGATGTGCTCATAGATTTACCCAATGACTGCATGTATTGATCATAAGCCGACAAGTGCTTGCCCAGTTCCCCTACTCGCTTCCGAATGTCCTTGGCAGATTCCTCGATCTGAAGTGCCTTTAAACCCTGTAAAACGGTCTGTAGGAAGGCTAAAAACGATGTAGGCGACACAATGCACACATGCTTCTCCTTGAATGCGTATTCGATCAAATCTCGGGTATTTACTTTTACAGATCCAATTTGGGCTATAAGTAATTCATAATAGATCGCCTCATGCGGAATAAACATAAAAGCAAATTCCATGGTGCCTTCATCGGGCTTAATGTATTTACTAGTCTCATCAATTCGGAGCTTTAAATCATTTCGAAAAGCCTTCTCCAATTTTTCCCTTTCCACTGGATCTTTTTCTTCCGATAATCGATTGTAATTTTCGAGACTAAATTTTGAATCAATTGGAATAACTTTGTCTTTGACAAAAACCACTGCATCAACAATCGTGCCATCTTTGAATGGGTACTGCATCTGAAATGATCCAGAAGGTAAAACATTTTTTAGTAAAGTTTCCAAAAAATACTCACCTAAAATTCCGCGCTGTTTTGGATTTTTCAACACATCCTGCAATGATTGAAGTTGATCGGCAAAACCAACCACTTGCTTGTTCGTTTCATCAAGTTTCGTCAACCTTTCTGTAATATCCTTGATTACCTTGAACGATTCATTGGCTTGCGTCCTGAAGGATTCCTGTACCATTTTGGTTGTGTCCCCCATCTTGCCGTCAACCGTTCTCGAAAGTTCATTCAACTGATTCGCAAGCAATTGGAAGCTCGCGTTTTGTGCTGCGGCCGCTGCAATGGAGTCAACATCCGGTTTCTTGCGACTTTGCCAAATCATAAAAGCCACATTGAATATGATCGCAATTAGGGCTACAATGATCAGTATAGTATTAGTCATTACGCATAGTATAACAAAATTTATATGAACCTACACGAACAAATTAAAGGACAAATCAAAGACGCCATGATGGCAAAGGACGCAGTTCGCTTAACAACCTTACGAGGTTTAGTTAGCGCTTTTACAAATGAACTTGTTGCGACTCAAAGAAAGCCACAGGATTTTCTTACCGATGAGGAAGTTTTGGCTGTTATTAAACGAGGTGTTAAGCAGCGAAAAGATTCTATCCAACAATTCACAGATGGAGGACGAGCGGATCTTGCAGAGGGCGAACAGGCTGAGCTCTCAATCCTAGAGAAGTTTTTACCTCAGATGATGTCACGTGATGAAATTAAGACTGTTGTAGAGGCTAAAAAAGCAGAATTAGGGGAGGTTAATCAAGGTCTTCTTATGAAAGCTGTGATGACAGAATTAAAGGGTAAGGCAGATGGTGCGGATGTTAAGGCTGTGGTTGATGGATTGTTTATGTAGTGGTATAGTTTGATTCGGGACAAGTTCCCTTTTTCGTAAACCTTAAACACCTTGAAAGGAGGTGAACCATGAAAGATCCTAGATCTGGTCAGGATGATGAACGGGATGATCGGACAGAAACAGCAATAAGGCTTCAATTGAAACTCCCCGCGGAGCCTACAATTCGCCAAATCCTTCCCACTCCAGACGAACCCCACCGATATAGGCAAACTTACCTATTCGAAACTGGCAGAAGGAAAAGGCGGAAAGCCGCCTAAAAAACCCATACCCCATCGTCCTTGAGGCGATGGGGTGGATTTTTCTCTACTTTTTAGTCTTCACTTTTGTAGTACTTGCAGTACTTGCCCCCTGACTTGTCTTATTTTTTATAGTACTCGTTGCTGTTTTTAATAGGTCGACTTGATCGTTGCCTATTTTAGTTGTACTTTCCTGAATTGAAAATGTAACCAATATCAAATAACTTACTCCCCAGATAATAGACATAGAAGCAATTAACCCTACTGCGTGCACGAATAAACTCTTGATGGATATTTTTCTTATAAGTTTTGAAACATAATCCATATTTTTTTACAGTTCTAGCGTTCCTTTAGCAAAGGATTTACACCACAAGTTGTTTTTTTGGATGTAGTTGATGTTAGGTTGTCAAACGCTGCACATGTAAGGGTGTACTTGGTATCGCTACTAATTGGATTAGTCAGAATGCTTGTGGTGGCCACAAATCCATTTACATCAACTGTCACTGGGTAAGAACTTCCATCACCTGTTATCATACAAGTCGATGTCGCACCCTCTACGCTGAATACAAGGTTACATCTTCCACCAGGATAGATTACGTTCGGATTAGCGTTGAAAGTTTTAATATTAAGTGAGGATGGAACACAGGCGTTAGTTTGGTTGTCAATTTTTCCAGGAGGACATGTGCAGGTAGCGTTGGTACTGTTAAAGTCTTTATATGATGGACACGTTACACAACTGTCTCCACTTTGATATCTATTTTGACTTGCGTCACACATACAGAGCGGAGCTTCTGTGGTCTGGTTCATTTTTGAAAGATTTATTGGATCAGCAGGATTAGGATTTAAGCCATTATTACAAGTACAGTACGGTTTAAAGCCTTGTTGAGGTGATGAACAAGGATCTCCAATACTTATCGTAAAATATGTCCATGCAGAACTTACACCATAATCATCCACCGCCTTAACCTTGAATGTGTATGAATCTGCAGTGCCCCATGAATGGTCTGCACTTACTGGATCTCCTAAATCAACATAATCAGAAGCGGGTTGCCAATCCCCATCTTCCACTACTCCGTCTGCATTCCAATCAAAGCCGTATTTAAGCCTTGTAGGAGTAGCCTGAGCAAGCAAAATCTTTGAAACTTGCGCAGTCTGAGTCGGCCTGTTTAATGTTGCCTGTCCAGATACATTAGAAACCGCGCTAAAGGTATATGGGGTATTTAGTTCTCCAGAAGCAGGTGAATTTGGACTTAAACAATTAGTACAAGTAACAACTGGAGCAGGAACGGATGATGTTAATTCTGTATATAGAATCCCAACTTTTGTGGTTAATCCGGTATCGACATGGACATATGGAATTGCACAATATGTTCCATCACAATCTAGATCTCCTCCAAGCTGACCATCTTCTAATGGACATCCATCTGGCTGTTCTGCAGGGTCATAGGGACAAGACCCGTAAGACACATCATACGTTCCTGTTACATCTGGTATGAAAACTGTGTGAAAATCACTAGTAAGATTGTCGAAACTTTGGGGATTATTAGATAATTGAATAGTCGTTGTTGAATCTACTTTACTGATTAAATTTGTCGGCAAAGTAGATGTCGCAGGCGGCCAAAGAAGGCTTGGATCGTAATGACTTACACGAATCGAACCCATGGTCGATGTGTACATAACCGCAACTTTTACAACAACATTATCTGGAACATATACAAAGCCGAGACAATTATCAGAGACACAAAACAATGGTATCAAGTCTGGCGAATCATCTGCAAATTGCGATCCTGAAATATTGCATTCTGTATCTCCGACATTGTAAGTGCATGACACCATTTTTATGTTGTAACCGGGTAGATTGGTTACTTCTGCATAGTGTGTCTCGTTCCCACTTATATTATCGAAAAGTGCTGGGTTGGAAGTTGTTGATTGTAGGTTGTCCACCTGTCCTTTGGTACCCGCTGGAGCACTTGCTATTGTGGATAGATCTGTGCCGTATCTTGAAATTTGCACTGAACCAACATATAGACAAATATCGGTAGAGGTTGCAGATACGGATGCAGATAAAGGCGAAGTACCCGCCTCATTGAATGATGCTACTTTATAATAATAAACAGTATTTGGACTAGGTGCGGTATCGGTAAAATCTGTTCCTTGCACACCAAGAGATGGGTTTGTTACTTGAGAATACGTTCCTCCGTTTGATGTCGATCTGTAAACACGATATCCAGTTGCATCGGACACAATATCCCAAGATAAATCTACCTGGTTTCCACAATATGATCCCGCTGAAGCAGTCAAACTTGTTGGTGGGTTTGATGGGGGGTCAATGTACATTACTCCTACCTTTGTTACTTCTCCAATACTTACATAAGTTGATATCGAACAGTATCCAGCACTACATGTTGGGGTTAACGTAAACGCATTCGAAGGAATATTACATGGTGTCTCTCCTATTGTATAAGTACACATTCCAAATTTTTCTACATATCCTGACAAGTCAGTTGCTTTTGCTGTGTGACTACCCTGAGATACTTCAGTGTAGAGCGCGGGGTTTGAAGAGATGGCATCTAAACTATCCAGTTTTCCTTGTGTCCCGGCTGGAGCATTCGCTGGCGTCGAGAGATCAGTGCTGTATCTCGTAATTTCAACTGATCCAGTTGTAGTACAAACAGCAGGTGTAGTTGCAGAAGCAGCGCTAGATTGTGGTGATGAGCCTGATGAATTGAAAGCAACGACTTTGTAGTAATAAGTAGTTGAAGAGTTTGTTGTTCTGTCGGTAAATGGTATTGAAAGTGTTCCACCAGAACCAGTTAGTTCGGTGTAAGTTCCATTTAATGAAGTTGAACGGTATACGCGATAACCGGTTGCCCCTGAAACAGAGTTCCACGAGACACTGTTTCCACCCCCACAGTATGATTCAGCGGTTACTGATATATTTGTTGGAGTTACAGGAGTGGCTACACAACCATCTGCTACTGTAAAAGATTTAACAGTGTTAGATATGTTCCACCCGTTTGCGTTGTGTGCATAAACTTTAACGTAGTATTGTTGTCCATCCCTAGGGTTCGGGAATTGATACGACGTGCTAGTTGTCGTAGCGATCGTATCAAAAACTGTGTAACCCTGGGTAGATATACCTGGATTAGTACTAACTAAAACCATGTATTGGTCAGCTCCGGAAACAGCGGTCCAAGAGATGTTGTTGACTGAATCGCTACAAGTTAAATTTGTTTTTGAAAGCCCTGTGGTTGTGACTTCGGCCGGTGGAGAACATTGTTCGTAATTAGGAAGTGTATAGTGAAAGTATGCAGGATTACTTATTTGGGGTACAGCCTCAGTTGTAGTACCTACATGATAACTCCATGATCCGCCATAAAAAGCCTGGACTTGCAAACTAAGTGAATCACCTCGTGTATAGGTACCGTAACTAGTGTTTTGTATAAGCCAAAATTTATTTGTAAAATATGGAGATGTATTATCATGGCTGCTTGGCCATAATGGGAACTTAAGTATTCGTGTTGAACTATTCCATCGTGATGGATAAGTTAGAATATAGTCTGAAATGCTAATGTATTCTGGAGACTTTTCATTATAATCCCAAAAACTAGAAGATTGCCCGTTAAGTTGATTAGAGTCCGCAGTGTCAAATGCTGTTAATGTGAAAAGATACGTAACGCCGTTTGGAATGTAAACATCTGCATAGTATGGTCCATTTATGTAGTATCTTTCGTATGGACCACTTAATCCTGCATAACCGGCACCCTGATCATCTCTGTTAAATGTTTTACACTGTTGCAGACCTCCGGCTGATGTAAAATTGGGCGTATCTGTCGAAGATGCTCTTGTTATATATGATGATATGGGTAAAGTGTTTGTGTTTGTTGCAACAATTGGTGCCGGATCGCATGTACCATTTACGCAAACAGTGTCACAGTTTTGTCTCCCCGTTTCACTACAGGATGAGTCTCTCCAAATAGATTCTCTATTAGATAAACAAACAGATTTTGGTGTGCAGGTTCTCTGTACTAAAAGTCCTCCTAGATCTGTCGTTACACCAGTTGCAGGGTTATATAGTTGACCGTAATTTTCAAAATATTGAAGTGGTGGAGAGAATTTGTTGCTACTTTGATTATTAGCTTGTGCTAATGCAAAGTCTGATTCTACACTAGCAAAATCTGCCAAATTAACCTGTGCATCACTGGAATATGGTTTTATATAAGTGCCACTTTGACCAGAATACATCCAGCCTTTAAAACATGAGCGAGTTTGGGTGTCGCTTAGTACTGAATTTGGAAATGTATAGGCACCATCACACCATGTAATACGGAAGGTTGCATCTTCGATCCCAGTACCGTCATCTTGATTTGGTATATCTAAAAAACTAAATCCAGACTGAGTCGTCTTTGGAATATTAGAATTTAAATAATTTAAAACATTGGGAGCAGTAGCATCATTCCCACTCAATAAATAACGCGTTGTTGATACTGGGTAATATATATCAATTGGCCCGTTATATTTTCCGAGTGCAGAGCCGTTGTCTTGATAGTATGCAGTGTAATTCTGAGTGGTTATAGCCGCGAAAGCAAAATTATGTAAGCTAATTAAAAATAGTACTATAAAAAAAGCACAAGCTTTTAATAAAAAGTTATTTCTAGGCATCTTGATATACATTATACACCACTACAAATAAAAAAGTTTGTAATTTTATCAACAGTATGTTATTTTGTTTTTAGGTTAGAAATCATGCGTGTGGAATATCGCATGAAATAGTACAACAATTAGAAATGCTCAACATGAAAGTAAAGCATCCTGTAGCGAAGCTCTTGGTGGTGATCGTAACTGTCAGTCTCATGACATACGACCACTTCTCCATCAGAAGCATCGTCGCATCTGTGCTCTTGGGACTACTTATCCGCGGGATAATATGGTTTTTGCGTTGTAATGGAAATCACTGCACGCCAAGGATCATATACCCGGAAATAGCTCAGGACTCAGATGAAACGCCCGCCACTCTTGAATGAGGGACGGGCGTTTTCACTTGTCTGTTCTTTATTACTACTATCGCTTTGACCACTGAGGAGCCTTTCTCGCCTTCTTCAGACCGAACTTTCTTCGTTCCTTTGCGCGCTGATCTCGTGTAAGGAAACCTTCTTTCTTCATAGTCGTTCTGTGAGATGGAGCATGGATTATAAGCGCTCGTGCAATACCGTGGCGGATCGCTTCTGCCTGACCTGCCATTCCGCCTCCGATAGTTTTTGCAATTACCGCAAATTTTTCTTCCGTTACTTCTGTAAATTTTTCTAGGGATGCAAGAGCAACTTTTTGCAAGTTAGACACCGCGAAGAACTCATTCAAAGCCTTTCCGTTTACAGTAATAGAGTTTTTCGATGCAGGAGTGATTCGAATTCGAGCAATAGCTGTCTTTCGGCGACCAACGGTTCCGATGTACTTTTCAGTAGCCTTTTTAGTTGTAGTTTTTTCTGCTGTCATATATTAATATTATTCGCTGATTTTTAAATTAAGCATCATCTTTGCTCGAAGCTTGTTTGAAGGGAGCATGCCGTAAACCGCTCTTTTGAACAATTCGACATGACCCTTTCGTACAGACAAATCTGAAAGGCTTTCATTTTTCTGTCCTCCTGGGTATCCAGAGTAAGTAACATATTTCTTACCCTCCTTTTTCTCATTAGAAATATCAGCCTTTGAAGTGTTGATAATTTCAACCTCAACCACAGCTACCTTATTTCTCTCATAAGTAGGAGCATTTTTACCCATAAGAATCATAGCCGCCTGTGAAGCGATTCGGCCGATCTTTTTGTTTTTTGCGTCGATTACGTGTTTCATAAAGGTTTGACTATACTAACTCAACTACCGCCATTTTACTAGCGTCAGATGGTCGTTGATTCATTTTGATAATTCGGATGTATCCACCCTTTCGATCTGCATATTTTTTTGCAATTACATCTACAAGTTTTCCGACAATGACATTGTTTCCCATTCGGCCTGAAACCAATCGTCGGCCTGCAAGAGTCTGACCCTTGGCGTTAGTGATAAGCTTCTCAGCGAAAGGTCGGACTTCTTTTGCCTTAGCTTCAGTTGTAGTAATTTTTCCTCGTAGGAAGAGTTCTCGTGCAAGAGATCGAAGCAGCGCAAGGCGTTGATTTTTCTTTCTTTTTAGTTTTCGGTTGGCGTTGTGATGTCTCATTGTTTTATAATTATGCTTTTAGAGAAAGACCCATTCCCTTTAGAACTTCTTTAATTTCATCTACTCCTTTTGCTCCGATACCTTCAAATTCCAGGATATCCTTTTCTTTCTTTCGGATAAGTCCACCAATGCTTCGAATGTTTGCTGAAACCAAAGAGTTCATAGTTCGGTTTGATAATTCCAAAGATTCAATTCTTGTTTTAAGAACTTCTGACATAGCTTCGTCGTCCTCTGCAGAGTGTTTTTCGTCATTATCAACTACAGATTCTGTCTTTGCTTTCTTGAACTCTTCAAGTTCGTCTTCTTTGAATCCTACGATTGCCTTCAATTGTGTGATCATGATTTCGATAGACTTTTCAAGAGCTTCCTTTGGAGAAATTGTTCCGTCAGTCTGGATGAACAGCTTCAATTTATTAAAGTCCGTTCGATCACCTACTCGCATTTGCTCTACATCATAATTAGCTTGTACAACTGGTGAGAAAGCAGCATCAAGATTGATGGCTCCGATCTCAACTCGATCTTTCTTTAGAAGTTCTTTTGGAACGTATCCAATTCCCTTTTCGATTGTAAATTCAGCGTCGAACTCAGTGTCCTTATCAGTAAGTGTACAAATAGTCATATCAGGATTAGACAAAGTAACCTGTCCAGGAAGCTTGAAGTCAGCTCCTGTAACCTTTTTAGCACCCTTAACCTTTACTGTAACGGTCTGAACTTCATCAGATGCAATAGCAAATCTAAGCTTTTTAAGGTTTAGAATTATGTTGATAACATCTTCTTTAACGCCCTTTATGCTAGAGAATTCATGGCTAACACCCTTGATTTTAACGCTTGTGATAGCGGCTCCTGTAAGAGATGAAAGGATAATTCTTCGTAGAGAGTTTCCTAATGTGTGACCGTAGCCAGGGTAAAGACCGTCGATTTCGTATCGTCCGATATTTGCTGATTCCTCAACGACTCGAGGTTTTGATGGTAATAGAATGTTGTTGTTTGACATAGATTTTTTTATATTTAATTTAAATTTTATCTCTTATAGAACTCGATAATCGCACCTAGATCAAACATGAGTTCCTGACCTTCCATAGATGGAGCTCTTAGTACTGAAGCTTTTTTGTCCTTCCATGCAAGCCATACGGGAGTAGTTGCGCTTTTAATTTTGTCTTCTAAAGTTGAAAATAATACTGTTTTCAAGCTGCCCTCTCGGATTGAGATAATATCCCCTGGGTTTACGAAAGTTGAAGGAACCCCGTTCTTTCGTCCGTTAAGCATGATGTGGCCATGAGAAACAACTTGTCGTGCAAGACGTCTTGTAGAGACAAGTCCTGCTCGGAAGACAACGTTGTCGAGTCGGCTTTCTAGTGCCGCGTATAAATCGCTAGCGGGTGTGTGACTCTTTTTATCAATAATTTTCTTTACGTAATTTGAAAATTGCTTTTCAGATACGCCGTACATAAATCGCATTTTCTGCTTTTCAATAAGCTGCTTGCCGAAGTCGCTTTTAGCACCTCGACCACCACCTTTGCCACCTTTAGCACCTTTTTCACCTGCCTCGGAACGCATTTTAAACTTTTGAGTTTGTGTTTTCTCAAAGATTGGAGCTCCTAGACGTCGTGCAATTTTGTATTTTGGACCTGTTTTCATATATTTTTAAAATTATACTCGTCTTGGCTTTTTAGGCTTGCAACCATTGTGTGGAACGGGTGTTGCATCCTTGATAGCCGAAATATTAATACCCTTTGAAATAAAGGTTCGGATCGCAGACTCTCGTCCGCTTCCTACACCCTTAACCACTACTGCCACTTCCTTCATTCCCATGGCAATTGCCTTGTCGGCAAGGACTTCTGCGATCTTTGCAGCCGCAAAAGGAGTACCTTTCTTGGCACCCTTAAAGCCTAGTGAACCACTAGTTGCCCATGTTAATGTATTTCCCTTTGGATCAGCAAGAACAATTTTTGTGTTATTAAAAGTAGATTGAATATTCAAAATGCCCGTATCCATCCGTCTTTTAGCAGCAGCATTAGATGCTTTTTTTATCTCGGCTGCGTCTTCTTTTTTTACAATCTTTGTCTTACCCATTGGTCTTGCTTTTTATTTAGTAGTTTTTAATTATTTCAGTTTTACTTCTTGGTTTCCTTCTTTCGTCCTGATCCCATGGTCTTTTTGACTCCTTTCAAAGTTCGCGCATTTGTTTTTGTGCGCTGACCGCGGGAAGGAAGGCGTCTAGCATGGCGAGAGCCTCTGTATGACTTGATATCCTTTAATCGCTTGATGTTTGTTCCAACTTCTCGTTTTAAATCAGCCTCTAGAGTCAAAGTTTCAATAATAGTCTTAATCTTAGTCTCATCATTTGCTGTAAGGTCCTTAGGACGTGTTGCAAAATCAACACCAGCCTCTGTCAAGATTTTCTGAGCACGAGAACGTCCTATACCGTAAAGGGCTGTTAAACCCATCTCGATTCTCTTGTCTTCTGGAATTGTGATACCTAGTACTCGCATGATGTAATAAAATTAAATAATATTTTTTAACGCTGATTAACCCTGTCGCTGCTTGTGACGAATGTTGGCCTTGCAAATTACATAGACATAACCCTTACGTCGAACTACGCTACATTTTGCACACTTTTTCTTTACAGATGATTTGACTCGCATTTTTTTAAACAGTGGAAGATATCCTACTATATTTAGTATTATAAGTAAAGCTTATTTTAGAACCTATACTCGCCTTTCAATTCTGTGTGTACTTCCGTACTGGTCAAGAAGCACTGTTACCCTGTCTCCAATAAAAACCTTGATTCGGTTTTTTTTCATTTTACCGCTCATATAAGCCCTTATTTCCTCATTAGTAGTATTTATCTGCACCTTGAATTGGGTGTTGGGAAGTGCTTCTATCACCACACCTTCTACGTATTGTTTTTCTTTTGGATTTGTTTCGGTCATTGGGTGGATTTATATACTAACACAGAATTAATTATTTTCAATTTTAATATTGATTCTGTTTGGATTTGAGGGTACAGTTTTCACCCACCATGGCCATATTTCTAGACTGACAGCCTCAATGCCAATTTTATTTTTCAGAAGTTTCTCTGCACTATCGTAACCCAAGCCGGTTAATTCTTTTTTAAGAATATCATTAGATAGATTGCTGGAAATAGTGGTTGTTCCTTTTAAATTAGCCATTAGTTCGCTATTACTTGTAAGGCTGCTTAATTTAAAACCATCCTCAAAAGTTAATTTTAAATCTGTAGTATCGATCAAGACACCACTCTTGTTTGCAGGGGAAAGATTAATATCAAGGTTTTTATTAGTTTGAATCTGAATGGCTAGATCAGTCTTTTTAATTAAAAGAACAGAAATATTTAGTGTTGCAGTACTTGCTGCATCTACACTTATTGATTCCTGTGTTCCACCAGGAATCGTAATATAGTCGTCAGATTTTTGAGCATCTACTTGTTTTTTTGCATTTTCTAAAAGTTTCGAATGAATATTGTCTAGCACGACTGGGTCTATCACCAATTTTGAACGGGCTGCTGCTCCTCCACCAATAGCGGTCTTTGTTTTAGCATAAACAGTCTTGTATTTTGCAGAAGTTTTTAGGCCAGGAAAGGTAAGATCTTTTATTCCTATATTATATGAAGCACCATCTTTTTCTGCCACAATTTTAGCCACCACTGTGCCTGGAGTTACCACACCTTTTACTGTTTTTTGGCCAGGAATGGTCACTTTGTCGGTTAGAAAAAAAATCTTTCCGTCTGGAGACTCTAGTCTGGTATTTTTAATTAGAATTTGAGAGTTTGTTGAAAAATTATTGTAAATAGTAACTGAACCTGTTGCCTTAGTCCCTAGAGCGGCAGTACCTGTAGCATTTGAAACAGCAGAGGCTGGAATGCTGTCATTCAACGACATGGTTAAGACATCGTAATCTATCGAATTGGTGGTTGTTGCATCATGCGAAAAGTTGAGATCCATCGAGACAGAAATGGGCTTTTTGCTAGCCACGATAGATGCGGTGGCTGTAGCAAATTTGGATACAATGATAAGTGACAATATTCCAACACACAAAATTGCAACACCCCAAATCACTTTAGATCGAACTCTCCTTTCCTCTTTGTCGACAATCTTCATCAATTCCCTAGTGTCCTTCTCTAATGTTTTCTTTTTTACATGAGTTGGTTCGTCATCGATACTGATGTTTAAAGGAACATTTCGAATACTTCGCTTATTTGGTGGAATAATATCTGAGAACTTTGCTGGCATATTTCAATTATAACATAATTTGACTAAACAAAGTTACAGGAATCACTTGGTTTCCGTGGAAAGGTAATAATATTGAAAACATTTTTGCAATTTCTGCTTGATGGTCGTCTATTCCATAAATAAATAGCTTGGTGTTTGGTCCTGGAGTTTTTGGTAATTGATTAATTCCCTGCATAACAGCACCTACCCAATCAGAGCCGAGTTTTTGCAGAAGCTCTAACACAAGATCTTTTGATTCAGGTTTTAGTTTGTTACTAATAAACAAATCCAAGAGTGATTCTGTGACCGCATGATCAGAACCAGTGTGTTCGCTAATCGTGTGCAGTGTTTCTTTGTAGCCAAGCGGTAATGAAAGAATATTTAAGCTGGTCTCATTATGTAAGTAGATAATTTCTGTAATGTAGGAGCAGAAATTAACGATAACAACATTTCCGTTTTTTAGAATAGAAAGATCGCCAAGTGATTTTTTAGAATATTCTGAGGTTACTTTGGCCAAGGAATGGAAATAAACATGTGGAGCTTGGTGATTAATAGACTTTATTGCGTCCAAAATAAGAATGTTGAATTTCTTGTTCATGTAACAATAATAAACAGAAGCCTTACACAATGTGGCCCGCTGTTTATCAATTTTTGCAACTGGATAACCGTTTAAAGAAGCATGCGAGATCTCTTTTTCAATTAGCAAAAGATCTTTTGATGAAGAAAAAACGTCAGAATTTTGAGCCAAGTTCTCAGCTGCTGTGTCTAAGATTAAATTTTCTGAAAAAATAATTGGTTTTGGACTTTCTTTCGAAATAATTGAGGTTTGAGAGATGTACCAAGACGGTGAAATGATTACGTTACAGTCAGTTATTACATAATTTAAGAATTCAGGTTTTAGAGACCAGTCGCGAACATCTTTAAAAAGCTCTTTCAAGAGAGTCAGTGTTAAAGTCTCCTTTTCGCTTATGTCACGCGGAGTTTTCTTATCAGAAGTAAAAAGAGAATTCTTTCCTTGCGAAGAAATATTTGCCGAGACGTGGCAGTCATCAATAAAAAATGTGAGGTTCGCAGGGGTTCTCATGTTTTATAGTATAGCAAACTATTTTTATTCAAGCACAGCTTTTATTCGACGCACACCTGAAGCAACTGCTTCTTCTTTTGAGATTTTAAACTTACCAAGTTCTTTTGTATTTTTAACGTGAGGACCCCCACAAAATTCCTTTGAGAAAGCAGCCTCCATCGAGTCACCAATGTAGTAAACGGTTACTTTTTCTCCATACTTATCTCCAAAGAAGTGCAATGCTCCAGTTTTTTCTGCATCAGCTAGGCTCATTTCAACTACGTCCACCGGAAGTGCAGCTTGGATTTTTTCATTTACAATATCTTCTACTTTTTTCTTCTCTTCATCGGTCATTTTTGCAGGATGAGTGAAGTCAAAACGAAGACGTTCTGTTGTGATGTTACTTCCCTTTTGGGAGATGTGATCACCAAGAACGGTACGGAGTGCTTGATGTAACAAGTGTGTAGCAGTGTGGTACCTTGTTTCAATTTCACCGTGACCTCCAAGGCCTCCTTTAAATTTTTGTTCTGAGCCGGACCTAGAAAGTTCCTGATGTTTTTCAAGGTCTTTTCTAAATTCTTCTGTCAGTTTAGTTTCTTCTGCCTTAGAAAGGGTCACCATACCATTTTCCAGTCTTACACGGTTTATTTCTTCAAATGAGTTTTCAATAGGAAATCCATGAATCATGTATGAACCTGAAAGTAATCCACTTGTCACTTCCATATTTGTTTTCTTTAGTTCTTTATCAAAATACTTCAACCCATTGTTTAATGTTTTTCTAAACTTTTGTTCTTCCTTATCGACTGCAACCTTAATAGTCTCTCGTTGTTTTTGAACGTTTGGATAAACATCACCATATTGATCAATAATTGTTTCAGCAATCCAGAATAGCGAACCATTTTTAATTCCTAGCATATCACCTGATCTAACAGCGCGGCGAATCAGTCTTCGCAAAATATAACCCTGATCAGTATTTGACGGATTTACCCCGTCTGCAATAAGCATAACCGAAGCCCGCATATGATCAGCGATAATTCTCTTGTGTTTAGTGGAATCTTTTGATTTGTCACCAATAAAGCTTTCAATCTTCTCTAAAATCGGCATAAAAATATCCGTATCGAAAACGTTAGTCTTTCCCTGTATTACCATCGTAAGTCTCTCGAACCCTCGCCCATCATCCACATTTTTGTTTTCCAACTTCCCCACTATTTTTCCACTATCCTTTTTAAACTCCATAAAAACATCGTTTCCAATTTCAACCACGTGCTGTTTTTCATCAGCTGCAAGGTACTCTTCTTTTGTAAGCCCCTTATTCAAAGTTCCAGTTACGTCATAAAACATTTCTGCACAAGGACCAGTAGGTCCTGTCCATTCGTCCTTGCCTTTTACAGCTGGCCACCAGTTTGCGTCCGCTCCCAAAAAGAAAACTCTTTCTCCTGTCACACCATTTTTCTCAAATAGTCCTTTCCAAGTGCTTGCAGATTCTTCATCCTTTGGAACATCAGCATTTCCTTCAAAACATGTTATGTATAATCTTTGTGGATCAAGCCCAAAACCATTTTCTTTGTTTGTTAAGAGCTCATAACTCCAATTAATTGCTTCTTTTTTAAAGTAATCCCCCAGCGACCAATTTCCTGTCATTTCAAAAAAAGTTAGGTGGGTATTGTCACCCACTTCATCAATATCATTCGTACGTAAACATTTTTGCAAATTCACAATTCTCTTCCCAGCAGGGTGCTTTTCCCCCATCAAATATGGAACCAGTGGTTGCATACCGGCAGTATTAAACAAAACCGTTGGATCATTTTCAGGCACCAAAGATGCAGACGGAATTTCGGTGTGTCCGTTTTCCTTGAAGAAATTTATAAATCGCTTTCGAATCTCAGATGATTTCATTGGAGTTGATATTATCATAGAGTTTAGGGAAATTAAACAATCAGCCCCCGCACGTCTGTTGACGGCGGGGGCATGAGGTTAGGTTGCTTTCTTGCGTTCGATGGCATCGAGACATTTTATTCGTTGAGATAATCCGTCCCTCACTCCGTCAATGACGATGGTAAAGAGGATTTGAGAAATGAAAGCTATGAGCACAAAACCGAAGACTAGTGCGACGATGACTTCCCCGATGAGGGAGAATAATGTAACGTCTCCCACAAAAATAGAGGAGATTGCCACTAATTGGACGATTCCAAGTACGACTGAAAGGGACTTGACGTAGATGTATTCCCACATCCAAATATTTGGATAGTGAGTATAGATATGTCCTCCGTAGATGTCGAAATCCTCTAGCTTGTCCTTTAGGAAGAAGTTTGTGAATATAGCGACGATTATTGCGGAAAACAATGCGATAAAAAGAGCGAGTATGTTCATGATTTTGAGGGTTAGTTGTTTCTGTTCTAAATATAAGCTTATATTTTATAAAAACGAAGTCAAATATTTGACTTTTTTATTAAAAGGTATTACTATATTTTACAGGATAAGTACAAAAAGGGTTATCCATTGCAAGATTTAGTAAGCAAATCATTTGTTTATTGAATCATGCAATGGATTTTCATTTGAGCCATGTGGTTCAGAGAAAGTTTGTCGCAGTTGTAAAATCAAACCAACCCTACCAACAAAATGGCACAGCCTGTTCAAGAACAAAAACCTAAGCCTCATTCATCACACGCAAAAAAAATCTGCAGACACAGTACAGATAGGGGTGATGGCGTTCAATCACGTCGATCCCTTTTGTCTCCCGCTCCTGGTCATGGCTTCAGCATCTTCGGGCGCTTTAGCAGCCGGTATGTTGAACCTCAAAGGGACGATTCAAAGAAAAAGTAAGCTCCCCCCAACCCCCAACACGCGTCAGCCCTCACCCGGCTGACGCGTTTTTTTACCTACAACTTTGTCTCAGACTTTGTATACTTAGAATACCTACCCTCTCTTTTTGTAAACGCATCCAAGGAATTATATTTATAACTATAACCGTACTGTTTTGTTAGCTTTGAGCCATCAACCGCAACCGGATACGAATAGAATTTCCATCCACCATGTGAAGTCGGAATCCTACCTCTAAACAAATGCCACATAATAAAAAATACAATTCGAATCATCCATGGAGGTATAAAGATAGGCTTTTTCCCAACAGCCTTTGCCATATCACGTGATGTAACAATTGCCCCTGGCGGACAAATATTAAATACTTCATAATCCCCTTTCAAATCTGAAAAGGTAAATAATTCCACAATATTACAAACATCATCCTCGTGAATAAATTGTCGACACCATTTTCTAGTTGCAGGCACGAACGAAACCATAGCTGAAACCAAACGATGCACCCAATTACCCTTTAATTGACCTGATAATGCTGCTTGGAGCCCGAATCGAACACGCATATACCTTCCTCTGGTACCTGTTATTGCTGCCGGACGAACGATGAAAATCTGAGGGGTATGTTTGCCTTGAGACTTTGCATTTTCGTATTTTCTCTGGAGATGTTGCTCAACAACCTTTTTCTCAACGCCGTATAGATAAGTATCTTCACGGAAAGGTTCTGATTCTTTTATAAAATGATCAAGGCTGTTATCAGAAAAAGCACCGTAACTTGAAACGGTTGAAAAATAAATTATTTTTTTTACGGTTGGTAGTTCAAAAGCAAGATCAAACACATGGTCAGACCCTGTCACGTTCCACTTCCACTGTAAATCTTTCTTTCCATACATTTCACGAATCTGCCAAGCAGTGTGAATAATCACGTCAGGTGAAAAAGCCTTAACCTGGTCTTGCCAAGTATTATCTCCTAGGTTTCCTTGGATAAATTCAATTTTTGAACGATTCGGATTATCCTTTGTAAGTCCAATTTCAGGCTCTTTATCAATTAATAAGATTTTTTCAACATCTGTTCTTCCACTGAATTGATCTGCTAACATCGCTCCGACATAACCTGCCCCTCCTGTAATAAATAATTTCATTTGGTTGATTATAAAGAATTATTGACGTAAGCGCAAAAAAAGAGATCGAATTGTCTTAAGTACAATCACAAAGTCCATAAACAAAGTCTTGTTTTTCACATAGTAAATATCGTAAGCCAGTTTAAGTTTTGTTTCTTCTAGTGACTGAGGAGGAAGTTCCTGATTGACTTGTGCCCATCCAGTAAGTCCTGGTTTTAAAAGGTGTCTAATGTTGTAATATGGAATTTCCTGAGAAAACTTATTACCTCTTTCATAAATTTCAGGTCGAGGACCAATAATTGACATGTCACCCTTTAAAATACTCCAAAATTGAGGAAATTCGTCGATACTGGTCTTTCGCATAATACGTCCTATTGTTGTTATACGGTTATCATCTTTTTCCACCCAAGCTCCATTATCAGTTTTTGCCTGACGCATACTTCGAAATTTTCTAATGATAAATTTTTGATTGCCCTGCCCCATTCTTTCTTGGTAAATAAAAAGTGGTCCCCCGTCTTGAATCTTGAGTGCAATCCAAACGATTGGATAAAATATCAAAGATATAAGGAAAGCTATTCCTCCCAATACAATATCGATAACTCGCTTACCTAATGTGTAGACCCCTTTTGCCCTAGATGAAATATTTTCAATAAACCAATCATGTTTTAGCGCAGAATACGGTATGCGATAAAAAACGTGTTCGTAAACGTTATACATCGGAACAAAATCCACGTTCATAAAAATCAGATCAAACAATTTTGGGGAAACATCTTTAATACTTGCGTGATCGAGATCAATCACAATCATAGATACATCATTTTCCATGACTTCATGTTTAATAATGTCTGGTACGGTTATTTTGTTCGTTGTTTTGAGATCAATAACTCGAGAAAATTGAAAATCATAGTGAGGGTCATTATTTACCTCTTGGATAAGTTCTTCCATCTCAGATCCGGAACCAATAATGACGGCTGTACGCTTTTTACCTGGCAAAAGTAGCGGGTAAAAAACCAATCTCCATAGTGAAATGATTACTATAGAGATCAGTAAGTATATGAACAGATTCGTTTTAGGAGTAATACCAAAATTTGGAATAAAGTAAAAGAATGAAATTGCAACAAGAGCGTTAGCGATTTGAGATTTGATAATAACTGATGCTAAACGTGACCGTAGAATACTGTTATGTTTTTCGTAAAGACCTGAAATGTAGAAAATTACAACTGAAGCCAAAAACAAAATACTAAAAGGTGCTAGGTGTGATTTAAAAACCTCCCATGATGGGAAATTAAAACCACGAAGATACAACATAAGCCACAAAGACAAACCTAAACAGATAATGTCCCCAATTAAAAGGAGAAAAGGTTCTCGCTTATTCGCAACTTTCATATTAATATAATAGTACAGCCAAAAACGGCCAATGACAACTTATGAAAATACTGTACGTAATTACGAAATCAAACTGGGGAGGGGCGCAAAGGTATGTGTATGACCTAGCAACGACTCTTTCTGCACAGGGACACGAGGTGTCTGTAGTTTTAGGAGGTAACGGGCTTTTGTCACACAAGCTTAAAGAGGCAGGAATTGAGGTTTTTAATATTGGTTCCATGAAGAGGGATATTCGTCTCATGGATGAAATCAAGACTTCTTTTTCACTATTTAATATTATTCGTAAAGTTAAGCCAGATGTGGTTCATGTCAACAGTTCAAAAGCGGGCGGAATCGGTGCTTTTATTGCAAGGTTGTTATTTGTAAAACGAGTAATTTTTACAGCGCATGCTTGGGCTTTTAATGAAAATCGAAATCATGTGCAACATTTTATTATTGGTTTTTTACATTGGTTAACAGTTATTTTGAATCATAAGACTATTGCAGTGTCTCATTCGGTCAAAAATCAGGTGATGTGGATGCCGTTTGTTAAAAATAAGTTGGTTGTAGTACATCCAGCAAGTCCTGTTATTGATTTTTATTCACAAGTTGAATCGAGAGATAAAATTCTGGATGTGGTTAAGTTCGAACACACAAAGAATACAAAATGGATTGGAACAATTGCAGAACTTCACCCTGTAAAAAATATTTTTAATGCAATTGAGTCAATTGATATATTGTTGAAAACAAATCCAGAAATTGATGCACGATATGTGATTATTGGCGAAGGTGAACTTAGAGAGAATCTTGAAAAGTTTATTACCGAAAAAGGCTTGGAAAATAAGGTTTTTTTAACTGGCTTTATGGATAATGCATCTCGATACTTAAAAGCTTTTGATGTGTTTATGCTCCCCTCTTTTTCCGAGGCTTTTGGGTATGTGATTGTTGAAGCTGGAATGGCAGAAGTTCCAGTTATCGCATCGAATGTTGGAGGAATTCCGGAGACTGTGATTCCTGAATGTGGAATTTTGATTGCACCGAGGGATAAGAAGGCGTTTGCATTGGCCTTGAAGATGACTTTGAATCAGGAATACGATGTGAGACTTCAAACTGATAATTTTAAGAAAAGAATTTCTGAGAATTTTTCTTTGGAGGGGATGGTTGATAAGACGGTTGGGGTGTATGGGGGTAAGTAGGAAGGTTGGTTCCCACCTTTAGAACACTATAAAATTATCAGTAAAAGATTACTTTACCATCCCCAACTTCTTCCCCACCTTTTCCAACCTCACAATCTCACTCTCAATCTCCTTCAATCCTTCAAGGAAAAATTCAGGTTTTGTCGTATCAATTCCAATTGATTTAAAAATATCCTCAGGTGTCATACTTCCTCCTGCTGATAAAAATTTAATAACTGATTTAATAAAAGTTGGATCTTTTTTGTAACGTGCGTACATCGCCTTACTAATAATATCTCCGTAGGTATAACTGTAGACATAAAAATGATTTCGAATGTGCGACCACTGAACAAAGAAATATCCATCCAAATCATTTAACTTAACGGAAGGTCCCATGTATTTCGACATATTAATGTTGTGAAGTTCTGCTAAACGTTCCTTTGAGATTGAACCTTTCGTACGGACCTCATTATGAATGTCTACTTCAAAATTAAAACATGCAATTTGTCGGAAAACTGTAGAAATTGAATCCTGTACCCTCTTGTAATCAATTTCAAACTTTTCTTTTTCTGTAAGTTTTGTACTTAACGCTTCAACTCCAATATTTTCAAAAAAAGTACTGGCAACTTCGGCAGCGGAAATCGTATATTCACCATAAATTGCAGGCTGGGATTCTTTTGAAAGTTCACTGTGGAAGGCGTGCCCCATTTCGTGTGCAAGAGTAAAGTATGATTCTGTATTTGGAACATTATTTAGCATCACAAAGGTTGGATTATTAAGAGTGCTCGAACAAAATGCACCTCCCGACTTTCCTTTTTTAGGATATACATCCACCTGACCATTTTGAAGAAACATATCAAACAAATCTACAAATTTTTTGTCAGTTTTCTCTAGTGCTGATCTGAAAAGCTCACTGCCTTGCTCAAACGAAAATGGTTTTGCATTTGATTTTATCCCGACAGCTCTATCTGCGTAGGATAAAGTCTTCTCCTTTAAAATTTTCGCGTGTAATTTATAGAATCTTTGACTAATTTTAAAATTATTGGTTACAGTTTCCACGAGATTTTCGATACTTTTAACCTCGTTTTGGTATCCTATGATTCTAGCTTCGTATGGTTTAGTAAAGCCTTTTAATTCATCAGAACTCTTTTTATCGGTTACAATCGCGGTCATTTCAGCTTCTGAAAAGTAACTAATTTCCTTTAACTTTTCCATTAACAATTTATGAAGTGCATAGCGATCTTTTTTGGGGAGACTGCGAATCATGCCAGATGCTTCTGGTAACGGAATTTCTTTACCTTTCCATTTTATATTTTGAGCATTTAATAATTTATCAGAATAATCATTCCACATTCCGCGCGAAGTGGTGCTTTTAACGTTTAAAATCTTTTCCTCTGGCTCGCTCAATATATACTTTGCTGTCAAGAACAATCTTTCAAGGAAGAATTTGTATTTCACAAGTATTTTTGAAGCAAGAAATTCTTTTTGCTTAGTAACTGGAATTTTACCTAATTTTATCTCGAAAAAAATAATCTGATTGAAAGCTTTTGTCAGTCTGTCTGTAAACAAGTTCATTTTGGCTTGGGCTTCCTGGTTTTGACTATCAACTGCCAAGAGTAAGTGTAAATAATATTGAGGTTTAGGTGGCATACAAGATGCGTACATTTTTTCGTACTCCTCAAGCAATTTAAAAAGTACATTTTCATCATTTAAATAATCGTCTTTTACAGAATACTTCTTCGCAAAATCTTCGCATGCTTTCTCAGCCTTCTGCATATCAACCTCAATCTGCGGATCCTTCAATCCTTTTATGTAAAATAAGTTTTTAAAATCCCACTCTGTTTTGTATTTCATATTATTTCTTTTTCTTTTTAACTCCATATTTATTTGCATGTTCAACAAACTTTTCTCTTACCTCATCTCTATATTTACAGTACTTACATTCTTCTGATTTGTCAGGAATTTCATCACTATCAAGACACTTCTTAATATTGTCCAATGTCTTTTCAATCCATGAATTGTCACCTGTATAAGGAATAACTTTCATTTCGAATTCTAGTCTTGCCTCGAATGAATGACGGGATTCCTTGGTAGCATTCGCATATACGAAATAGCCTGTAGTAGAAACTTTAAATCCATTCTTCTCCAAAAGCCACTGATATACCTCCATTTGGCGTTTATAGCCTATTTGCCAGTCTGCATCGAGATTTACTTCGGAATCCTTGCTTGTTGACTTGTAATCGACAACGATAAGTTCCTCTTTTTTGTTAACCCACACATCATCCACTGCTCCGAAAATAATCAGGTTGTGCTTTTTGTCAGCATACTGAACTCCTACAAAGTTTTCTCTCCACACATCCAAATCTTTATGAATAAAGGGTACGGCGTCAATTTTATAACTTACCATAAGAGGGTGCGGAGTTTTCTCTTTGCGATGAATATCAAATTCCTTCTTCAAAAGATGGTCAACGGCACTGTTTAAAGTAAAAGGGAATGAATCAGGTCGGGAAACTCCCAATCGACGGTCCAAATAAAAGCACCTTGGGCATTCTAAAAACATATCAATTTTAGAGCGACTTAGTTTGAAAGCCTCGTCTGCTCCAGGTACATACAATTTCTTTTTATATGGAATAAAAGCCATTATTTTATAATTTGATTAACTTCTTCTAAAATATTAAAAATCGTTTCTTTGCTAAAGTTCATCTTTTCCATAATATCAGTATGTTTATGTAAATCTCTGCAGAGTATGATGTTTTTATCAATCAGCATTTTCTTCTGATTAGCATCAAGGGCGGTAAGACAGGTAATTGGATGTGACTTTGTGCTCTCTATCAAGTCATGTAGGTTTCCCTCTTCAGGAAAAACCCAACTTAGTAGTTTTACCCCATTGCAAACCGCGTAAGTAATCGCCGTATCAGTAAACTTTGTATTTGTGATAAGCCACCATTCTGAAGGTTTACGAATTACCCCTCCATAGTCAAAAACGTTTTGCTTTATATCGTTGTATCGAGCGCTAACGTAGAGTGCCACCTTTAAATCGCTCTTAGAAGCTGGATCATTGTGATATTTTACTTCCCCCATGATGAGCTTTTCAGGATTCCAAGCTACTAGATCAACTTCGTGTGGCACACAGCTACCCATTACAATTTGCCCTGTCAATGTTTCAAAACCCTGCGTCTTGAAAATCTCTGCAATGTACTTTTCAAATGGAAATCCAGTTGGCCCGAGTTCAAAAAGCGATCTTTTAAGTGAGTATCGTAACGCCGCATCCCCTGCATATCTTTTCAAACATTCAAATGCCTCTCGATATAATTCAGAAACACTTATTTCAGAATGTTTTTTATCTTTTATATGAGATTCGATGAAATTGGCAACATCTGTCAGAACTTTATCCGCAGAATGGCCGCTAGCCCCAGCCTTAACAAGAGAATTCCTCAATTTATGAGGTTCGTAGAGTTCCTTTTCCCCGTCGGCTTTTACGAGTAAAACTTCCTTAAACATTAGTCTATGATACCACCACCAAGGCATTTCTCGCCACTGTACAAAACCACAGATTGTCCGCTTGCTAATACTTGGTTCTTTTTGAAAGTAATCTTGCCAGTACTAGGGTCAAAATGACAGTCCTGTTTTTGTTGTCTGTATCTAACCCTAGCTTGAATGGTTGAAGGAATACTTTCCGAATTCCAATTCACATTAATAAGTTGAGCTACCAGTGTAGAGCCATCCTTCTCGTTGTTTAGAAAATTAGAACTACTTACTGTGATTGTATTTAAGTAAATATCCTTATTCAAAACATACATAGGCTTGTCATCAGTGCCTGTTTGGTAAGCCTTAAAACCTATTCTTTCGCCAATCGTATACAAAATTGCACCATCGTGTTCGCCGATTATATTTCCTTCTGTGTCTAGAACATTTCCACCACTAGTTTGTATATTCTTTTTTAAGAATTCTTTCATATCGACATGACCTATGAAGCAAATTCCCTGGCTATCTTTTTTATCAAACACAGGAAGTTTATTTTTTTGCGCAATCTTTCTTACCTTTGTTTTAAGCAAATGGCCAATTGGAAAAAGTATCCTCGACAAATCATCTGCCGTTAGCGTCCACAAGAAATAGCTCTGATCTTTTGAGGGATCTTTCCCTTCATACAAAGTATTATCCTTAACATTTGCATAGTGCCCAGTTGCGACGTAATCAATACCCATTTTTTTGGCTAAATCCAAAAAGCCACCAAATTTGATATGGCGATTACACATAATGTCAGGATTTGGAGTTCTCCCCCGCGAATACTCTGAAATCATGTAGTCAACTACGTATTTCTTGTATTCATGGCTCAAATCAAGGGTTATAAAAGGTATATCAATCTCAGCGCATACTCTCATTGCATCCCTTCTGTCGTCCTTCCAAGTGCATTCGACATCATCCGGCTGCCAGACTTTGATAAAAACACCGGTCACATCGTAGCCCTGCTTTTTAAGTAGGTACGCAGAAACAGCCGAATCAACACCCCCTGACATTCCTACCCAAACTTTTTTCATATCGACACTATACGATATTTTAGACCTATCTCAAATACTGGTTCTTATACTTTAAATGCTGGCTATAGGTAGTGGAAAAGTGACTAGTTCCATCCTTGTCATTCAAAAAGAAAACGTATTTATTTGGAGTCGGCTCGGCCGCTGCCATTAAAGTCTCAAGTCCTGGGTTTGAAATCGGCGTTGGAGGAAGTCCACGGTACTTGTAGGTATTATAAAGTGAGTCAATTTTTAAATCACTAAGTGTTAACTCTGCAGAAGTCTTCTGATTAATATATGAAAAAGTCGAATCAACCTGCAAAGCCATACCCACCTCGATTCGTCTCCACAGTAAATCTGAGACAATTTTACGATCTTCTAGTGTACGAACTTCTCCTTCTAGAATAGAGGCCATTTTAACAATATCTGCTAAAGAATGCCCCGAGCCTGCAACAGATGCATTAAATGCTTCGTTTTGTAACACTTTCTGGTTAAAAGTATTCTGCATTTTTGTAATGACTTCTCCGGAAGTAGCATATGGCATGAAATAATAAGTGTCCGGAAAAAGGTAGCCTTCATAAGAGCGGGATGAACTCGCAAAATCTGCTTCATCAATGGTAGGTATTTCAGTGTGAACCTTTGCTGCGATCTGCATGATATTTAAACCTTCTGGAATTGTTAATTTGATCGCTTTAAACCCACTGTCCCCTGTCGATAACCTGCGGGCGGTTTCATTCAAACTAATTCTTTCTTTTTTCTTTCCATCTGAAAACTGGTAGAACCCTGCTGGGAGCGAATTTTCAAATCCTCGCAAAGTAATTAAAATACGAAAAAGAAATGGTGAATCAATTATCCCCTCCTTTTGTAACTCTTGTGAAATACTTACAAGGCTTTGACCCTTTTCTATAGTCACAATAATCTGTCCTTGCCTTTCGATTTCAAATGGAATAAAAATTTTAGCAGACAAGCCTAAAACTAGGATAATTAGAGAAATCAAAATTGCATAAATAATAATTTTGTGTTTTTGAATAAATTGCATTACTTTTGTATATTTTAAATCGGTAAATCTGATGGTGCCTCTGCCTTTTTTGCTGTAACTCGGTTTAATGTTGGAGTCTTTGATACGTCTCCTGGGAAGTGATAAATGGTTGCCAATTCTTCAGCACTGAATACTGATAGTCTAGGATCAAACTTGTATTCTTCTTTGTAACCATATGGCACAAATTCAGGGTAGAAGAAAGATCTATGTCTATACAAATCAAAAAGTCTTTTTTTATGTTCAACTAAACGTTTTTTTCCTCCAATGAACTTATTAAATCTAAACTTGTCTGGATCGATATCATTTACACCTTCAAGGCTATTTAAATTTGTAACGTTATATTGTTTGAAAGCGTTTTTAATTCCACCAACCGTGCTTTTTCTTTCAGATCCCTTCTTTGCAATGTAAATCGCACGAATTCCACAATCAAATGCTGTTTTTGTAATATTATCCTCAATTGCATCGGCTGCTTGTTTTTCTCCCTTTGTTAAGACAAATTGCCATGGACTTGTTTTGTCTCCATCTACTTTTTGATCTCGCTTTGTAAGCTTTATAATATCCTTTTGTGCAGCATGCCTCCAATCTACATAATCACCCTTATCTTTATCATATTTATCCTTTCCGTGTGCACGAACACAAATTTGTATCCAGACTTGTTCACCTTTTTGAAGTGAGCCAAGAAACTCCATCATTGGAGTAATCGGATCAATTTTGAACTCATCATCAGGGTTATCCTGTAATTTGTAGGCAGTATAAGTTTTTATTGGAAGATGAGACGCTTCTTTTTTTCTAATTTCAGTACCCCAATATTCGAAATTTTCAGGATCAAATGGAACATTATAAGTGTAATCCCTCACTCCTATATCCTGAATTTCAATTTCTGGATATTGAGAATAAAATTGATTTTCAATAAGTTCTTTATACTTTGATTTAGTCCACATAAAAAATCTAACCGAACCTCCGATTGATGCAATCTCAAGAGAAAACCATGGTCTTGTTTCACCTGTCCAATAAAGCTTTTTAAATTCATGATCTTTTCCTCCTTGAGATAACGAGTTAAGAAAAAGCTCCATTGCAACCGGTGATTTTGTATTATTTTTTGGGATTTTTATTTCTAGGACTGTATACTTCTGTTCAGCATAATATTTCGCCTTAACATACTTTTTCCAATTCTTTAAAAACTTCACACCTAATGCAAAAGGAATAAAAATTATTGTAGCCACGTAAAACAGCGTGAAAATAAATCCTACAGAGGTGTTTGTTAGATCAGGTGACATCGCTGTCTATTTTAACCTAACCGACACGGCATTACAACAATTATTTAGCTTCAGTGAAATCAACCAAGTGATATCGTCCTTCCTTGTCTTTCTTAAAGAAACGATTGTTCTGTAAATTAACAAGAATAGTGTTTTCTTTTACAAATCTTTCCTTTAATACTTTCTGAATAATTTCATCCTTAGGAAGTGGGCCGTGTTTAGATAGAACCTTCTTGATTACATCTTTAACAACACCTGACAAATATCCCCACTCTGCAAGTGCATACAAACCTCGTCCAACTAGAACGAAACGCTTGTCTTTGATTAGTTCATTGTGAGTAGTAGCGATATGAGCTTTTTTGTTGAAAAGTTTTTCAATCAATTTTGCGATATCTCGGAAGTGGATTGGAGATCCATGCTTTCGCATTGCAAGAAATGCAAAGTCTCGAATACCCTTTGTCTTTACATTTGGAGAAACAGTTTTACCCCATTCACCTAATGGATTCTTATCGATATGTTTTGAAATACGTAACCATCGTCGAGCAACTTCCTCACTCTTATATTTATCATTTATATCCTTAAGATTATCGAAAAACATCTGGATCATTTCTGATTCAGGAACTAAATCATCATTTGATAGAGACTTGTAAAGCTTTCGAAGTGCATCATGAATCCTTTTTGTAAGTTCTGGATCAACGTGCCATCTGTGCTTGAATTCCTCGTCCTCTCGTTCTTTTTTAAAAGTCAGACCAACAGTCAACATAAACTGAATATGGTTTTTTGTAGATTGATCCTTTGCTAGATGGTTTAACAAATCTTCTTCTGAGATAAGAGAGCCTAGATCTCGAATAAGAGTTTCAAGTGCAAGGAAGCTGGATGCTTCTTCCTTAAATTGAGTTGATTTTCTAATGTTGGCAATTGCAGCATTTTCGATCTGACGAACTCGCTCTCGAGTAATGTTGTAGTCCTGACCAATACCTTCCAACGTCATTCTTTCAGCATCCTTATCAAGGCCGTATCTTTTAATCATTACGAGACGTGCTCTTTCGTGAAGTGACGAAAGAAGCTTTTTTACTGATTGTTTGGGTTTGAATGGAAGGGTTGCTGTTGCCATTGGGTTAAATATTTATATAAATTGATGTTGTATTTTTAGCATAAATGCTGAATATCGTCAAGTTATCCCTTGACAACGAAATTTACAAGCCTATTTTTCACGTAAATCTGCTTAATAATTTCCTTACCTTCAAGGTGTTTTTGAATTTCATGCTTTTTCTTTGAGGCGTTCAAAACAAAGGCTTCCTCGGAATTATTGGTTTCCAAAACTCCTCTAAATTTTCCATTTACTTGGATCGTAATTTTAAAGGAATCATTGACAAGCTTTGTTTCATCGCAAATAGGCCATGACTCAATATGAATACTCTTTTTATGTCCCATTTGTGACCACAACTCATCCGCCAAGTGTGGAGTAAAAGGAGCAAGTAGTAAAAGAAGGGTCTCGTATGTCTTTGTATCAACATTTTCCTCTGTTTCAAGTGCATTTAAGAGAATCATCATGGTTGAAATTGCAGTATTGTGTGCAAAATCCTGTATATCCTCCCCTACTTTTTTAATGGTTTTGTGAAGTAGAGTTTCAGTTTCTTTTTTAAGCGTTGCTTTCTTAACAACTTTATTTTTAAGTCTCCAAACACGCTCTATGAAGCGTCGTGAACCGATCATGTTGTCTGTACTCCAAGAAATGGCTTGTTCAAATGGACCCATGAACATTTCGTAGACTCGAAGTGAGTCTGCTCCGTACAACTTTACCACGTCATCAGGATTTACTACATTTCCAAATCGTTTTGACATTTTTTGTCCGTCTGGGCCCATGATAAGTCCTTGATTCTTAAGTTGTGTGAACGGCTCAGATTGCGACACAACACCGATGTCATATAAAAACTTGTGCCAGAATCGAGCATAGATTAAATGTCTTGTTGCGTGTTCTGTTCCTCCAACATAAACATCAACTGGTGACCAATATTTTTCTTTCTTTGGGTCTACTAACATTTTTTTGTTCTTTGGATCCATGTATCGCAAATAATACCAACAAGAACCTGCCCACTGAGGCATAGTGTTAGTTTCTCGTTTTGCCTTGCCCTTACAGTTTGGACATTTCGTATTAACCCATTTGTCGATTTTCGCAAGCGGTGATTCCCCTGTCCCTGTCGGTTCATAAAACTTTACATTTGGAAGTTTCAAAGGAAGTTCTTTTTCTGGCACGGGAACAACTCCACATTTTTCACAGTGAACAAGTGGAATTGGTTCTCCCCAATATCTTTGGCGTGAAAATACCCAATCGCGAAGTTTGTATCGTACGACAGTTTTTCCTCCACAGAATTTTGTGATTTCTGACATGATTGATTCAGAATCTTTACCGTTGAATTTTCCAGAGTTTGTGATAATTCCTGATCCAACATAGGCTTTTTCTACACCTAAAAATCTTGCCCATGTTAATTTCATATCATCAACGTTCAAGTAATCCATCACTTCTTGCTTGGAAACCCAGTTTATATCGTGAATTGCTTTTTCACCTTCAGAAATTTCTTTTCTCGAATCGTCTACTAGTTCAAAGTACATTCCGTGAAAATGTGCAAAACGATTCTGCTCTTTAAGAAGCTGATAGAACTTTGCATGAATCGGTCCACCTAATTCTTTTACAAAACGCAAATTTGTGTAACCTGTTTCCTCTGCTATTTCGCGTATTCCAGCATCAACAGCTGTCTCTAACGATTCGATTCCACCAACTACAAATCCGTGCCAATTATTTTTTTTCCAATCAAGGCACAAATATTTGTCCTCTGACCAGTGTTTAATTACACAAACCGCAGCGTGACGCTCTTTGTATGGAACACCTTCCCGAAAAGCGTCGGGGCCAGTAGTCTTTGTATACACTGGTTCAATAACTTCTTTTATTGGTAAATTATATTTTTTTGCAAACACAAAATCCCGTTCATCATGAGCTGGAACCGCCATAACAGCACCTGTTCCATAATCTGCTAGCACATAATCCGCAATCCAAACTGGCACTTCTTCATCATTAGCGGGATTAATTGCAAAAACACCGTCCAAATGTACACCTGTTTTTTCCTTCCCCTCTGCCGTTCTTTCAATTTGAGTTTTCTTGGCTACATCTTTAATAAAAGATTGAACTTTATACCAATTTTTTATTTGGGGTTTAAGTTTTTCAACCAAATGACTTTCAGGTGCAAGTACAAGATAGGTGACTCCGAAAATTGTGTCTGGTCTTGTAGTGAATACTGATATAGATTCCTCAGAATTTTTTATTTTGAAAGTTAATTCAGACCCCTCACTCCTCCCAATCCAATTTTTCTGAGATTCCTTTATTGAATTTGGCCAATTTAAAGCATCCAAGTCCTTCAACAATCTGTCCGCATAATCAGTAATTTTAATCACCCATTGTCGAATTGGTTTTTTTTCTACGATAGATCCACAGCGTTCACACTTTCCATTATCTAAGTCTTCATTGGCAAGACCTGTTTTACATGATGGACACCAGTTGATTGGCTCATGTGATTCGTACGTCAAACCTTTCTTGTGCATCTGTAAAAACGCCCATTGAGTCCACTTGTAATATTCTGGATCTGTTGTGTTTACTTCGCGATCCCAGTCATAACAAAAACCTAAAACTGAAAGTTGTTCTTTGTATCGCTTAACATTTTTCTTGACTGCAATAGAAGGATGAATTTTATTTTTAAGTGCAAACTCTTCAGCAGGTAAACCAAACGCATCCCATCCCATTGGATGAAGTACATTAAACCCTGACATTCTTTTGAAACGTGCAAGGACATCTGTGGCGATATAACCCTTTGGGTGGCCAACATGGAGTCCAGAGCCAGACGGGTATGGAAACATGTCTAGAATGTAAGATTTTGGCTTTTTAGATGCCTCTGAAGTTTTATAGATGCCAGATTTTTTCCATGCAGACTGCCACTTCTTTTCGATTTTAGAGTGGTCGTACGAGACGGGCTTTTTCATGGAGATATATTAGCAAAGTTGGTGGGTGTTGGCTAATTTTGTATAAAAAAGCAGCCTGCACCGGGTGGGAACCCAGGCAGGCTGCGACATTAGTTCCTTTTTTGAAATGGCTTGAAGGGTTGTGATTCCTTTTGTGCCTTTTCCGCACCACGCTTGTGGAGCACAATCTTAGCGTTGTCGTAGGTAAGGCACAGCCAGACGACAATACTGGTAATTATTAGGGCTGCCACAAGGCTTGTCCAAAGGTTTGGGTCATTGAATAGCCAGACGACAATGCACGCAAGCAATGCAATGATTGCAAGCGAAATTACGATTGTTGTCCAGTCGAGCGTTATGATGGTTTCGTTCATCTGAGTTGGTGGTTGGTGGTGGTTTGAAAGAGCGCTGATTTGGGAAAGGCCCAGCGCTTAGAAGCCCTGGAGCCGATTGGTTCCGCGTACAACCATACAATATTTATGAAAAAAATCAAATATATAATAGTAAACCCCCTGTACACCGCAGTGTAGAGGGGGGCAGATTTTTGGGAGTGTTAGTCGCACCAACCACGACGAATGATGACTCTTGGTGGACAGGGATTGAACATGGGGGGTGGACATTCCTGCTGCTGGTTGAAATACCGTCGCGGTTGAGGATGGGAGTAATGCTCAATTGGCGGAGGGCATCCCTGTGGTTCATAAATATGCTCTCTCGTGTACACGGTTGCTCCGTGATGGATTCGATGATGCTCCACATCGCCTGGGACGTAAAAGTCCAGGACGCGTGGAGCTTGCTGTGGAGCAACGATTGCTTTTCCAGAGCATCGCTGTCTGTAGTTTTGGTTGCCTGCGCAACCGATCGTGAACACTGCCGCTATCAGCGACAGAATCATGTGTGGTTTCATTTTTTAGTTCTTTCTTGGTTGTGTTGATGAACAGCAGACCCAATAATGACAGATTAACGTGATTTGTCAAATCCTGTACCATTGCAGCCAAAAGTTTACACTCCACTGCCTTTCAAGAAGCGAAGCTTCTCAAAAGGGCTCATACCATTCATACCTAAACCTCGATGTCTCTTGATGTTGTTGTAGTAGTGGAGAAAGAGGGTCAATTTGTAGTT
>JANOAN010000010.1:0-22870 GCA_031411135.1 bacterium | reverse complement strand
ACACCTAGTTCTTCCGCTACGTTTTTAATTGTTTTTACCTTCTTTTGTATCTCAATTAGCTTGGTTTCTTTTAACTTTAGAAAATCGACTGCATGTTTGTACATGCTAGAAGTGTAAACTTCATTGCTGCAATGCTAACAACTATCCTTGCTACTTTAACTTAAACATTCTAAAATTTACCTATTAACCTAAACAAAAAATAAAAATGTTACCAATTAATTTATTAGCGGTTCTAGTTGCAGCAATTGCTTGTTTTATCATCGGTTTTCTATTTCACGGACCTGTTTTTGGAAAACTATGGATGAAGTTGGCGAACATCCATCCAACAGGAGATGAAAAGCTTTCTGGTATGTTGCCACAGATGCTTTGGAATCTTGTTGCGAACATTATATCCGCATACGCCATCGCAGCTTTGTATTCATTTTCTTCCACCTCACCTTACATTGCAGGGTTTGGTGCTTTCGGAGCGGTGGTAGTAGCAGTTTGGGCATGGCTTGGATTTATTGTGACAAACTCTTCAATGGGGGTTATTTGGATGAAGCAAAATCCAAAGTTGTGGCTTTTTGAATGTGTGTCGTCGTTAGTTTGTGTGATTGCCATGGGTGCTATTTTAGGGAATTGGTAGTAAATTTAATCCATATGAAAATATATAAACCCCTTATTTTTGTTCTAGTAGGTGCTGTCATTATAGGTTTTTTGTACTGGATTTCTAAGCCGAATTATTCTCCTGTGACAACCAATGAAATAGCTCCTAGTGTAAAATTAAACTGCGAAAATTTTGCAATGACTAATGGATTAGATACTTTTTATCTACCAATAAATTGTGTTCAAGAGATTGGAAATGGAGAAAGTCCAGTAAACCTTACAATTTTTGCTAGTACTACAAATGACAATCAAGGAGAACTTCACATTTCTCGAAACGGAAAAGATATTTTTGTGACGGACGGTGAATTTATAAGTTTCTCCGATCAGGAAAAATTGTCTCTTACCCAAGGATCTTTTGACTTTGAGGATGTGACATTTGATGGTTACAAAGATCTAGTGATTCAAACTGCAGCTGGTGCGTATAACTTTACACATGCATATTTTGCGTATAATCCAAAAACCAAAACTTTCAATACTGTTCCTGTTGTAGAAGCTACAAATGAGTCATTTGATCCTATTAAAAAACAAATGGTTAGTTTTTTTAAAGGGAGGGGGATCGGGGATATTTACACAGAAGAAACATATGAATTTAGAAATGGAAAATACGTGTTAATAATGGATTTTGATCAGAGTACTGTAGATAATGGCAGGGACGATAATATAAATCCAATGTACACTCAGGTAACCAGAAAATTAATTGATGGAAAAATGGTAGAGGTGGAAAAAAAATCTATTAGTTACAAAGAATTATACGGAGATCAAAATTAGTTATGCACTACGCCTACATCCTCCTTTGCAAAGACAATGCTCTCTATGTTGGTTCGACAAACAATCTAGAAAAGCGACTACATCAGCACAATCATGCAAAGTCAGGGGCCCACTACACAAAAATCCGTAGACCGGTTGTTCTAGTGTGGCATTCAACACACAAAACACTTGCTACCTCACGTGCCAAAGAAGCAGCTCTAAAAAGATTAAGTCGAGCGGAAAAATTAACTCTTATAAATAAATGATTCCCTACACTCTCAAACTTAATAGACGTTCTCGACATTTGCGTCTTGCGGTTGGTGTTGATTGCAAAGTGACTGTCACCGCACCACATTATGCAAGTAGGCAAATAATTGAAAATTTTGTTCTTGATAAGTCATCTTGGATTCAAGGAAGAATTGATCATTATAAAACCTTTAAACCTCTAATTAAGGATAGTAGAGCAAGCTACTTGGAACAAAAAGAAATTGCACGTGCTCTTGCTCACAAGAAAGTTATTCAATTTAATAAATTCTATAATTTTAAATACGACAAAATCAGCATCAAAAATCAAAAAACTTGTTGGGGAAGTTGCTCAAGAAAAGGAAATTTGAATTTTAACTACAAGATCTCACTTATTCCAGAAGAATTGGCAGATTATATTGTTGCACATGAGATTTGTCATTTGGGGGAATTTAATCACTCAAATAAATTCTGGAGTTTGGTTGAGAAAACTATCCCTGATTACGTGGAGAGAAGAAGAGCATTAAAAAAAGTTGGGGTAATACTTCAATGAGCTGAACGGCTTCATAAATACAATGCGTTTAAGTTCAATAATACTGTCTGTAGCTATAGTTTTTTCACCAGTTTTAACCATGGCTCAAAGCACGACACCTCCAGCTGGAACTAAATATGATGCAAACGGAGATATAATTTATTCAAACGCCTCTGTTGCTACAACTACAGATGCCATTTTCTCCTACGAAAGTGGCCTTCAAGCTTGGTTTGATAGACAACAAACAGTGAGAATTTGGCGAAGCCAGTCGAATGAACTACAGCAAAAAATTAACATTCTGAATGAAGTGGCCACATCATCTGTTTCAATGCCAATTCTTTTCGGCATGGGGCTATCTGATTTTTCTCCAAACTTCGGAGTGTCTCGAGGTGGCGGAACTCGCACTCATGAAGGAGAAGATATAATGGGAATAAAAGGCACTCCAATTGTTTCTCCAACTCTGGCCTTGGTTATAAGAATGGGAACTGGCCCAACAGAGGGAAATTTTGTCAGCACTGCAAACCCTGGAGGAGAAACTTTTGTTTATATGCATCTTGATCGAATTGGAGAAGGAATTGAGGTTGGCAAGTCTCTTGAAGCAGGGGATTTGATTGGATATTTAGGAGACACTGGAAACGCAATTGGTGGCCCTGCTCATTTACATTTTGAAATTAGAAATTCAAATGGAGTGGCCACTGATCCATATCTTAGATTGAAAATTGAATTTACCTTACAGCAAAAAATGACTCTCTTAACTAAGGTTTTAACTCAAGCTACTGATCCGAACGCGCTTTCTCAATTTTTGGTTTTGAATTTTAGATCGATATTTACTCAAGCTCTAAACCAGGGAGTTGGCATTCCAACGGCGATTACAAACGTCATGTTCCCTGCAGGTTTTACATCCACTGCATTTCCTTCAAATGCTCTAATAATCTCTCGAAATTTATTTATGGGTACTAGTGGTGAGGATGTCCGTTCACTTCAAAAGTTTTTAAATCATAATGGCTTTAATCTAGCAACAATTGGACCTGGATCGTTCGACTTTGAAACTGCATATTTTGGACCAGCCACTCGTGCTGCAGTTGTCAGATTCCAGATAGCGAAGGGTATTTCACCGACACTCGGATACGTAGGTTCGATCACAAGAAGTGTGATTGCAGGAATTGGATATTAGGTTTAAAATAAAAGTCATAAAATAATATAAAAAAATGACGAATCCAAAAGAAGTAGAAAAAGTAATAGAATTTTCCGATACAGATGAACAACATCACGCACATCACACTCAACTTCACTCAGACTCAGACAAGTCTTTATTTTTAGGAATCCTGGCTTATCTAGGTCTTCTTATTATTATATCTTATTTACTAGCCAAGAATAATTCTTTTGTTAAGTATCACATCAAGCAAGGGGCGGTTCTCGTATGTATCGAAATTATTCTCTGGATTATTTCGGGGATGCTCGGGATTCTTACATCAATTGTTGGTATTTTAGAACTTGGAGTATTCGTTCTTGCAATTATCGGTATTGTGAACGTTGTTCAAAAAAAGGAAAAGGCATTGCCGATTGTAGGAAAGTATTCAAAATATATAAAAATTTAAATGAAGCTTCGTGTACTAGATTTGGAACTTATCCATTTTTTCAGAAAGATTTCTGAACCATCTGCACGATTCGGATTATTCGTTGTCTTCTTTTGGTTTGGGATTTTGAAAGTGATTGGTATGAGTCCTGCAAGTCCTTTAGTACAATCTTTGTTTGAAAGAACAATGCCGATAATGCAGTTTTCAACTTTTATCGTTTTGTTCGGACTATTTGAAATGTTGATTGGTTTAATGTTTTTATTTAAGGGGTTTGAGAGGGTAGTGATTCCGTTATTATTGTTCCACATGGTTACAACGGTAATGCCACTTTTTTTGGTTCAAAATGCTACTTGGTCAGGAATGATGGTTCCGACCCTAGAAGGTCAATATATCATTAAGAATCTTCTTATTATTGCGGCTGCTGTGGGTATTGCGGCACATCTACATCCGTTGCCAAAAAGAATCTATAAATAAGGATTTGTCTAGCTTTGCGGTTAGTTCGGCCTGGGCGTATACTTATCTTCTAATCTTATGAAAGACTTTGGAGAAAAATGTGCTGTCTTCGGAATCTACGGGGCAGGTTTAGATGTCAGCCGCCTAACCTTTTTCGGGCTATATGCTTTGCAGCATCGAGGACAGGAAAGTTCTGGTATTGCGACCAGTAATGGAAAGACAATTTCTTGTTACAAAAATACAGGGCTAGTTGCTCAAGTGTTCAATGAGGAAATTATAAAAAGCCTGAAGGGTCACATCGCTGTTGGTCACAATCGTTATTCCACGTCCCAAGGTGCCGGTCTGGATCATGCGCATCCTATTTTGTCAGAGGATAATACAATTGCCCTGGTCCACAATGGTAATTTACCAAGCGTCACTGCACTTCTTAATTTTTTTAAAGAAAGAGGAAAGGAAAGTGACTTGCAATCGGGCGATTCAGATTCAATGATCATGACCAAAGCGCTTTACCTTTTAATGAAAGAAGGGAAAACAATTGAAAAAGCCATTGAAGAAATTTTTCCACTCTTCACTGGCTCTTTTTCATTATTAGTAATGACGAAAGACAAAATGGTAGCTCTTCGAGATGGGTTTGGAATTAGACCATTATCGATTGCAAAAATAAATGGGGGGTATGTGGTGGCTTCTGAAACTTGTGCATTTCATCCAATTGGGGCTAATTTTATGCGCGACGTTAATCCAGGGGAAATGATTGTGATTAACAAAGATGGAATGAAAATTAAACAACTTGCTAAGGAAAATCAAAAATTGGATATTTTTGAATTTGTTTATTTTTCAAGACCAGATAGTACTCTTATGGGTAAATCAGTATACGATGTTCGAAAAAGTTTCGGTGTTCAACTTGCAAAAGAATACAGAATTCCAGCGGACGTTGTTATTCCAGTTCCAGAAACATCAATTCCAGTTGCAATTGGCTATGCCGCGGCATCAGGTATTCCTTTTGAAATGGGGCTTATCAAAAGTCGATACATACACCGAACATTTATTGAACCTGAACAGCATATTCGAGAACAAGGTGTAAAACTAAAACTTGCTCCTTTAAAAGAAGTGATCGAGAACAAGCGAGTGATCGTGGTTGATGATTCGATTGTGCGAGGAACAACTTCGCGTCAAATTGTAAGAATGCTGTTTGAAGCTGGGGCGAAAGAAGTGTATTTTATAATTAGCTCTCCTCCAGTAAAGTTTCCAGATTTTTACGGCATAGATCTCCCCAAGCAAAAAGATTTGATGGCGTTTTCTAAATCAGTAGAGGAAATTAATACATATCTTGGATCAACTTCGTTGAATTTCTTGTCGTACGATGGGATGATCAAATCGACAGTGCTTCCCGAGTCCGTATTCTGTACTGCGTGTTTTAATGGAATTTATCCAGTTGACTTGAAGGAAAGAGCCAAGGAGGTTAAGTATCTAAGGGAGAAGAAAAAGGTTGCTGGACTTCAGACGAAGCTGTTTTAGAGATCGGCTAAGAAAATATCCAATTCCTTCGCCTCAATTTTTCGGAATGCATTTGTTTGTAAATTTCCTAATCGAATGTTCATAATTCTAACGCGTTCCAAATGTTTAACGTCATTGTGCATAGCTTCGCACATTCGTCTAATCTGGTGATGTTTACCTTCAGTAATTGTAATATTAAAAGTTCTATCACCTGTAACTTTGATTCTACATGGTTTTGTCATTGCGTCCCCAATGTCTACTCCCTTTTCCATGTGTTCTTTAAAACTTGGACGAAGGGAATTTACAACCACTACTGAATATTCTTTCTCGTGAGATCCATCTGGATTTAGTAACTTATCAGTAATTCTGCCGTCGTTTGTCAAAATCATTAAGCCATGTGAATCCTTATCAAGTCGTCCGACAGGGAATACTCCTTTGAGGCCTGAAGATTCTAGAACGTCTTTTTCACCTTTTTGAGGAGAGTGGGTGACGATTCCAACGGGTTTGTTGTATGCATAATAGACGTAACTTTTTTGAGGGCCACGTTGCTCGACTTCGACTTTGTCGTCCTTATTTATTTTTGTTCCGAGAACTGCTTTTTCACCGTTGATGAAGACTAAGCCCTTGTCTACAAGGATGTCAGCGTCACGGCGGGTTGCGTAGCCAGCTTTGGCTAAGTACTTATTGATTCGCATAGGGAATTCTGGTTTTTCTGCAACTTCGGGTTTTACGAATGGAGTTTTACTACGTGTTGCAAAATGCATGTCGCGTTTTGGGCGAGTGGCGCGGGATCCGGAGTTTTTGCGAGTGGGTTTTTTCATGTGAGGGGAGTATAGCAAAAATATTGACTTAATGCTAATTTGTGTTTTTATTTTTTCCCCGCATCCATCCCTGCCACAAACCCTGTCGTCCAACATAATTGCAAACTGTATCCACCTGATGGTCGATCAATATTTAACACATCTCCAATAAGATATAAGTTCGGCACAATTTTTGATCTCATAGTTTTAAAATCTACTTCGTCCAATGAAACTCCACCTGATGAAACAATCGCTTTATCATTTCCCAATAGCTTATCAACTTGAAAACTTAAATTTTTAATCGTTTCAATTAATTTCATTCGCATTTCTTTGGAAATTTTATTATTTTGAGCATCTGGATCGATTTTTGAAAGTTCAATTACAGGATCAACGATGGCGGACGGAATTAAACCACTTAAACTGTTTTTAATTTTCTTGTTCGATTCATTGGTAAAAAGTTTTTGTAATTCTGCATTTAACATCCCATGATCATGTGAGGGAAGTAAATCTATTCTGATTTCTACTTCTCCATATTTTAAAAGCTCTCCAACGTCCTTGCTTATATTTAAAATTGTAGGACCAGTTACACCAAAATGAGTAAATAAAATTTTTCCTTTTATAGACTCCTGCTTAGTGTTGTTCTGAAAGGTGCTGATCTTTATATTTGTAAGTGTCACTCCTTGAAGCTTTTTAACCCAATTGTCCTTAATCGAAAGGGGGACTAATGATGAATTTGAATCAATAATCGTGTGTCCTAACGATTTAAGCCATGGAAACCCGTCTCCAGTCGAACCTGTCTCAGGACGAGAAGTTCCTCCGGTGGCTAGAATAAACTTTTTGGCAAAAATTTCCTTACCGTCTTTAAGCTTTACAGAATCTTTGGTTATAGAATATACAGTCGCATTAGTTTCAATATCGACCTTCTGTTCCTTAATGAAATCTATTAAAACATTCCAGATCGATTCTGCTTTGTCGCTTTGTGGAAAAACTCTACCCTCAGCTTCTACTTTTGTCGGAACTCCTCTTTTGTTAAAAAATTCTAAAGTGTCTTTGGTGCTAAATTGAGAAAATGCGGAAAATAAATACTTATCACTGTCCTTGTATTTTTTTAAAAAAGTCCTCACATCCAATTCATAGTTTGTGACATTGCATCTTCCACCTCCGGTAATTAATAACTTCTCACCAGGTCTTGAGTTTTTTTCAAGTAGAATTACCGATACTCCTTGCATCGCTGCGTGCCCGGCCGCCATCATTCCAGCGGGGCCGGCACCTATGACGCAGACATCCCATACAGTAGTTTTCATGGGTTGAATATAGCAGAATATGTTATTATCCACCACATGCAATTCGAGAATGTTCTCCGGGAATATTCAATTCCTGATAATCTTGAAAAAACTATCTATATTTCATCAAGAACAATTATTCGTGAATCCAGGAAAGTTATTACTTCAAAAATATTAAAAGTCGACGATCTTGTTGTCGCTATTGGCAAGCCGACAGATAAAGGTCAAATTGAGGCAAAGCTAATTCGTGTAATACCACAACATTAATTAACTATGCTAGAATATCGCCATTATGCGAGAAAAAGCTAAGGAATATATAAGGACCAAGACGGCAAACACTAACCCAGCAGAAATCCGAACTAAAGCTCGTCCCAAAATAAATATTTCCGATGTCCTAAATAAAAAACAGGTCTATGTCATGGCAGCTTGTGGAAAGGCGATGGCAACTATCTGTGCACTTTTTAAGGAGATCGGATTTAAAGTCCGCGGGACTGATGGTGTTTGTTTTTCACCAATGAGAGAAATTGTTCTTGCTGCAACTGATGAATACAATGATGGGTATAATATTGAACATTTAAAAGACGATGAACTTGTAGTTGTTGGTAATGCGATAGCCTGCGACAATGTTGAATTTCAAGAAGTTCAAAAAAGACAAATACCACACATGTCAGTATCCGAAGCATTAGGAGAATTCTTTATAAAGGACAGAAAGTCACTAGTTGTTGCAGGTACTCATGGAAAGACTACAACAACAGGGCTCCTGGCTCATGTTTTTGACACTGCCGGAAAAAATCCAGGCTATATGATTGGAGGAGTAATTAATAATAATGAAAAAAGTTTTTCAGCAGGAATGATAAGTTCAGATCCCCGCCACGAAATGAGTGAATATTTTATTTCTGAAGGAGACGAATATAACTCTGCACTTTTTGACCGAGGTCCAAAATTTTTACACTACAAACCACACGCAGCTATTATTACGTCGGTAGAATACGACCATGCAGATTTGTACTTAACAATGGATGATTATAAGAAAGTTTTTGAGTTATTAGTTGAAGAAGTCCCTAAAAATGGCCTCGTTGTGATTGATGGAGATAAAGAATCCACTGATTATTTAAAACAGTATTCATCTGCCAAAATCGTAACTTATGGTTTTAAAGAAAAAAACGATGTCCGTGCAGCAAATCTCAAAATAAATTATGAAAAGGACTGTCAAGAATTCGATCTTGTTGTTTCAGGTCACAAGATTATCCGTATAGAGACGTCGCTTTTTGGAGAGTACAACATATCTAATGTTCTAGGTGTCTGCGCAGTCACTTTAAACGAAGGAATCAGTCCTGAAAAACTATTAGAAGGTGTTAGAACCTTCAAAGGTATGAAACGTCGTCAAGAAATAGTGTATAAAAATGAGGATGTTATTGTAATTGACGATTATGCTCACCATCCAACAGCAGTAGCTCTTACTTTAACAGGAATCCACGAAAGATACCCAAATCGACGAATCGTGGCTTGCTTTGAGCCTAATTCCGCTACCAGTCGAAGTCATTTGTTCGAAAAACCATATGCAGATGCCTTCTCCTCGCTTGCAGATACTACAATGTTCAGTGTTTTACCTATAAATAAAGAAGATCCGGCCAAGTTTATTAACGGTAAGGCAATCAATCAGATTTTCTTAGATAATGGAAAAAGACAGGATCAGGTTTATATTTTCGAGGCACAACCTATTGAAGTTTTCTACGAACAGTTTAAGAAAATCGTAAAGAAAGGGGATGTGGTGGTAATTATGGCATCTCACCACTTTGGTGGCTTAGTTGAAAAAATACAAAAGGATGGCATTAAAGCAAATTAATTATTGGCTGTTAAAATCAGAACCGACTTGCTATTCAATTGTTGATTTTGCGCGAGAGAAGAAAACGGCTTGGGCTGGTGTTCGTAATTATCAGGCCAGAAATTTTCTTAAAAGCATGAAAACTGGAGATAAATTTTTCTTTTATCATTCAAGTACTGATCCCACTGCGATTGTAGGGGTTGGTAAAATCACAGGGTTGGCAAAAGCAGACTTAACTGCTCTCGACAAAAAAGATGATCATTACGATTCAAAATCCACTAAGGAAAATCCAATTTGGTTTGCACCAGAAGTTACATTTCTAAAAAAGTTTAAAAACCCGATAACACTCTCTGCGTTAAAAAGAGAAAATGTCCTTGAAGGTATGGTTCTTCTTCAAACAGGATCTCGACTATCAATTCAACCTGTTTCAGAAAAACATTTTAAATTCATTTTAAACTTATCCCCACAAAAATAAACCATAAACCCAAGGTCTTGCTATAATAAGTTGGTTATAAAACACCAAACTTTAATATGTCAAAAAAAATAATCGTTCTCTCGGTATTCACAGCCATTGCATTCTCATTTGGATTTGCTAGTGCCCAAAGCCAAGATCCACAAATTGATATTAATATACCAAAACCAAGTGGCACTCCACCAGGTTTCACATCTGCTATTCCATCAAATTTAAATATACCAACTCCAAAATTACCTTCTGGTTTTCCAGCACAGCAAAAAGTTGATGGTGTCAACTTTGACCTTGACATGTTTAAGGCTACATCATCTGGTGCTATTTCGAATAATGAAAAAAGTCCGGTTACAATGAGTCCTATAAATGTTCTTGATATAAAACTAAGCAGTGATCAATATCATGCAGGAGCTACAATAATCGGAAAGGTTACTCTTGAAAATAGAACCAACACCGATCAGAATGATGTGTACCTAGATGTTTCATTGGCAGGGAATTATAGCAATGAAACTGGAAGAGAGAACTTGCCAGAAAAAATTTACGAAACCAAGTCAGCGGGACCTTTCAAAGTCGTTGCTAATTCGCAAACAGAAGTCCCTTTTTCTTATCAAATGCCAAAGAATGTTGGTGGTAAAGGTCTTGGTGTTGAAATTAATGCAAGGTCAATCTCAGGGCTACCTTATGGTTGGAATAGTACTAAATTAAAAGAAGTTGCCGGAGGAGGTGCGCTACTTTCCATTGAGGATTCCTTTATAAAAATTGGCGGAAAAAGGCATCTACCGCAGTCCGGTCCAATGATCGTAGCCAGTACCACTACGAATTTCCACCTTATTGTAAAAAATCCATATAAAAATTCCATAACTGTTGTTCCAGAGGTAAGTATTCACAACAGAGTTTACTCTGGGGAACTCATAAAAAAATACGATGAAAAAAGTGTAACTATTGCCCCTGGTAAAACTTACGAATTTATTTTTGAACCATACAAGAATGATAATAAGCCAGGAGTCTATACATTTGAAGTGGACTTAGTTGATCAATCCAAAGAACTTATAGCACCTAGTATAGAGTACCGATATATCTTACCCGGTGAAATTGCTACAATTCACGATGTTAAATTTGACAAGGGATCTGTAAAAAATGGCGATCAAATTAATTTGAATGTGCTATATAGTCCAACCCCACATGATATGTTTACCGGATCTAGACAAAAAATTGAGGGTGCAATTTTGACAGTACAAATTAAAGACGCAGAAACGGATGATGTTTTAGGTGAAGCCTCTTCTACTCCAGATATGGCAGTCGAGATTGGAAATGAACCACTGTCTATAAACATCAAAGGTAGCGCTGATTCTGTAAGGGCTGTTGCAACGATTTCCGTTGATGGCAAGATTTTAGACACCTACACAACTTCTCCAAGTACACCTGATATCCAAAAAATAAACGATACTGCAAACGATACTAATAAAAATACTTATATTGTTTTGATTGGGATCTTAGTCATGTTCTTTTTGATCTTGTTGTTTTACTTTATTCGAAAAAAGACGCAGAGAAATGTATTGATGTCGGTTGTCGTGCTGATGTCTGTTGTTGCTAGTGGTTTTGTTCTGCAAAAAATTACTAACGCAGTTGTTGTTTATACAAGCAACAGTACTTATACCACCCTGGATGATCCAAACTGCCCCTCGGTACCAATTACTGGCGGTAGGATGTTGAATGTTGTTCAATACCGCAGACAAATTCCATGTACGTATCAAACAGCATCATGGAGCTCAGTTGTTTTACAAAGCCCCACTCGAGTTTATCTTACAAAAGGAGAAACAATACCAGTTTCAGGTTATGTACTTAGTGCTGGTTGCCTCAATACAACAGAGGATCTGTGGGTTTCAGTTGATATTAGAAATGCAGCGGGACAAGTCGTAAGCTCTGCTTATCCTGCCCACTTTGTTTATGCTGCTAACGGAATTCACGCCGGTGCATCCAAGTATTCTAGATTTTCATTTAATATTCCCCAAAATCTTCCATCTGGCCAATATTACATTTCCATCACTACAACTGATAATTGGGGTGGAAATGGCAAGTGGACCCATACGGGAACTTCAGTCGACTATACTGCTATATATGTATATCCACCTGTTTCTGTTACATGTGAAGCTTTGAATGCGCAAGGCACGCTATTAAATACAGCATCGGGAACCACAACAAAACAGGTTACTTGGAACATGCAAACATCTGGAGGAACAGGTGTCTATAGATATTACTGGTATGATCCAGTTGATCAACCGGATTGGCAAAATTCTCCACAATCAAAAAGTCTAACCAAAACATATACTTCGTCTGGAACCAAAAATATGTCGGTAGCTATTATCGATGTTTATACTGGAAATAATTCCAAGATAAATCAAGGAAAGTTAGCTCAATGTACACCAATAAATATCGTAGACAGAGTTCCCGACTTAACAACTGCATGTTCAGTTTCTACTACCACTGTCAGTATTAATTCACCTGTGGCTTGGACAATCAATGCTACAGGGGGTACTCCACCATACTCTTATCAGTGGTCTGAAAATTCAAACCCACTTTCAGATAGAACGGCAAGTGTTACAAGAGGTTATGTAAATGCCGGTACTGTAAACATGGCATACAGGGTAACTGATAGCAATAATCAATATTCAAATGTTATTGGGTGGTCGCAATGCCTACAGACAGTTACTGTAACTTCAGATATTGATAATTCAGGAAACTGTGTAGGTCCAGATGGATCAGCTATTGTGAATGGGGAAAGTAAAACATACGCCTCAAGTACAGACCCAGCATATACTTGCGGTTCAATCTCGAACTACACATGTTTAAATGGTGTTTTGAGTTCAGGTGCCAAAGGACCAATGGCATGTAATCCCACAGCAACAACAACCAATTTAAACAATCCAAATGATCCAAATGACCCCACGAACCCTAACAATCCTATAACACCAAGTCTTATACCAGGATCAAATATTATTGATCAGGACTACGGAAAGCCGGTTACAATTATTTCATTTAGTATGAAGCCAAATACAGTCAACAAGAATACTCCTTGTAGTATGAATCTAAAAGTTGAAAATGCTAGGCAATGTTGGATAAATGGAACAAATATAAATCCAGCAATGAGTAGTTTTGAAAATATACTAGGTTTGCGATTGTCTGATCAAGGAAATGCATCAACTTCGGTAATGTCAGGTCCAATAAGTGAAACTACAAAATTTACTTTAAATTGTTTAGGTCAGACAAAAAATTCTTCTAGTTCTTACCCATTGATTAGTAGGTCAGCACAGTGCTTCCTAAATCCTGCATCTACAGAGCGTTAAAATCACATGTCTCTTGAAATTCAACATCCAAAGTCACGCCTAAAACGCTTCTTCAAAAATCTGGGTCCTGGGCTTGTTACCGGTGCGGCTGACGATGACCCTTCTGGGATTACAACCTATTCTCAGTCAGGCGCTCAATTTGGCTTTGGGCAGCTATGGTCTGCTTTGTATCAGTTGCCGCTCTTGATTGCTGTCCAAGAGTCTTGTGCCAGAATTGGGGCAGTGACAGGGAAGGGCTTGGCAGGTGTTATCAAGGACAATTACTCTAAAAAGGTTTTAGCAGGTGTAGTCTCTTTGGTTGTTATTGCAAACGTGATAACAATTGGCGCAGATATAGGAGCGCTGGCCTCTGCAGTTCAGTTGGTTATTGATATTCCATTTGCAATTATTGCAATTAGTGCGTCGCTCATCATTATTCTTCTTGAGGTTTATATTAGCTATAAAAAATATGTAAATATTTTAAAGTGGTTTGCTCTGGCGCTTCTCGCGTATCCACTAACTGCATTAATGATTCATGCACCGTGGGGTGAAATATTCAGCGCGACATTATTTCCAAGGATTCATTTTAGTTTCGAATACTTTTTCATCATAACAGCTGTTTTTGGAACAACCATTACACCCTATATGTTTTTTTGGGAATCATCTACTCAAGTGGAAGAAGAAAACTATAAACATGTCCCGAGGGATGAAAATAATAAGCCAAAAATCACCAGTCGTTTCCTAATTAATATGCGATTGGACAATACAGTTGGGATGATTGCCGCGCAGTTTACTCAGTGGTTCATCATCATCGTAACAGCCAGTGTTTTGTTTCGTGGGGGAATTCACAATATTGCCACGGCCTCTGACGCAGCAATGGCTTTAGAGCCTTTGGTTGCCTCTTTGGGTGCTCCTGGTGCTTTGGCCAAGATTCTTTTTGCTATAGGAATTGTAGGACTTGGAATGCTTGGAATTCCCGTTCTTGCTGGCTCCTCAGGTTACGCTTTATCAGAAGCTTTTGGATGGAAAGAGGGCCTGTCTCGCAAGTTTGGTCACGCGAAGTCTTTTTACACTGTCATTATCTTGTCGACATTACTTGGACTTTCGTTTAATTTTATCGGAATAGATCCAATAAAAGCTCTCGTGTGCGCTTCAGTTTTCAACGGTATAGCTGCGGTTCCGCTCATTTTCTTAATTGCTAAAATAAATTCAAACAAAAACATACTAGGTGAGCATTCTGGCAGTCGAATGTCTCGATTTTTTACATGGCTTACCTTTATTGTGATGTTGTGTTCAGTAGGAGGCTTGTTCTATACATTCCTTTAAAGATAAATTATAATCAAGAGAACTTACTATTAATTAAAACACTATGGCAAAAAAATGGATTATAGCAGTGGTTAGTTTACTCCTTGCTTTCACTGCTGGGTATTTTATTTACAACACTAACAATAAAGTTCATCAAACAAAAAACGAAAAACCGCAGCCTCCGACAGGTGAAATAAACGGAATAGATAGAAACAAACCGCCTGAGTTGTCTCCAGAAAAACAAGCAATAATAAAAGCCGTCGTTTCTAGAATGACATCCGTCATGGAATCAAAAAATGCCAAGAAAATCAGAGATTTCACATCAAGTCTGTACGAGAACGAATCAGAAAAGGCTTCCGTTTCAAAATTAACAGATTCGCAAATTTTGAAGTCAGCAGATTTTTACAAAGAACTCAAGCTTGGCGATTCTATTTCAACAGCACTATCCTACTTACCTGATTCAGCTTGGAAAATATCAAGCACTACTGCAACAATTACTCAACAGGGAGAGGCGGGGCATAAGATTACCTTTACTGCCAGCAAAATTAATGGCGTTTGGCAATAATAAGGCAGAACATGCCAATCCTGATATATAAAAAAGTAGGCGAGACTCCACTGGAGGCAATCAATCGGTTAAGACTTGAGAATAATAAATTAGAAAAGGAACGCTTAAGTTATGCGGGCCGATTGGATCCATTAGCGGAAGGTTTACTCTTAATCCTAGTGGGGGATGAGTGTGATGAATCAAGTAGAAAAAAATTTTTAGGATTGGACAAGGAATACGATATCGAAGTTCTATTTGGTATATCAACAGATTCATATGATTTACTTGGACTACCAGAACTTTCTAACATTACTGAAGAACGTCATTTATTAGAAGAAATAGAAAAAGCAATTCCCGAGTACGTAGGTAAAGGTCATAACTTGAAATATCCGCCGTTTTCTTCAAAAACAATAAATGGCAAATCTCTATTTGAATTAGCAAAATTAGGAGAAATAGAAACTTCAGACTTGCCACCATTAAAAGGCACGATTAAAAGCATTGAAATCCTAGGCTCAAGGGCTCTTTCTTTAGATGAAGTCTTGGCTACTGCGCAGGATCAAATCCTAAAAGTAAGGGGAGATTTTAGACAAAAAGAAATCATCAATGTATGGAATTCCCTGGAAAAAGTCGACTACTCATTCCATATTGTAAACCTAAGAGTAAGATGCGAGTCTGGGGTCTACATGCGTTCTCTTGCTAAAAACTTGGGTGAAAGAATTGGGCCTAAAGGATTAGCCTTTTCTATAAAGAGAACCCAAATAGGGGATTACTTAGCCTAAAATACGGCTTTAAATAAAGGTTTTATTAAGTTGTGGACAGTAAACTGCTGTCAAAAAAGACCTCTTTGTGCTATATTAACTTTCACTGCCGTACAGGATATAAGCCTTATAAACCAAGAGTTTGTAAGACTTTATAGACCTGTTACGTCATAACTTATGCCACAGAAGCAAAAGGCGGACAATAATACGAAAAGGGAGCACCTCGAAAAGCTCTATGGCAGCCACGCAGACGAGATATTTCGTTTCGCATTATATAAGCTTTCAGACCGCGAAAAGGCCAAGGACGTAGTCCAAGACACTTTTGTAAAGATCTGGGGCCATATATCAAGCGAGGCCGAAGTCTTACAAAACCCACGAGCATTTCTATTTAAAATAGCTAAAAACTTAGTCATAGATTCTTACCGAAAGGTTAAACCAATGTCTATAGATGCTCTGGAGGAAATTCTCCATTTTGACATTTCAGACAACCACCAAGCAAAAGAAGAAATGCATGATGCGGTTGACATGTCGATCGTGCTCGATGCCTTAAATGTTCTTGATGTAGAAGACCGAGACATCATCATAATGCGTTACATGGATGGCTTGTCAGTAAAGGAAATTGCAGATGTAACAGGGCAACGAGAAAACACGGTTTCCGTGAAAATTCACCGGGCTCTGAAAGACATGCAGGATCACTTCGGGGTCGACACTATGCAAACTGTGGCCCAAAACAATACAATTTAAAAACATGAGTCAAAAAGGATTAAACAACTTCATATCAATGCTCAAAAGGCAGAAAATGACAGACCTCGAAAAAAATGAGGTGTTTAATCGTATTACAATTGATATCGAGATGGGCAAGTCAAGTATCCTTGAGCACTCTGATAAATCTGTCGAATCTCCATTTTCAATAAAAAATCACCTTAGCCGTTCATGGTCTTCGTATGTTTTATCTCGTCGCTTTGTTCCGTCCTTTGTCATCGTGGCAGTTTTGTTTATTTCAGGTGGGCTATTGGCCAAAGCTGAAACCGCGCTTCCTGGTGATGCATTGTATTCATTGAAATTGAATATTAACGAAGAAGTTCGCGATATTGCAGCACTTACACCTGAAGCAAAAGCTCGCCTTGCAATAGATGTAACCGAACGACGCCTTCAGGAGGCAGCCTCACTGTCAGCACAAGGACGATTTGATCAGACAAGTCAGACTTTAATTAAAAAAGAATTGGCTAAAAACGTAACTCAGTTCAAAAACAGAGTAGCTTCTCTCGTGTCTCGAAATGACCTAGCATCTGCCCAGCAATTGGCGGTTGATTTCGAATCTTCCCTAAAGGCTCACGAATTAATTTTAGAAAAGATTTCATCTGATAACGGATCTACAACAGATAGCGCTCGAATTTCCTCGCTTATTAGTGACATTCGCGGACAAATTGCCACTTCAACAGCTTCGAGAATAGATATCGATTCAAAAGAAATGTTGGCTGACTCTAATAATTTAGTAAAGGCTAAAATTAAATTCGCAGATTTCAAGATTAAGTTTGACCAAATTAGCTTAATAGCATCTAGCACAATCTTGTCAAACGACACAGCCTCAACAGTTAAGGCACTTCTTTTTGATACAAATATTTATCTTGCACAATGTACAGAATTACTAAATAGCACGACAACAACAAGTGAAGCATTCGGTATCTTACAAACTATTTCGCAAAAAATTTATCAAGCGGAGGACCTAATTATGATAGAGCGTGATGCTGATCCGCAACTAAAGGCGCTGCTAGACCGGTTTGGTGTGGGAACTTCCACAACGGCCACATCTACTGACAGCACTGCTTCAAGTACCGCCTCATCAACTATCAGTGTTACGGCGTCTTCGACAGCAACTTCGACTACTCAATAATATAGTGTAGAATGTTTCAATGGCCATGTTTTTGGTATTTGGAATTACGGGCAATTTAGCTAGGCACAAGATTTTGCCGTCTCTTTTTAATTTATATGTACGAAAAGAAGTCGATCAGAATCATTTTTTATGTATTGGTGTAGGTCGAAAAAAAATATCAAAAGATGAATTTCAGGTTCTTATTAAAGAATCTATCAATGAAGTATCGAGTGCCAACTTTAAAGATAGATTAGACATTAAAGGGTCAGATATTGAAACATTCAAAAATAATTTTGTATTGAGCTCTGTTTATGTGCAAGGTGAACTTAATGATCCTGGGCTATATACGAGACTAAAAAAAGATTTGGACATTGGTCTCTTGTCAAAAAAAGAGAATTCTATTTTCTGTAAACTTTCACTTCCACCAACTATGTACGAGGATATTATTGATCGCCTAAATGAATCAAAAATAATGTCTCTCAAATCTTTTCATCTCATGATTGAAAAGCCATTTGGACAGGATTCCGTTTCTGCTAAAAAACTTTATAAAAAAATTACTGAAAAACTAGACCCGAAAAGACTAATATTAATTGATCATTATTTGGGCAAAGAGCCAGTGATCGATCTTATGAATGTACGGCTTTCAGGTTATATGGAGCATATCCTTAGTGATAAAAACATAAAACAAATTGAAGTTAGGGTTTTGGAGAAAAAGCTTGTTTCTGGACGAGGTATGTTTTATGACGAAGTTGGGGCGATTAGGGATATGGGACAGAACCATTTGCTTCAGGTACTTTCTACTGTATCAGCGGATTACAAAGATATGAAAACCTTAGATGGTGCTAAAACATCTTTTATTTCTAGTCTAAAGATAGATTTAAGGTATCCGCATATTTTTGGACAGTATAAAGGCTTTCTTGAGGAAGAGTATGTAAAACCAAATTCTAAAACAGAGACATTTTTTTCTATTGGTTTAAAGTCTAGTATTAAAAAATGGAAAGGAACAAAATTTAGAATGACTTTTGGAAAGGCAATGAAGGAGGTCAGTTCCGAAATTATATATACATTTAATGATAAAAAAACCTTTACTTTTTCTTTTGCGGAAAAGGGTAGGTCAGCGTACGAGTACGTTTTACTTGGTGCTTTGCATGGAAATGCCATGTTAAGAGCAGATATTGGCCAGATTGTGGCTGGATGGAAGCTTGTCAAAGAAATCAAGAACTATCAAGAATCTAAAAACAGCAAACTTGTCCTGTATGAAAAGCATGGAAATTTTTTTGATAAATTAGAAAATACGGTATAATAATATACGTGAATCAAACTTTATTACTAATCCATAATATAGGCTATATTTTCTCGGGAGTAGTGACTTTGGTCGCTGGCCTAATTGTTTTTCTAAGAGGCAGAGACAAGCTTGTGAACGTCTTGTACCTTGTCGTTAACGTGATGTTTTCAATTTATGCCTTTTCATATTTTTTGGGTTTAAACACAACAGATCCAAATTTATCAAGATTTTACTTGATGTTCTCCCTTGCTAATTTGTTTACTGTGACCGGAAATGCACATATGATTTGGGAGCTTTTAGGGTTAAGTGCCAAATTGAAAAAACTGATCATTTTCTTCTATACGATTGCCGCAATTTTACTAGTGATTTTCGTAACTAAACCAGATCTATTTTTGAAGGCATCTCATCCTTATTTGTATTTAAGTAATTATTTCACACCAGGTCTATATTATTGGGTTTTCGTGGCTTTCTTCGGAATTGTAGCTGTTGTATTTTTAGTAACGCTTGTTAAAAAATGGTTTACTACATCAGGCAATGAAAAGACTCGTGTCGCGTACTTATTAATAGCTTATATATGGGCTTATGCAACAGGTTCGATCGCTTTTTTACCAGTGTTTGGTATCAACGCAGACCCTCTATTTTCGGCTTTTGTAGGAATACATGTAATTATTCTTGCATATGCTATTTTGAACTATAAGCTTCTTGATTTACATATTGTGGCAGCGCGAGCAGTTAATTTCTCGATATTTACTTGTATCGCAGGATTTTTGATTATCGGTATCAACTGGTTCAATGAATACGCTCTAAAAAATATTTTAGGTTTTCCTAATTGGTTAATACCTTTGGTGTCTGGTATCTGTATAGTAATCGTTGGTTTTATTATCATGAAAAAGTTACGTGAAGCGGATGTCTTAAAGTACGAGTTTATCAACAACATTAGCCACAAGTTTAGAACCCCACTTACCCACATTAGATGGATGTCAGAAGAATTGCGCGATGAACCGGATTTGAAAATCAGGAATCGTGAAGTTGAACAAATCCAATACTCAACCATGAGATTATTTGAATTGACAAATATTGTTATGGATGTCGCACAGAACTTGGAGGTTGAAAGTATTTATAATCTTTCACCTTTTGATATTCAAGAGCTCATTAAAAATATGATAGATGCTCACAATGATCAAATTTCAAGAAAAAAACTAGTCGTGCATTTCGAATGTGGACAGAATCTGCCTTTAATAAAGGCAGATAAGACTCGTTTACAATTTGCTCTGCAGATTCTTCTCGAGAACTCTATTGTTTATACTCCAGATGGTGGAAAAATAGACATCTCAGTTAAGCTCGACAATACTACTAACAGTTTTGTTTTTGTAGTCAAAGATAGTGGTATCGGTGTTGGTAGAGATGATATGCCGAACCTTTTTAAAAAGTTTTATCGAACAGCAAATGCCCGTCTTGCAGATACTGAAGGTATGGGTATTGGACTATACATGGCCAGAAAAATCATTATGCGACACAATGGAAATATAACGGTCGACTCAAGAGGAGAAAACAAGGGTACAGCCTTCACCTTTACAATACCGCAGCAGGCGTAGTATCTTTACTAGCATAATCAAACAAATATATGGGAAAAATTAAAGATTTTTTTACAAAAATGGCGCTTAAAAAGCAGATAGGACATTTACCCCCTGCGCAACAGGAGGCTATTACAAAAGCAGTTCAGGATAACCCAGAATTTTTTAAGAAAATTTCTGATGAGATAGAGAACAAGCAGAAGCACGAAAATAAATCTCAACTTGAGGCGACCATGGAAGTAATGCGAAAGTATCAGGGAGATATGCAAAAAATTTTGATGGGGAAGTAAAATCTTTCTCCTGCATTTATAAAAAGAAATCCCCGACCCCCACCTGTGTAGGTTGGGGTCGGGGAAGTGATGCCTACTTCCTGGTTCCTGACTTCAAAGTGTGGACTTCGAGTCCGGAGTTTTCTCCAACAGTCAGAAGTGTGAAGATTTTCTTCTTTTGCGTAGCCCCCTTATTTTTAGGGGCTTTGACTTCAGGGACGTTGTTAATGCTGTCCACGTTGTACCTGTAATATTCCCTGACTACTCCCAGGCCGCCACCGATGGTTGACTTACTGGTTGGTGATGCCAACTGTGGGGTGCGCAGTACCTCGGACGAGGTAGTAAATGCTGCCAGGAAGAGGGTTGGTATAACGATTGCACCCCCAAGCAATTTCACAAACGGAGCAATTTTTCCAATGGTTGTCATTGTTTTTTAGTTGAGGTTTAGCTGTATATTTTATGAGACTAAATTTAAATCACCTAAAATATACAGCTAAAGGAGCGTAAGGAGCTTCTGGTACACAATTGTACAGTAATATATGTTAACTTGTCAATGTTTTGCTATGCACAGTTCTGTGATTTAAAATAGACTATTAAATTAGCCATTTTATGGTATCATCATCAAACCTATGGCAAAACTCGCAATCGGCATCGTCGGCCTTCCAAACGTCGGTAAATCGACGCTTTTTAATGCTCTGACTAAAAAATCAGTCCCTGCAGAAAACTACCCATTCTGCACAATCGATCCATCTGTTGGGATCGTTCCTGTCCCAGACGAGAGGCTTTATAAATTATCTGATTTTTCACAAACCGAAAAAACTGTACCCGCTGTAATTGAATTCGTGGATATCGCAGGACTTGTAAAAGGTGCATCAGAAGGTGAAGGGTTAGGAAATCAATTTTTATCGCATATTAGAGAAACTGATGCAATTGCAGAAGTCGTCAGAATTTTCGAAGACGGAAATGTTATTCACGTTCACGGAAAAATTGATCCATTGAATGATATTGGAGTAATCAATTTAGAGTTAATTCTTGCAGATACTGCCACTGTTACAAAACGACTAGGAAGTTTGGAAAAGGATGTTAAAAAAGGAGACAAATTGGCAGTTCGTGAAAAAGAGTCGCTAACTAAAATATTGGCGGGACTTGAAGTTGAGAAACTTGCAAGGGAAGTAGAATTAATTCCAGAAGAACTTGAGACGATAAAAGGTCTAAGCTTGATTACTATGAAGCCAATTATGTATATTTTAAATAAAAAGGCAGGAAGTACTAATTTGGACGATACGAATGACGATAGGTATCAGAAACTGATGAATTTTTTCAAAGAAAAAAACGCCATGTGGACGATTGTGGACGCAGGTGTTGAACATGAACTGAAAGACTTGGTAGGTGATGAAAAAGAAATGTTTAGAAAAGAATTAGGAGCAAAGGATGATGGAGTGAATGCTCTTATTAAAAAAGGCTATGAGCTTCTAAATTTAGAAACATATTTTACTACTGGAAAAGCAGAAACAAGAGCATGGACTATTGCAAAAGGCTCGACTGCGCCAGTTGCGGGTATGGCCATTCATACAGATTTCAAGGAGAAGTTTATAAGGGCTGAGATTGTTTTTTGGACAGATTTGTTGGGTGCAGGTAGTTTTGGGATTGCTAGAGAAAAAGGTTTAATTAGAACAGAAGGTAAGGAATATATCGTTAAGGATGGGGATGTGATTGAGTTTAAGGTTTAGAGTTTGTTAGCATTGCAGCAATGAAGTTTACACTTCTAGCATGTACAAACATGCAGTCGATTTTCTAAAGTTAAAAGAAACCAAGCTAATTGAGATACAAAAGAAGGTAAAAACAATTAAAAACGTAGCGGAAGAACTAGGTGT
>JANOAN010000009.1:0-90949 GCA_031411135.1 bacterium | reverse complement strand
TTCACTTTCAAATTTTATATTTTAATTAGTAAACGTTAAATCCTACACTACCAATATTGTTATTCTCATTCCCTTCATAAATTCCATTCTGAGAATCAATGTAGATAGTAATTGAATTTGAACCGTATCGTAGATTGTCGAATCCTAATGTATAAGTCACAACCTGGCCTCCAACAAGTCCTGATTGAACTTCTGAATTATAGACCTTATTTGGATTTCCACTATCAGTCATTTCAGCTCTGAAGAACCATGGATTAGTGATGTTTGCATTGTTTCCCTGGTTGATTACTTTGAATTGTACGGCAACTCGTCCATTAGCAGGGATACTTGTTGTTGGTATAAATTGATTATAAGCATTAAGCGTTCCAACTTGCATAATCTGAACGATAAAGTCGGGTTGTCCATTGTAAGTATTATTTCCCGTATTTCCACCAGTGTAGTTTGTTCCTTGTGATACATTTAATCCAACTGATGCGATATTATTTGCACGATTTACATCTCTAGTTAAAGAAGAAGGATCAACAGTAATTGCCACTGGAAGTCCTGTACCTAATTTAGGATTTGTGAAAACTGCTTGTGCATCAATTGATCCACCTGAGGGAATAGAACTTGCGTTTGTGATTTGGCGTAATTGATCAGCTGCATTCGTTGCAGGCATTGAAACTGAAAGGTTGAATGCGCCACTTGGTGCAGTTCCTACGTTTTGAATTCTAAATTTGATAACCACGGTGTCAGAAGTTGTGAAGTTATTTGTCTCAACATAATTTCCATTTGCAGGATTGATTACCCCTTTTGAAATGATGGTTACCGCAAGGTCAGGTACTCCGTTGTTTATGTATGTTGTGGGATAGTAAGTAGGAGTCGGATTTGTATTTGTATATGTCGTAGTAGGCTTTTTTACAGTGTTGGTTGTTGTTGCTGGTGTTTTATTGTCTACAATCACAAAACCAGTGTTAGTTGTAGTTGCTGGGGTAGTCGAAGCCGTTCCGTTAAAAAGGGAAGTAATAGACACTGTAGCAGAGGCTAAAGATGAAACTACCTTTGGTACGATTTTTACAATTCCGATGCTTAAAAAGACTAAAATAAGGATTATAGCCCCAATAATAAGGACGCGAAAGAAAGTTCTTTTGGGAGAAGGTGTTGTTGTTTGTGTGTTTGGTTCCATAGTGTTTACATTATATAACATAGCCAGAATTTGTCAATTAACCCTGAATGACCTTTTAATGTATAATTTCCTCCACTATGACAATAAAAATATATAGCACACCGTCTTGCACATACTGCAAAGCGGCCAAAGAACTTTTTACAGAACATAATGTGGCATTCACAGAGGTGGATGTGGCTGCGAATGTTGAGGAAAGAAAGCATATGATAGAAATAAGCGGCCAGATGGGTGTCCCCGTTATCCAAATCGACGATCATGTCATTGTTGGATTCGATCACGATCTTTTATTAGAAAAAATCGGAGTAGTAGTAAAATAATATGAATTCAAAAAATATTTATTTAACAATAGGGCTGGTAATCTTAGTTATAGTCGGTTTTTATTTATTTAAAAATTCAACTACACCAGTAGTTATTAGTAATTCAATTAATACAACAACAAATCAAACAAACATGACAGCACAAAATGGAGATATAGTTTCGGTAAATTACACGGGTACATTAACTGACGGTACAAAATTTGACAGCTCGCTTGATCATGGCAAGCCAATTCAATTCACACTCGGTGTTGGACAGGTTATCAAAGGCTGGGATCAGGGAATTGTTGGGATGAAGGTTGGAGACAAGAAAAAGTTAACTATTCCACCAGAACTTGCATACGGAGCACAGGCAATTCCTGATGCACGAGGTGGAATTTTGATTCCGGCAAATTCTACATTGATTTTTGATGTAGAGTTGGTTGATGTTAAGAGATAGTAGTTATATAGTGCCATTGGCACGGGCCACCGTAGTTCAATGGATAGAACAAGACACTCCTAACGTCTAGATACAGGTTCGATTCCTGTCGGAGGCACAAAAATTTGACATGTAAAATTTAAAGTATATTATTGAAAATAACTTAAGAAAAGGACCCTTATGCAGATACGTCTGCATCGGGGGCCTTTTCATTTTGGAAGTTGAAAATTTATGATAATGGGCATTTAGAAATGTTATCGGAACATTCTTATTCTTTAGTAAAAGAGAGCACCTGCTTTCATCCGGTCCAATAACTCCTGAAAGTGCTTTGTTGTTTTTCAAAAACTCTACAAGGCAGCCAAAATCTCCATCTCCAGTGATTATCAAGCAAGTACTAAAACTTTTAGTGTAAAAATCAGACACCACCTTTAATACCATTTCGGCGTCACAATTTCCTTTAATAGAATTATTGCTGTATGTGACCTCTTTAAAAACCAAACTGAGGCCAGCTGCAGTTAATTCAGCATAGTGTTCTTTGAGCTTACAGAGAAAGCCTAGAAATAAGTAAACATTGTTGGCATTATATTTTTGCTTAAGCCAGCCAGTAAACTTTTTATAGTTTATTACAAAACCCAAGTCGGTTGCTCTGCGGTGTAGATTGTTCCCATCTATGTAAATGTTTATCTTTTCCATCTGGATAACTTATATAATGTAGATTAATAAATTGTGAATTTTTTAGAAGTTATCCTCGAATCTTTGAAGTGAAGGAAGGCTTGAAACGGGAAGTGGGACTGTTTTTAGATAGTAAAATTCCTACTGGTGGCACAAATTTTGTTTTCGTTCTACTATTACCAGTAGAGGGAAGGGCAATCCGCTTTTCCCATAGAATCACCAAAAACTAAATATTGAATCATGAAAGAAGAACCGTATATCCCAGGTGCCGCCACTGTTTTTCGCCAATCGACACCCTTCAACGAAGAGCTTTACCTTCAAAAAGCGAGGGGTTTCCTCGCAGCATCACCCACCTCAGCCCTCAGTATGGCGCTTGCCGTCATCGGCTTCAAACCGTCCTAATGGCAAGCCTGGGCACTGATGTTTAAAGCCGCAGTCGCAATCCGAGCGAACAAGAAACCTACTCCATGGATTGAATGGTGCGTCGGTTTTACTTTTGCTCGGAAAATTCACAATCTTCAAGATGGCGCCAAGATTGTCCAAAACCATCCCAACAATCGGTACTTGTGGAAGAAAATCCTCAGTATCGCACAAATCAAAGAAGACCGTGCTTTAGAGGAAATTGTCCGACGCATCATTGTCGAGTGTAACCCGATGGATTCTGACAGTCTTTCGGGATTGGCAGAGTTCCTCTCTGCTAAAGGGAAGATTCTCGCCAAAGGAAAGGAGCAGGACGCTTGTTTCAAGGAAGCGGCAAATCTGATTGAGATGGCAGTCAATCAAAGTCCTACTCGGTACGACCTTCACCAGAAGCGAACCAACATCTTGGCGACATTAGCAGCTTTTGTCGGACGTTGGGAAGAAGTCCACGAACGTGGTGGGAATTATCGCGACCTGACGATGACTATGGATAATCCGGAATCAGTCGGCTGGAAATTGCCATCCAACTAAAAACAGAACACACTGTCAAAAGTAACACCGTCCACCTCGCAGTTCGAATCTGCTTGGTGGCGGTTTTTAATTTCAATTCCTGCTGGTGGCACAACATATAGATATTCTGATATGATTACCACATGACAAAATACAGATGGTCACTAGTTATCTTATTTACAGCAGTGTGGATATGGGCAGCTATCGACCCAATTTATCCACACGATTGGCTTCTCGAAAATTACCTAGTATTTCTTTTCGTTCCAATTATTTTTATTTTAGGGAGATATTTCAAACTTTCGAATACTTCGTACACTTTGATTACCATATTCATGATAATGCACGTTATCGGATCACATTCTACTTATGCTGAAGTGCCCTTTGGTTACACACTTCAGGATTGGCTCGGTTCTGAAAGAAATATGTACGATCGACTAGTGCACTTTAGCTTTGGACTACTATTAGCGTACCCAGTTCGTGAAGTTTTTATGAGACTTTCAATTACAAAAGGTTTTTGGTCCTACTATTTTCCATTAGAGCTGGTTGCCGCATCTTCCGCCTTGTACGAAGTTATTGAATGGATTGTGGCTCGAAATGTGGATCCAGCCGCAGGAATTGCTTTTCTTGGTAGCCAAGGAGATATTTGGGATGCGCAGAAGGATATGTTTGTAGCAATTATTGGGGCATTTATTGCAATGTTTATTATTTTTATCATCAATTGGGCTTTTAATAAAAACCATGGAAAGGAAATTAGAGATAGTTTCAAGATTCCAGAAGGAGATAGACCACTTGGAGAAGAGAGGTTGAAGGAGTACCTTATGAAACGATAAAATATTTGATATAATTCAAATCTGAATAAAAGCACAAAAAACCTATGAAAATTCCAACAAAAGTTCCAGAAAACGGCTACTATTATCACTACAAGCATGATCCAAATGGCACGGTAAACAATTACGCCTACGAAGTTGTCGGTGTAGGATGCCACACGGAGGATGATTGTCGTCCCGAAGATGAAAATATGGTGGTATATCGACCACTGTACGAGTCTTCGGTATTCAAGGCAGGAAAGCTTTTTGATCTTCGCCCACTTGAAATGTGGATGGGGGATGTCACAAAAGATGACAAAACTTTTCCTCGCTTTTCGAAGATAACAGATAAAAAGGTTATTTCAGAGCTTGAGACGATAAGAAGCCAGATGTACGGGGTGTAATTCCTCTGCACCAAACATCAAGACGCCGCGATTACATCAAGGTGTTTTTTGACTTTCTTCAGAAATTCTTAATTTTTTGTTTAAGTGCACATGATTAGATAATAGAATGATCAAAAGATTTTTAGAATGGATTAGATTAAAGGAAAAGTTACATAATATAGAAACCAAACCTCCTTTGGTTAGTGAGCGAGATGTGTGGTGGATAAGTTTTGGAGATAATGTTGGGTCAGAAATAAACGGTAAAAGTGACTTGTTTTCAAGGCCTGGAATTATTCTTAAAAAACTTAGTAGAGATCTTTATTTGGTTGCGCCGACAACGTCTAAAGAAAAGGAGGGTTCATGGTATGCACCCATATACCATAACAGTAGGATGACATATGTGTGCTTGCACCAAATCAAAACTATAGATTCCAGGCGTCTGTCATCTAAATTGTTCAGATTAGATCAAGATAACTTCTTAAAAGTAAAAAGAGCCTTCTGGGCTCTTTACAAGTGATATTCCTCCGCTATGCGAAGGCCGCGACTAATGTCGAATGTGCCTATATAATATTAATTCCACAAATTAAGTCAAGTTTTTTGATTTTTATATTTCAAAAATTATGATATAAATTAGCATATGACTCAATTTATCATCACAAAACAGCCCGAATACGAACTCCTCGATTGCGGAAACAACTACAAGCTTGAACGCTATGGCAAGTTTGTTTTATCTCGTCCAGACCCGCAGGCTTTGTGGCCGACGGATACAAGTACTTGGAAACCAGATGCTGAATTTAAAGATAGCTGGAACAAAGAAATAGAACCATGGAGTATCGACTTTGGCGGATTAACTTTGGAGATAAAACTTTCACCCTTCAAGCACACAGGCCTTTTTCCAGAACAAATTGTGAATTGGCAGTGGATGGAGAAATTAATTATTGAAAGTAAGAGATCAATTAAAGTTTTAAATTTATTTGGCTACACAGGAGGTGCTTCATTAATATGCGCCAAGGCAGGAGCTGAAGTTACTCATGTCGACGCTTCAAAATCTGCAATTACTTGGGCGAATGAAAATGCTGAGTTGTCAGGATTACAAGATAAACCAATTCGTTGGATTCTAGACGATGCATTGGCTTTCGTGAAAAAGGAAGTAAGGAGGGGGGTTAAATATGATGCAATTGTTATGGACCCGCCATCATTCGGCCGTGGTGCCAAAGGTGAAGTTTGGAAGATTGAAGAAGGATTTTTGGAACTTATTAATGATTGTTTTTCAGTATTAAGTGACAACCCTTTATTTTTTGTCCTAAATGGATATTCTGCCGGGTATTCAGCTATTGCATATGAAGAAAACTTAAAACCGCTTCAACAAAAGTTTGGTGGGCAAATCGAGGCGGGGGATTTGGCCATCAAAGATTCTAAAGGAAGGCTTCTTCCGTGTGGTATCGTTGCTCGGTGGAAAAAGTAGGCTGAATATGTTAGGATATTTTTTATAGACATGGAACAAGAGGACATTGAACAAATTCAAAAAGATATCAAGCAAATCAAGGATATTGTGACCCGCGACCATCACATGATGGGTGTGTTGTACCGCTATCACCGTTGGTCGCGGGCTTATTCTTTGCTTAAACTTTTAATCATCGCTGGAATTGTCCTAGGTGCTTACTATTACATTGAACCTTTGATTGCACCCGCTGTGAATGTCTATGATAAGGTCACAAACAACCCACTTATGAATGCAAGCAGTAGCGCGAGTGGTATATTAAAATATTTTAAGTAGTCGCGCAGACAGTGGACGGAGCGCGACATGATTCCGCAGAATCAAATTGCCGAGGTAGCTCAGTTGGTAGAGCATACGCCTGAAGAGCGTGGGGTCACCAGTTCGAACCTGGTCCTCGGCACATGAATCCGAATAATTCACCTTGGCTGCACCAGTTAAAAATTACCAGAACGATTGATACCTTACATGAGGATACAAAGACAGATATTGCAATTATTGGAGGGGGAATTTCAGGAGTGATGACTGCGTATTTCACTTTAAAAAATACGGACAAACAAGTTTTATTGTTGGAGGGAAGTCGAATTGCTCATGGATCAACTGGCCATAATGCTGGCCAAGTTATTGCTATGTTCGAGCGTGAATTTCATGACATAGTAAAAGAGTTTGGTTTGGAAAAAGCAGCAGATGGGGAAAAAGCGCTGCATTCGGCGTGGATACTGCTTGATCAAATTTTTGAAGAGGCAAATTTAACTACACCAATTTCTTCTTTTGTAGGTTATAGCGGTTTTGCAGGAATTGAACTCTTGATTGACGAGCTTAAAAACAACGCTCTTAGGAGAGAGGCAGGAATGAGTACTTCTCCTATTTATATTGCAGATCACGTAATGGAAGTTGATCAGATTCCTGGGGAGTATAGATCACTGTATGATCTTATTCCGCACAAGGATATCTTATCGCTACTTGAGACAGAAGACCCACAATATATTGCTGTTATTTCTCAAAAGAAGGCAGTAGTGAATAGTGCACTTATGGTGGACGAACTGGTCGGGTACTTACTAAAAACTTATCCAGGTCGCTTCCAACTTGCTGAACACACCTCAGTCGCTGATGTTATTTTAGAAAAGCACATGGTTTTATTAAAGACTATTACAAATCGAAAAGACGGAAAACAAGAAAATCAATATGATGTGAATTGCCAAAAAGTAGTTTTGTGCACGAATGGTTTCGAGCGCGTTAGACTTCAAAATAATACTGGAAATGATATTGACACAGCATTTCATCAGAATGTTCAAGGGGCGATCGGGTACATGTCTGGATATTTGGAGGAACTGAATCGTCAACCGGCTGGACTTAGTTATTATGATCAAGGGTTCTTAAGATCTCACAAAGGACTTGACGCATATCATGAAGCACCATATTTTTATGTTACAAGACGTCCATACGAGGTAGAGAAAAACGAAAAACATAATTTGATTTGCATTGGCGGGCCTGAAGTGTTGGTAGGAGATACCAGAAAATATATGCGCGAATACGAGTTTGATAAAAAAATGGGTGATGAGATAAGCGAGTTCGTAAAACAGACTTATAAAAAGATTCAAGGGGAACATTTTCAGTACAAATTTCAGTGGCATGGATTGCTTTGCTATACACCAGGGGGAATTCGTTTAATTGGTCCTGATCCTAAAAACAAAAATTTATTGTACAATCTTGGTTGTAATGGTGTAGGGATTATTCCTTCTATATATGGTGGCATGAAGATTTCAAAAATGCTTGCCGGAGAAGAGTTTCCTCCGTCCATCTTTGACCCTAAGGACTTATAGAGTAGAATATAAGACATATTTATGTTTGAAAATTTTACGGATTACCTAATTTCGTTTCTTCAAGGGTTTAAGCATAATCAGTTATTGCTGTATTTTTGTGTCTTTTTGATGGCACTTTTAGAGTCTGTTCCGGTTATTGGGACGTTTATGCCGGGAACACTAATCTTATTAATATTCGGTGTTTTTGCTGCGAATGGATACGGTTCATTGGGGATAATGATTTTGCTATCTGTAATTGGAGCCACAGTAGGGGATATAATCGGATATTTATTAGGGCGCTATGGACGCAAGTTTTTTAAAGAGCACAATCGATTGTTAAAGCTTTCACATATTCAAAGTGGGGAAGCGTTTTTTGCAAAACATGGAGGTAAGAGCGTTTTATTCGGACGTTTTATTGGACCAATCCGCCCCATAATTTCATTGGTTGCTGGGGCAACGCACATGCTACCAAGTCGTTTTTTGAGACTGAATTTGACGGGTGCGTTCATCTGGGCGGGGGCTTATATAACTATTGGTTCAATTTTTGCCCACAATATTCGTCTGATCGACAAGATTGTATCTGAAATAAGCACCAGTGCGCTTGTTGTTATAGTTTTGTGTTTAGGAACATATTTCTACTTTAAAAAGCGCGCAACAATAATGAAAGATTAAGGATAAATTGATTTTTTCTTAATGTAAGTTTTGTTAAGTTTATTTGGTGATAAAAAACAGGGGAGCAGTTCTCGTTTTAATAGTTGTTTTATTGACCATATCGGCTACTTTTATTTTGTATGGATATTCTTATTTTTTGTTTAATAACCAAAGGGACTTTTTGTTTTCAAAGTATTATGAGCGTGCCGTCGCCTCGGCCTTGTCGTGTCGAGAAGTGGCGACGGCACGCTTAAATATAAACTTTTTATATAGAGTATCAAATGCAGAACTTTTAAATTTTAACTGCAAATATTCAGTAGTTACAAATAATGACGTAAAAGATAAGGATATATACATCGATGTCTTTGCCACTGGTACAGTTGATGTGCCCATATCTATATATCCAAAAGTAATTGTCGTGTCACTAAAAAGTACCATTCAAATATCGCATATAGGACCTAAAATTATAAAAACTATTCTTCAGTAATTTTTTAAGTTTATTTAATGTTGATACATTATTATGTCTATATGAAAAAACAAAAAGGCTTTACACTTATCGAAGTTTTAATCGTTCTCGCTATCATTGCAATACTGGCTACCATAGTAATGGTTTCTCTAAACCCGACAAAGCAATTCAAGTTTGCTCGAGACTCCCAAAGGAATTCGCACTTGATTTCTATACTGAATTCCATAAGCCAGAATATGATTGATCATGATGGAATATTATACTGTGCAAACATCCCGACTAATATACCGGTTAATACAAAAACCAACATGGACTCATCAGGAGGCTTCAATATTGCAGACTGCCTCGTCCCACAGCACATTCAAACATTACCATTTGACCCCTCTAAACCCGGTGCCCACTATTCTTCTCCTGCTAGTTTTAATACAAAATACAGTATAGACCAGGATTCTTACGGTCACATAAACTTATATGCAGATGCCGAGTCAACAACTTCTACTATCAAGATAAGCAGGTAAGAGGATATCCACAGCACAAAGTTTTTCTTCCGTTAAAGGAAATTTCTATGATATAATTTGTCTTATTATGAATTTGCCAACTAACGTCGAATACGACACTGATCAAACATCAGCTATGACAGCACTTTTAAAACACAATAAAAAAGAAGGTTCAGGACAAGGAATTATAGGTTTTCTTATTAGAAAGAGGATTGTAAGGAATGAAAAAAACGCTAGGTACCTATTAATAGGTTTCTTGGTGGTTGTTTTGATTTTAACATTCTATTTTGTTCATCAAACATTAAAAAGATCAACTATTAATTCGATTACATTAGAACAAATTAGAAATGCTCAAATTAGAAAAGATTTGGCTAAAAATGCTCAAATAAAAAGCGCTCAAATTAGAAATGATCAAATCATTAAGAAAAAATAGTATGAAATATAAAAATTATAATAAGGGTTTTACTCTAATAGAATTACTAGTAGTAATCGCAATTATTGGCCTCCTTTCCTCAATAGTTCTATCTTCCCTTGCTTCTGCAAGAGAAAAAGCTCAGGATTCAAAATCAATTCAGCAAGTACAACAACTTAAAATTGAATTAGAATTGTACGCGCTTAATAATGGTGGACAATACCCTCAGGCTGCAACCGTGCTTAACAATAAACAGTTTGCTAATAAAGACGATCAATCCGGTTTTTTGTCAAAAATATTTTCTAATTTGGGTATAAAAACTGCATATGCAGCCTCAAATCCTGATTGTATTCGCAGTATGACAGGTTCAGGTTGGACTAATAAATTGAGAGGTATGGATAACGGTCCTGTTGATCGTTGTATATATTATTATCATGATGATGCTACTAATATTGCTGCGATATATACAAAGCAAATTACAGACAAAGATCAAATAACCAATGGCAATACGTATATAAATCGTAATTATGGTGTGGTTTTAAATGTAAGGTCTAATCAGGATCTGATGGATATGTGTGACACTACTACTGCTAATGCTAACGGTAATACGGCGTCTATCTTTCCTGTCTTTGCAGGTGCTACATGTGTTGGTGTTATTTTCGATAGAATACCTGGGGTTCAATCGGGTGGTTCTTTTGGATCAAGCCAAACTTTAACAGACGCTGATAGTGATGGGTATTACGCCGAAGTTGACGATTGTAATGACAGTGATCCAAACATAAATCCAGGTCAAGGGAATTGTACTTTAACAGACGCTGATAGTGATGGTTACTACGCTGAAGTTGACGACTGTAATGATAGTGATCCGAACGTAAATCCAGGTCAAGGGAATTGTACTTTTACAGACGCTGATAGTGATGGTTACTACGCTGAAGTTGACGACTGTAATGATAGTGATCCGAACGTAAACCCAGGTCTAATGAATTGTAACATGTCATGCTCAGGTACACCCACTATAAGTTGTGATGGACAGGATTATAATGCGTGTACATCAACTGGATACAATAATATATGTACGTGGGGAGGTGCTACATCATACAGTTGTAGTGGTTCATATGATGTAAGCAACGATTGTCACAACTTTGATAGTGATGAAACAAATTGTACCAGTACTTCCGGTTGTGCCTGGGATGGTTCGGTCTCTACTTGTAACGGAAATTACACCACAAGTGGAGATTGTTCAACAATAACCGATGAATTAGCATGTGCAAGCTACAATTCACAAAGTATGTGCGCTGGCTACATCGCATCTCAATCCGATAGTTGTTATTCAAATGGAAACTCTTGTGGTAGCTTGAATGACACTCAGTGTTCAGAAGTTTCTGGTTGCACTTACCAGTAAAACCGATATTTCAGAGCATGTGGATATTGTAAATTGTTAATTCCTGCAAGTGCTATAATTAAAAGGACCCTAAAAGGTTAATAAATTAATTTAAAACTCAATGAAATCTTTACACACAATCAGTTTCATTTTACTAGTTGTTGGAGGTCTTAACTGGGGACTCGTTGGTCTTTTCAACTGGAACTTGGTTGAAGTTCTTCTTGGTTCATGGCCAGTTGCAGTACAGGTTGTTTACGTATTGGTTGGTCTATCAGCAATTGTTGAAATTTTTGGTCACAAGTCTAACTGCAATTGTTGCTCAACTGGATCTGCGTCTGTGGGTAACTAGTTTTGACTAGAAGACACATTAAAGAAAAAACCGCCCTCCGGCGGTTTTTTCTTTAATGCTTAATTAATCCCGCACCTATTTTTTAATGCCACAAAATCATCCTTTGTTATTTCCTCATTCACACCCTCGTTTAGGTAGTACATGATAGCTTTTGGGTTATCAATATGTTCAAGCCCAATCGCATGTCCAAGTTCGTGAGCTAGGACTCTGACAAGTTGGTTTTCATCTTTAAACTGATAGATATTAATTCGTGTTCCACGGAAGTCTCTTGAATATTCTCCTTCATTAAATTCACGTCCTGTTGAATCACCGAGGTTGTTATATTTTTGCACTTTAAGATTTAGTGTATCTACCAGACCATTTAAAACTTCCTCTGCTTGTCGTATTGTATCAACCAAAATATTGACCTTGCTTACGTGCTGGTTGATTATTGCCGTCTGATTGTTCAAATCTACCCTCTGCTGTTCCAGTTTAGTGGACTGATCCTTTGGCGCACCACCGTGCTTGTTCCAGTAAGACACTTCTTTTTCATAAGCAGCCTTACTTGAATTATAAGTTGCCGTTAGAGATGATATTTCAGATTTTTCTTCATTGTAATTAGACAGTAATCCATCATATTTGATTTTTAAAGCATCGTAACTCGCACGGTCGTTATTTAAGGCCCCTCCAATTTTTTTCATGCCGTCTGTAGCCTTTTGTCTATAGTCGTAAATAAAATTTATTTTTAAGTCACCGCCACCGTCTGGCGCATATTCAAAAAGCTCTTTATTTATTGATGATTCCCATATTTTTTCGGCCTTTTGAATATCAACTAGGACTTCTGATTTACTAAATCCGAAACTAGTATCAAATGTATTGATTGAATAGGTAATTGGACTTTGACATGGACGAAGTTGATTTAGACCACTTTTCCAAACATTAATAATTTCGACTCTATATTTGTAACCTCCAATCAGAAGTATAAGTAGAGCAATTAAATTTAATATGGATCGAGTTTTTGAAATCGGCATAATGTTTTTAGTAGTACTTCCTTAAGAGGTTGACGTGATCTTTATAATTTTCGCTACAATGGAATTCTCCCTTTTTGTCATTAAAATAGTATAGGCAGGGTGTCTCTATTGGGTTAAGGGCGGCCAAGATTGCACCAACAGAAGGGCTTGCAATTGGGGTTGGGGGTAGGCCTTTATTTTGATAGGTATTGTAAGGAGATTTTATATATTTATCACTAGGTATGACTGTCGGCCACCAATCTCCGTTCGCCGTTTTGTTAGCCTTAACATATTGAAGTGTGGCATCTACTTGTAGCTTCATGTCACTAAAAAGTCTATTCCATAGAATTCCAGATATTAATCGCACGTCTTTGTTTCCAATAGTTTCGCGTTGGATGATGGAGGCAATGTTTAATGCTTGTTCCATAGGTACTATTTTTTCCGTTGAAGTGCCGTAGCGAAGCACTACGTTTTCGTTAAAACTTTTATTGATAAGTTTTTGGACATCGTCCGGTGTCATTTCATCGCTCACAAAATAAGTGTCAGGAAAGTATGATCCTTCGGGTAAGGGAAGCTTAGAATTTTCAGCAGGGGTCATGAATTCCTTCTTCTCATCCTTGGTCCAATCCAAAGGCTTAGCAAAGGCATTAGCCACTTGTTCCTTTCTCATACCAGGCCTGATGGTTACTAGGTGTCCATCAATCCCGGCAACACTGGCTATATTGTGGTACCAAGGTGTTTCAGCAAGAGTAATTAATGCCGATTTTAGGCCGTCCCATATAGAGGTGAATACACCCGACACGTTTGCCTCTAAAGGAGAGCTGGTGCCACTTCCTTCAAGGTAGGCATTTACCTCCGTATTTTCAGTAATAAGTTTTCTTTGAGGATCCACGGTCACAGGAAAGGGAGTGGGAGATTCTGTTGATTTCTCAGTTTGATCCTTCTCAATTCCAAAAATTACTATTGCAGGAAGGGATAAAATTAAAATACAGAACAATAGAATTAAAATTAGGTAATTCGGGAGACTACTTTTTTTGTAGTTTTCAGGCATTTTTATTTTCATGTTTAAAGTATACCAGTATACCTGGAAAGAAAAACCCCTCTTCTATATCAAGGTGATGGCGGGGTGTGGGCCGGTGACAATCAATATTAAAAAGCTTTATATATACACAACCTGTATTAAAAACTGTCAACGATTTTTAAACAGTTCCAAAGGTTTGAGGATGTTCGAACCTGCCTAATTTTTAGTATTTTTTACAAACACAGCACCGCTTAGATTTTTAGAATCAATTGGTTGGAGGGCTTGCCATTTGAGAATTATAAGTTCGTTGATACTTGTTCCAAATGTATAGGTAAAAAGAGTTTCTCCTTTTTTAAGAGTTCCTCCCACATTGTCCTTGTTGTATGAATCAAAAACCAACTTTGCAGAGTCCTGACCAGCACCTTCTGCATGAGCCTTAATTCTTGTCATTGTTTGAAATCCATCAATATTTAATTCGTAGGTTCCGTCGGACAATTTTACAAGTTCATAATCCATGTTTTCATCTGCAGAAACAAATTCATTGAAACTATAGGTTTCTTCTTCAGAAGTAGTCATTATTTTTTGAAGGGGTAATATATTTTTATTTTGTTTATAAACAAAAAATCCAACGGCAACGATTAAAATTGCAGCCATCATCATAATGGGTAGAACAAAGCCTTTTTGGTTATTCATTTCAGTAGTATATCAGAAGTTCTGAATACTATTTGGAACAAGAAAAATCACCTTATTTCTAAGGTGATTTTTCGAGACCCTGAAAATTAACTTAATTTAAGTCTATTGGATACAAACGTGGTAAGGACTTACATAGTTAGAATTGGGAAAGAATGTAGTCATACCATCGAAGCAGTTTGCACCATTGATAGCAAAACCATTAAATTCTGCTATTTTTCCAACTCCATCAAAGTATTCGAAATGAAGTTGCTTTGAATTAGGCTGTGACCAAACTCCTGTGTAACCTGGTTCAGAGAAAGTGATACTAAAGTCACTATTTAATGTTGTGTCATGGTTAGTAAGTGAACTAGGGAAAAGTAAACATTCAAAGTACGAAGTTAAGCTTGTACCTGTACAATGAGAACTGTTCACATCAGCAGATACTATTGTTCTGTCTGGGTAAACAAGGTTCGGGGTAAGTGAAGCCTGATTGTTTCCGTTATTATTATCTTGAATAGCAGAAGATACGGTATTTGTCATAGTAAGTAAACTTGTAGATACAGGAGCTTTGTAAGTATAGTTTATACTCGCTGACTTGCCCTTTTTGACTTGTCCCATATTGCAAGAAATTTTATTTGCTACTATTTGACACTTTGAATCCAAACCTGAAACATCACCCAAGATGTAAACTTGAGGGCTAGTGGTTGTCAGAGGCATAGTAAGTACAATCTTTACGTTTGTAGCAGTACTAGGACCAAGATTCTTCACTGTTGCTGTGTAAACTGTAGGAGTTGAGATAGCTACAGAAGACGGGCCAGTTAATTGAGCTTGTAAATCAGCGCTTGAAGCTGCTGAAGCAACGTTATAATTTGCCAATAATAAAGCTAAAGCAAACGTACTACCTAAAACTTTTTTTGTTATATTCATATTTGTAACTAAAATAATAATTGCTCTAAGGGTAGCACCTTTTAAGGGGATTACAATAGTTTCTACGCTTGATCTGGCACTAGCTGATAACTCCAACTGGCTTCAAAGGTGGGACGATGCTCCCGATTTTATTAGCTTCGAAGAAGCTGTTGAAATCGCAGTCCTCGGGAGGGTTCGAACCTTATTACAACACAATAAACGGTCCATTTAGTATTGATATTCGTTTATGCACTGATAAAATAGCCACGTGAAGAAAACAAACAGTCAAATTATCATCTACCAAGCCAAGTCAGGGGCCATAGAGCTCAAAGGAGATTTTGCCCATGAAACAGTGTGGGCTACACAAGCCCAGATAGTAAAATTGTTTGCAATTGATCAATCTGTGGTATCGCGTCACATAAAGAACATATTTAAAGACGGAGAAATTGAAGAAAAAAGCAATATGCAAAAAATGCATATTGCAAATTCTGATAAACCCACCATTTTTTACTCCCTAGATGTTCTTCTGGGAGTTGGGTACAGGACAAATTCAAAGGTAGCAATAGAATTCCGCAAATGGGCTACCAAAACCCTCCGAGGCTACATCATAGATGGATATGCAATAAACAAAAAGCGTATTGCACAAAACTATACGCAATTTATGGGTGTCCTAGATGACATTAAAAAGTTACTACCGAAAGGAGCCACTGTTGATACAGGAGATGTCGTTGATCTGGTGTCTTTATTTGCTGACACTTGGTTGTCACTCGATGCATATGACAGAGACGAATTACTAAAAGGTAAAGTAACTAAAAAGAAAGTTGAATTAACCGCTGAAACAATATCCGAAAGTCTTTCTCACTTAAAAACAGAACTTATTCAAAAATCAGAAGCAACTGATATTTTTGGAATGGAAAGAACAGCTGGGTCAGTATCAGGAATCGTCGGAAATGTGATGCAATCTTTCGCAGGTAAAGATGTGTATGAAAGTGTTGAAGAGAAAGCGGCACACCTACTGTATTTTATGGTTAAAAATCACCCGTTCACTGATGGTAATAAAAGAAGCGGAGCTTTTGCTTTTGTATGGTTTTTAAAGAAAGCGAATATTTTGGATATTACAAAACTCACACCTTCAGCGCTTACCGCTCTAACTATTCTTGTTGCGAGTAGTGATCCGAAGGATAAAGACAAAGTGGTGGCGCTGGTTTTGAATTTGATTTCTAGAAAATAGTCGACTCCAAAGGTGGGAGGATGTTCGAACCTATTTAACCAAGTAAAGAAAAATCCCCGCTACAAGTTGTAGGCTCGTGGTGAGCTTTATCTTGTGTCGGGACGCGGATTACACTACGAGTGCCTTAGTTCGCCTTTGCGTAACTGGTTGATGAGCGAGAGGAGATAGTCCAACCAGCTTTCGTGCTGATAGTTGACTACTTTGTCAAAAACCGGATGTGATTCGGTTCCAAGCGCAAAGAGAATCACGACCAGTTGCGGGTTACGCTCACGTGCAGTTTTGACAAATTCTACGCTCTTTGCCATGTCTCCGGCAAATGAATCTACGATAAGGAGTTGGGGTTTAGCGGTCACATAAACATTCACTAGGGCACTATCTGCGCTAGTGAATGTTTGGTAGTCCTCATCCCTCACGAGGGTTTTGGAGTAACCCATCATTTTGACGATTGCTGCAATGCCCCCAACGATGGTGCGAAGGATGAGGATGTCAGAAGGTGTGTTCATGTCAGTATTAAGTTGTTGTGCCAGTTTTTACGCCAGCTGTGTGATGTGCTGTTGAAGACGAGATTTCGCCTAACAACACAATATCATGAAAACATGAAAAGTCTAGTGACGCGTAATGCTCCCGACTTCTTAGCTTCAAAGAAGCTTTTGAAACCGCAGTCCTCGGGAGGGTTTGAACCTGCTTAATTCAACTATCCGGAAATTCCAGATAGTTCAAGTAATGTGCAAAAAATGCACATTACAAATCAGCAGGTTTCTTCCACTTTTCAGGTATATAAAAATCTCCTATATCATCTTGTAATTTTTCAGGAAACTGGCTAGCCCCAAGTAAACCCTTTCTAATTTGCTTGATATTTGTCGCCGCACTTTTAAGTTGGATGTTGTTCCTATCAAAAGGGCTAATTACTGTAACAGGCAATTTTAAATCTTGTGCAACGATGTGAATTGGGGTCACTAAATCAGAATCGTTTGAGATTACTACGGCTCTTTCAAATGACTTGTTGTGTGCATCATGGACAAGGTGAGTTGCAATATTCACATCGGTACCTTTTTCTTCACTTTTTACGACCTTGGCGTAACCTTTTCCTTTGGCTAATTTCATCGACACCTCATGGCTCAAAAAGAAACCTTCAATAATTTCAAGATTGGGGATTGTCCGAAGTGCTCGTAAGTATATCTGTTGTCGGTTTGGTCTATCTGGGTCGCTATCATTTCTAATTTTAATTGGTGCAGTGAAATATTTAATTTTTACTATTTCATCATGTGGAAATAAAAAACTACACATTTTATGTAAATCAAGCCAACGATAGGGAGTATTCTTAAGACATCCATAGTATAAGTTGAAACCATCAATATAGACGCTTAATTTCATTTTGCAATTTTATATATAAAATGCAGAAACCGCAACATTGCTGTTGCGGTTTCGCGTTCTGCCACCGAAGCGACAGAAGGTATGGGTATATAATATGCTCGTACTACGTCAAAGTCAAGTCATAGTCTGTATGGTTTTTTCTGTTCTATCTGGCTCCAAAGGTGGGAGGATGTTCGAACCTGTTTGGTGGGGAAGTAAACAAAAACCACCCCTGTCACGAGTGGTCTTCATGGGGGCGGTGTGTTTTAGAGTTGCTTAAGTGTTTTTACTTCATACGTAGCTAATTTGGGGCGTATTTGTTTGATGGTGATTTGGATTATTTCGAATCCTGACTCGGCTTTCAGAATGGTGCTGTCAACATAAGTACGAAGCACCTTCACTTCGTCGTAGTCACTTTCCCTGTAATAGCGTTCAAGAAAAGCTTGCAGAATTGTTAGAGCTATATCCTCATCTGTGCTTATGATTTCTCCTCTTTCTTGGATATCATCAGGCAGTTTTTCGTTTGGCGCCCTGACTGTATATCCAGCTCTTATGAGAAAGCTTGGCAATGACTCGTCGGCGATACTGGGCATTTTTCCTCCTTGGTTGATATGAATTGTGCTGGGGTTTGAATCTAAATTACTCCTAAATTTAAAAAAAGTCTAGTGACGTACCACGGTTCCGAACTTGGAAGGATGTTCGAACCTACTTAGCAAAGAGAGAAGTATAAAAATACAAAAGCCCGCTGCGACAGGCTCTGTATGAGTTGTCATGGGCGGGCTAGAAGAATTTCCCCCAAAGTGTGTGCGGGGTCACGCTTTCCCAGAAGAAGATGGTTGCGATTTTCTCGGCCTCCTTTTTTGGAATTTTGTGGCGTTTGACCAGGTGATGTGAGACCTCTTTGACATACTGGTCGAGGCCTGCCCAGACGATGCCATTTTTGAAGCAATGGTCTTTGATTGCCAGAACCGCTTCATTGCCAACTCCGCGAAGGTTTCGCATCCGTGGAGGGTCCTTCGCACAATCTTCGAGTGTATTGAAGCCGGCCTCGTTAAGGGTTTTGAGTAGCCGCTTTTTTCCCTTCGGTATGATGTCTTTCAGTTTTTTCATAAACAATTAGTGTTTGTGATGTCAGTCTATAATTGCTGTGGTTGAGGTTTAGTTTGGCTGCATCTTTCAAGACACCTAAATGCCCTAAAAGATACAGCCAGAGGTTTAAAGAACTGTTGGGATATTACAACGGGAAAATAGTTTTGTCTACAATGCTCCAAAGGTGGGACGATGTTCGAACCTATTTATGTAAAATAAAAAGCACCTCGCAGGAATTGAACCCTTGAGGTGGCTTGATGGTTGCAAAAGTTTCTCAACGAGGAGGGAAGGCTTTTTCTAGCTTCATCCAGAAGCCTCGGTCATCGAGAGATGGAACCCGCTGGCTGTAATCGCCTATTTGTCGGCAAAGGAAGACGACTGCCTGTTTGCGCGACTTGCTGTTCACTTTGCCTGCACGAAGATCAGGATAGATTTCGACTGGCATGTTTTTGAGTTGATCGTTCTCGATGATTCCACTCGCTAGTTTGGCGAGTTTTTTCATGATATGGATTGGCACGCGATCATCTTCGAGGCTCCAGTACTCATTTGTTCTCGAATCTCGCATGATGAAAAGCTCGTTGGATCGGCTGTAAAGGATTTCCGGTCCCATTTCAGCGACCAGGCGGCAGGCTTGGCCGAAACCGATTTCTTTCGAGCCGTTATGTAAGGAACGAAGTTTCATTTCTGCTAATTTTAGGTGTTGGGTTAATGGACCACCAAGGCTTCCTTTCAGGGCCTAAAATCCAATGACAAAAAACTGTTACTTTATTAAAGATAACATAAATATAAGATAAGTCAATAGCTGGCTCCAAAGGTGGGAGGATGCTCCCTGTTTGTTCAAGAGCAAAGCGATTGAATACAAACAGCAGCCCTCTGGAGGGTTCGAACCTACTTGGTGGGGAAGTAAGCAAAAATTATACAGCCTCTTCCTCTTTCAAGAACTCGTACATAGTTTTTTGGTTTTGGAGTTCAGGATGGATTTTCATGTCCACTCCAGAGTTTGCAATATGGTCATAGATAAATTCTGCCGTAATGTGATAGTTTCCCTCAACTAATTTATTTAATAGGTTTTTTAGTTCTTCCTTACAATATTCTAACTTTGAATTTTTGGCATCTTTATTCATAAATGTATTATACCAAATCTTCCTAGACGTACCACGGCTCCAAAGGCGGGAGGGGGTTCGAACTTATTTACTCACATAAAAACGAAAGGCCCCAACAACGTGAGTCGAGGGGACTAACGCTGAATGGGGCCTTGGGGCTGGTGTCTGCTATGTGCGGGGAATGGAACTGAAATAACGCGAGTCCCACGTCATTTCATCGACCATTGAAGCTGCCGGGGCATCTTCACCGAGGCCGGCACTGATGGATCCTTTGAATTTCAATTTTTGGTTACCATCGCCACGGCCGATATCGGTTCGAATGATGACATGCGGGCCCGCACCATGTTTCCTAACAGCTTTGCGTACGAGTTCGTCGAGCTCGGGTGTTCCCATCGTGTCTGACCGGAAGTAGACACCTTCACCGACCTTAAAGATTCTTTCTGCTTGCGTGACTGCGTCGTTCATTGTATCTCCTGGTTTATTTTAAGTGAGTGATACTAGTCCGTTGTGGCTGCATCTTTCAAGACACATAAATGCCCTAAAAGATACAGCCAGAGGTTTAAAGAACTGTTGGGATATTACAACGGGAAAAGAATTTTGTCTACAAGGCACCAAAGGTGGGAGGATGCTCGAACCTGCTTGATGGAGGGGTAGGAAGTTTTCTTCCTGGGTATAAAAATACAAAAGCCCGCTGCGACAGGCTCAGTATGAGTTGTCGGCGGGCGTTATAATTGAGGCCGTCTTCTGATGCGGTCGCGACCAGCGGGGCCGTAGACGATTTCAGGCTCAGGTTTCTTCTTCGTCGACGAAGTTTTCCTGCTGGACACCCTGAAGATTTCGTAGAGTATTACCGCAGATTCGATTCCCGACATCCTGTGGAATCTCGAACCTGAAAAATGAAATTCATTCAGAAATGTCGCTATTGCTGGGTTTTCTTTCGAGATAACTTTCAGGCGTCCTTCTGACCATCTTTTTCCACCAGTCATTCGAGGGCCTTTCTGTGCCTTTCTTAGAATTGTGGAAACAGTTTTAGTGTCAATTTTTTTCATAAGACAGTGGTTTTGTATGTGGCAACAGCCTAAGTTTAGAGTTGTGGCTGCATCTTTCAAGACACCTAAATGCCCTAAAAGATACAGCCAGAGGTTTAAAGAACTGCTGGGATATTACAACAGTAAAAGAGGTTTGTCTACAATGCTCGCTTTACAGGACGACTTTCTAACTATAGATTGGCTCAAAGAATACCCTTATATTACAAGCACTTTACGAGATGTTAGGTCTTTGCTTACCGTCTAATTTTTATATTGTAGCCCTCATCTGCTGAATAGTCTCTAATTTCTTTTTATGCACAAACTCTTGGAGTTTCAAAAGCAGGTTCAAAATCTTTTCATCACCAGTGCAGTCCATAGCCACATCACGATTTTGTGAGAATGAGCCGTACCTCACAGCTTCCACGTCTTTGATACTTAGTAGGTACTGATAGTCTTTAACCTTAAATCGGTACTCGCTTACAAACCATTCTTTGCTTGGGTCATCAGGGACTCTCGTGACGGCTTCAATTTCAAGCTCTTGCATAAGGTCAGGATACTTCTCAAAAAGCTTTTTCAGATTATGACCAACTTTTCTGTGTTCATCAACAATCTTTGCTCTTATTTCGTCTACCGTCAGAGTTACGTCGTTTTGGTGAAGTAGACAGGTCTCACAGCCGATGAGGATTTTAGGAAAAAGCTCAAAAGCCATTGATACCAATAGGTGAAATGACTGTGAATGTTCAGAGCCATTTCCTTGCTCGTGTAGGAGTTTTGCAGACCTTGTGAAATTGCTTGCGATAAAATCTAAGTGATACAGTTCGGCACAAGCTACTAAATATGCAGGGGTAAAGTTTTGAGGTTCAGTCATTTAAGCTTTAATTCTTTTAATCTTTGACGTGTCGAGTGAGCCTCTGAAAAGTATGTGCGGTACTCGATGAAATAGTAGCGGATTTTTACCCTGAGAAATTATTTCTTTATAATAATCTTTTGTTTCTTGTGGCAATACAGAATACTGAGCCATATCATCAGGATTATACTTCGCAAAATTATCTTCTTTCAATTTGTCAGCCATACTGCTGTGCTTGTATAAATAAACAATTGTATTTTCAGTGGTCAAAAGATGTGGGTCTACTTCAAAAAACTCAATATCAAAAGGTTTTGTTCTACCAGCGTCAATTAAAGCCTGTTTTACTTCTGAGGGGTGAACGGCGGAAAAATGCAATACGTCGTTCCATAAGCAATTCAAAACAGGAAGCTTGTGTTGCATTATTTGTTCTCGTCCTACATATTTGCTTGCTTCCTTATCATACAAATCAGGGTGCGTGTCTTTAAGAGTGTTCAGAGGGAAAAGTACATCTCCTTGCATATCTTTTGGAACCCAGTGATAGATATAGTTCATAAATTATTTCTTTGCGATTATATGGAAAATATGCCAATGCTTTGGTGTGCCGTTTGCCGTAGTACTATCTTCCTCAACCTCCTTAAAAGAAAGCACCTCAAGACCATTGAGCAATTCTTTTACTTGAGCTTCAGTATGAAAAGTCATCTTAGGATTTTTTGACCATTCATCATTCATTCCAAAGAATTGACCGCAGAACACACCACCTTTCTTGAGTGAGTTTTTTATCTTGATAAAGACTGTCTCAAAATGTGCTGGCTCAGTGAATGGCAGAGAAAACATTGCAGAGGCAATATCATACTTATTTTCAGAAAAATCAAAATCTTCAAATGAGGTCGTAAAAGCCTGAACCTTATCATTTTCTAGTGTTTTGACTCCCTGCTCCATTAAAGGGCTTTTATCAATCGCAGTGACCTCAAAACCCTGTTCAAGCAGGTATCGTGTGTCTTTCAACGCACCAGCTCCAATATCAATAGCTTTGCCTTTATCAGTGACATATTCAAGAGCTTTTACAAGAAGTTTTGTGGGTGGCTTAGCCTTTGTTATTTCGTAGTATTCAGACCAATCTTTTTGGTTTTTTGCTATTATCATCATCTCCATTTCGGGGATAGTTGCACCACTTCTCATTTTCCATTTTTCATCAGACCACCTCTTTCCAGTATCAACAAAACCCAGCTTTTCATAGAAAGAGATAGCACTTTTATTGTAGGTGGCTACTTGAACAATCGTGTCTTTAGAGTGGTCACAAAACTTTTTTATTTCATTCCATAGCATTGAGCCTACACCCTTACCCTGATACTCAGGAAGCACATATATCGTCCTTAGCTGATTGTTATCATTATTACGTATCATTGTGGCAATACCAATAACATCAGTGCCATTTTTAGCGACCAATCGTCTTTGATTTTCAGGAGTGGTCGCTATTCTTTCTTGCTGACTTTTTATTTTTTCCTCTGTAAAAGCGTCTTTGTAGCTATCCTCAACATCTTCTTTCGTGATACCTATTTCCTCATTGGGATAGGTATCAAGCCAAGTTTTATACAAAACAGTAGTAATCCCTTTTGCATCTTCAGGAATTGCCTCTACAATTTTTATTGAGTTTTCATCTTGATTATTTGTCATATTTATAAGCTTTTTTGCAGGGCTGAAAACTTTTCTTTTCTTTGCTCTTTCGTAAGTGAAAGTGCAAAATCCCAAGCAATTTGATAATTTTCAGCTCGCTTTTTTTCAATTTCTACCATTTCATTTGCAAAGTCCTCGCCATACAACTCTACCCACACATCATAAAGAAATAAGTTAATGACTTGGTGTTCATCACCCTCAGGTCTATTTTTGAGATTAAAAAGCAAGCGATGAGATAATTCGTGTACGAGTGTTGCCTTTTTAACATCAGCCGTATAGCTTGCACGCAATTTCATCATATCGTTTGGGGTACGTCCTGAAAAACTCACGCCCTCGTATATAACAATAGCTATCCGATTTTCAACAAAAGAGAGTCCTGTTATCTGTTTGAAAGCATCAATAATTCTGACACCCTCAGCTTCCCAAATCTGCTTGTACTCAGCTACAGCATCAGTAAACTCCTTGTCTTCAAAAATAGGGATAAAACGTAAGGAAATCATAGATTATTCAGTAAAGTATTTTTTAAGGGCGTCAAAGAAAACAGAGCCGTCACTGACTTCATTAAAATTGTCTTTATTGACCCAGTGAAAATTATTGTGTTCATCGCTCAAAGTAATATCACCTGAAACATATTCACACTTATAACCCACTAGAAATACTTTTTTACCAGCAAATCTATGATGTACAGGAAACTCATTGACCCAAGTAGTAAAAGGGTTACCAACTTTTATCTCAAGTCCAGTTTCTTCACGCACCTCTCTTTGGAGTGACGTAACCAAATCATCTTCACCCTCCTGTATCTTTCCACCAGCAAAATCTAAGCCCTCCTTGGGGTCATTAAGTACTAAAACCTCATCACCCTTTCTTATAAAAGCTTTTTGTCCAACAAAGAATGTAGCGTCGTCTTTCATAAAAACATTCTAACATTTCCAGCCATTTTTTGATATAATTACCTTATCAAGCACCTCCCTGTGTAGGCAACACATAAAAGCTCCCAATATGTCAAAAAGAGGAGGAAGACCAACTGTAATAACTGACAAGGTTTTAACTGAACTTAAAACCGCTTTTCATATGGACTGTACTGACTCAGAAGCTTGTCTTTTCGCAGATATTTCAGAAAAGACCCTCTACAACTATCAAAAAAAGAACCCTGAGTTTTTACAGCTAAAACAAGGGTGGAAAAGCAAGCCAATTTTTGAGGCACGGAAGACTATTTGTGAGTACTTAGAGAAAGATGCACACTTTGCTTTGCGATATTTATCAAAGAAACTACCACACGAGTTTGGCTGTCCCTCAGTGCGTAATCGGTCACGCTCGCCTGAAATGTCTGATGAGCTGAGAGAGTCAATCGAGAGAGTAAATGAACTTTCCAAAAGCTAAAGCAAATAGGGCTTAATTTCAGCTTATTTTTGTGCTATATTTTACTTGTTCAACTACATAGGGATTTTTACCCATAGAGTGAGGGCTTTTTGCCTTTTCTGTCCAATCGTAGGCAGAAAGGGGCAGTCCGAGTTCTATGATTGGACTCCTTTGGGGTTCCCGTTGTAGTTGAACACCTCGGCTGTCCCTTTCTGCAATCTCTCCATTTTTAATAGTGCAGTTTGGCTAAACCAGTTTTGGGGTATAGAAGTGTTCAACTATGCCTACATATAAATATGCCTTTGCAGTGGCTCTATTCGCCTTTTTCAGCGTGTTTTCTACTGCATACGCAACAAGTTACAACTACTTGCCTAATGATGTGTACATCAAACAGCAAGAGGAAAAATCAGCTCTTGAGTATCGCCTTAAGAGCTTAGAGTCACAGCTTCAAAATAGTCCTACAATTTCCATAAGTGTCATTGACCAAAGGATAGCCGAGCTTCGTCAGGAATGGGAAACTGAAAAGACATACACGACAGGTACGCTAGCTCAGAATGGCACGCTCTCAACTTGGGGTGGTGCTTCTGAGGTGTTCACTAAAATTGATAACAAATACTCAAGCCAAATCAGTGCTCTTGAGGCTCAAAAATCTCAATACCAACAGCAAGTCAATAATCAAGCTGATGTAGATAGACAGATAGAAGAAATACAGAAGCAGATGAAAGAAATTGATGAGTATTATGACAAGCAAAGAGATACTGTCATACAGAAATATCAAACAGATACTGCACCACAAAAACAAGCTACTATTGGCGATTTGTACGAGTGGCTAGAGACCCTACCTGCTGATGAATGGTCAGCAAAAATAAACTTGCTCAAAGTCTCCAATCCAGCCAACTATTTGAAAATCGTTGAGCTGTATCGCTTGTATCACCCTGAGTTTTTTACACAAAATGAGGAAGTAAAAACTCCAGAAATTACACCAACTATCACAACAAAGATAGCTCCATTGCAGAAAACTATACCCAAGAAAACTGAGGAGAAAACAAAGTTATTTGAGACTGAAAAGATTGAGAAAACACTAGCCACAAGCACAACAACTTCATCGCTTCAACAGGAAATAAAACAACCCGAGCAAAGCTTCGTACAAAAAGTATTTGGGTTTTTCAGGAAGCTAAAGTTTTGGTAAAGATATATGGAAGCAATAGCACATAAAATAGTATCTGCATTTTTCAATCTTGTTGAGATAATTGGTTTTGTATCATCGTGCTTAGTAGCATTGGTAGTTAGTATTTTGGTATTGGCTTTTGTTGCACAAATAGCCTCTCTTTTTCTTGGCTTTTTCCAGAGTGATAATTGAGTGCTTAGAAGCTCTAAAACTGCTAAAATGGTGCTATGGACTGGTCACCATTACAGCAAAAGCTATATAGAAAAAATCTTGTCGTTTATCAGAAAATCCATAATGATAAGACCAAGAAACTGGCTCAAAAAATAAGGAAAGAGCTTCATATAGGCGACACTTTCTACTTGCTTGAGTGCTCTCTCCCAGAGAGGATAAAGCATTTCAAGATACTCTTGAATGGTGGTATTAAAAAGGCTTTTTATCGTTTTTGGAAACAAGTGACGCTTGATAATTTTCAGGTGGCATATCGTCTTAACACACCTCAGTTAAAATACTTTATGGCTGAACTTTTCTTTTGTGATTGTGTCACTGATGAAATGATTAAACTTTCAAATCTTAGTGGTATCGAGTGGATAGACCATAATCAAGGAGAAAATGATAATTGCATTTATCTCAAAATATCACCTGGCATTGAGACCGAGGCGGTTAAAGATTTTTTGTCTCTACCTCAGTACTCAATAAAAAAGATTATTGCTGAAAAAAGAAATCTACCGCATTTCATACCTCAATTGGGGTTGCAGAGCGAGGGCTTAAAAGATGACAAATGGCTCACAAATGAAATCTACTTTGAGTATAGTATTGAACAGCTAAAAAATATTTGTCAGACAATCAATCCGCAAGAATATCAGAAGTTTTATAAGAGAACTGGTGAAGATAAGAAGCTAACAAAATTATGGCTCGTGCGGTTTTTGCTTATCCACAGCCACAATAAAAATATGAAATCTCTTAAAACCTTAGAGGGTTACATTCTGAAAAAAGCAGATTATACAAAGTGGAAAAAGAAACTACCTTTTTCGGTATACCTGAGCTAGTTCAGTGAATACTTAAAGACCAAATAACGCAACAATAAAGTAGTCCAAGGGTTCACCCACGGACGACACTTTATGTCGTTAACTGGTTATCAGAAAACAAAAGAAGCCGTACAAGTAAGTGACGAAATCGTCACGTTTTTTGACTTGTTAGCTCGTTTTGATTTTGAAGATGCTAAAAAGCATCGAGCGACATCACAGGTGGTTGAAATAGGTTCTCCAATGACCAGTGGAGAACCTATTTCAGGCTCTTGTGAGCCACAGCCTACAATGTCAGAAGAAACTTCTTTTAAGAGCAGAGAAGAAAAAGATGCTCTTACGAAACACGAAAATTAAGGACGACAGTTTTCGTGAAAATAATTAAGGGACTTCTAAGGCACAAATGCGAAAGCTTGGAAAATGGCTATCCGAGGTTGCCACCGAGCTGTCTGATTTGTGTCGTAGGGTCTCCAGATATGGATTAGAGATAAAAAGATGAGTAAGATGAACTTCCAGTCAGTACCAATGACTAGTCTTCTCAGAAAGGGTCTCGTAGTCGTGTATCTCATTTCTGACTACATAGAAGCTATATCAAGGTTACCTATTCAAAAAGGTAAACCTCGGTTGTAGCTCGGCAGTTAATTTATAAGCAATTAAGTGATAAAATAAAGCTATGAAAAGTTCAACTAACTTTAGTCAAAAATGTGTTCTATATTGCCGTGTATCTTCGAAAGAACAAGAAGATACTGGCTATTCTCTAGATGCTCAGCAACACTTACTTGAGCAGTACGCAGATAAAAATCAGATTGATGTTGTAAAGATATTCAGAATATCTGAGTCAGCAAGTGGCAAGCAAATCCGTAAGGTATTTTATGAGATGCTTGATTATGTAAAAAAGAATAAAATCAAACTTATTCTCTCTGAGAAAATTGACCGTCTTACACGAAATCTCAAAGACGCCTCGGTAATAAGCGAATGGATAATGAGTGGTGAAAACGAGGTGCATTTTGTCAAAGAAAACTTTATTGTAAGCAGAAATACACGAGCACACGAAAACCTTGTGTGGGATATGAAAGTTGCCATTTCTCGCTTCTACACAAATAACCTTTCTGAAGAAGTACGAAAGGGTCAGACTGAAAAAGCTTCACAGGGTAAATACCCAGGCTCATTTAAGCTTGGTTATCTATCAGTTGGTGAGAAAGGTAAAAAAGAGTTCGTACCAAATGACAAGACATTTAACCAAGCGAGAAAAATGCTTGAGATGTATGCGAGTGGTAATTACTCGATGAAAGCGATTAAAGAAAAAGCGTGGGAGGTGGGTCTTCGCTCTCGGTTCGATAAGAGGTTATACAAAAGTCAGATTGAGAAGTTTCTTAAAGACCCTTTCAATTATGGTTGCTTCCTTTGGAAAGGTGAATTGCGTGAGGGTACTCATAAACCCCTGATTATCAAGGAGACTTACGACATCATTCAGGAAGTGCGAACTCGTGGAAAAGCACCTTTCTATCAAAGGCACGAATATATCTTTTCTAAGATGATTAAATGTGGTGAGTGTAAGGGTACAATTTCGTCTGAAGTGCAAAAAGGCAGAGTGTATTGTGCGTGTAAACACAACAAAGTCTGTACTCAAAAAGGTGGTGTTCGAGAAGACCGTGTTGAAAAAAGGTTAATTGATGTGATGAGCGTATTCGAAAGCATTACGGCTGAAGAAGCAAAAGAGATACAGAGGCGTATAAAAGAAAATCACAAGAAAGAAGCTGAGTACAAGCTAAGTGTCATATCGACACTGAACGCTCAATACACCTCTCTACAGGTCAAAATAGACCGTATGTACGATGATAAGCTCTCAGGTGATATTTCTACTGAGATGTGGCGAACCAAGAACGATACAGCTATCGCTGACCAAAAGAAAATCCAAGCTGAGCTAGAGAAACTCAAAAATCAGGAAGCTGAATACTTTGAGACATATATCGACATTCTTGACCTTGCTCAGAGGGCTAAGAGCATCTACAACAAACGAAAATCATCAGGTGACAAAAGACTGCTTCTGCAAAATCTATTCAGTGAAATCATCATTAAAGACGGTTCAGTGAAGTACGAGCTAAAAACGCCAGTTCGAAAGTACCGTGACCGAGTGCTTAGCTTCGAAAACAATTTCGAACTCAAAAAAGCCTTTGCTGACAACGCAAAAGCTTATTCTGAGGCTAAAATCACTTCTATGCTCCCCCGGTAGGGATCGAACCTACGACCAATCGATTAACAGTCGATTGCTCTACCGCTGAGCTACAGGGGAATGTATCGCAACACCGTTGTTGCTGGGCTTCATCATAGCTAAAGATTATGCAATAATCAAGTTAATTCTATGCTAATTCACGTCAAAGTCACCGCAGACTCAAATCATGAGAACCTCGAGAAAGTCCGAGACACTTCCTTCAAAATATCAGTAAAAGAGCCTGCCAAAGAGAATCGCGCTAACAAGAGGGTTATTGAAATAATCGCAAATCACTTCAGTATTTCAACTTCAAAAATCAAAATAATCACCGGACACCACATGGGAGGTAAGATTCTTGAAATAGGTGTACCACAAGGGCACTTCTTATCTTCTAACTCGCAATAGCTCGTAAGAAGATAATGTCGTATAATGACTCCATACCAGCTTAATATTAAATATATGAACATCACCATCAAAGCTACGAATGTTGAGATTAACGACAAAATCAATCAGTATTTAACAAAGAAGCTTTCAACCATAAAGAAATTTCTACACGACGAAGCAATAGTTGTCGTCGAATTGGCTCGTACAACTAAACACCACAAGAAAGGAGATGTCTTCAAAGCAGAAATCAGAATCAACAAGGAAAAAATGACTAAGGGAAAAAATCCTTATGCTGTGGCAGAATCAACTGATATTTATTCTGCGATCGATATTGTAAAGGATGAAATCCATGACATGCTTGCGTCTGCCAAAGACAAGAATCAAGTTTTGAAAAAGAAGGGAGCGCAGAAGGTGAAGAGGATGATTAAGGGGTAATAGAATTGTAAATGGGTAGAGCCAGACCACCCATTGCTAATTAATTGTCAACGGGTGACGGGAAAGTGGGTATTCCTAAATTCCCCTTAAGAAATCATCGTACCTCATTTCCTTTCCTCCTTCTGGGGTGACTCTCTCGATAACTAATTTATTATTTTCTTTATCAAAAGAAGCGCTATTTATCTTCACTCTGATTTTCCTTCCATGCCTTTCAGTAAAAAAGAAAGTTCCTGGCCAGCCAAAAAATGCCTGTGTTTTTAAGTAGTTTTTCCACTGATCTCCGCTCAAATCAATTTCACCATCTGCTTTTACAATCTTTTTTGTGAAGGTTGCCTGGTCATGAGCTTGCTCGATAATTAAAGCGGTCCCAACAAGCCACGCAGGTAAAATTCTAATAAGCATATCTGCTGCTTTAATTGCTAAAATTTTCTTAAGTTCCAGAACATTCACTGGCCAATTTGGAATTTCAAATGGCTTCATGTAAACAATTGGCCCATGATCCATTTCCGCGTCCATTTTTATAATCGTCACTCCAATATTTTTACAGTCATCTAAAATGCAAGTTTGAAGCGGGGAAGGCCCACGATATTCCGGCAGGAGAGAAGGGTGAATATTCAAGGCTCCCTTCGGTGGTATATCCAAAACCGCCTGAGGAATAATTTTTCCATATGAAGCTACAATAAATAAGTCTGCGTTTAAAGACTTTAATGTTTCAACTGCCTCATCTTTTAACTTTTCAAATTGAAATACCTGAACATTATTTTCCGTTGCCCAAATTTTAGCCGGTGGAGGAGTCATGACGAGTTTTCTTCCTTGGGGTTTGTCCGTTGTTGTAACAATTACATCAGGAACTAATCCTTGTACTTTTAATTGCTCTAAAACCTCTACTGAAAATATTGAAGTTCCGAAAAAAATAATCTTATTTTGCATTTTCGTTTTCCTCAGGTTCCATTTCTTCTAAATCCACTGCTTTGTCGATAAATAGTGTTCCGTTTAAATGGTCGACTTCGTGCTGATAAATATGAGCTAAAACTCCACCTCCACCTCTCTCAAAACTTTTTCCATTCTCATCATATGCAGATACTGTAGCGCGAATTGATCGCTCTACTTTTCCATAAAGCCATCTAACAGATAGACAACCTTCGTCCATCCACTTTTTTTCTTTTGAAAGTTTAATAATTCTTGGATTTATAAATACTAGATTTTTGTAAGTTTTTTTGGGAGCTTCGTCACCATCTTTGGCTTGATTAATTCTTTCGAGTGCCTTGCCAGAGATTGCAAAAATAGCCAATGAATGGCCAATTTGAGGCGCAGCAATACCCACTCCGTCATCTTGCGAGTCTAATGCCTTGATCATATCTGCTATGATTTTCTGGATTTTAGGTGTTGGTATTTCATCTAAAGGCACTGCTTGGGCTTTTTTACGCAATACGGGGTTATCCTGTTGAACAATTTCAATTGGGGATGGGGGTATTTTTTTAGTTGCCATATACGACATTTATAACATACTTTCTGGATTTATCTGAACGGTGATCTCTCTCGATAGGGATAGGATAATTTGACGGAGTGACTTGCTCTTTTCAACATCTTTCCAGTAATCGTTCTCGATTTTCAATAAAATATTCATAACCACTTCATTTTTTACAGTGGCAGTGAAGGCAGGGAAGATAATCGGTGACCATTCTTGGAGTTTTTCCTGTAAGTCTTCCAGAATTTCCATCGCTGTGGCTTTTGGTGCAGAAATAGTCAATTTTATAAAAGTCATAAATGGTGGATATTCCATTTTTTCGCGAGCTTCTAATTCCATTCGGAAAAATTCCATCAGTCCGCCACCCGCAACAGTTTTTAAAAGTGGTGACTCTGCATTTCGAGATTGAATCAAGAAGTACTTCTCAGTTTTTTCTGCTAGATCTATTAGGTTGTGAACAATCCTCTCGCTAATTCTAAAATCAGGAATTGAGAATAGGGAATCAAATGAGGCGATTGCGATATATGGAACAGTGGGTATGAATGGCAATCCGGTTTCAGTAATCAAAAGTATGGCATGATCGTTTTTTAGAAAATCCTTTATTATCTTCTTGCCATCGGATTCTTTTTTAATTGCATCTTTATCGATTTTGAAGATTTTTGAATCAGGATATTTTTTTTCAACTAGTGTGCCAATCGTATCTATACCAATTCCGAGGGTAGTTAACTTCCACCCTCCACAATTCTTGCAAGCCTCTAGAGCAGAGCGTTTTTCTCCGCAATGGTGACAAAGGAAAAATCTGTCACCAGATTTTGGCTGGTGCAAAACGACGGGGGAACTGCACCGTGTACACATGACTGTTTTTCCACAGTCACCACATAGGGTTTGTGGTGAGAGGCCACGTCTTGAACAAAAAATTACCATGCGTTCGTTCTTCTTTTTAGCGTAACCGATCATTGACCATAGTTCCTCACTAATTAATTTAAAGCCGTCTTTGATTTTGTGCTCCTTATCGTTCATGTCTACAATAATTGTTTGCGGAGCTTTTTCAACGCGAAAAACCGCTTGGGAAATATCGCTTATTAAGCCATTATCTCGCCTTTCTAGAGTTTCAATTCGAAGTAATGTGTCTCCTAAAACCACCCGAGCGCCGATGAGAGATCCGTACTTTTCAATAGCCATTCTCCAATCAATTATCGGAGACCATCCAGCAAAATACATTCTTGAAGCTTCTTGCTCTATTATGATGACACTAATGTCGTCTCGGGGAATCATAGAGAAACCCGGGGTCGAAACATAAATGATTGAATGATTGGCACTTTTTGCCCTTTGCCACTCTTCTTCAATTTTCTTTTTAGACATTCCGCTGTGAATTATGACCCCCGATCCTTCAATACCTTTTGTTAATTGTTCAAAAATATTTTCAGCATCAATGATGCGAGGGGCAATTACCAAGACTGATTTCCTGCGAGCAAATTCTTCTCTGATAATACTTTTGTAAGTTTTTGCCCGATCTTCGGTGGCAGATTGGACAGTCAGGGTTTCAGATGATGGAGCACGAGATACAATAATTGCAGCAGGAGGGTTACTTTTTACACCACTCTCGTTAGTATCAATTTTTATTATATCTGGCTTTTTTTCTTCTTGTACTGAACTTTCTTTTATACTAAAAGCACAACTCGGAATAAATGCTGATAAGACAGATCCAATGGGTAGACAATAAAATTCACTGATGAAACGTGCTGCTTCGACGGATTCGCTTCTTATTAATTTTATCTCTTTTGCGTGCTCTTCGATTTTCCTCGCTTCAAAATTTGCATTCTTTACTCCCATTTTTGCGTCTGATGCTGATTCACATCGCTGGACCAAGGCGCTGATTTCTTTGCTTCGGAAGGGAACTGAGATGATTGATCCGGGGTTGAAAAAGTGCGCTGACCAATAAGTTAGTTGGTCAGTAAAGGCACCGCGAGCGATAGGAGAGACTGTGACGATATACACATCTATATATTGCAGTATATGGGGGAAAAATCAAGGTGTACTTATTATAACAATTCAGGGTGACCATCTCTTATTTCTTCAGAGTTCCGATTAAGCGGAGATGACCCTAATGACAGCTTAACTTCAATTTCACTATAGTTTTGTATAAATCGTATAAAGTTTCCAAGACAATTCTCAAGCTGTTCATCTTTTACCTCAAGTTCTTTTCCACCAGCCATAATTTTTGTGACTCCTAAATCTGTCAAAAGTTTTGCAAAGAATATTCCAGCTTTTTGCTTATATTCGTTAGCATCTCTATTTTCTAAATTGTTTGGTATGACAGGATAACCCCAACCATTTAAAGTTGGAATAATGTAAGTATCTTTAAGTAGTCCCCCTTGCTGATTTAAAAGATTTATAACTTCTTGTACTCTAAATTCATTTTCAAAAAGGAATATTGGTTGTTGATTTTCTGATCGCATTACTCCTCCAGCAACCAAAAGAGTTTTCATTTCATTCGGGTGTTGCAAATTGGCGGGGTCTATATAACTGAGTACGTGCATAAAAACTCTTATAAATCCGTCGCTTTCGCGGATTCTTTCTTGAAGTTTTTCCATTTCTGCTCTTTCCAGCTTATACAATTCTAAAAATTTTCCACTTTTCTCAGCTTCCATTTTTGGTTGGGATTCGGGCTTCATATTTTGATATTACCAGCTTTTTTGCATTTGTGCATACCAATTAAAACCACCGTCCAACTTTCTTACAATAATCTACATATTCACCACTAAACTTACCCAAAAGATACTTTTCCTCAGGTTCAATCAAGATTTTTTTAAGCATACAAAAGCAGGGAATGATTGTTAAGATTAGCCATATACTGCTTATAATTAATCCAATAGCTGGAATGATAAAAATCACTCCAAGATAAATTGGATTTCGACTGTATTTGAAAAGTCCGCTCTGAATAAGTGAGGTCGTTTGATTTCCTGGTCCACTTTTTTGTCCGTGCATTTTAAACTGATATTTTGCAATAAAAATTAGTAGCCATGAACTTAAAAGCATAAATACCCCTAATGTCACGGAGACAAATCTGTTTATTCCAAGATCAGTAGGAAAAAGCCATTCTAAGAACACACTTAATAGTAAGAGGGTATATATTATGAAGTCTGAAGTGTGGGTGAAGTTTTTATGCACTGACATTTTTTATTTAGTATATCACTATGGATAAATTCAATTTAATAATAAATTAATAAATATTAGCTTCCATTTATTTATCCTAGAGAATATGAACAAAGATTTCAATAGGTGGACTGAACTCAAGAAAAAAATACACGAAAAAACAGAAAGACCCACAGGTATTTTCTGGAGAGAAAAAGAAATATGGTTTTGTTCAATTGGTGCAAATATTGGCAGTGAACAGGATGGAAAGAATGAATTTTTTGAAAGGCCGGTTCTGATCCTAAAAAAAGTTTCTCCTACGACTTTTTTAGCTATCCCACTTACTTCTAAAAGAAAAGAAGGAAGCTGGTATGTTCCTCTAAGTTCTACTGGCACCTCGGCCATCATTAGTCAAATAAAGCTTTTGGATAGCTCAAGGCTTAATCGTAAAATTCGGATTATTGATGATTTTGAACATAGCCTAGTACTTGACCGCCTTAGGGACTATCTGTAAAAACGAAAGCCACCCTGCAGGGTGGCAATCTCGGAGCCAGATACCTTCCGGTAAAAGACCAAAGTGTTAAAAGTATACAATACGACAAACTTGATTTCAACCCTAAAAATGTGTTTCAATATTTCTACTTTGCAAATCCTCCAATTACCCGTAATATACAGGCATGGCATTTTTCTCTCGCAAGCTTGGAATAGACTTAGGAACAGCAAACACCCTTGTTTTCCTTCCTGGAAAGGGAATTGTACTAAATGAACCTTCTGTTGTCGCAATCTCTGAACAGGACAATAAAATTTTAGCGGTTGGACTTGATGCAAAAGAGATGATTGGAAGAACTCCTGACACTATTATTGCCTATCGCCCAATGAAGGATGGTGTGATCGCGGACTACCGTGTAACTGAAGCCATGCTTCGATACTATATTAATAAAGCTTTGGGTAAATGGAATATTTTAAAACCTGAAATTTTAATTTCAGTTCCAGCTGGTGTGACTTCAACTGAACGTCGTGCCGTGATTGAAGCGGCGATCAAGGCGGGGGCTAAAAATGCGTATGTAGTAAAAGAACCTATTCTCGCTGCGATTGGTGCAGGGATTTCTATTCAAGAAGCGCGTGGACACATGGTGGCTGATATTGGAGGAGGAACTACAGACGTAGCCGTGATCTCGCTTGGTGGAATCGTTTCGTGTACTTCGGTAAAGTGCGCAGGAAACAGAATTGATGCCGCGATTGTTGATTATGTAAAGAAAACTTATAACTTGGCAATTGGTGACAAAATGTCCGAAGATATTAAAATAAATATTGGTTCTGCAATTCCTGTTGAAGAAGAACTTTCGATGTCAGTGAAAGGCAGAGATTATTTAACAGGACTTCCACGTTCAGTTGAAATAAAGACAAATGAAATTGTAAAAGCCATTGCAAAAGAATTACGTGAAATGATTAAGGCTGTAAAAGATGTGCTCCAAGAAACTCCTCCTGAATTGGCGTCGGACATTATTGATAATGGAATCATGATGACTGGTGGTTCGTCGATGTTAAGAAATTTACCTGAATTGGTTTTTAGAAGAACTGGTGTAAAGGCGATGCTTGCTGAAGATGCTTTATACTGTGTTGCTAAAGGGACTGGAATTGCACTGGAACATTTGGATACATATAAGAAGACGATTATTGCGAAGAGGTAGGTATTTTGATATAAATTAACTTTAGTACTCCCGAGTACATTCACCCATAAAAATCAAACCGGTCTTAAGGAGAGACCATGGTGTTTAAATGCACCTAAAATAGTTACAATGTCACCAGAAATTCAGTTTCCACACGATCTACGAAAAACACTCGAGGTTGTGCATTGGTTTCATTTGCACCCAGAGGAGTGTAAAGATAAAATGGAATTGTACTTCCTGCTAGATGAAGTTCCATATAAGCTCGTTGGTGAAGTTTCAGATGCAGATGACAGACTCCCGCGGGTATGCTTGGCGGAGCATTCGTACGGAGAAGAAGGAAATCAAATCCGTATGGGAGCAGAAGTGGAGTTAAATCTGGCAATAAGAAACCTCCACAGAAGCGGAATTCGCTTTCAAACTAGAGCTTTCAGCATGGCGCCGTACTTGTTTACCATATTCAAATGGTCGCTCGAAAAAGCGGCATGACTCCACACTCACAAGACCCCGACATGCGTTCAAGCCGCAGCGGGGCTCTTTTTATGGTTATGCTAATATATACCCATGCTAGAAAACCTCCACCACGCCTCAATTATCTTTACCCCAGTCTCTTCTTTTTCCTCAATTATTACCCACTTAACAAAAGACATTTTAAAAAATAATATCGTAGAACATTCATTTCGCCACACAGATTTAATTGTTTTCGAAAGTGTTTCAATTGGAGTAGATGATATTAATTTAATATCAGATTTTAATTCAAGAAGAGCATTAGGAAAAAACAAAGTCATGATCATTTCAACTCAGTCTATTACTATTCCTGCACAAAATGCCTTATTAAAAATTATCGAGGAACCATCTCTAAATACTATCTTCTTTTTTCTCATTCCGTCGAAATCGCAAATTATACCAACTTTGTTATCACGATTCAGAGAGATCGAATTAGATTTAAAAATTGAACATTCATCAAATCTGGCGCTTAACCCCGAAAACTTTTTAAAACAAACTGTCGCGACAAGAATGGAAATTATCAAAGAGGTTGTAGTCTTCTTGGAAAAAGAAAAAGTAACACGTGGAGAAGTGTGTGAGTTTATTACAGAAGTCATTGCTGGTTGGCACAAACTTCATAAAAAACCTAAAAAGGAGAGTTTAAAAGCAATTATAGCCGTTGAACATTTTATGAGAGACAGTGCTTCGTCTATGAAGCTGTGTTTGGAATATTTGGCTTTAGCTGTATAATAATGCCAATATGCCATATAACTTCAACACATTCCAAACAAAAATTAAAGAAACAAATGATTGGTTAGTTCGTGAATTTTCGACCATTCGAACAGGACGCGCGAGCGCCGCACTACTCGATTCTGTCCGAGTTGATTCATATGGATCAATGTCACCATTAAACGCTGTAGGGTCTGTTACAAACGAAGATCCTCGTACTTTGCGAATTACACCTTGGGATTCTTCACAAATCAAAGAAATTGAAAAAGCCATCGTTGCAGCAAACCTCGGTGTCTCTGCTGTGGTTGACGACAAGGGTATTCGAGTCATTTTTCCAGACTTAACAGGTGAAAGACGAGAACAGTTGATCAAGATTGCAAAGCAAAAATTAGAAGAAGCCAAGATTGCCATTCGCAGAGAAAGAAACGAAGTCCACGATGACTTACAGTCAAAGAAGAAATCAGGAGAATTAGGTGAGGACGAAATGATGCGCTACAAGGATCAAATGGAAAAATTCGTCACAGAAGCAAACAAGAAGCTGGATGAATTATTCGCTAAAAAAGAGACAGAGATTTCTAACTAATGCAGACAGCTATAATTTTTTTAATAGTTCTTTCGGTCCTGGTGTTTATTCACGAGTTGGGGCACTTTTTAATTGCTAGACTTTTCAAAGTTCGCGTGGACGAATTTGCAATTGGTTTTCCACCAAGATTGTTTTCATTTAAAAAAGGTGGAACGAGATATTCTATTAATTTAATTCCACTTGGAGGATATGTAAAAATTTATGGTGAAGGATCGGAGGATGTTTTGTCTCCGGATAATATTTTAGCCAAGCCCCGTTGGCAGCAAGCCCTGGTCTTGATTGCAGGTGTAGTTTTCAATGCGCTCTTAGCATGGGTACTCTTCACTTCGACATTAATGGCAGGCGCCAAAGCTCCAGTTGAGGATTTTCCTGCTGAATATTCGAGTAATCCGAGTGTTCTTATAACAGGTGTATCAAAGGGAAGCCCAGCGGAACTTGCAGGATTAAAAGCAGGTGATGAAATAGTTGGACTTCAAAGTGGGGTTGCATCATCCTCTACAGTTATCAGCACTTCAACTTTAAAAACAGCCGAGATCCGAGAACAAATTATTTTAAGTACTAGCACTTTAGGTGTCGTGGTTAGTAGAAACGGTGATGTGCAGACTTTTATAACTACTCCAAAAGACGGAATTAACGGGGTGCAGGCAGGTAAGAAGGGGCTTGGAATTATGATGGCTGATGTTGCGACAGTGAAGTTGCCGCTTGGCGCGGCGATAGTTGCAGGGTACCAGCAGACTGTTTACATAACAAAAGAAATAGTCGTTAGTACTTTTGATTTCTTAGTTAGAATTTTTAAAGGCGAGGCAAAATCAAGTGAAGTTTCTGGTCCGGTTGGAATTGCTACACACGTTGGTCAGGCGGCACGATTGGGTTGGGTCTATCTTGCAAACTTTGCAGCGTTTATTTCTTTGAATCTTGCTGTATTAAACTTACTACCAATTCCTGCGCTTGATGGAGGGCGACTGGTTGTTGTAATTTTGGAAGCGATCAGAAGGAAGCCATTTAATCAGAAAGTTTTGCAGGCGCTGAATGCAGGAAGTTTTATTCTTCTGTTGTTGTTAATGGTTTTTGTTACGTTTCAGGATGTTGTTGGATTGTTTAAGTAAATGAAAACCCACCGCCAGATTGCGGTGGGGGGGTGTAAGCAGGTTAGTGCTTGAGACTGAGCCAACGGGCCAGTTGCCAGAAGCCAAATCCAATTCCAAAAATGGTGATGATTCCTCCCAGAGCTAGAGAAACGAGTAATTTGCACCATAATGGTTCACCATCTTTGAGTTCTTTTTGCTCAGCTTTGGTAAGTCCGCGATCTACGAGGTCTGGGTAGTCAGGGTCGTTGTTCATTGTGGTCGAGGGGTTGGGGTTTTTTTCCTTCCACTGAAATCGATTTGATTTCTCCGAATGTAAGAATACCACTACTTTGTAGAAATGTAAAAGGCCAGCGGTTGATTGCTGGCCCATGGTGCCCCCGGATGGGGGGGAGGTTTGTGATTTTTTAAAAGACGCCAGTCTTTTTAATGCTTGCCGTATGGCATCATCGCCAAGACTAGCAGTGTTCCAATTGCTGCTGGAACATACTGAATCCAAAATGTGATGGGCATTGTGATTTGGGTGGTTGGTGTGCTTACAAAAGCTCGTGACTGCTTTAGGGACGATAGTGACTTCCGTAATCTACTTAAATAATACAACTCTATTCGCATTAAGTCAAACTACTTCCAAAACTTTAAAATATCATGCTAGAATAACCACCATGCGACAATCACAACTTTTTACCAAAACACGTAGGGAAGCACCGTCTGATGAAGTAGCTAAAAATAGTCAGTTGTTAATCCGTGCAGGATTTATCCAGAAAATGACTGCAGGGGTTTATTCATTCTTACCACTTGGACTTAGAGTTTTAAATAAAATTGAAAATATTATTCGCGAAGAGATGAATGCAATCGGAGGACAGGAACTTCGACTTGCAGCTTTGCAGGAAAAATCATTGTGGGAAAAAACTAATCGATGGGATGATGCGGTGGTGGATAATTGGTTTAAGACTACTTTGAAAAATGGAAATGTGATGGGGTTAGGCTTTAGTCATGAAGAACCACTTACAGATCTTTTGAGGGATCATCTTCGCTCTTTCAGAGATCTTCCAATTTATCCATACCAATTTCAAACAAAATTCAGAAATGAAATGCGTGCAAAAAGCGGAATTCTACGTGGACGAGAATTTTTGATGAAGGATATGTACTCTTTCAGTAAAAACGAAAAAGAGCATGATGATTTTTATGAGAAAGCAAAAATTGCTTACACAAATATATTCAGAAGAGCAGGTATTGGAGATAGAACTTATATAACTTTTGCCTCAGGAGGAAGTTTTTCAAAATACTCTCATGAATTTCAAATGTTAACTGATGCAGGTGAGGATATTATTTACTACAATGCTGATAAAAAAATCGCAATAAATAAAGAAATTTGTAATAGTGAAGGTTTGAAAGATGGAGGATTTACAGATGAACAATTAACTGAAGCAAAATCAATTGAAATTGCTAATATTTTTGGTCTGGGTACAAGATTTTCTGAAGCAATAGATTTGAAATATAAAGACGCAGAAGGTACAAGTCATTTTCCAATTATGGGTTGTTACGGAATCGGAGTACCACGTTTAATGGGATCTATTGTTGAAGCTTTGGGTGATGATAAGGGAATTGTGTGGCCAGCCGAAGTTTCACCATTCGCAGTTCACATCATCGCGATGAAAACTGAAGGTGTTGTTATCGAAGCTGCAGAAAAACTGTATAAGGAATTAATAGAAAGGGGAATTGAAGTTCTTTTGGATGATAGAGATGCTCGAGCCGGAGAGAAATTCGGTGACGCTGACTTAATTGGAATTCCACTTAGAATCACTATTGGTGAAAAGTCAATTGCTGAAGGAAAATACGAATTTAAGGACAGAATTGCTTCAAAAGATGAGCTATTTGATAAAGATCAATTAATGGCTTATATTGGTAAGCATAATGTTTAAAAAGCTTCGCGAGCGCATAAATCGCAGTCTATCTAATGAAATCGGTATTGATTTGGGTACTGCAAATACCCTTGTTTATGTGTCTGGAAGAGGTGTGGTCATCAACGAGCCATCTGTGGTGGCGGTGAACCAAAAGACTGGGCGTGTGGTAGCGGTGGGTGAGCAGGCTAAGGCGATGTTGGGTAGAACGCCGGCACACATCGTGGCGGTTCGACCATTGGTTGACGGCGTCATCTCTGACTTTGAAATCACAGAGGAGATGCTCGCATATTTGATTAGAAAGGCCGAAGGTTTGTCTAAAAAAATGTTAGGTCCTCGAGTTGTTATTGGAGTGCCGTACGGAGTAACGAATGTTGAAAGGCGCGCCGTCCGAGATGCTGCGAAAAATGCCGGCGCGCGAGAGGTGCATATAATAGAAGAGCCAATGGCAGCAGCGATCGGTATCAGACTTCCAGTAAAAGATGCGACAGGAAGTATGGTTATTGATATTGGTGGTGGAACAACTGATATTGCTGTAATTTCACTTGGTGGAATTGTGCGAGCAAAAAATTTGAAAGTTGCCGGCGACAAATTCAACACTGACATTATTTCATACATCCGAAATGAATTTAAAATTTTAATCGGTGAAAAAACAGCCGAGAGCGTCAAGATGGCTATTGCATCAGTTATTCCAATGAACCCTCCCCTCGAAGCAGCTATTCGAGGTCGCGACTTGGTGACAGGACTTCCCCGCGAAGTGGTTATAACGGACGCGGATATTCGCGAAGCAATCGGCGCATCAATTGACACTTTCCTTGATGCTGTAAAAGAAGTAATTGAAACCACTCCTCCTGAAATTCTCTCCGACGTCATGCATAACGGAATTCACCTAACAGGTGGTGGTGCCCTTATTAAGGGAATTGCTCAGGTTTTAGCAGAGCATGTAGGGATTCCTGTTTATGTTTCGAATGATCCTTTAACGGCAGTGGCCCGAGGGGCGGGTATTGTACTTGAGGACTTAGACACTTATCGTGATATATTAATTGACAACGAAGATGAGCTACCTCCAAACCGATAGACGAAAAAAGAAATTTTTAGGTCGCGATCGAGTTGTCGGCGTGATCATGGGTATATTGTTGATTGTACTAGGAAGCTTGTTTTCAGAAAGTTTAGTTTCTGGAATTATGTGGGTAAAAAATATTTTTAATTTTAACAAGTCAGAACCACAATACACCGAAGAAAATCAAGATCCTCAGTATCTGAATGCTAAAATTACTGCACTCGAGTCAGAGAATGAAGGTTTAAAAGAATTTTTAAATGCAAATGATGGAATGAATGTAAAGCGTCCAAAAGGAAGTCTTTTTTCAGTTGCACAAAGGCCGCCGTTTTCCCCCTATGATTCAATTGTCGTAAACGGCGGTACAGATAACGGTATCCAAGTAGACGACCTAGTCTTTGCCAGCGCAGACGTCCTTATCGGCTATGTTACTGCGGTCTTTCCTCGCACATCAGTTGTTACTCTGTATTCTTCCTCAGGTCAACGCCAAGAAGTTTATGTGGGAACCTCTTCAGAGGCCGTTGCATCAGAAGGTAGGGGTGGAGGAAACTTCTATATAAAGGTCCCAAGTGAATCAAAAATCAACGTTGGTGATCCTGTAATCTGGCCGTCGATGCAGAATATTCTTCTAGGTACGGTAAACAAGGTCGATTCTGTTGTGGGAGACGCTTTCGCCTACGTTCTCTTCAAATCATTAGTTCCAATTTATTCTATTCGATATGTCGAAATTGTCCCGAGTAATTTTTAATATTTTTCTTCTCGCTTCAATCTTTGTATTTCCATGGTGGGTCTTTGGTATTGTGTTGATTATCTCTATGTGGATTTTTGACAAGTATTTTTTTGCTATTTTTGTCGGATTCGCAGCTGACCTCCTTTATGCAAGTCCTTTTGTACTAAATCAGCATGTCTTTATACTAAGGTGGCCGTTTACTTTGACCATGACTTGTATTTTTGTCATCTTTGATTTGATTAAGAAAAGGATTAGAATCTAAGCATGCCAACTTTCTCTGTTAAGTTTTTTAGAAAGAAAAAAAAATACGAAGCCCTCGATCCAGACGAGATTTTCCTCGATTCTTCAAACTTGCCAGACTTTGATACTGACCAATTCGAAGGGAGAATTGAAAAGCCTATCAATAGACGCACGATATATTTCTTGATAGTTCTTTTTCTTGCCATTGGTGGTGCTTATTTGTATAGACTTGGACAGCTAGAAATCGTTAAGGGCGCTTACTATAAAAATATTGCAGAGAATAACCGCTTACAGCGATCACTTATTTTCGGAGAACGCGGGGTCATTTATGATCGAAACGGGGAGCTTCTTGCTTGGAATACCATTGACCCAGATTTTTCAGACTTTGTAAAAAGATCATACAGAGAAGCTTTAGGAACACATATTCTCAGCGGTTATGTTAAGTACCCAAAGAAGGACAGATCAGGATTTTACTACAACACAGCTTATTCTGGAGAGGATGGTGTAGAAAAATATTTTGACAGTATCTTAGCTGGAGAAAATGGACTCAAAATAACGGAGACAGATGTACAGGGTAATCCAGTAACAGACTCAGTCGTCAAGCCTGAAAAGAAGGGGGATAATATAAAAATATCGATTGATGTAGAGATGCAGGAGGCTTTGTATAAAGTTTTGGCTCAAACAGCAAGGAGAGCAGGATATGTTGGAGGATCAGGGGCGCTTATGGATTTAAATACCGGAGAGATGATTGCTGCAGTTTCTTACCCAGAATACAACTCGAATGTTATGTCGGACGCATCAGATGTCGCAACTATTAATGAATACCAAACAAGCAAAGCGAAACCCTTCCTTGATCGTTTAAGTTCGGGTCTCTATGCTCCAGGTTCAATTGTAAAACCAATTTTTGCACTAGCCGCCTTGGTAGAAAATATTATCTCTCCAGATAAGAAAATCTTAAGTACCGGAGAATTGAAAGTGCCAAACCCATTCAAACCAGGAGAGTTTACAGTGTTTAAAGACTGGCGTGCTAACGGTTGGACAAATATGCAAGAGGCGATTGCAGTTTCATCCGATATTTATTTTTATGAAATCGGTGGAGGTTTCAAGGATCAGAAGGGTCTTGGTATCGCTAACCTAGAAAAATATGCGCGCATGTTTGGGCTTGGAGAATCACCTGAGAATAATTTCTTTTCAGGAAGTGACGGGGTTATCCCATCAATTGAATGGAAAGCTAAAAACTTTAATGGAGAAATTTGGAGAGTGGGAGATACGTACAACACATCTATTGGTCAATATGGATTCCAGCTAACACCAATACAAGCTTTGCGTGCAGTTTCTGCTATTGCCACAAAAGGACAGCTTATTATGCCTTCAATTATTGCCAAGGATGATCCCAATTCTTCCGGAAAAGTATTTGAACAGCTTCCTTTAGATAGTTCAAAAAATTTTGGAATTATCCACGATGGTATGCGAATGACTGTCACGATGGGGACCGCAAAGATATTGAACGTTCCATATGTCAAAATCGCAGCCAAGACAGGGACAGCTCAGGTTGGTGTTTCAAATCAGTTTATAAATTCTGCGGTTATTGGCTTCTTCCCATACGAGAGTCCAAAATACAGCTTTGTTATCATGTTAGAGCGCTCACCTTCATCAAATACTATTGGCGCTTCCGTTGCCATGCGGGAATTTGTGGATTGGATAGCAATGAACAAGCCAGAATATGTAGGTCTATCAAAACCGTTCGGAAAGAGTGAGGTGGTTTCCACTTCTACTGCATCAACAAGTACAATTGTAGAAATTCCTTCTAATGATATAGGCAGATAATGATTATATATTCAACAATGACTTAATCAAAGCGTATAGTCTTTACGCTAGGCTTAAAAAGTAATACAATGTCGGCAATTAATAAAAGTAAATTGGATGGTGGAAGGTTAATTACCATAACCAAAATGTCGCAAAAAGAATATCTTACAAAAGAGCGTTTCAAGGAATTAACGGCGGAACTAGAACAGTTAAAGACCGTTAAGAGAAAGGAGGTTGCAAAAGAACTAGAGTATGCCAAGTCTCTAGGAGATTTATCTGAAAATGCAGAATATCAAGAAGCACGTGAAGCGCAAGCAACAGTCGAGGACAGAATCTCTGTTTTAGAGAATGTCTTGGCTCATGCTGAAATTGTCACAGCACACCACAGTAGTGTTGTTGAGGTTGGTTCAACGGTGGTTGTAAAAAAGGGAACTGAATCAGCTACAAAGACTTACACACTTGTTGGATCTGAGGAATCTGATATGAAAACTGGAAAAATTTCTTTCAAGTCACCACTAGGGCACGCACTGATGGGGAAAAAGAAAGGTGAGTCGTTTACTTTTAGCACTCCTTCTGGTGCTGCAAAGTATACTGTTGTTTCTATTGAGTAAAAACAAGCAATAATATACAATATTTGTATTAAACATTGTATATAAATCTATGAAAAAATTTTTAACAGCTTTTTTAACATTGGTAATTTCCTTTGGAGTAACAGGGTCAGCGCTAGCAATTTCAAATACTGATGAAGTCACAATCAAATCAAGGCTAGATATCATTGCTGAAAGCTTTACCACAAGCGATCACGCTAGTGTCAGGGCTATTCTTTCAAAAAATGCAGACCCAGAGCTTCCGAGCGACATTTTTATGGTCACACCATTTAAAATGGAAGGTTATAAGCTAACCTTTTCAGATGTAAGTTTCGAAGATAGTGCGAATTCTGAGGTTGAAGTTTCTACCACTGCAAATATAAATATAAAAGATGACAAAAATAATCCCTATACACAGGTCATATATTTTACTTTTGTAATGGAAGGAAAAGAGTGGAAGTTGTTGGATACGGATTTGTATACTCTGGTAAAAGACTTAAAGAGTCAAATTAGTGGAACAACTGAAACAAGTTCTTCTGATGCTAAAGATCCACAAAATCAGGTAACTGCAACAAAGACAAAATATACAATGGATGCGGGTGCTTTTTCGATTTTGGCATTCACGGGATTTTTCATAATTCCTCTACTCCTCGCATTAATAGTAGGGATATTTTTAGGTGTTGTACCAATGTGGAAGACCTTTAATAAGGCGGGAAAACCTGGATGGGCTTCAATTGTGCCTATATACAACATTGTAATCATGCTTGAAATTGGAGGTTTGCCAACTTGGTGGGTGTTATTAATGTTTATACCGTTTGTAAACTTTGTCATAGCAATCATTGCGCTTAGTCACTTCCTCAAAGCTTTTGGAAAGGGAACTGGGTTTTTGATTGGTACTATTTTCTTACCATTCATTTTTATTCCGATTTTAGGTTATGGAAAGTCACAATACATCGGCACTCCTGCTCCTTCTGTCCCAAATAATGACGTGCCACCTCCGCAGAATCCCGTTCCTGTAGTAAGTGTCCCACCACAGCAACCTAACACGGGTATGTAATAATATGTATTGGCCAGACAAAATAATCAATGAGGTAAGGGAAAAATATAAAGATGTTATTGCAAGTGGTAAGCCGCTTATTATTCGTGATGAAAAAACCGCTTCTGGTCGGGTTCATGTCGGATCTCTTCGAGGTGTGGCAATTCACGGGATTGTGGCAGAAGTACTTGAAGAAGTCGGAATACCACATAAATATCTTTTTGAAATAAATGACTTTGATCCTATGGATGGGTTACCGGTTTACTTAGATGAAAAAACTTTCAAGCCATTTTTAGGCAAGCCGCTATGTGATGTGCCGTCTCCAACACCAGAAACAAACAATGATCCTAATAGTAAAAATATTCCTGTAGGAAAAAACTTTGCGGAATATTTTGGAGGAGAGTTTGTCGAAGTAGTTAAAGCTATTGGATTCACTCCTGAAATTTACCGTTCTTCTGATTTATACAAGAGAGGAGATTATAATCGAGCAATTCAACTAACTCTAAAAAATGGAGAGAAGATAAGAGAAATTTACAAAAGTGTTTCCGGATCTGTAAAAGAGGGCAAGTGGCTTCCTGTAAATGTTATCTGTGAAAATTGTGGAAAAGTTTCCACTACTCTCGCAGAGGATTTTACAACAGGAGAAGGTGAATATTCAGAGATGGTTCAGTATGTATGTCGAGATTTAGATTGGACTACTGGCTGTGGACATAAAGGCTCTGTTTCTCCATACAACGGACGTGCAAAATTACCGTGGAAATTAGAATGGGCTGCCAAATTTGGAATTGTAGGGGTTCATATTGAAGGTGGTGGAAAAGATCACTCTACGAAGGGTGGGTCTCGTGATGTAGCAGAAACTATAGCCAGAGAAGTTTTTGGGTATGAACCTCCATACAATATTCCTTACGAATTTTTTAATATTGCTGGAAAGAAAATGTCTTCATCAAAAGGACGAGGTTCATTTTCCAAGGACATTGTGGATTTGCTCCCTGCAGAAATTGTTAGACTGTTAATGCTCCAAAAAGAACCACAGCGCACAATTGAATTTGATCCTGAAGGCGATACTGTAGCAATTCTTTTTGATACATATGATAAGTTTGCAACAGGATATTTTGCAAAGATTGAGGATGACTACAGCAGAATGTTCAAGTTGATACATCCAAAAGGAGAGGTGATTATTGCAAGAGCTTTGCCTAGATTTTCGCAAATTGCATTCCTTTCACAGATGCGACACTTGGATATTGAAAAAGAAGCAGAACATTTAGTTGGGCATCCACTATCAGATGAGGATAAAAAAGAGCTTAAGAAGCGATTACATTATGCCCAAGTTTGGATTGATACGTACGCTCCAGAGGATTATCAATTTGCGATTCAGGAAAAGTTGCCAGATGGTATTACTTTGAATGATACTCAGAAAAAAGCCATCTCCATGGTATTGGAATATTTAAAATCGGTTGACGTTATAGAAGGTCAGGCGATGCACTCAAAACTACATGAAATTAAAGAGTCTACGCAGATAAATCCAAAAGAATTTTTTGAGGCGATTTATTTATCGGTGTTGGGAAAGAAAAGCGGTCCAAAAGCAGGTTGGTTTTTAAGTGTCATTGATAGGGAGTTTTTGGTAAAGAGGTTTGGGGAGGTGGTTTGACCTGTTGTTATTGAGGGTTTAGAATAAAGTTATTAATTTAATGCATATACAAATATGAACCACCACGAACTTGTAAGTAGTGTCCCAGCGATTGATGAAGTTTTAGCCCGAATCCCTTTTACAGTAAGTGAAACAAGTCTTGCTCCTATAAGACGAGAAATGGAAAAAGCTTTAAAGGACGGTTTTGAACATTTTAAATTCGACACTTTAGAGGCAGATCCAGGTACAAGAGGAATAGATGATGGAGAAATGGAAGTGCCTACAAATGAAAAAGTAATGGGTGTTGTGTCAGAAGGTTATGGTGGTCTCAATCCAGCCACAAAATTTATTACTATTATTGCCGTTAGACCTGCAATGGAAGAGGGGAAAGAATATGGAGGAGAAGCACAGTCATAATAAGTAATTTTAAAAACAAAACCACCCGCGAGACCATCAGGTCGCGCGGGGGTGTTTTTGATTTGGGGGGGTGTTCAGTCCGGATGCTGGGGCATCCCGGCGACGCATGCCTCAGAGGCACACTGATCTTCTCGGAGTTGTCCGCGACGCGGAAGCTTACGCTTCTGTGTTTTTTTCTGCTTTGGTTTCACAGTCCGTTTTTTTTATTGATCCCATGATGTACTTGGTTGAAGTTTTACTTCTCGATTTCCCTTAGCAAATGGTAACTATTTTAGGTTCATTTGCAAGTTGACGGGTTGGTTCACTGCTTATGCCTGCCTTCTGGAAGAAGTGACACGTCGGTATTGTTTTCGAAGGGTCTCGTTACTGCCATTTGTCCCAATTTGAGCTTACTTGTCCGGCTCCCAAGGCAATTTGGGATCGAAGTGCTCGCCCCTCGGCTCAGATTTGCGAGACGGCCTACGTTTCTTCGGTTTTGGTATGGTTCTGCGTGGTTTTGGTTTTTTTCTATGACGAGGCATTGTCGATTTTTGTTGAATTTCCTTTCCTCGATTTCCCGAAGAAAATACTACACTTAGTCCTGCTTTTTGCAATAGTTCCAAGTTATCCACCTTCCAGTGGGCTTTTGTGTTTGCAAAGGGTATTCATGTGGGATAAAATGGTAACTAAGTGGGAAGAAGTGGTAAATTTAAAGAGCCACGAAAAGCCTTAAGTAAGCTTCTCAAAATCTTTATAAAACGCTTCTATGTTGATCGGCGAATATACACACTCCCAAGATGAAAAGAAACGTATCTCAATGCCATCAAAGTTCCGCAAAGAGATAGGTAAAAAAGTTGTTGTGACTCACGGTCTCGATAACTGTCTATTCATGTATCCGTTAAAAGAGTGGAATAAAATCTCCGAAAAACTAGGAAGTTTATCGATGGGGCAGGCAGACACGCGCGGATTTAATCGCATCATGCTTGCAGGCGCCGTTGAAATTGAAATCGATGCAATTGGCCGAATCTTAATTCCCGATTTTCTTCGCCAATTTGCTGGTATCGATAACAAAGTAGTTTTCGCAGGAGTTCATAGCCGAGTGGAAATTTGGGACGAAGGACGATGGAAGGAATACAAATCTAAAGTCCTTAAACAGGCCGACCATTTGGCTCAGAAATTAGGAGAGATCGGCGTGATCTAAACCTATGAGGCACACTCCCGTACTTTTAAAACAAGTGGTAGATGAACTAGCCATCAAGAAGGGTTCAATATTTGTTGATTGTAATCTCGGAGATGGGGGGCACAGTGAAGAGGTTTTAAAAAGAACAAAAGGGGATGTAACAATCATAGGAATTGATTTAGATCCAGAAGCATTAAAACGCGCAAAAGATAACTTAGAAAAACATGCATCAAAAAAACAATCCAAAATCCATTATTGCCAAGACAACTTCGCTAACATTGCCGAGTTGGTTCGAGAAGCCTTGGAAAAAGTCACAGCCGGCTCGTCGGTGGACGCAGTCCTCTTTGATCTCGGACTTAGCTCGTATGAATTGGAAGAAGGCGGACGAGGTTTTTCATTCAAGAGCGAAGATCCGCTCGAAATGACTTTTGGGGCTCGTGATAAATACAATTTTACCGCAGCCGACATTGTAAACAATTGGTCAGTAGATCAGATTGAAACGATTATTAAAAGTTATGGAGAGGAAAAGTTCGCAGGCAGAATAGCCAGAAGAATTGTTGAGACAAGAGATGAGTCGCCGATCAAGACAGCAAAACAATTGGCAGATTTAATCCGAAGTACATACCCGTCAATGCTTCGTTTCGGTCGCATTCATCCAGCAACAAAGACTTTTCAGGCACTAAGGATGGCGGTGAACGATGAACTTACAACATTGTCACAAGGACTTGAGGGAGCGGTTCAGATACTTAAACCCAAAGGACGCCTCGCAGTCATCTCATATCACAGTTTAGAAGACAGGATCGTCAAACAATATTTTAAAAAGGAAGAAGAGGAAGGAAAAGTTTACATCATTACTAAAAAGCCAATAGTTCCGAGCGAGGAGGAGATGAAGGAGAACCCACGTTCAAGAAGCGCCAAATTAAGAATAATAGAAAAAATTTAAAAACAAAATAAAATGACCGAACAAGCAGTACAAGCAATCAAAAAAATAGAAAAAATTTCAAAAAGCGTTTTTTGGACGATGGTTGCGATTATAATTCTGCTCGGACTCACTTATATGTATTTCATAAACAAGACTATTTGGAATGTGGCTGCTCGTGAAAAAATGCAGGATGAAATTGTGACTATCAACTCACAATTAGGTGAGAAAGAATTTGAATATATAAAGTCAAAGGGTTCTATTACTATGGAGAGTGCGAAGGCTTTGGGTTTTGATCAGCCGGCGAGGGTGTCGTTTGTGACGAAGGAGATTTTGAAGACTGTGGCGATGCGGTAGGTTGTAAGAAAAATTTGATATACTTTAGGTATGGAAACTAAAGAAAGTTTTAAAGATATATTTATATTACCTAAACTCGAAAGTGAAGTAGGTGAGATAGAAAGAGTTGCGGGAGTTTTTGCAAGAAAAAATGCAAGTGGTTTTGTATCTAGTTTTATGGCGACCGCTAAAGTTTCAGAACTAGTTCCACTTTCAGAGGAGGAGTGGGTTAAGTTGGAAAACACAGACTCGTACGATATTCCAACTGGAGACTGGGGGATGGTTAAATATCATGCTGATGCTGAAAATAGAGATTGGCAGTCTTTAAAGATAAAAATGGAAATTGGTGAGAGTCTAGACGCTCCCATCATACTTAAAATTGGAGAAACACTGCACCTTGTAAGCGGGAATACACGTCTTATGGTTTCTCGTGCCATGGGTATAGTGCCAAAGGTATTGTTAGTGAATCTCTAGACCTAAATATGAGTCCATAGTATCCGCACCCTTATGGGTGCTTCCTTGTAATTAAAATTTATACTTTCTTCATCTATATTTAATCTCTCTTATCCATAATAGAAATTATTTTTTAATTTGACATATATCTTATAGGATATATACTACTTATGGATGAATACGAAGTAAAATATTATAAAAACAGCAAAACAGGTCGAGAGCCTGTTAAGGAATATATATTAAATTTGGATGATAAAAATCAAGCAAAAATTAAAAAGTATATTCGCTTCTTACAAATGTCCAATGGATACATCGAAGAACCATATTCAAAACACATTGTTGGTAAAATAAGGGAGTTAAGAGTAAGTTTTGGACATAATCAACACAGAATATTTTATTTTGGGTTTATCCACAAGAAAATAATTCTACTTTCAGCTTTCCTTAAAAAAACAGACAAAACACCACTGAGAGAAATACAAAAATCTTTATCTCATTATTGCGATACTTTAAATAACCCTCAAAACTATGAATAAAAAAAATTTTACAAAAGCTACAGATTTTAATGAAGAACTCAATATTTGGCTCAAAGACCCCGAAAACAAGCGCCTCTTCGACATGTACGGCAGGCAACTTGAAACTGCGTATGCTATTTTATTACTTCGAAAAAAAGCTGGACTTTCCCAACTTGCTTTAGCCAAGAAATTAAACATGACTCAAAGCAATATTGCACGTATTGAGAGTGGGAGTGAAAATATAAGCCTATCAACTTTAACTAAAATTGCTGAAACCTTTAATAAAAAATTAGAGATTCGCTTTGTATAGGTTATAATAACCAGTATACATGCTCCAGAAACGCATCCGCATCATTTCATTTTTTATATTGGCCATTGTGCTTATGCTTGTGGCAAAGCTTTATTCTGTTCAGATCATACACTATGATGATTTCGCAGACCGTGCAGACCGACAATACCAGCGTTCTTCAGGCGAGGTTTTCAATCGCGGTACGATTTATTTTAGTACTAAGGATGGGAAGTTGATTTCAGCGGCTACTTTGAAAACTGGATTCAATGTGGCAATTAATCCAAAAATTTTGCAGAAGTCTAACGCGGAAGGTGTTGCAGAAGTTTTTAAAAAGCTTTCTGCGGTTCTTGAAATTGATGAACAGGACTTTACAATGAGGGCAAACAAGCAAAACGATTCATACGAAGAAATTGCAAAGCATATTGATGAAGCAACTGGCAAAAAAATCACAGATTTAAAGATTCCAGGAATTTCTATATACAAAGAGAAGTGGCGCTACTACCCAGGTGGTTCTTTAGCGTCAAATGTGCTCGGGTTTATGGGTTTTAAGGGTGATGAATACGCCGGTCGTTATGGGCTTGAAAGGTATTATGATGAAACTTTAAGGCGAGGTGGTGAGGATGTATATGTGAACTTCTTTGCTGAAATATTTTCTAATATTAAAAATTCCATTGATGGGGAAAAAATGGAAGGTGACATTGTTACAAGTATTGAACCAGATACGCAGAAATATTTGGAGGATTTGTTAGTCGGAATTGAAAAGCAGTATGGTTCTAAATTAACCGGCGGAATTATCATGAATCCGATGAATGGCCAGATTTATGCAATGGGGAAAACACCTTCGTTTGATCCGAATAATTTAGGGTCGGTTTCTGATCTGGGTGATCTTAGAAATGACCTTGTAGAATCTGTGTATGAAATGGGTTCGATTATTAAACCTTTAACAATGGCAGTTGGGGTCGATGTTGGAAAGGTTACAGCTTCAACAACATATAACGACAAAGGATCGGTTAAGGTAAATGATAGAACTATTTCAAACTTCGACAAAAAAGGACGCGGAACAATTACGCTGTTGTACGCATTAGCTAAGTCTTTGAACACGGGGTTCGTTTTTATTGAACAGCAAGTTGGCAATGCACTTTTTAGAAAGTATCTTGAATCCTTTGGATTGGGAGATAAAACCGGAATCGATTTGCCGAATGAGGCATCAGGACTGATTGATACTTTGAAGCGCAATAATGATGTTGAATTCGTGACAGCTGCGTTCGGGCAGGGTATTGCCATCAGTCCGATTGAAACTATTCGTGCAGAGGCAACTATTGCCAACGGCGGGTATTTGGTGACACCGCACGTGGTAAAAGAGATTAATTATCGAATCGGTATTGATAAAAATGTTGAACCTGAAAAAGGGGGGAGAGTAATCAAAGAGGAAACGGCGCTTGCTGTAACACGAATGCTTATTAATAACGTAGACACTTCTCTTCTTGATGGTAAAAGTAAAAATCCAAGATATTCTATTGCTGCTAAAACTGGAACTGCCCAGATTCCAATTAAGGGGGCGGGATATCAAGAGGATCAGTATTTACACTCGTTCATCGGATTTTTACCGGCTTACGATCCAAAATTTATTGTATTTCTTTACACTGTAAACCCACGTGGCGTGAACTATGCTTCTGAAACTTTGGCAAAGCCATTTATTGAACTTACAAAATACTTAATTAATTATTATCAAATTCCGCCGGATAGAGGAGTGGGGGATGTTGTTAATAACACAGCAACAAGCACTGCTTCCTCGACAGTACGTTAGGTTTATGTAAAACTGTCTGTCATGGCCCTATCGTCTAACGGTTAGGACGGAGCCTTCTCAAGGCTTAAATCAGGGTTCGATTCCCTGTAGGGTCACAGCTATTGACTAAGTGCATAATTAGTGTTATTTTTCAATCGGACTTTGTCCTCATGAAAACTAAAACGAAAAACAGCATCGGGAGTGCCATTTTGACACTCATCACCCTCATTTTAACTTCAACAGCATCTGCACAGGTGAACACAGGGATCGTCGCAATTGGGAGCTTTCCCAAAAGTGCGATCCCAAACATCACTGACGCTATATCGGTAAAGGCAGGAGATGGATTCGGCCTCGCACTTCGTGAAAACGGGGAAGTTGCCGGGTTTACAAACACAGCTTTCCCGGATAACCGGGCGGCTAACTTCACAAAGGCCGATTGTGCAACGTACGGAGCAACACGGGTTGTTGCAATCGACTGCGGTCTCCAGCATTCGGCATTTGTCCTCGATAATGGAAAAGTCGTGACTCGCGGACTAAATGCTGCAAATCGTGTCGGACAGTTCCCATTTGCAGGAATAAATCCGACCTCGAACTACAGCGTTCTGGGGTTTGCTACAACCTACAACGCGACAGTCGTATACTACTATGATGCAAACCTACCCATTTCCTCCGGGCGATTTCGCCTAACTGCATGGGGAGACATCAATGGCGGAAGTACGGCGCCGAGAATGTTGCCTGCAATCCCGTCTGGGGGGACTTTGAAACCATGGGCAAACACAGATCAGATCACGGCAATGTCTGGCGGAAGCAATTTCCTGGCCATTGTCACGAACGGTGTGATGACAGGATTTGGTGTGTCAACCTTCGGCCAAGGTATCCTCCTTGCTAACGATCCCCATAACACAAATATCTCAGATGTGTACGCTGGAAACGGCTACAGCTGGATTATCGTGAACGGGAACGCCTATGGAAACGGGTTCAATCATGCATGGATGTTGCCGTCAGGCAGCTACCAGAATGTGGTTGGAATGGCAGGAGGGGAATCGCACGAAATTGCGATTTTTCAAAACTATACTGCGAGTGGTGCCATGTTTCAAAACGTTTCAAGCAGTGTCGGACAAGAAAACGTCCCGCAATGGCTTGGTGGTATCGTTTATGACGTGGCGTGCAAGAAAAACGCCACCTTGCTGTTGGTCGAAGGGCTACCACAAGTTACGTCAACAGTCCTGAGCGTTGTCTCGGGTGTTACTACCACAAGGTACGAGTGGCCAAGTTTCCACCTGGGCTACATGCCATTGTATGGGGGGAAAATTGAGGTCACCACAGACCTTGTGAATTTTTCATCCTTGAACGTAACGCCAACGCTGGTGGGCGGCAACTGGAGGATCGAGTTGTCGACCTCAGGTGATAAGCAGTATCTGAGACTGCGAAGTCCGATCTACAACAACTGATTTGATCGGGACTGAATCAACGCCCGCCGGCTTTCACAAGCTGGCGGGCGTTTCCTTATCTGTTTTTTTGCTGTACAAAAGCAAAAAAACACCACCTCACGGTGATGTTCCTTTTAGAGATAGCCTAGTCTTCCCATTCGTAATTTTTCGGTTTGTGCAACATGCGCTTGTCAGAACTCCTCTAGAATCTAGAAGGTGCTCATCGAATTGCAATAATATGCAACTTCCTTTGAAAAATATTAAGGTGTGACCAGAACAATCTCATTAATAGAGCCGATTGATATGTAGAACACTTTCCGAAATTATGTGCTCTAATATTCTGTCAATTTATACGCAACATAAATCCCAATTATTCCACCTACAGCCGTTAATGTCACCGAAGTAAAAGAAATAAAATTATCTCCCCAAAGTGTAGGAATAAATCCACCTATAAATGATCCTACACTCATTCCAATCCATATTGCAGATTTTGACATGGGGCTATTGTATCATGTGATATAATGTGTATATTATCCATACATACATTCATAATAAAATGAGCACACCAGAGCAATTGCCAAATAATGTTACCAGAGAAGACCAAATAGAGATGGTCATAACCCATTTCCAGTCTGGAGTAGACACAACAAGAGAGGGTGTTCCTTTCGAAGTTCCTACACCAGAGAGTATTGAGAACTTTATTCGATCAAGAGGCTTTAATGAAATTACACGAGAGGATATTGAAAATCTTAAAGTTCAGGTTGTTGCTGATTACCAGGTAAATGTTCTAGATAAGGAGTCTGCGATCTAAACTTGCATTCCTCCCCATAAATCCTTAAAATACCCCTACTTATGAAAGACGACAATAAAAAACCCCAAGATGAGGAGGCAGTTGAAATTTCCCCAGAAACCGAAGACGATGTAGTGTTCGAAGAGGAAGGTGAAACAGCCAAAGACACTATAAAAAAGCTTCGGGAAAAGCTTAAAAACGCTGAACTAGCCAAGATGGAATATCTTGAGTCAATGCAGAGAATGAAGGCGGATTACGTTAATGCAAAAAAGCGCGATGATGAATCAAAAATAGAAATGATCCGTTATGCAAATGTTCATTTTGCAGAAGAACTTCTTCCAACCTTAGATTCATTTGAACAAGCTATGGGTGATAAGGAAAAATGGGAAAGTGTGTCGAAAGAATGGAGAAGTGGAGTAGAAGGCATTTATCAAAAAGTTTTAGCCGTGTTTAGTAAAAACAATATTACAGGATTTGGAGAAGTTGGTGAAACTTTTGACCCAAATTTACATCATTCAATTCAAGTAGTTCCTACAGAAGACAAAACACAGGATGGAACGATCGCCGTAGTACTTCAAAAGGGATACAAAACAGGAGAGAAAATAATTCGACCAGCGATGGTTTCCGTATACGAAGCGAAAAACTTGACAGACACGGTATAATATAAAAACAAATTAATTTAAAAAATAAAATATGGCAAAAATCATTGGAATCGATTTAGGAACAACAAACTCAGCAGTCGCTATTATGGAAGCGGGTGATCCTCGCATTCTTGAAAATGCAGAGGGTGCTCGTACTACTCCTTCGATTGTCGCGATTTCAAAGACGAATGAAAGATTGGTTGGTCTTCTTGCGAAACGCCAGGCTGTGACAAATCCAAAGAATACTGTTCAGGGTATCAAGCGATTTATCGGTCACAGTTTTGATGAAGCTGGTGTTCAGGCAGACATGAAGACTATTGCTTATGAAGTCGGAAAGACCTCTACAAATGGTGTTCAAGTAAAAATGGGTGACAAATTCTATTCTCCAGAAGAAGTTTCAGCAATGATTCTAACTAAGATAAAAAATGATGCAGAAGCAAAGCTTGGAGAAAAAATTACTGAGGCTATTATTACTGTTCCTGCTTATTTCAATGACTCTCAAAGACAAGCAACAAAAGACGCTGGAAAAATTGCCGGTTTGAATGTTCTACGAATCATTAACGAACCAACCGCAGCCGCTCTTGCGTATGGATTTAATAAAAAGAAAGACGAAAAGATTGCAATCTTTGACTTTGGAGGAGGAACTTTCGATATTTCAATTCTAGAAGTAGGTGATGATGTAGTAGAAGTTAAGTCAACTGACGGAGACCACCGACTTGGAGGACGAGACATTGATTACAAGGTTTTGAATTGGATTGCCGATGAATTTAAAAAAGACAGCGGGATAGATGTTCGTGGAGACGCTCTTGCAATGCAACGATTAGATGAAGCAGCTGAAAAGGCCAAGATTGAATTGTCGACTGCTACTGAATCAGAGATTAATATTCCATTCATTACATCTGATGCCAATGGTCCAAAGCACTTGGTTATGAAAATCACTCGAGCAAAGTTAGAAGAAATAGCAGATGAATTCTTAACTCGTGCCATGCAGATTACAAAGCGAGCGCTAGAAGCATCTCCTTTTAAAATTACAGACATCAACGAAGTTGTATTGGTTGGAGGACAAACTCGAATGCCAAAAATTCAGCAGATGGTTAAGGATTATTTCGGTAAGGAACCAAACAAGTCTATCAACCCAGACGAAGTGGTGGCGCTAGGCGCGGCCATCCAAGGTGGAATTATCAGCGGTGACGTAAAGGATATTTTGCTTCTTGATGTTATTCCTCTATCACTTGGTATTGAAACTATGGGAGGAGTAGGAACAAAACTTATTGAAAAGAATACGACTATTCCAACTTCTCGTTCGCAGACTTTCTCAACTGCTGCTGACAATCAAACCTCAGTAGAAATTCATATTTTCCAAGGAGAACGTGCTATGGCACGGGACAATAAATCCCTCGGACGATTTATTTTAGACGGAATCCCACCAGCACCTCGCGGAATGCCACAGGTAGAAGTTTCATTCGATGTAGATGCGAACGGAATCTTGAATGTTAAAGCAAAAGACAAGGCTTCTAACAAAGAACAATCAATCAGAATCGAGGCTTCATCAGGTCTTTCAAAAGATGATATTGAACGCATGAAAAAAGATGCAGAAATGAATGACGCTGATGATAAAAAGAAAAAAGAAGAAGTTGAAGTCAGAAACTTAGCTGAACAATTAATTTACACTGCGGAAAAGGCAGTTAAGGATAATAAAGACAAGGTTGGTACAGATATAATCACTGCAGTTGAAGCAAAGATTGCTGATGCTAAGAAGGCTAAAGAGGGAACAGACATGGCAGCATTGAAGGCGGCAACAGAAGCACTATCAACCGAGCTCTCAAAGATTGGTGAGGCGATGAGTAAGAATGCTAAAGAAGAACCGAAAAAGGAGGATGGTGGAGAGGGGAAGGTGCATGATGCAGAGGCGAAGTAGGGTTAGTAAACAAAAAGGCCCGCGAATCACGAGAGGCGCGGGCCTTTTGTGATTCGCGGGTCGGGGACAGTGGCTACGCCAAGCCAAGTAAACGAAGTTCTTCCCTCCTTGTCCTGTAAGCTGTGCTCCAGCGGTGAGATACACCGAGTGGACTATCTCCCTGCTTCATGAGACACGAGATTCCTTCGAACTGGAAGTGTCCCATTTTACGATGGGGCATGAATTTAAAGTGCTTCAAGGCGTCCCTAGACGCCTGATCGATGTTTGCTTTGATGCGCTCTGGTACGCAGTAGTACAGTGTCCCATCGGCAAGGGTTTGGAATACACCGAATTCGGTATTTAGTGCGGTTGGGGCTTGTGGTGCTGTTTGAATCATCGGGTGTTTTTTGGTTGGTTTTGGTGAACAATACCTAAATACATTACATCGACTAATTCAACATGTCAATAGCATTGACCTGCCCTTTGCGGTACAATAACACCTAATTCCATGTCTAAAGCTTTCTATCTCACCACCACTTTACCTTACGTAAACGCTAACCCCCACGCAGGGCACGCACTAGAATTCGTTCGTGCTGATGCTGTGGTGCGCTATAAACGTGCACAGGGGTTTGACGTATTTTTTAATACTGGTACGGACGAACATGGTCAGAAACTTTATGACGCTGCAAAAAAAGAAGGGATTGAAATACAAAAATATGTTGACAAGGGTTCAGAAAACTTTAAAAATCTTTTGGATAAGTTAGGAGTAAATAAGGATTATCATTTCAGTCGAACCACAAATCCAGAACATGTTATGGGTGCGCAAGAATTTTGGAGGATTGTAGAAAAAAATGGGTTTATATATAAAGCACGATATCAAACAAAATATTGTGTGGGATGTGAACTTGAAAAGACTGATTCAGAACTTGTGAATGGAAAGTGTCCAGATCATCCTAATTTGGAGATTCAAATTATTGACGAAGAAAATTATTTCTTTAAGTTTTCTGCTTTTGAAAAACAACTTCTGGATTTATATGAAAAAAATCCAATGTTTGTAATTCCTGAAAGTCGCATGAAGGAAATTAGAAGTCTTGTTTCTCGTGGCTTAAAAGATTTTTCTATTTCTCGATTGAAAAGTAAAATGGCATGGGGAGTTCCGGTTCCTGGGGATGATGAGCATGTAATGTATGTGTGGTTTGATGCTTTGACTAACTATATTACAGCTCTTGGTTGGCCAAATGACACTGAAAAATTTAAAAAATACTGGACAGAAGGAAATCCAACCCAATATTGCGGACAGGATAACTTGAAACAACAATCGGCAATTTGGCAGGCAATGCTTATGGCTGCGGGACTTCAGAATTCTCACCAAATAATTGTAAATGGGTTTGTTCTAGGAGAAGGTGGAATAAAAATGTCAAAGACTTTAGGAAATGTTGTTGACCCTCTTTTATTAATTGAAAAGTATGGAACCGACGCTGTTAGATATTTCGTTTTGCGACACATACATCCAGGCGAAGGTTCTCCTATGAGCGAGAAACTATTTGCAGAGTCTTACGAGTCTCATCTTGTGAATGGATTAGGAAATTTAACTTCAAGACTTCTCACAATGTCTGAGAAGTATTTAGAAAAACCTGTAAATATTTCAGAAGTAAAGATTTCTAATAAATGGAATCAACATATGGATACTTATCGGATGGATTTGGCATGTGACATGATTTGGAAGGAGATTGGTTCACTTGATCAAGAAATTTCTGAGACAGAGCCATTCAAGCTTATAAAAATAGATGCAGAAAAAGCTAAGAACTTTTTGACAAATTACGTGTCGAGACTTTACAATATCGCTCTCATGCTCGAACCACTTCTTCCGGAAACAAGTAAAAAAATTACTGAATTCATCGTTTCAAATAAAAAGCCCTCAAGTCCACTTTTTCCTAAAACTGCATAAAAACCATGGCCAAAGATTACTACAAAATTTTAGGAGTTTCAAAAACCGCTTCCCAAGACGAGATTAAAAAAGCGTTTAGAAAACTTGCACACCAGCATCATCCAGACAAGGAGGGGGGGGACTCAGCAAAATTCAAAGAGGCAAGCGAGGCATATTCAGTATTATCCGATGAAAGTAAAAGAGCACAGTACGATCAATTTGGCACAGCAGGAGGTCAAGGAGGTTTCCAAGGTGGACAAGGTTTCGGTGGTTTTGACTTTAGCGGATTTCAAGGTGGATTTGGAGGAGAAGAAGGTTTTGATTTGGGCGACTTGTTCGGTGGAATTTTTGGAGGGGGTGGAAGGGCCAGAGGTCGTGCTCGAAAAGGTGCAGATATAGCGGTTGATGTTGAAATTTCATTCAAGGATTCTGTCTATGGAGTAGACAGAAAAATCTTACTTCGCAAAAATTCTGCGTGTGGACGATGTAAAGGTGAAGGGAACGAGCCGGGCACTGACATGAAAACCTGTGATAATTGTAAAGGAAAGGGTCAAATTAAAGACGTTCGTCAATCTATTTTTGGATCAATTGCAGTTAATCGTCAGTGCGAAGTGTGCCTTGGATCTGGAAAAATTCCAAAAGAAAAATGTCATCAATGTAAGGGAAGTGGAATTGAAAACAAAAATGATGAAATAAATGTACGAATTCCTGCGGGTGTAGAAGACGGCGAAGCTGTTCGCTTAACTGGAGGAGGTGAAGCAATCACTGGTGGGCCGGCCGGAGATCTTTTTATCCGTATTCACGTTACAAAGAGTCTAAACTTTAAAAAAGAAGGAAATAATATTGCAGGTGAATTAAAAATTAAAATCTCGGATGCACTTCTTGGCTCTGATAAACAAATCGAAACAGTCGATGGGTCTATTACTGTTCCAGTTCCAGCAGGAATTCAACATGGTGAAATTTTGCGAATTAAAAATCGTGGATTTGTGATTAGCAATGGATCAAAGAGAGGGGATTTGATGCTTAAGGTTTTTATTGATATTCCACACAAACTTTCCAAGAACGCAAAAAACTTGATAGAGGATTTGAGAAAGGAAGGATTGTAGTATAATGAAGTCGCACTTCAATCGACACCGTGCGACACGAATCGAGCCGGATTCGTGACGAGGTCATAAATTTTGCAAAATCAAATGCCGAACTTTTTAAATGTCATACCAGAGAATTTAACTCTCGGAATTGTAATTTTAGTAATGACACTTCTCGCTTTTTACAGAGGACGTAAAGTTCTCTATGTTCTTCTCATTTCTTTTTTTCCAGCAGTGATGCTTTATCAGGCCTTTACTCATTGGCACCCGATTGCATCTATTTTGCCCGACGGATTTTTTAGTGATAATTTCAATTATCGTCTTGGGTTGTTTACTATTATTTATATTTTTATTTTCTATATTGTCCAGAGAATTATTGGTTATGAAATTAGCAGGAAGGGAATACATAAAATTTTAGATTCCATATTTTTATCTTTAGGTTTAGTTTCCGAAAGTTTTATTATAATTTTTCAGACATTGGCATTGCCAGATTTTTATCACTTGTCCTCACCAATAGAATTATTTTTGGCTTCGGCGTCAGGTACTGTGATTATGCTAATTATAGTTCTCTTTTCCTTGCTGTATTCATCTCGTGCATAGTACCAACGTTGCTTATCAAGCTTAAATGTGCTATTATATAGCTACAGCGACGCACTCAACATTGCGTCACCAAATGAATCAACATTACGATCATACGATAGAGAATTCCTCAAACGTTATTAAGAATATCAGCCGGAAACAAGGCGACTCTGAAAGAGTCGCTTTTTTTCTAGGTAGAAAGTTCTTTGGAGACATAATCAGACAGATGAATTATCAATTTGGACACTTTATTTCTTACGTATTTCAAGTTGTATGCTGGCCAATCTTTTATATTTTCTACCATTCGTTTTTTGACCTAACTATCAACGGAAGAGAGAAGTTAAAGGATATTAAAGAGCCAATATTATTTATTTCAAATCATATTAGCTCGTATGACAGCTTCATTTTTGATCTCTTTGTCTCTCCATTTTCAAGAATACAACCATTTAGATTCATGGGTACGACACAAGTGAGCCATTTGTACTTAAAAGTATTAAAATACACTGGAATTTTACATGCAGTCTACCTTTTATTCGGAGTAATAAAAGTGACTTATGGAAAGGGAGCCGAAATAGCAACGATACCTGCAGCCGATATTATAGAAAGAGGTGGAACCGTAGCTATTTTCCCAGAAGGAAAAATCTGGATGGATAAAACTGATGCTAATCCGATCGGACCTTTCAAGTGGGGTGCGGCAATCCTGGCGCGAAATACAAATGCTCTGGTTATACCTGTTTCTTTTAGAAGAATTAAAGCTGACTTGTGGAGAAGAAAATTAGTCGTAAATATCGGAGATGTATATAAGGTTAACTTGTTCGAACGCCCAGAAGTTGTAACGGAAGAAATGAGGAATAAAGTAATCGAACTTTATAATAAATAGAAATTAATAACTTTTTTATTTAAATTTAATGTTGATGAGGTAATCTTCTTGGATGGACAAAAAAATTCCTCATAGTGTCAGGTCTCTGATGTCATCGCTTTCGAGGAAAGGTGCATTAAAGAGAAAGTTAGGCATTCGTTTATTTGAAGATGGTTCGTCAGGCTATATTGCAAGACCAGATGGAAATAAGAGATATTTCAGATATACACTGAATGATATTAATCCTGCAGGAGCTTTTACTATTGCTAAATATAAGCATTTAACTAAACAAGCTTTAAAAGATTGCTCGATAAAGGTTCCAGATGGATTGAATATTTCTGTATCTAAAAATAGAGAAAATATAAATAATATTTGTAATAGTTTTTTGAAAACTCACAAATTTCCTGTTGTTGTAAAACCAGCTTCGCTTTCTAAGGGCGAAGGTGTGTCAATTGTAAGAAGTAAGGATGATTTTTTTCAAGCAATAAAAAATATCGAAAAAATTGATAGCACTATAATACTAGAGGAATATATAAAAGGGGTCGATTATCGATTTGTAGTCTTAAGGAAGAAGGTGATCTGTGTCTTTAGCAAGCACCCAGTTGGGCCATACATACCATCTAATCTAAGTCTGGGGGGAATCGCCAAGGATGTTACTTCGTCGACTTACTCTGACTTTCTTAAATTAGCTTTAAGAATCGGGAAGGAACTAAACTTAGATTTTTGTGGAATTGACGTAAAGATTCAAGGAGATATTTCTAAGCCAGAAAAAGGGAATTATAGTGTTCTCGAGGTTAACTCAGCACCGGACAGCAGCTACTTTGCAAATTTAGGTGAAAAGCAGAAGGCGATTATTAGTAAAATGTACGATGATATTTTTGAGTACTTAATAAATGACAAAAAACTATGAGAAAGAAAATACTACTACCTATAGAATATGTTCCTTTTTATGACCAAAATACTTTAAAAAATTGGAAGGAAAAAGGAATGTTAAATAAAGAGGAGGCATTTTTTTGGAATAGGAAGGCTTGTGGAATAGCATGCATAAAAATGGTAGCAGAGGCATTTGGAAGGGACAAAGTATCCATTGGAAACCTAATATATGAGGCGTTCAATGTCGGAGCGTATAAAGATGGGGTTGGTTGGATACATTCAAAAATCGCAGAATTCACTGCGGAAAAATTTTATCTTGAATCAATTGCAGAAAGAAATGTCTCGATAGATTCTATGAGAAAAATAATCGAAAGTGGTGGCTTGATTATTGCTTCCGTTGGTTTTGGATTTTATAGGGGTAAAAGTGGTCATCTTATTGTCGTTTTGGGATGTGAAATAAAAAATGGGGTCGTGCACGGTTTTTATGTTCATCACCCGTCAACTAAAAAGGAATTGTGCATAATTGATGGGTTCGTTCATGCTAAAAAGTTCATTGATTCATTTTCGGGAAATATTATTAAAATAAATAAAATTACATGAAAATAATAATTTTTACTTCAACTTGCCTAAATACGAGCAGCGGCTCGATTGCAACTACTTTAAATCTTCTTAATAACCTTCCTGAAGATTACAAGGCCAATATTGTTCTAGTAGACAGCCTTGTGACAGATGATAAAAAGTCTAATTTACAAAATCCAGAATTGATTAGAGAAATTATAAATCATCCAAAAACACTTTCACTGAAGGATCTAAAGGATTTGTCAATTGATTCATTAAAAAAGCTTGGGAATAATGCCATTATTTCTATATACAATTTTCTCGGAGAAGATGGAATTTTGCCTGCCCTGTGTGCTTTGGGAGGAATCAAAATTCTCTCGACCCCATTTTCAAGTTCAGCACTTTGTTTTGATAAAAACTGGACTAAACAGATGATGGCTTCATCAGGAATAAGGGTGCCAAAAGGTATGGTTTTAGATTTAAGTAATCAAAAAAAATTAGAGACTCTCGAATCTTTTTTCAAGGAATGCAACAAAAAAATCATTATTAAACCCGTTACCTGTGGGGCTAGCCGAGGATGTACAGTTTGTACAAAAATTGAAGATCTCCCCGGGGGAATAGATAATGTTTCCTATTTTTCAGATCAGGTATTGTGTGAAGAGTTTATTCAAGGTAGGGAATACACAATTGGTTTTATAAAGAATAAAAATGAACTGAGGATTCTTCCACCAGTAGAAATTATTACAAAAAGAGATTTCTTTGACTATAAAGCTAAATATGATGATGCAGATACTCAGGAAATTTGTCCTGCGCTGACCTTAAGTGCAGATGTTTTAGAAAAAGTACATGACATTATTAAAACTATCGTTAGAATCTTTAAAATTGAATCGCATGCCAGGGTAGACTTCATTGTTTCGCATGAAAAAATTTATGTCTTAGAAATAAATACGTTCCCAGGGCTTATGGAAAACTCTCTATTTCCAAAAGAATTAAAAGCAGCCGGGATATCGATGGCAGAATTTATTTCAAATTCATTTTCAAGCTGATATAATGTATACATGGAACCAACTTTAAAATCACTTGAAGAAAAAATTAACGCAATTTACGCATCGGTAGAAAAAACTAGAAAGTATATAAAATGGGCTTTTATTATCAGTGTGCTAGCTGTGGTCTTACCAGCGATTGGTTTGCTATTTGCTATACCAAGCTTCCTTTCGAATTTTAGTCAGATGCAGTCGCTGGGGTTATAAAAACTCAAAACCCCGCTCCTTCGACCGAGAGCGGGGCTCTGGTGAATGGGGCGGGGTGGTTAGGCGCCATTAGGCTCGGGCATTGGGGTAGCAGGTGCGGTAGCTGAAGCCAACCACAGTTTTCCTGCTTCCCATGCTTGACGCAGCTTGCTCTTTCCTGGTGGTAATGGTGTGCAGGAGCACAATGCTTGACCAATGTAGCCGGCGACGAACGGTGCTTTGAACAGAGCTATCACCAGGATTGTCTGCCATGGAAATCCTATCTCAGTGATCGTAATCAAGATCATTAATAATGCTGTAAGTAGCAAGTTCCGAGGTTGAAACAGGAACGGATTTTTATATCCATCGACCAGCATTTCGTAAGCCAATTTTCGCTGTGCTCTTATTCCGCAGTCGTGACAGGTTAGATTGTGCCACGTGTGTTTTCTCAGAGTGATCAAAACCCAGAGGCACAGCCCACCGAGTAGCACGTTGGAGAATTTACCTGTATGAAGGGAGACTGCTATCGTGACAGAAAACAGGAGTATGTTTACGACAGCGAAGATCAAAGAAATCCAGAAAGCAATTGTTCCCCAAAAGAAACAGTCTAGCCCTACGAATCTCTGGATTTTTTGGGCAGCAGGCTCTATCCATCTTTCGATGAAGTTTACATCAGCCGGGACGATAAAGAAGGGTTGGTTAGGCGGTTCAATCGGTGAGTTCATAAGTTAGAAGGGTTTCGGGCGGTGGATGGTTTCGTGGATGCTCGGAAAAGCAAGTATGCGGAATTGCACACTGGATTAAAAGAGCGGTTTGTTTGTGTTTTTATAACACATTAAATACCAAACTCAAAACCCCGCTCCTTCGACCGAGAGCGGGGATCTGGTGAATGGGGCGGGGTTGGGACTTACGACTTGGGAGGTTCACCGAGCACAGGGGTGAAGAACTCACGAAACTTTGCGTGGATATCCGGCACCTTAAGATCTGACCACACAATGTACCCATCAAAAGTATCCTGTTCTTCCGGCGTGTGTCGGCTATAAAGGACGGCGAAGAGTTTGGGGTTTTTTGCTTTCCATTCCGCAACCCATTTTTTTAGGTTGGCAATCTGTTCATGGATAAGTCTTTTGTCGTTGGAGAAGACGACCACGGCCTGCGTTATGTCTGTCCGCAAGATGTTGGGCATCTCAGCAAGTTGCTTAACGACGCAGAAACCTTTTCGAGTGCTGATCTTGAAGGTTTCTCGAAGTGTTGTTTCGCAAAGGTGGAGGCCCCCCGTCGCTCCGAAAGCTGAGCAAAGGATGATTCGAATTGGCAAGCCATCGGGGCGTTTATGTATCGGAAGGTTCATTGGTATGGTTCCTTGTTGAGGGTTGTGTACTCTTCTGACACTATGTCAGGGTGTGAAAATGGTACAATAAATATGTATAATTATCCAATGTCTTTCAAAAAAAGCTTATTTTTGCTAAACTAACCCCTATGAAAAACCGCGTATTTATCAAGGATTTAAAGGCTCAAGCAGGACAGGAAGTTACTATTAAAGGTTGGATTGATGTTCGACGAGATCAAGGAAAAATGATTTTTTTTGATTTTCGAGATATGACAGGAAAGGTACAGGGGGTAGTTTTACCTGGATCGACTGCAAAAGAGGTTGCAGAAAAAGTTCGTTCTGAATGGGTTGTTGAAGTTTTAGGAAAAGTTAACGCTCGACCTCCAAAAAATATTCAGGCTGAAAAGCAGAATGGAGATATTGAATTGGAGATTCTAAGTATGGAAATTTTAAGCAGTGCGCAAGAACTTCCTTTTGAATTGGGTTCGGATGTTAACTTGGATACATATCTTGACTATCTTCCATTCACATTAAGAAGCGATAAAAGCCAAGCGATTTTCAAAGTACAAGCTGAAATTGCTAAAGCTTATCGAGAATTTTTAAACAGCGAAGGTTTTACCGAATTTCAAGCGCCGAAGCTTGTTGGAAACGATGCGGAGGGAGGCGCAGAAGTTTTTGAAGTGAAATATCTTTACGATCAAAAGGCCAGCCTTGCGACAAGCCCTCAATTATATAAACAGATCATGGTTGGAGCACTCGAGAGAGTCTTTTCAATTGGTAACGTGTACCGTGCTGAAAAACACAGCACTAGCCGCCATTTGAGTGAGTACACTTCTATGGATGTCGAGTTTGGTTTTATTAAAGACCATACTGATATTATGGACTTGGAAAATAAAGTGATGGCTTATATTTGTGAGCACCTTAAGAAAAATTGTGAGAATGAATTTAAATTATTAGGAGCAGAAATTCCTAATGTACCTGAATCTATTCCTCGACTAAAATTACGTGAGGCACAGAAATTAATTTTTGAAAAAACTGGTAAAGACAAACAGCACGAACCTGATTTGGAACCGGAAGATGAACGCTGGTTGTGTGAGTGGTCAAAGCAAGAACACAATTCTGATTTTTGTTTTGTCACACATTATCCAGTTTCAAAAAGGCCTTTCTACATTTACGAAGATGAAAACGATAAGGGTTTTACCAAGAGCTTTGACTTGCTGTTTAGAGGAGTGGAAATTACTACAGGAGGTCAAAGACGTCACGATTACGACAGTCTAATTGAAGGACTTAATAATAAGAAGTTAAATCCCGATCTTTTTTCATTTTACCTTCAGGCGTTCAAATACGGCATGCCGCCACACGGAGGATGGGGAATGGGCCTTGAAAGACTTACTGCAAAATTTTTAGGGCTACAGAACGTGAAGGAAGCAACGCTTTTCCCACGTGACATTAATCGAATCGATAAAAGATTATCTGAGTAATAAATGAACGCCACCCTTCCCGAATTCAAAATTAAAACTGAAGTCTTCGAAGGACCTTTGGATTTGTTGTTATCATTGGTGGAGAAGAGAAAGCTTTTCATCAGCGATATTTCTCTCGCATCTGTAACTGACGAATACATTAACCACATCAACAAATTGCCAGAATATTCCATGGGTGATCGCACCCAATTTATTTTAATTGCGTCTACGTTGCTACTTATAAAAGCAAAGTCTTTACTTCCAAATTTGCCATTAACTGAAGATGAAAATGGAAGTATTGAAGACTTAGAACTTCGACTGCGAGAATTAGAAGTGATGCGTCGCCAATCAAATGAAATCAAAAAAATATTTGGCAATAACGTTCTATTTTTCCAAGAAAATTCTCCAGAAAGGGAAGTATTCTTCAACCCAGGAGAGGATGTAAAACTTAATAACATTTCTGAAGCAATCGCTCGTGTCCTAAATAGTCTTCCAAAAGCCGAAGTGCCACTTCCAAAGTTAAAAGTTCAAAAAGTAGTCAGTCTCGAAGAAATGATGGATAGTCTCACTGTGCGTATTAAATCAGCCATTAAAATGTCTTTCTCAGATTTCAGTGGTAAAGGGAAGGTTGAGAAAGTGAATGTGATTGTCAGTTTTCTTGCCCTCCTTGAACTTGTTAAACAGGGGACTGTGGACGCACGCCAGGAGGGACTGTTTGATGAAATCGAAATGGAGAGCTATAGTATAGGAACTCCAAGCTACACTTAATATATGACAAATCTATCTAATCAAATTGAAGCCCTATTGTTTTGGAAGTCTGAACCGGTTTCTTTGAAAGAACTTTCAAAAATGCTTTCTGTTGAAGTTGATAAAGTTTCCGAAGGGTTAATTGAACTGGAGAAAAGTTTAGAAAACAGGGGAACCGTCCTCATAAAAAAAGAAGACACGGTTTACCTCGCGACTAATTCAGAATCTTCAGAACTGATTAAAAAAATAACAAAAGAAGAAGAATCTGCAGAATTAGGAAAGGCATCTCTCGAAACTCTCTCAATTGTTTTATATAAATCCCCAATTCGCCGAAGTGATATTGATTACATTCGAGGTGTAAACTCTTCTTTTATTTTACGAAATCTTTTAATTAGGGGGTTAGTGGATAAAAAAACTGATCCAAAAGATTCTAGGACTTTTGTGTATTCGCCATCGTTTGAACTTCTTGCTCATCTTGGAATTACAGAGGTCGGCAAGCTTCCTGATTTTGAAAAAGTGCAAGCTGAAATCGAGACTTTTAAAAATCAAAAGGAGCAAAATAATCAAACAATTGCATGATGCATTTTTTATCAGCAACATTAGATTTCTTTAGTTTTGTTTTTGAAGCAGTTTATTGGTTATTCAACGATGAAACAACTTCAAAAAAGAAAAATAAATAAATTATATGACTGACCTTATCATAAACGTAATCAAAATCACCCTGCCGTCATTTTTAACTTTCATCGTGGGAATTTTGATTACGCCAGTTCTGACACGCTACATGTACAAGTACAAGATGTGGAAAAAGGCTTCACGTAGCAACGAAAACACCGAAGAAATGTCTAAGGCTTTCATGAAGATTCACAATGAGGACGCTGAAACTTCGACCCCTCGGGTGGGTGGGGTGATTGTCTGGCTTGCGGTTGCCATTGTGAGCCTTCTGTTTTCAGTTCTACCTTATTTATTTGATAGTCCAATGGCTGAAAAGTTGAACTTTTTAAGTCGTAACCAAACTATTTTACCTTTAGCAATTCTTCTCTTTGCCTCAATTATGGGACTCGTAGATGACTTCCTCCAGATTTATGGAAAGGGATTAAAAATGAGTGATGGAATTTCACGCACCATGCGTACTCTTATGGTTATTTTAATTGGTGCAATCGGAGCGTGGTGGTTTTATTTTAAGCTCGAAAATCTTTCAATACATATTCCATTTGACGGAGATCTTTATCTGGGCTTGTGGTTTATTCCATTCTTTATTTTTGTTGTTATGTCCACTTTTTCAGGATCAGTGATAGATGGAATTGATGGACTAGCTGCTGGGGTAATGTCTTCTGCGTTTGTTGCGTATTCAGTAATTGCTTTTGGAAATCACCAGATTGACCTCTCTGCCTTTTGTGCAGTTGTTGCAGGAGGAATTCTCGCATTTTTGTGGTTTAACATTCCACCGGCCAGGTTTTACTTGGGGGAGACTGGAATGATTGGAATTACAGTAACGCTTGCAGTTGTGGCATTTCTTACAAATGAAGTTCTCGTACTTCCTATAGTGGCTTTCCCTCTGGTTATAACATCTCTTTCATCTTCTATTCAAATGATTTCAAAAAAATATTTTGGATATAAAGTTTTTAAAATTGCCCCGCTGCATCATCATTTTGAAGCGATGGGTTGGCCAAAGTCTAAAATAACGATGAGATATTGGGTTATCTCTATTGTGTGTGGATTGTTAGGGGCGATTATTGCACTCATAAGTTAGCTGCTATTGATTTATCTACTATTTTGTGGCATTCTATTTAAGTAGGATGCTGTACACAATTGATCACATCCGTGGTCGATCGGCATCCAAAGTACATCAATAAAACACATGGAAGAGAAATCTCAACGTCGGTATTCCTGGACTACCCCACCTCAAGATATTGCGGATGTTCCAATCCTCGTCACAAGGCTCCGCTACACAACAGCGCTTATGTTGGTTGGCTTGCGGACAGCAAATGAAAGAGGTAACCCTGATGGAATACTTTTCAAAGAATATCAAGAGGTAAGGGCCCAAGTCCGCTTTCTTAGAGCTTGGCAAGCACGTCAACGTGATCTTCGATTGGAAGAATTAGTAAATGAGTGGGATTCATGCCAAGAGGTCTATGAGGACTCTTGTATTTCCAATGAGACACAAGTCTTCAGGCGCCTTTGCGACTTCTTCGCGAAAAAGTGTGAGGAGACAGAGTCCCACGAGGTGCTTTTGAAACTCGCAGATGCCATTTCAAAAGTACAGAAAATTGTAATTCACCGGATCAAACCCTTGCTCGAGAAGAGAGCCTGGCTCAAAGGTCTTGATTTTGAGTTTTCACGGCGTCATATCAACCGAGAATCTGAAGTAGCTCAGCAAAGACTAAAGAAGATCCGCTCAGCAACAAATGTAAAGCGTCACGTTCTACTTGCAAAAAAGTGACAATGTTTGCAGAAGAAATCCACCCCGGCTGTCCACGCGACGGCCGGGGTGTTTCTGTTGTGAGAATTCTAATATTAAATTCGATTGCATATGGAAATAAAATAAAAGTTACAACTTAAAGACAACTTTGCTATAATCAGTCTATGCACCGCAAAGTCGACCGTCCTTTCTTCATTATTGTTCTAGTTCTTGTTATTTTTGGAGTTTTTATTTTCCTTTCGGCGTCAAGCGGGCTTCTCGCTAATAATAATGGAGAAGTCAAATACTATTCTGTAATGTTTAATCAATTGGTATTAGGACTTCTTGCGGGAAGTATCGCGTGCTTTGTTGCATCTGTAGTTCACTTCAGCTGGTGGCGTAAAATGTCTTTCTGGGTATTTTTATTTTCATTTTTTGCCATGCTTGCAGTTTTTATTCCGGGTGTAGGATTTTTTCACGGTGGTGCACGTCGTTGGATATCAATAGGATCCTTTAACTTTCAGCCTGCAGAATTCTATAAGATAGGGTTTGTAATGTATCTAGCAACTTTACTAACGGCAGCTAAAAATAAAATGGATACTTTCAAGCACGGTACCGTTCCGTTTCTAATTATGCTCGGAATTTCTGCTGGTTTAATTTTAATGCAACCAGATACTGATACTTTTATTGTGGTGGCTGCAGCTGGAACTGCCATGTTCATAGCAGCAGGTGGCAGATGGCTACATGTTTTTGGTATCGGAGTCGTTGGTCTCATTGGTTTAATCTGTTTGATTTTCATGCGGCCATATTTAATGGAGCGAGTTAAAACATTTATTGATCCATCCAAAGATCCGCAGGGTTCAAGTTATCAAATTGAACAATCACTGATCGCAATCGGTTCGGGTGGGGTGTTCGGCCGAGGCTTTGGACAAAGTGTTCAGAAGTTTAATTTCTTACCAGAGCCAATAGGGGACTCGATTTTTGCTGTAGCATCTGAAGAATTCGGATTCGTTGGATCTTTCGCTATTATAATTCTTTATCTTCTTTTTACTTTCCAAGGATTCAAAGTAGCCATACGCTCGACGGAAATGTACGGGTCATTGCTTGCTGTGGGAATTATTGTGTTGATTGCGCTTCAATCTTTTTTAAATATTGCAGCGATGCTTGCCATTATTCCATTGTCTGGAACACCACTACTATTTATAAGCCACGGAGGTACTGCTTTGTTTTTTGCTCTGGCGTCTGTGGGGGTAGTTATTAACATTTCGAGGTTTCAGAAGAAAATAGTATAATAACTTTATATGAAAATCTTGATGACAGGAGGGGGAAGTGGCGGGCATTTTTACCCTCTAATTGCCGTGGCTGAAGCAATCAGGGAAACCGCCCGAGAGGAGAAGATACTGGACCCGAATATTTATTTCATGTCAGGCTCTCCATACAATGAAAAAGAGCTTTTTGACTTGGATATTCGATTTGAAAAAGTTCCAGCGGGAAAGAAGCGCCTATATAAATCCATTCTAAACTTTGTTGACTATTTCAAGATGGGATGGGGATGCGTAGTAGCACTTATAAAAATGTTTATTATTTTTCCAGATGTGGTTTTCGGGAAAGGGGCATTTTCAAGTTTTCCAGCATATATGGCTGCCCGAATTTTGCGCATTCCGTTGGTCATTCATGATTCAGACAGCGTTCCTGGTCGCGTAAATGCTTGGGCAGGAAAATTTGCATACAAAGTAGCTGTCTCATTTAAAGAAGCTGCAGAATTTTTTCCAAAAGACAAAGTGGCATACACAGGACAACCAGTGCGAAAAGAAATTCGTGAAGTGTTAAGCACTGGTGCTTTAGAATATTTAAATTTGGAACCCAATGTCCCCATTATTTTAATTTTGGGAGGTTCAACTGGAGCTCAAATTATCAATGATTCTATTTTGAATGCTCTACCTGGTTTACTAAATAAATATCAAGTGATTCATCAAGTTGGAAAAGCCAACATCGAGAGTGTTAAAGGCATTGCTGACGTTGCCCTTGAAGGTCACCCACACAAAGAACGTTATCGACCGTTTGACTATCTTTCGACTATCGCACTTCGCATGAGCGCAGGCTGTGCTTCGGTAGTAATTTCAAGAGGTGGAGGAACTATTTTTGAAATCGCATGTTGGGGCCTTCCAAGTATTATTGTACCAATCACTAATTCAAATGGGGATCATCAGCGAAAAAATGCCTACAATTATGCCCGTGAAGGTGCCGCTGTTGTTATTGAAGAGTCAAACTTAAGTCCGCAAATTATTGCTAACGAAATTGACCGAATTGTTCAAAATCCAAACATAAGCGATAGAATGCGAATTGCTACTCAAAAAATCGCCAAAAAAGATGCAGCACACATCATTGCGAAAGAGCTTCTTAAAATAGGCCTTTCCCATGAAAATGAATAAGCTTTTTATTTTAATAATACTTCTTGTTGTAGCACCTTTTGCAAGTGCCCAGAGTGTGGACGTGGCTGCACTTCAAAGAGAAATTGACGATAAGAATCAGAAAATCCAGGCTTTGAATGTTGAAATTGCCAAGTATCAGAACCTCGCCTCCCAGGCGAGTGATAAAGGGGCGAGTCTAAAACAGCAGCTCACTGTTTTAGAACAAAGTCGAAAAGCACTGACCCTGGAGATTACTAAAATTCAAACCAAAATTGATTCTGCCAACTTAAACATTAAACAACTCTCTTCGAAAATTACTGATTCAAAGAATAAGATAGATACATTACATGATGGTTTGGAAAAGAGCCTTAGAGAGATTTCCCAGAATGATAATTTTCACGTAGTTATCAACTTACTGAACAATAAAAACTTTTCTGATTTCTTTGTAAAGCTTGATGAACAAGACCAATTTAATGCAGGTATCCAAGATAAAGTTTCTCAGATTAAAAATGAAAAGCAAAAACTTGAGACTAATAAAACCGCAGTAGAAAAAACCAAGCAGGAATTAGCTGATTTGCAAAAGGAATTGACGGGCAAGAAAAAGGTAGTTGAAGTTACAAAAACTGAGCAGCAGAAGACATTAACTGATACAAAGTCAGAAGAAGCGGCGTATCAAAAACTTCTGGCTGATGCGACTGCTAAAAAAATTGCATTCGAAAAGGAAATCTTCGACTATGAATCTAAAATTAAGTTTCAGCTTGATCCAAATAGTATTCCGCAATCAGGTTCATCGGCATTAATGTGGCCAGTAGATGATGTTCGAATTACTCAACTATTCGGAAAAACTGCTGCAGGTAAGAGATTGTATCTTTCAGGCTCTCACAATGGAATGGATTTTGGCGTACCTGTTGGGACAACTTTAAAAGCAGTCGCTTCTGGGATTGTAGCAGGAACAGGGGATACAGATATAGATTGTAGAAGGGTGTCTTTCGGTAAATGGGTACTTATCAAGTTTAACAACGGTTTAGCGGCCACATATGGCCATATGTCGGTCATAAGTGTTAAAGCGGGTGATAAGGTGGATGCAGGACAAATTATCGGCTATAGTGGAAATACGGGCTATAGCACAGGGCCTCACCTACACCTTAGTGTTTATGTGGCAACAGCGGTAAACGTGCAGACTAGACCAAGCGCGTCCTGCCCTGGAAAAAGCCTAACAATGCCAGTTTCAGCGGTTGATGCGTATTTAGACCCTATGTTATATTTACCTCCTAAAAAATAAAACTTATGTGCGGAATTGCAGGAATTATAGCGGAAAAAAGTATTAGTGAGAAAGCCATCAAATTGATGGTGGATGAAATTAAACATCGAGGACCGGACGATGACGGTTTTTTAATTGAGGATAAGTTTGCTTTTGGGATGCGTCGATTGTCTATTATTGATTTGTCGCGAGGACATCAACCAATTTCAAATGAGGACGGCACAGTGACGATTGTTTTTAACGGGGAGATTTATAACTACAAAGAATTGTCAGTGGATTTGAAGTCTAAGGGTCACATTTTTAAGACCGAAAGCGATACGGAGACTTTAGTGCATGCATACGAAGAATACGGCGAAGAAATGCTGAATAAATTGCGAGGAATGTTTGGATTTTCTATTTATGACCAAAAGAAAAATATTTTGTTTATTGCACGAGATCAATTCGGAATTAAACCGATTTATTATCGATTAGAAAAGGGAGTTGTGGTTGGTTATGCTTCTGAGATTAAGGCACTTTTGAAGGATGAAAGATATAAGAGAGAGCTAAATAGAAAAGCTTTATCACTATATATGGAGTTTCAATATAACCCTCTTAAAGAAACGTTTTTTAAAGATATTTACACACTTCCATCGGGACACTTTTTGAAGATTGATTTAAATAATAACTCGTATGAAGTGAAAAAATATTGGGAGTATCAGTTTGGCGCAGATAGCGATAAGGATTTTTCAAAAGATATTTTTAATGTCATGAAAGACTCAGTCGAGCATCACATGATCTCTGATGTGCCGGTTGGAGCATTTCTCTCAGGTGGAATTGATAGCGCGGTTATCGTGACGTTGATGCAAAAAATTCGAAAAGAGAACGGACTGGATCCGGTACAGACTTTTACTATCGGTTTTGATGAAGTAAGTGAACAAAGAGAGGCCCGTGAGGTTTCAGATGTATTAGGTACAAATCATACGGAAATAAAAGTTGATTTTAATGAATATTTAAAAAACTTACCAAATATTGCATGGCACTTTGATCAACCAGTGGCAGATCCTTCGGCGGTAGCTTTGTATTTTCTAGCTCGCGAAGCTTCTAAAAAAGTTAAGGTAGTTTTGTCTGGCGAGGGCTCGGATGAACTATTTGGAGGATATAATATTTACCGAGAACCTTTTGCACTAAATGCTATATCATGGATTCCTCGATTTATTATAAAACCATTAACAAAGCTTCCGTTTAACTTCTTTGGAAAAAATTATTTAAAACGATCGCTTTTATCAATTGAAGAGCGATATATCGGTAACGCACGCGTTTTTTCAACGTCTGAGATTGGTTCACTATTAAAAGAGGGAAGTGGGCAGGGAAGTGCTGATCTCCTCTCTCCTTTTTATAAAAAAATTACTAATTTGTCTGATTCAAAAAAGATGCAAATGGTTGATATAAACTACTGGTTGACTGGAGATATTCTAGCAAAGGCCGACAAAATGACGATGGCGCATTCGTTAGAAGCTCGTGTGCCGTTTCTTGATATGGAAGTTTACAAAGTCTCTTCAACTATCCCGGATGTTTTGAAATATAAAGGAAAAACCACGAAATATGCCTTACGTCAAGCTTTCAAAGGAATTCTGCCAGAAACCACTTCAGGACGCAAAAAATTGGGCTTTCCAACACCTATAAAGCATTGGCTGAAGGATAATCCGGATGCGATAAAGGCTTATGTACTTAATAACGAGCTTATAAAGTCAGATTTTAATGTGGATTCAGTAGATCTACTATTTAAAACCCACGATCCTTTTAAAGTGGATAACTCACGCCGGATCTTTATTCTACTCATGTTGGCGTTATGGTATGATATATACATAAAAGCTATAGATCAGACTCAATTAGCCCGACTTTTAACAGGAAAATAAAATGAAGAAAAACTTTAAAGGATACCGCAATCAATCTGGAGGATTCGTTGAATTCATTGTTGCAATAGTTATTTCTATCGTAATGCTTCATTTGTTGGGCATAAATGTAGTAAGTGTGTTATCCAAGCCCGCAGTTAGAGAATTTGCATTATATGTAAAAGATATTTTGATTTTGGTATGGAATGATTTGTTGCAAATTTTAGTTTTTGTAAGAGAAGTGGCCAATAGTAGTGGAACTGCAAGTAGTACCGGGATGTAAAGTTAAGGTTTAAAACCTATCTATTTTTAAATATATTATCGGGGAAGTGGTTTCTGTATTCTATAGGTACTTATGTCGCAAAAGATATATTGTGCGACATGTATATATACTTTGGCCCTATATCCCCTCTATTAAAAAACACCCAACTCGCGAGCACTGCGGAATCCTGACTAGGACTCGGCAGCGCCACGCGTGGGTGTTGTTGTATCTAGAAGTTCTTAAGACCTGCAAGATATTGCGGGTCGTAGACCTTTAGTTCCTTCTTTGGGGAGAGTTTTCTCTCCTTGTTTTCTTTCGGGACCGGGTTGGTAGTTGCGAAGTACCGCGTGGCCTCATCAGTGACTTTGACTAAGCCAATGAAGCAAACTATCACCGTTCCAATGGCTATTAAATCCGCTAGAGTTTTCATACGGTTATTAGTAGTGGGTTTTGCCCCTGAGGAAGGATTCCCGCAGGATGCAATAAGAAAAGGCTAATACCCTGCCCTTATTGCATCCAACGAGCTTTATAAAAGAACCTTATGTTACTATTATCCTACTATTTTAAATATTTGTCAACTACCTGAGTGAGGTGACTATTTGTCCAAACAAAAGACCCATAAGTACCAGTAAAAGTCCTACGAAAGCGATTACTTGAGCAAAATGTGTGTCCAAAATAAACTTTTGAGTTCTAATTAAAAGACGGATCACCAGGCTTCCTAAATTATGCTTTTGTTGAACTATATTAAATTCATGAGACCAAGTGACCCTTAAAAGCTTTAAAATATAAGCAGCCGAAAGTATACTAAAAAGAATAACTGCGTATAGGAAAAAGAAATTCAAAATATGTGGCATGTAAAAATTTGAATCATTGTTCCCCATCGAGATGGCTAAATACGAAACCGAAGTTCCCATTAAAAGAAAAAAAGATTTTGTAAAAACCCAAGAAGGATGATTGTTAAGTCTGTGAGACCAGACCATTTCACTTAAACAATATGTAATGAGAAGAACTGTTGGTAAGTAAACAAAAATTGGGTATATGTAAGTTGTTATGAAATTCATGATTTTGCAAAATCAGATCGCGCAATGACGATTGAAGCGCGACTAAATTATATCATATCCTGAAATAACATCATCCGCACTGTTCGAATTTCTACATAACTGAAGGTTCCATCTAAAAGATGTTTTACTGGTGCCAAAGTTGCCTTTTCTAGGTTAAATTTTCCTGAAATTTTATGAGCTTTTTTGAAAGCTTCGATAATTCTAGTTTGCTTTCTAATACTCACAGCCTTGTATAATGTTGAAAAATCAAACAGAGGATCCTCCTTAAGAATTTTTTCACAATGCTCTAGAATGGTCTCTACTTTTAAATTTCTAATATGCGAAATGTCGTCGAGTGAACGTTCTTCTAAGATTAAATTTTTTGTGAGTTCAAACGTGCCAGGTTTCTTTGTCTTTTTTGTTGATGTGTTTTTTGCCACATCATCAGGGTCAGTGTTTTCTGCACCAATGTTTTTTAGAAAGTCGGTTTGGCGTTTTTTAACTTCTAATTTTTCAAGATCCATAAATCCCCTCACAGTGTTAGCTGATTTTTCTCGAAGTTCTTCGTCGAATTCCACGACTTCGTCACTTACTTTTAATGCAGTGTCGTTGAGTCCAATAATTCGAAGCCCATCAATCGAGCGAACTCTGGAAAGTGCCACATACCCCATTCCCCTCTCAAATGATTTTGAGAGGTCCACCTCGACGTAATCAAGGCTCATTCCTTGGCTTTTATGAACTGTGATGGCCCAAGCAAGACGAAGTGGGTATTGAGTGATTTCTGCTTTTACCTTTCCATCCTCTTCAATTTTCCAACTTGCTGGCTCAACGTCGATAATCTGGCCTTTATAAGTCCGAACAACCGGCCCGTTTTTGCCAATCGCGGTTACGGTTCCAAGTGTTCCGTTTACATATCCAACTTCAAAATTATTTTTCACAAACATGACTTTCGCTCCGACTTTTAATTTTATTTTTGGAAGTGCAAGACAAGATTTTTTTAATAAGTCCACAAGCAAGTCCCCTCCCCTTGAAATCATTTCAAAAGTTTTTTCATCTGTTTTTATCTTTTCTAATTCCTTATAATTAATCATGTCTACGTCGACATTATGTGTATAAAGTCTGGTTGGTGAAAAAGCTCCGTCTACATCAGTGTGTGGTAATGCAATTTTACTCTGTAGTATTTCAAAGCTTTTCTGGCTTACATTGTTATTTCGAATTTCATTTAAAATAGAAATGGTTGCATTGTCTAATTGACGGTGTTGTTCTTCAAGGTAGCAAATTTTAAAGTTACTATTTTTCCATGATTCGGAGTGGTAGACAAAATATCCTGCCTCATCAAACGAGGTTGAAACTGGTGGCAACTGAAAAAAATCTCCACACAATATTACCTGTATGCCACCAAATGGCTTATTGTTTCTCTTGAAACCTTTACAAACTTTATCCACCAAGTCCAATCGAAAATGATGAAGCATAGAGATTTCGTCGATGACCAACACTTTTACTTTTTCGAAGCGCTTCCATAAATATTGTTTTTCTTGAAGCGCTTCAATATCATATTCAGTCAAAACACTTTTGATTCCCATCCCAGTCCACGAATGAATCGTTACTCCACCTATATGAGTTGCTGCAATACCAGTTGAAGCAGTGACACCAATTTCAACATTTTTATTTTTAAGGTATGAAATATACTTATTTAAGACGTAGGTCTTACCGCTTCCTGCAGGGCCGGTTATGTAGGCGTTGTAACCCATTTTTAAGATATCCAGTGCTTGTTCTTGGGTCATGTGAAGGCATTATATATCAGATATGATTATGTGCATAAAAAGAAAACCCAGGCGTCGTTGCGGTGGCAACGAGGCCTGGGTTCTTGATCTTCTTCCGAACTGTGCTGTCACTCTGTTCGGATTTTTCGGTGACGAAGTATCACGAGGCACACAAACCCTATAATAAGCAGAACCGCACTCCCCAATTCTGGTGTAGGTGCCGACACGGGTATCGTAGTGTAGTTGTACCACAGTGTCGCATCTGACACTGACGGCAAACCGTCTGTGCCAGTAGTAATCTGGCGCATTTCGACCGCTAAACTGGTATCGATCCCGCTCAGAAGTGTACCCGGAGTGTAGCCCAGGATCTTGATGTAACCCAGTCCCGTGGACGTAGGTGAGTAGATCGAACTGTTAATAGCTCCGTACGCGATAGTGTTATCACCGAGGACACCGTCCATCGACGATGGGATTTCAACACCGATCGGCAGGTTGCCGGGACTTTGCGCTAGTGGCATACCCGCCCCAATGGTGAACCTTTCCACCATTCCCGGATTATTCCGAGGGTAGACGAATATTGTGATGAACTGTCCATCACCGTATGGAAACAGGCGGATTTCATAGTCAAAGTTCAAACCAGTGTCGTAGGTGAACTGACCACCAGTGATCGGGTCATTCGCACTTCCGGATGAAGTGTGTCCAGAGTACGAGACAGGGGTAGCACTTGCCACCATAGCTGACGTGGCTAAAAGCCACAGTAGAAGCAGTTTGTTCATTTGTTTCCGTAGTTGAGGTTGAATTTCACTACCCTCTCTGAACATGCATTGCACATCCAGTATCCGAGCTTAATTATGCAGTTAATAAAATATTAAGTCAAGGTTTTTAGTATATACTGTTGATAACTCTAAATTTTCAATAATTACCTAAAAACAAAAATACCCTCATATTTAATGAAGGTATTTTTGTTTTTAGGTATCTTTTACTTAACCGCAAGCTGACTTGCTAACTGGTAGTCTTTGTACGCAGTAGTCTTTGACCAACAAGGAGACGATGATGACCAAGGGGTTGGACCCTCTTCACTATAAAGGCGTCTAGCATAGGCCATGTTCCCTTCTACTGAATAGATATCGTACCCAAGTTTTTTTGATCGTTCTAGGTGGTAGTACTCATTGATCTGGAATAGTCCGACATCCTTGTTATTTACTCGTCCTCGAAGAACTGATCCATTCTTTTCGTACTGTCTAAAGTGAGATTCACATGAGGCAATTTCTGCCATCAATGGCTTATCAGAGGTAAAGTTTCTTACCTTCTGTGCCAAGTTGTAGTTTTTATTGATGTTAAGGTTCGCTGTTGTGGTTGCAGTAATAGCGATGGTTGTTGTGGCTTCTGCGGTTTCAACCGGTTGGCTGTTACCCAAGAATCCTGAAGCAAGCATAGCTAGTCCGATAGATAGTTGTAAAATAAGCCAATTCCTTAATTAATAATGCGTTTGTCAGATGAGGCAGGTTTAAACGCTTGCACAATAAAACCACATGCTGTCATGTGGTACTCAAACATACTAGCACGTCTGAAGTCTCCTGTCAATGCTTTTAAGGCGATTTTGCATGTAGAATGTGCTATTAAATGACTTTAAATAAGGGTATAATCTCGAATTGTATGAAACCACATTTTTAGGGTTTTTCAAGCTTTGACTTCTTGGTCTTGATGGTTTTGGGTTTTGGTGGTAAATCTGGTAAATCCTTGTACCCTTCCGGATAAGTTATGTAAATTGGAGGTGCGTTTTGGCTACTTTTAATGACTTTAGAGCCTAAAATAAAGGCATAGGTACTCAAAACCAATGAAACTGTTGCAATTACTGGCCAAAGGATTTTTCTCATATTAAGACTTGATTAAGTTGTATAATTAGGTATACTATTCTCCACACATTAAGAAATCTTAAAATACTTATAAAATGGCAACCAAAAAAGCTGGAGGTAGCGCTAAAAACCTCACCGACTCTAACCCACAGTACTTGGGTATTAAACTCTATGCAGGAGAAAAGGCATCTGCAGGATCTATTATCGTACGACAGCGTGGTACTAAAATCATGGCTGGTAAAAACGTAGGTGTCGGATCTGACCACACTTTATATGCAAAGAAAGAAGGTACTGTAAAATACGGTACAAAGCGAAAGGTAAACTTCGACAATACAATTACAAAGAAGCGAACAGTAGAGGTAGAGTAGAAAGAATAAAAAGAGCGATCGAAAGGTCGCTTTTTTTTGTTGATTACGTTACATTGACAAATTGCTATATCTAGTGTACTATATTACAAAGTTCTTTAATAGATTAGTTACGGGTTTTGAGGGTAAATATGTATTTACTTTGAAAACCCGTAACTAAAAATTGCTTACGGTTCACAACCAACAACCAGACTCATGACAACTACCGCAACACCAACACCCGCAAAAACCGCAAAACCACGCAAGTCGATCTTTGGCCGCATCATGGCCATTGCGCGACACTCCCGGCATCTCTTTACCTGGAGCGCTGTGATCTTGGTCGCCACATGGGCGACCCTTACGCTCTACGGATGGAAGCCGGGACACACTGCCGAACTGGTCTTCTTCGGCATCACGTTCATCGTTCTCATGTTTGAGATCGCCAAAACCATGACAACCCACGAACTGGGCAAGGGGGCATTCCTCCTCGACCAGATCACAGGGCTCTTGGAATGGACAACCGTCGTGGTGGTCTTCGTGGTTCAAATCATGCAGGGTCACTTCGACCCCAGTAATACGACCATGTGGGCCATGCTAGCCTTCGGTCTCGTCGAATCCATCTTCGTGATGACTAACCGCTTCGCGATCGTTGCGAGACAGATCACTGCGGTTGGTGAAAACCCGAATCATCACGATCACGACGACGACCACGACTGATCGGCCGACGAGCAATTCACAACGCGGAACCTTCGAAAGGAGGTTCCGCGTTTTTTTATAAAAACCATGGACAAAAATGACCCCTTTACGGGGTCTTTTTTGTGTAGTATTGTTTTGGATAGAAATTTAAGTTTTTTATATTGGAAATTCGGCCCTATCTTTGAGTGCAGTATTTTTAGTGCTTTCAAAGATAGCGCTGATAAAAAAGCGAGATCACCAAATCAACCATCAAACAACTCCACCACCTACTGAAATGAACGTCTCGTTCTCCACAACTAAAGAAAATGCAATCGTCTATCTCTTCGCAGGGCTCATGGTAGTCCTGCCCCTCGGCTTCGCGATTTTGCAAGTCTGCTCCATTAACCACCTGGCACACCTCTGGGGGTCGGTGGAAAAAGCTGTCACTGTGATCGGCGTGTGCGCTTGGGCAATCATCGCACTCTTAGCCACACTCTTGTCGCTTAACTCGAATAGTCCAAGTGGTGACGAGTTGATGGAAAGGCCGGGCACTTGGGCACTGATCAACAGCACAGTCGTTGTTTTGTTTTTCATCGGTTGCTTCTGGCCACCGGCGCTCATTACGTATCAGGTCGTGACAGCTATTGCTGCCCTCTGCTCCGCCGGATACGTTGCATGGGAATGCTTCCGCTGAAAATCCAAATCCCCCATAAGAAAACCCCGCCGAGGCGTTAGCCAAGGCGGGGATCTCTTTTATATATTCTTAAGATTTACTTCGCCAAAATATTCACTGTAAACACCGCAGTCTTATCCTGTACCTTAACAGTCACCTTGTGTTCCCCTACCTCCTTTAATGGTTTATCCAAAATAATGTGTTCAGCATCAATATCCAATCGAGTCTGTTCTTTCAAAGCTGGAATCAAAACGTCTTTGTGAACACCTGCGAACAAGTGTCCCTTTGCATTAGCCTTTTCAGTTACTTCAATTTTAACACCATCAATCTGCTTCAAGTTTTTAATCAAAAGATCCTCCCGGATAGATTTCTGAGCCTTCTCTTCTGCCATCAATTTCTCAACACGAACCAAGGCTGACTGTGTCGCCTGTTCTGCTAATTTATTAGGAAAAAGGAAGTTTGCCGCATAGCCGTCAGCTACTGTTAATACCTGATATTTGTTACCGATTTTTGGAACGTTTTTAGTTAAAATTACTTTCATAGTTCAAAGATAGTATCATTATTTACTAAGGATTTCAATAGCCTTGGCCATTTGGGGGTCTTTTTGGGCTTTGATATCACCTTCGGTTACTTTGACTTCAAAATCAGGTATTATACCGATTTCAGAGATTGAACTTCCCTTTGGTGTAAGCCACCTTGCAACTGTTACCTTTAATGAGGTGTCCTGTGTGACATTTATCAATTCCTGTACTGATCCTTTACCAAAAGATTTTGTTCCAACGAGGGTTGCCAAGCCATTTTCATGCAAAGCTCCAGCTAGAATCTCGGAAGCTGAGGCTGATCCACCGTCAATTAATATTACAATTTTGGGGAACTTTTTACCTTCGAAAGTGTTGTAACCTTCACTTCGAAGTATGTCTTCAGGTTTATTTTTACCATAATTCTCTCGCACGACTACAGCGCCCGCAGGTAAAAAGTTGCTAGCGATCGAGACTGCTGATTCAAGGAACCCCCCTGGATTATTTCTAAGGTCAATAATTAATTTATCAGATCCAGTGAGGGCGAACTTGGCAATTTCTTTATTGAATAATTCCTGGGCATTAGCATTAAATGAATATAATTTTATAGTATAAATTCCAGTCGAAGTTGCATACTTTCCATCTAGTGTCGGAAGGCTAATAACATCACGAGTGACTTCATAAGTTATTGGTTTTGTTGATCCTTCACGAAGAATAGTCAGGCTTACCTTTGTGCCTTTTTTTCCTCGAATAATTGTTACTGCTTGGTCAACTGATATATCTGTCGAAATGGTATCGTTAATTTTGAGGATTTTATCCCCAGGCTTAAGACCGGCTTTTTCAGATGGAGAGCCAGCAAGTGGAGCAATAACCGTTAGTATACCGTCCTTCTGGCCAACCTCCATACCAATACCCTCAAAATTCCCGTCTATTTGGGTCTTAAATGAAGTATTTTCTTGTGGAGTGAAGAATGTCGTATACGGGTCACCCATAGAAGAAACCATGCCTTTTATAGCGCCGTAAATGCGGTCTTTGTTGCCTGTAAAAGCAGTTGTTGTGGCAATTCCAGCGGTTGTTGTGCTCGTGTGTGTTGAAACATATTTTTCATTAATAATTGACCATGCTTTCCAAAATATTGCAAAGTCAACATCCGATACAGCATTTGTTTGGCGAGCTTCGGCATTTGTAGATTTTCCAGAAATAAAGCCAAAACTGAACACTGCCGCAAGGACAATAACTGATACTACCTTTTTAATAGATTGATTAGGAGAAATTTCGGATTGCATAGGATAGCAGTATATTATAAAGAAATGTATAATGCTAGGAATAGTCGCGCTCCAATTGACACTGCGCGACATAATTTTGCAAAATTATATGAAAGAAAATCCTATATTCCTTTTCGACACACTTACCAAAAAAAAGCGAGAGTTTTCCCCTATTATTGAAAAGCAGGTTTCTATGTATCACTGTGGTCCGACGGTTTACGATTATTTACAGATTGGGAATTTAAGAACTTTTATGTTGGGAGATTTATTAAGAAGAACTTTTGAATTCAATGGATATAAGGTGAATCAGGTTATGAATATCACGGATATTGGACACTTGATATCAGATGCTGACAGTGGTGATGATAAGATGACAAAGGCCCTTGTTCGTGAAGGTAAAGAATTAAATCTTGAAAATATGAAGCAGATAGCATTGTTTTATGCAGAGGCTTTTAAGAAGGATTTAAAAGATTTAAATATCTTAATTCCTAATGTTTTACCGATGGCAAGTGATCACATAAAAGAAGATATCGATCTCATACAAAAACTTTCAGACAAAGGACTTACTTATAAAACAAGCGATGGGGTGTATTTTAATACTCTCAACTACCCCGCTTATGGAAAATTAGGTGGAATTGCAGTTGTTGATGAAAAAGAATTACAAAGTCGTCTTGCAAGTAATCCAGAAAAAAAAGACCCAAGAGATTTCGCGCTTTGGAAGTTTAATCCAGAACTCGGCTACGAAGCTCCATGGGGAAAAGGGTTTCCCGGATGGCACATAGAATGTTCAGCAATGTCCATGAGATATCTTGGTGAGAGTTTTGATATTCACACGGGCGGTATCGACCTTATTTCAACTCATCATAATAACGAGATTGCACAATCTGAAAGTGTTACAGAAAAGCCTTTCGCTAATTACTGGCTTCACGGAGCTTTTTTGAATTTAAAGAATATAAAAATGTCTAAATCTACAGGAGGAATAGCTCTGAAGGACTTAATCGAAAAAGGTTACTCCCCCCTCGACTATCGATACCTCCTACTAACCGCCCACTGGTCTACAGCTTTGAGTTTTAGCTTTGAATCACTTGACGCCGCAAAAAATGCGAGACAAAAATTAGTTAAGCACGTCTCAGAATTAAAGGATGGAGAAATTGATCAGAAGCAAATTCAGGAATTTAATATTATTGTGAATAATAATTTAAATATGCCAGAAGCCGTTTCTTTTGTGTGGCAGTTACTTAAAGCTGGCGATCTTAATACCCCAACTTTATCAGAGTTTGACAGAGTGCTCGGTTTAAATTTAATTTCAGAAGCTAAAAAGCAAAATGATGCTAATGAAAATATTCCAGCACATGTTCAAGATTTAATAACATCAACAACTGTTGCCAGAGCCAACAAGAACTGGGAGGAAGCGGATCGTAACAAAGAAAAACTTCGAAAACTTGGTTACGAAGTTATCGACACCCCTAATGGTACTGAAGTAAAAAAGAAGTTATAATATAAGAAGCATTTATATAATATAATCAAATGAACATTTTTTTATTCTCAATTCATTTTTCAGCTTTAGCATTAGGAGCCGGTTCCGCTTTTATTATTGATTTGTTTTTTGTAACTTCTGCTAAAACTCGCACTCTCACTGCTCGGGATGTAAAAATGATTTTTAGGTTAAACTTTTCAGCATTGGTTTCAGTTCTAATTGCCCTTGTTACAGATGTCAGCATAATTTCATTTGAAGTAATGAGTGCAACAGGTAGTGGGTTTTCTTACTGGCTTTTAAAGCTTCTGTTATTGTCTATAGTATTTTTGGCCGCACTTACTTTGCGAAAAATTCACTTACCTACCTTACTTCGCCACCAAAAACACAGCGCACATCTTTCTGACAGTTTCATTTATCATAGTGACGCTTTGATTAATACAGTGATTGTTTCGACTATTACTTGGATTACTGCTATTTTGGCTACTACATACGAATATATAGGTAATGTTGCTGTGGTGCCTACGCCATTGTCATTCATGATTTTATATTGTGTAGCATTGTTTCTATCAATCAAACTTTTTTCATTCCTCAAGGAGAAAATCACTAGAATTAGCGTTAAAAAATAGATATACAGTGGCTATTAACAGTTTGTAAACATTCAGGAGTATTTCACATTTTCTTTATCCTAAATTAAGGTGTAAAATGCATGCATGAGTAATCCTGCATCTTTCAAAAGAACATATAAAACTATCGAGTCAACTTTAAATGTTCGAAACAATTTACGCGTTCCACCTCACAACCTAGAGGCAGAAAAAGCGGTACTTGGTTCATTAATGATTCGAAATCAGGCTTTTAATGACATTATTGATATCATCAACGAAGATACTTTTTATAGTGAAAAGCACAGACTGATTTTCCGTACGATGAATGATCTTTTTAATTCACACAGTCCGATGGATTTGGTTGCAGTTAAAAACCTTCTCGATGAAAAACAAATATTAGATGCTGTTGGAGGTGCTTCCTACCTCGCAGAACTTGTGCATGTCGTGCCTTCTGCCACAAACCTTGAACACTACGCTCAAATTATTCAGAAGAAGTCTTATATGAGAAATTTGATTCTTGCTTCTGACCATGTAGCACAATTGGGATATGACGAAGTCGGACACCTTGAAGAAGTTTTAGACCAAGCCGAAAAAAGAATTTTTGAAGTTACAAACAAGAACAGTTCAAAAAAGTTCAGAGACATCAAAGATGTTCTGAAGGGAGTCTGGGAACAAATCGACAAGATTCACAATTCTGGAGGAGATGCGGGACAAGGGGTACTTTCAGGTTTCTCTGAACTTGATGCCAAGACTGCCGGATTCCAAAAATCAGACCTCATTATTATCGCGGCTCGACCATCAGTCGGAAAGACTGCTCTTGCCCTCGACATTGCTCGTAATGCTGCGGTCAAATACAATATTCCTGTTGGAATCTTCTCTCTTGAAATGAGTGCTGCGCAACTCATCAATCGTATGCTCTCTGCTGAATCTATGGTTGATTCGTGGAAAATGCGTACAGGAAAATTGTCACGCGAAGAGGACTTTGCACAGATTGGTGAAGCCATGGCTCGCCTTTCTAAAGCGCCGATTTACATTGAGGACACACCGGGAAATAACATTTTAAAAATGCGAAGTGTGGCACGTCGCCTTAAAAGCGAAAAAGGACTTGGTCTAATTATTGTCGACTACTTGCAACTAATGGTTCCAACTCAGTCTGTAAAAAGCGATAACGTGGTTCAGCAAGTAACTGAAATCTCTCGTTCCTTAAAGCACTTAGCCCGTGAATTAGACGTTCCAGTGATTGCACTTTCCCAGCTTTCCCGAGCCGTTGAACAGCGTGGAGGAAAACCTCGATTATCTGACCTTCGAGATTCAGGTTCAATTGAACAAGACGCCGATTTGGTTATGTTTATACACCGTGAGGATAAACAAAGCATGGAACCTGGTGCTGCACCAAGTGTTACTGAAATTTTGATTGAAAAACACAGAAATGGTCCGACAGGTTCATTGCAGTTATACTTTAATAACAAAATTACGAGCTACCAAAACGTCGAGAAAAAGGACTTTGGGGATTTCAGTGAGCATATGGGAATGGAGCCGGGGATGTGATCCTGCAGGCGATTCAGCAGAATCGCCACCGGGCTCATGAAAATAATTATTTAAAATTTTACTATGTCTAGTATCGATAAACTGACTGAAATATTCAGAAAATTCCCTGGTGTTGGCCCTCGCCAAGCTAGACGATTTGTCTACCACCTGCTTTCGAGGGATGATAATACTGCAGGTGAAATTATAGAAAATATTAATAAGTTAAAAAATGACGTAGCACAGTGTAAGTCTTGTCAGAGATTTTATACTTTGAAAAATCCCGGGACGGATGTGTGTGGGCTATGTGCGGATCACAATCGTGAACAGCAGATTCTTATGATAGTGGCGAGGGATGTGGATTTGGATAATATGGAGAAATCGAGAGCATTCAATGGGCTCTATTTTGTACTTGGAGGCAATGTTCCTATCCTTGAGGAAAAGCCTCAGAGCTTTATTAGGCAAGTTGAGCTTTTAGAGAGAGTTAAGAATTTGAATTTAAAAGAAATCATTATTGGAACGAGTGCTAACCCAGAAGGTGAAAACACTTTTTATTATGTGCAAGGATTATTGAAAAAGTCGTTAGGAGATGTGGTCAGAATTACCACCCTTGGGCGAGGCTTGTCTACTGGAACGGAATTGGAGTATTCGGACGCAGATACGATCAAGAGCGCGATGATGAATAGGAGGTAGGTTCTTACCCATTTACAATTAATTGTAAATGGGTAAGAAAAAATCCCCTTTCGGGGATTTTTTAGTTTACTTTATTGAAGAAATTTTTACCTTAAAGTGTGGCTGTCTGTGTCCTTTTCGTGAAGTTCCTGATCGGCTCTTGTTTTTGTATTTGTAAATAATTACCTTAGCGTTTCGTCCGATTTCCATAAGTTCACCCGTTACAGATGCACCCTTTACAGTAGGAGTTCCAAGAACTGTCTCAGCACCATTTCCTGTCATTAAAACCTGGTCAAAAGTAAGCTTGTCGCCCACCTTGTGTTCACCCTTAATCTTCTCGATTTTAAGTGTAGTTCCTTCTGATACTCGGTATTGCTTTCCACCTGTCATGATAATAGCGAATGCACCAGTGTTTTCAGGGGCTTTCATTTCTACTTTTTTAGCTTTTGGGGCCTTTTTTGCGATTGTTTTTTCAGTTGCCATAGTGTGGGACAGTATATGATAAAAGGGGTTAAAAGACAAGGGGGTTTAAATTCGGCTTCCCTATACTTGTTAGCATTGCAGCAATGAAGTTTACACTTCTAGCATGTACAAACATGCAGTCGATTTTCTAAAGTTAAAAGAAACCAAGCTAATTGAGATACAAAAGAAGGTAAAAACAATTAAAAACGTAGCGGAAGAACTAGGTGT
>JANOAN010000008.1:0-9454 GCA_031411135.1 bacterium | reverse complement strand
GATATAATCTCAAATGTTTCCGTTCGACTTGCATGCCTTATCCACGCCGCCAGCGTTCATCCTGAGCTAGGATCAAACTCTAAATTAAAACCCAACTAGAACAAAATAACAGGTCTAATAGAATTTCTTGTCTTACTCTTTACTTTTACTTTTTACTTGCGGAGAGCCACGTCTTGTAAACGTTCTCTCCTTGGATGTTATACATATTAAGTTGTCAAAGAAAATCGCCTTAAAAATCAAGGCGTGGAGATATTGTACTCAGATTTAGGGGGGCGTCAAGCGGTGCAATAGGGCTTGAAATAAGGGTATTTAGAGATAGGTTTTTATAAGGACAATAAGAGCGCATTTGACAAAACCACTTCATGAATATAATATTACATTATTAAACTTTAATATTAAATTATATGACTAATATATCAATTCCCCTTTCGGCAAAGTTGTTGGAAGCAGTTGAAAAAAGGGTCCATGATGGCTACGAGGAGAGTAAATCTTCTCTTGTTAGAAAAGCTATAGAAAAATACCTAGAGGATAAGTTTGTAGAGGAAATCTTACTAGCAAGACGAGAGGTAAAAGAAGGTAAAACACTAAAAGGCGACCTTAAGGAGCTGCTTAAAAGAATATGATAGACATTTCTTTTTCTATAAGATTTTTAAGAACGGTAAAAAAACTCCCGCCTGCCCTCATAAATGAGATATACGAAAAGATTGAGGAGTTTAAAGATACAAATAACCACAAAAAACTCAAAGTACACAAACTCCACGGAAAGCTAAGTGGGTGCTTTGCTTTTTATGTAAACTACAAAATTAGAATTATTTTTGAATATGGAGATTTAAAAAATGATGTAGATATCCTTGGAGTTGGTAGTCATGACGAGGTGTACTAAAGTTGTTTTGAAAGCTTCTTATAAACCTCGATAATAGCCAGAAAAGTAACCGGTAAAGTGACCACTAAACCAATCAAAAAGAAGGCTCCCCCGAAGATGTTTAGTACGAGAAGCCAGAAATAGAATTTGAAAAGTTCCATCTTGTTACCATTTGTTACAGTGGCACTCTCTGCGATAGCTTCGTTGATACCTAATTTTTGATCTAAATATATATAAGTAGCAAAAGAGTAAGTTAAGATTACATAAATAGCCGGAATTATTAATAGAACTATTCCTGCAATCGTCGCAAGATTTATAGCAATATAAAGTATAAAAAATTTGTAGAAACTTTTGCTGTCCTTAAACATTCCTATGACCGTAGCCTCCCTCTCGTGGTAAATATCGAGGAAGAATTTCATGAGGGCATACATCATGAATGATTCGGCGATGATGGTTAGTGTAAAGGAAGTGAGGTTTAAGATAGGATCCTTTGCTTCTGTATAAGATGAGAACAGATGTGTAACGAGAAATACCAAAGCCACGAGAAGAATCGCATTCGTGATGACCCAAAAGTTTGCTTTTACTTTGGTCCAGGAATCCCTTAAAACTTCCAGGGTATTTATTTTTTGCATATAGAATTACTTCCCCTTCCCCATCTTCTCAGCCGTTACCAACAACGGACTTCCCAAGAAAATCGAAGAATACGTACCCACAACAATACCGATTATCATAACCAGAGCGAAATTATGAGTCGCCTCGGGACCAAACACATACAATGCGATTAGTGCCAATACTGTTGTTAATGAGGTATTAATTGATCGTGCGAAAGTCTGATTGATACTTTCCCCTACGATTTCATAGAATGTTTTTTTTGCTGGAGCGTGTTTCAAGTTCTCTCGAGTTCGATCGAACACTACGATTGTATCGTGTACAGAGAACCCAAGAATTACAAGAATAGCCGTGACGAAGAGCGCGTCTACCTCAAAGCCTCCATTTCGTCCAAGAAAAGCGTAAACACCAGTCGGCACGATAACGTCGTGTACGAGGGCCACAACAGCGATTAGGCCGTATTTGAAAGACGAAACGGGTTCAGATACCTTTCGGAAGGCAAAAGTGATAAATAGTACAATTGCGATAATTACAAAGATGATGGCAGTCGCTGATTTTTGGGCCAATTCCTTTCCTAAAACCGGTCCTACTGAGTCGAATCGTTTAAGAGTGGCGCCTGTTGTTGTTCCAGCTACCACCTCTATAACCGACTGTCTTTCAATATTTGAAAGCTCTTTTGTTTTAATTATGAAAGCATTATCACCTGAAGAACGAACGCTGAATTCTCCAAGGTTTAGTGCTTTAATAGAAGACTCTACACTTTCCTTTGAAGGGCGATCTCTGTATTCAACTTCTGCAATTGCTCCTCCTTTAAAATCGATACCAAAATTTAACCCCCAATAGCTGATAGCGAAAATTGAGAAGGCTGTTATAACTGCAGTGATCCAATAGAATATTTTTCTGTATTTTACGACAAACATATTTTTATTTTTTAAGCCCGTTACCAAACAGGAATTTTGTAATACCAGTGTACGACTTTACTCCGATTGCTAGTAATAATGTTCGAGAAACTGTGATAGCAGTAAACATTGAGACGAGTACACCGATCAAGAATACGAGGGCGAATCCCTTTACTAGCGCAGATGTTGCGAGAGTATAGAGGATAAGTGCCGTGATAATACTCGATAAATTACTATCTCGAATTGAAAGCCATGCACGAGAGAATCCTTCGCGAATACCCTCGTTCAGTGACAATCCTTTGTTTAACTCTTCTTTCATTCTTTCAAAGATTAGAATGTTTCCATCAACTGCCATACCAATCGAAATGATAAGTCCAGCAAGACCAGCTGATGTTAGAACAACAGGAAGAAGCTTGAAGACTGCAAGCATGATGACCGTGTAAATTGCAAGCGAAACCACAGCAACCACACCAGGAAGTCTGTACCAAAGGATGAGGAAAATAGAGATAATGATGAACCCCCAGATACCTGCAAGCATCGCTGCATTCAAAGCATTTGATCCAAGAGATGCTCCGATAGATTGTGTTCCTACAAGCTCAACTTTTACTGGAAGTGCTCCGTAGTTCAAGTTTCGAGCAAGACTGCGCGCTTCTTCGATTCCGAATGTTCCTGTGATGACAGCCTTTCCGTCCTTGATAGCGTCATTCACAACCGGGAGAGAAATCGGTGTTCCATCGAGGAAGATTCCGATAATCTTACCAATATTTTCTCCAGTCAGCTTTGCAAAAATATCCGCGCCTTCTTTATTAAATTCTAGACCGATCTGTGGTTTACCACTGCTCTGGTCAAACTGTATTGTCGCCTTTGAAAGATATCGTCCGGTTAATTCAGGTTTTTCGTATCTAGCATCAATCATTCCTGCCAAAGTAGTAGTCGAAAGTGTCGTGCTCGACAAAAGTTTTTCATCAATTTTCTCAGGAATCTTTTTTTCAATTCTAAATTCCAAAGTAGGAGTCTGTCCAATAAGCGCAATCGCCTCCTTTGGATCAGTGACACCAGGGATTTCTACGATTAACTTGTGAATTGATTCACCTCCCGCTATTTTTGCAGTTTCAGTCTGAACAATTGGTTCTGAAACACCAAAAGCGTTAATTCGTTTTTCGATAACGTCTCGTAGTGATTGCATAGCACCGTCTACATCAGTCGTAGTAGAAGAAATTTCAGCCTGGTAAACAAGGTGTGATCCACCGTTAAGGTCCAATCCTAATTTGAATGGATAGTTTGCAAGCCAGTTTTTTTTGGTTTTTGAAGGAAGCGTAGTAGAAGCAGTTGAAGAAGCGGTTGAGCTTATGTTTGTAACAACTGACTTACTAGCCATTTCTGAGGCGTATACGAAGTAACCAATAAGGGTTCCAAGGACAAGCAGCATGACTGCGAAAAAGCGTATTTTTGACATATTATTTGATTTAACGATTATACCGATTTTAAGAGAAGTGGCAACCTACCCTACACCCCCAAATACTCATTCTGTATCGCTTCCTTATGTGTAGCCCTACTGTACTTTCTCATACCCATTAACACACCGAGCGCTAACATTTCAGTAACAAGATGCGATCCTCCATAACTCATAAGTGGCACGGGAATTCCTGTCACCGGAACAATACCAATATTCATCCCAATATTAATAACAAGATGTGTCATAAGGAAAATGGCAAGTCCAGAAGCATATAAAATTTCAAAATTTGTTTCCCCGCGAATGGCATAATGGAAAATTCTCCAAAAAATCACCCCAAATAGTATAAACAGCAAAACCACCCCAATAAATCCCCACTCTTCAGCAAAGGCCGCAAATATAAAATCTGTCTGATATTCAGGAAGGAAGTTTAAACGAGATTGTGTACCGTAACCAACACCCTTACCTAATATCTGCCCAGACCCTACCGTAATCATGGCCTGATTGGCGTTGTAACCAGAACCACGAACATCTGCCAACGGATGTAAAAAGGTTTTAATACGATCTTTTTGATATTGGGCGAAACCAAAATTCCACAAAAGAAGAACTACTATTCCTGCCACTCCAAACACAAGCGCGAGGTGCTTTTTCGAGATACCTGAAACTAAAACCATCCCAAGCCAAATAGCGAATATGGTTACTGCCGATCCAAAGTCCGGCTGTAGTGCAACTAATATAAAAATAAGAAATGCATAGAAACCTGAAACCAAAATATGTCTGATGTGAGCAATTTCGACATGGCGACGCGAGAAATACTTGGCCAATAAAATAATAAGAGCAATCTTGGCAGGGTCTGTTGGCTGAATCGAAAAAAGGCCTGCGTTGAGCCAGCTTTTGGCACCCTTGGCCATATATCCTACACCTAAGGTCAAAATCAGACCGAAAACCACAATCAAAAAAAGCGTAGTCACAACCGACGTTCTTCGTAAAAATCTGAAATCAATAAAGGCCGCACTTATCATAACGATAAAAGCAATCCCTCCCCAAATAATTTGACGGTCGAAATATCCTGCTTCAGTCGTAAACGAATTCATTGTTACTAATCCAAAAGAAAAAACAATCACTACAGATATGATTAAATACCAATCAAATTTCTGTAAAACCTTCAACATGAATTATTTATTATCAAACGGAACTTTAGGAATGATTTCAATAGTAGCAATGTCCCGAATAAATCCTGTTGGCCATGTGAACGTAATATTTTTTCCATTATTATCAGCCAAGATTGGAATATAAGTTCTTGAAACCTGCACCGCATTTCCAGTATTATCGTAAAGAATAGCAACAGTTTCAATATTCTTAAAAACATTAGTAGTTTTGTTTGTGACAAGCGCATCTAACCTTGGACTAGAAGTCGCATTCACCAAGACTTCTCCCGAAACAGCGAATTCAGTATGTTCACCTTTGTAACTAAACCAAATCACTGGCTCTGTAAATTCGAAAGTAACATGATCTGGAATACGTTTATCAGAATCAAATCCTTGTTCAAAAATTGGGAAAGTGTGTGTCGGTGGAATTGCTACAGTGTTTTCAACAACATCAATCAAAACATTGTCTTTATCGAAAACTTTAAAAAGATACCTCGTCGGAGTTCCCACATATGTCACGTTTGGATTTTGAATGTAAGCAACAAGATTGTAGATCGAACCTGACACAGGGAAGATTCTAGCCCATTCTACCAATGGCTGAGCCACAACTTGATCAAGGCAGGCACGGGGACAAATTCCCCCACAATCGATTCCCCTTTCATCTTGATTTTGTTTACCATCAGCACATGTAGGTGTGTGTTTTATAAAAATAGCGTAAATTGGGTACGAAGAAATCGCCCCTAGAAATAGGAGCACGATACATATATAAAGTATTTGGCGTCTAGCGGCCCATGACATGGAGACATTCTAACATAAGTTTAAATTCTTTGTTCTGGCGACGAGCTACTTTCCCTGGAAATCCAAGTATCATCGCCTCTAGAGAGCTTAACTTCTGAGTTCGGAATGAGATCAGGTGTGACCTCTCTGACGAATCACCAGAACAAAAAATTCAAATTGCGCGTCGGCCCTCAATGGACATCGGCCGACGTAATTTTGCAAAATTAAGTATTGAAAGGATCGGGTAAACGACAAGTCAAATTACTTGTGTTTCCCATTTGTTGAAAGCGACTTTTCGTAAAGTCGCAGCGACGGCAGGACTCGAACCTGCAACCTTTCCCTCTGAGGGGAACGCTCTAACCAATTGAGCTACAGTCGCTATTGAAAGAACGATTTCGCGGTTCGCAGGCGAGGCACCCAGCACAATGGTCAGCCCAATGTCCACTGCACCGAAGTAACCTCGCCCACGAATTTTCGCGCGAAATATTTTCCTCCCCTAACGCGGGTGGAGCCGCCCTAGTCCAAGACTGGTGTGGCCCCGCCCGCGTATTTGTGGAGGAGGAATTGAAGTGCACAGGACTTACGCTTGTCACGGGCCTATAGACGATCTCCACCTGGAGCATCGGAGTCCTTGTGGGACCAGGGATTGCCAGCGAGGAAACTTTTCGTCCTGCGCACATTTTTGATCGAATCATCGATCTTCACAACACTTAATTTTTCTCAAGATTCTACTTACATGTAACACACTAATCGATAGAATATTCATAATTAATCGATTGTGGCGTATATATTTCCTAATAGGAATCGACGGATTAGTACACCTCGACTGAACACGTTGCCGTGCTTACATCTAGTGCCTATCAACGTGATAATCTCTCACGGGTCTCAACGATACCTAATCTTGAAGCTGGCTTCGCTCTTAGATGCTTTCAGAGCTTATCCATTCCCGACATAGCTACCCTGCGATGCCATTGACATGACAACAGGTACACCAGAGGTCAGTTCACCCCGGTCCTCTCGTACTAAGGGCAAATCTTCTCAAGTATCAACGCCTGCAGCAGATAGGAGACCAACCTGTCTCACGCATGTTTTTCACACATTACTGTGTGCATTGGACTATAGCTTGACCTGTTTCGGGTACAAAAATGTGCCTGAAATTGAGGTTGTTTACGTTTAGTCTCTACGGGTATCATAAACTTCACAGAAGAGCCAATACGGATTGGCAATTTGTTATTCACAAAGTACATTCGCTGGGGCAGCGCGCTTTTTTCTCGACACTCTCGACCTACGAGATATTGGGGCAGACCCCTTAGTGGAGTTCAGCGATGGAACCCACACTCGATATTTTACGCGCCGCCCGCAGCGATTCTTGAGGAACTTGTCCTCTGTGAAGTTTATGATTTCCCTCGGTATCGTCCTCACCATCACGTGTAGGATTTCACCGATATAAGTAAACTTGATCAACATATATTTCTATATGCGACCGCCGTGATTAATATGGACTTGTATACTCTACAAGTTTGTCATATATGGTTTGTCTAACAGTATTCTTGAATCATGACTTAGTAATCATGATTAATTATTATTTCCTCTAGGATTCAGACTGTTCAAAATATAATAATTACATTCTGAACGGTCTGAACCCAGCTCGCGTGACTTTTTAATTGGCGAACAGCCAAACCCTTGGGACCTTCTCCAGCCCCAGGATAAGTCGAGCCGACATCGAGGTGCCGAACTGTATCGTCGATATGGACTCTTAGATACAACCAGCCTGTTATCCCCAGAGTAGCTTTTGTCAGATTATCTTCCACGGCGTCTAACGCCCATGGTCGGTTCACTATGTTCCGCTTTCGCGTCTGCTCGAGACTGACCTCTTACAGTTAAGCTGGCTTATGCCATTGCACTATCGGCACGGTTTCCATTCGCGCCTAGCCAACCTTAATAAACTCCTCCGTTACTTTTTGGGCTCTTTTGTTAATCTCTATGTCGCCATAGAGGACGGACTATATCATCATCCTTTTCAGGATGGTTGGGTTGTAGTCTCTACGGGTGTTGTTGTCTTTCGACAGGCCTTCCGATAGCCTCTTCAAGGTTTTTTACACCTTTAAGTTCCGCTAATTTTGCCTTTATTTTTCTGTCCTTTTCCTCCTTTGTTTCGATTTTTTTATCAACATGAATTGTTCCATCTGAATCACCATAAAAAACTTTCTTTGGAATAGGTTTCACCTCTTCTGTCGAAGTTTCTATAGTAGTACCATTAGGACCCCCTGCGATAAATGTTTTTCGTTCAAATTTCATGAGGTTATTATAACACAACTTCCCTCGGAATTGTCTCACTTTTAAATAAGATATTTCCCGATATTACCAACTTTTCGATGACGATTACTCGTCAAAGTCCCCCCTATTTATTTTTGTTTTGAGCTGACTGCTCTCGGGGCGCCACGGATTCAGCATACAAATTTGCATTTATATGCTGAAGGATAGCGCCCCACTAAAACTGCCCACCAAGTACTGTCTCTCTTCGTTTTTGCCGAAGAGGTTAGAGCATGCATTTTGACAGAATGGTATTTCACTGACGAGTCCACCTAAACCGAAATCTAGATTTCAACCTCTCCCATCTATTCTACGCAGTAAAAACGCATGATCAATACCAGGATGCAGTGAAGCTTCTGGGGTCTTTTCGTCTAGCTGCAGGTAGGAGGCATCTTCACCTCCATTGCATTTTCACCGGGCGAGTCTTCGAGACAGTTCCCCAGTCATTACACTATTCGTGCGCGTCAGAACTTACCTGACAAGGAATTTCGCTCAACTATTCCTCAACGTTGGACTCTATCTTCATCCTCTTCATTTTCATAAAGGTGGGATGCATGACGCTGGTCTCTCGTTAGTCATATATGGACTACATATACATTCCTGCATAGTAGGTAGCTATTCTATTTGTGTAATTTAAACTGTGCTGTTCAATTGTTTACTTCTTTATCTTTCAAAAACACTTCTATAATCAGTCCTAGTCCTTCACTACACTTTATAAATAAAATGTAGTGAACCTTAGGACCGTTATAGTTACGGCCGACATTCACCAGGGCTTGCACAGTCCAGCCAACATATTGCTATGCGACCGCCCGTGTTTGACCTTCTGGCATTGGTCAAGTGTCACCCCCTATACATCCTCTTGCGAGTTCGCAGGGAGCTGTGTTTTTGGTAAACAGTTGCCAGGGATACTTTTGTTGCAACCCTCTTTTTAGGGAGGGCAAGCCTTATTCCGAAGTTACGGCTGCTTTTTTGCCGAGTTCCTTGAAGACCTCTCACCCGTTCGTCTTGCTCTACTCGAGCTGATCACCTGTGTCGGTTTTCGGTACGGTTTCTACGCATATAAGTTTAGAGAATTTTCTTGGAAGCGTGCTTTGAAGAATCGACAGTGACCGAAGCCACCGTTTTATCACTTATGTTGGGTCGACATTAAAGTCAGACACGCGGATTTACCTACGCATCAACCTTCATACATGAACGCAAATTCGATAATGCGCTCTCCATACTACACTCCGTCCTCCCATCACTATACGTAAAAGTCACGGAATATTAACCGTGTGTCCATCGGCTGCGGCTCTCGCCATTGCCTTAGGCCCGACTAACCCTAGGATGACAATCATTGCCTAGGAAACCTTGATCTTTCGACGTCAGAGTATTTCACTCTGATTGTGGTTAC
>JANOAN010000007.1:0-80440 GCA_031411135.1 bacterium | reverse complement strand
GCTTCGCGACGGGGGCCTGATCTTTTGTCACGTTTTTTTTCGAGGCAACCTTCATCTCCAGACTTTGTCGAGCTCGACACCGAAGTGTGCCATCCTATCAATAAGCAGGCCATCACTTGTGCCATTGAGCACGTACGCCTTCTTAAAGTCAGCAAGCAGTATCTTCTTGTCCAACTTTGGAGCATTCCCTTTGATGATTTTGACTAGATCGTCTGGCGTTTTAAAACCGAAACTCTCAGAAAACCGGCGAAAGACCGCCATGATCTCGCTCTGAGGATTCTTCAAATCACTCATTGTGTACCTGAAACCTGATCCGTAATCACGACCAGGGAAACAGTCGATGAGGTGGAACTGTACGCCGTCTGTCCCCTGCATAAAGTCTACGATGACCCTTCTCTTCTTGTCGTGTTGTCTGCTAGGGCAAAAACCCGTAATATCGATGGATTTGGTGCACTGCATGACCTCTCCCGTAAGACCCTCAACTGTGTCGGTTTTTTTACCCACACGTTCTGGGTTCTTTTGACTGCTTTCATTGTTTGGATCCTCCTTCAATTTTGGGTTTAGGGTTGTTTCTCAAAGATGAATAATCTTTGATCCACAATCATACTAGAACACTTTTTTAAAAAAGCAAATTTACTTATTATCAGCAACCAACCCATCCTTCAAATAAATAATTCTATCCGACACTTTTGCATATTCTTCTTCATGCGTCACCATCACAATTGTTTGTCCGTTTTTATTTAATTCCTTAAAAATATCAATAACCATTTTAGATGATTCACTATCCAAGTTCGCAGTAGGCTCGTCAGCGAATAGAATGGTCGGCTCATGAGCAATGGCACGAGCGATACTGACACGCTGTTGTTCCCCTCCTGAGAGCTTTCCAGGAAGGTTATCTAATCTACCCCCAATACCAACTCTATTTAACATGTCATCTGCAATGATGTATGCATTCTCTTTAGGTATTCCCTGCATCAAAAGTGGAAGAACAACGTTTTCTCTTGCAGACAAGTCAGGAAGCAGTGCGTAATCCTGAAACACATACCCTAATTCTTTCAAGCGAAAAGCTGTTCTGTCTTCATTGTTCAAATTTGCAACATTCACCCCTTCAATTAAAATTTTTCCAGCTGTAGGTGTATCCAAAAGACTAATCTGATAGAGGAGTGTCGATTTACCTGCCCCAGATCGTCCCATAATGGCCACAAATTCACCTTTTTTAATTTGCAAATCAATTCCTTTAAGAATTTTAGTTTCTTTATTTCCATCAGTAAAAGATTTTTCAAGCCCTGAGGTTTCGATAATATGAGTTGAATGTTCTGCTTTTATTTTTTTGTTTAATAGTGGATGTGGCATATTTTTATTTTATCTTCCTAATATTGAATCAAGGGTATTCTTTTTTACAATCATACGAGCTGGAATGTATCCCGCAATAATATTTGCTGCGATTAATATAAATGCTCTTATTAAAGTGCCAGACAAAGGCGCATATAAAATTCCATCACTAAAAGGAAAATTAATCGGATGAGCACTTATATAAGGAACAAGAAATCCATATATAAGGACAAGTCCTATTGATGATCCTATAATGGCATAGAAAGTAGATTGAATAATATAAGATATTTCAATGACTTTTGGTGAAATTCCAATTCCTTTTAAAATTCCAATGAATTTTCTTCTTGTAATAGCATTAACGAAAATTACGATAAAAATTGTAATTGATCCTGAAACTAATCCAATAAATCCAATTATATTACCCAGAATACCGAAAGTGTCTGAAATATCTTTTAAAAATTTAGGCTGAGCATCTGACCAAGTTTGGATTTTTGCATTATCGTCAAAATTATTATTAAGCAGTGTTTGTTTTACATCATCAACACCCTTGTCGCCGTACTGTGGATAGGTCTTCACGGAAATTTCATCAAAGTTTGCATCCGGCCTTCCAATTAGTTTCTTTGCCTCGTTATCTAACATAAAAACTCGTGAGTCAGTTTGGTCTGTTTTTGATTTTATAATACCCACAATGGTAGCTTCCTTAGAATTTTTACCAATAGTAACTTTTACCTTAGTACCAACACCGACATTTTTTAAAGTCTGAAATGTTGCATTTTCAATCGGAGTATATTTATATATCAAGTTAGCACCAACAAGTATTCCGTCCGTGTCGTAACTTGTTAAATATCTTCCCTCTTTCAAATATTTCGATAAATTAGTCATAGCCATTTCAACATCTGGATTTATTCCGACAATTGTTGCTCCGATTTTATTTGGCCTTTCATCTGCTCGTAACTTTTTTCGATAATCAACGTTGATGTTTCCACTTCCGACATACCTTGTTGCAATCAATCTTACCTCTGGAGTATTTTCAAGTACTGTTAAAATTTCTTGACTCCTTTCAATTTGATTTTTTTGATTTAACTTTGTAATGATTAAATCACCCACACCTCTCTCACGAAAAGCCTGTAGTGAGCTTTCGATTAATCCAACGAGAATTCCGTTTACAACAACCAAACTTAAAAACGTAAGGGTCATTACAATAATAATCAAAAGTGTCGTCCAAATGTTGGCGCGTTTGACTTGACGATATGCAAGAAAAAATCCGACTTTGATTAGATTTAGATTCATATTTTACTGGGCCTGGTTTTTGAGCTGAATGATATCCCCTTCATTTATTCCAGAAATAATTAGCAGATTACCATCTGTACTGATTCCACCTGTTATTACTTTTTTAGTGGCAACTTTTCCATCGACCAATACATCTATAACCTTATCTCCATTTAATAGATACACTGCTTCTTGTGGCACAACAACCACACCTTTTTTCTGATCTGTAGTTACTGTGATATTTGAAGTCATACCTGATTTTATACGAGGATCTTCAGTGTCAAAAACAAAAGTGGTTTTATAAGTAGAAACTCCATCAATGATAGTTTCACTCGAATCGACCGAGACAATTTTCGCAGAGAATTTTTGATCTTTTCCATATGCGTCCAGTGTCACGTCGGCAGATTGACCGATAGACATTTTAGCAATATCAGATTCTGATACATAGCTTTCTATTTTATATTGTCCCCCGCCCATCATATCAATCACAGGTGTATTTGGTGAAGCAATTTCGCCAGGATCGATATCTACTTTTGTAACAGTTCCAGCAAATGGTGCGGAAATTACTGTTTTACTAAGCAGTGCATAGGCATTTGCAAGAGAAGCCTGAGCACTCTTTTGATTTGCTAACTGCGTAGCAATTTCATTTGTTGTTCCGCCAATTTTTTTCAAAACCAATTGGTCTTGGGATTTTTTCAACGCAACGGTTGCACTTCGATAAACTTGTTCAGCACTGTTTAGACTTGTAATTGCGGTTAGGATAGTTAGTCGGGCTCCTGATATATCTGTTTTGTATTGAGCAATTTGAGCCGCCGTCACCGATGGATTATTTGATAGTGAGACGACGACAATTCCTATATCATTCAACCAATCACGCATAAAGGCCAGATTAGTCCTAGCTTCGGTGATCTTGTCATCTGTGAAATTACTAACCGTTAAAGAAAGGGTTGTTACTCCCCACTTCTTATTAGTCTGTCCTGCGGAGATTCTTTTCTGTTGAAGTACATTTGGAAGATTCGCGTTATCTAAGGGTATATCAAAATTTTTAATACTTGGGTATGCACTATCTGGACTAATATATAGCTGGTCAATTTTACTTCTCATTACGTCATCGAATTTGGAATATGAATCTTTTATTTGATCGACTAAAGATTGCAATGATTGATTTGCTACTACCTGTGCGTTTGCAACATCAGACTCTGAGACGGAAACATCCTCTAGGCGAGAACCATTTGATACTTCGGAGAGTTTGGAGGTTTCAGCTTCTACCTGAGCCTGTTTCTGTTGAACCGAAGCATATAAATCGCCATTCGAAAGAGAAGCCAGCGTCTTACCTTTTTGAACCACATCACCAACTTTTACGTTCACAGAAGAAACTCGGCCGGCACTTTCAAATCCCATAGAAACCTTGCTTTGAGCCACAACTTTTCCGGTTAGGCGGACTTCTTGAGTGAAATCAGAAGGTTTAACTGTGACGGCTTTTATTGTGTTGTTACTGTTAGATCTGAAGGCGAAGTATAGGATAAGAATAACAATAATTGCTAGAGGAATAGAGTATTTCTTATTGTCTTTAATCCATTGAGAAGTTTTGTGGAGGTGGTTTTTCATGAGGCACATTTTAGCATATACTGGGTGTATATGGAAAACAATATTGACTTCGGACCACAATTACCAATAAAAAAAGAAGATGTGGTTAGTGCATTTAAAGATCCTGAAATAAAGGAAAAATATCCTGAATTGGAAGCCTTGTACGCGGAAGTAAAGAGTGGAATGAAGCCTGTAGCTTTTTATGAGTGCAGACTACCTTTCCTAGATACGATGAAAGCAAAATACAAACTTGAGGATTACACACATTCTAAATTATGGCATCTTCTTATTGGAAGCCAAGCGGACAGTATCGTTACAAAATTAGACCTACCAGGAGGTGAAATAGAAAATTTCATTAGATACGAAATGCCAAAATTTGCTGATAGAAAGTAGAGGAGATTTGACTTTTAATTATCGAAGCATATAATTCAAACACTGGTAAGATTGAGAGAAGAGAGACCGCTCCACAAGGGGCGGTTTTTCTTATTAAAAAATTCATATGTTTTTGAGCGAAATTTAATGTCACGCATATAGAGTCCTTTGCAACATGAATCCGGTTAGTTCATGTTGCGGGCCAGCTGCTGGCGCAGCCTCTCAATCTTACCAGTTGAGGATGGCGGGTTCGATCCCCGTCTGGTCCACCACCAAGAATCTTCTTGCTGTTTCACCCTTTTTCTGATATAGTTTTGCGACTTATTTAGTCTTTTTTGATTAGGTATTTATTAACAAGTTTAAATTTTTATTACCCGAATGGATATTCGAAACATAGCAATCATCGCTCACGTGGACCACGGCAAGACAACTCTTGTTGATGCCATGATGCGTTATACAGGAATGGTTAAGGACGGTGCCAGTATGGACTCAAACGATCTTGAACAAGAGCGTGGTATTACTATTTACGCCAAGAACTGTTCCCTTACCTACAAAGGACACAAAATCAACATCATCGATACACCAGGTCACGCCGACTTCGGTTCTGAAGTAGAGCGAGTTTTGCGATCTATCGACTCAGTATTGCTATTAGTGGATGCACAGGAAGGTCCGATGCCTCAAACACGATTCGTTTTGAAGAAGTCTATTGAACTTGGTATCAAGCCAATTGTAGTTTTGAACAAGTTAGACAAGCCAGCAGCAAACCCTGAACGAGTGCATGAAGAATTGCTAGAGCTATTCTTGGAACTTGGTGCGAATGACGATCAATTGGATTTTACAATGATCTACGCCATTGGTGTGAAAAGTCTTGCAAAGAAAAATTTGTCGGATGAATTCGAAAACTTTGATCCCCTATTTGAAACTATTTTAGAGCACGTTGCAGTTGCATCAGGTGATGAAGAAAAAGCTAAAACTGAAGTTTTAAAGGCTCAGCCTTTCAACCTTGCGTACGACAACTTCCTAGGACGACTTGCTATTGCACGTATCCGAACAGGAATGATCAAGACGGGTCAAACTGTTTACATTAAAAAGCCAGATGGACAAGTTACTTCTGGAAAGGTCACAAAACTATTTACATTCGAAGGAACAGGACGAAAAGAAGCCGAATACGCCATTGAAGGTGATGTAGTTATGATCGCTGGTTTTCCTGAAATCTACATCGGTGACACCGTTACAAACGACCCGAATGCTGAAATGCTTCCTACAATCACTATTGATGAACCTACTATTTGCTTGTCATTCTTGGTTAACGACTCGCCTTTCGCTGGTAAAGAAGGAAAATTTGTAACAACACGACAGATTCGAGACAGACTTGAAAAAGAATTGCAGGTTAACGTTGGACTGAAGGTAGATTTTGACAGTGGAGAAAATTTTAAAGTTTACGGCCGAGGAGAACTTCACATCGCTATTCTTTTGGAACAGATGCGACGAGAAGGTTACGAAATTCAGGTGTCACAGCCAGAAGTAATCATCAAGGAAGTTGATGGTCAGAAAATGGAACCATTTGAAGAAGTTGTTATTGATACTCCAGATGAATTTAGTGGAGTTATTATTGATAAATTAGGAAAAAGGAAAGGCGTGATGTCTTTCATGAAATCAAACGACCATGGTGCGTCACGATTAACATTCGATATCCCAACACGAGGACTTTTAGGTTACCGAAACCAGTTCGTAGTTGATACCAAAGGACAAGGAATCATGTCTAGTCGGTTCGTAGACTTCAAACCATATGCTGGTGAAATTGAACGAAAGGCAGTGGGATCAATGGTTTCTATGGAAAACGGAAAGGCTGTTGCTTTCGCGCTTGATAACCTACAATCACGAGGTGTGCTATATGTTGGACACGGAACTGAAGTTTACGTTGGTATGGTCCTTGGTAACACTTCAAAGGGAGAAGAAATGGATGTTAACCCAACTAAGGGTAAGCAGCTTACAAACATGCGAGCGTCTGGAACAGATGAAGCCACAATCCTTATTCCACCAATTCCTGTAACGATTGAACGCGGACTTGAAATCATGAACGCGGATGAATACCTAGAAATTACACCTTCAAGTGTCCGACTAAGAAAGAAGTATCTTTCAAAGACAGATCGAGACAAAGCAGGTAAGAAAAAATAATTCATAAAGATTTGAGACTAAATTGAGAAAGTTTAGTCTCTTTTCTTTTATATTAAGCATGGACACAGTCGATGTGTCCGTTTCATCTGTGGTATATCTAAGCAAAAATCCCCTTTGGGGATTTTTGCTTTACTGAAACACTCCCTTAACTGAATCCCACATTTTTCGCATAAAACCCTTCTTCTCCTCTGGAACTTCCACTGTTTTATCTACTATCACTATTACTCCCTCACCTTTTTTAGCCACATCAAATTTTTGCCTGATGGCAGATTCAATACCATCATTTGTTTTTAAAGTTTCATTTTCTTTTGAAATATTATTGTACCGACTTTCAATATTTGCTTTTTGTGCAGCGAGACGGTTCAATTCTACTTTGGTACTTTTCTCTTTTTCGTAAACACTAACAACCCCTTTCCCGAATAAAAAAATAACCACAAGAAGTGCGAGAAGTGACCAGATTGAATACAGTCTTTTTCTACTTTTTTTCCTGTCTTGAAATTCTCGCATATAAGTACTATTATATACCTCATGTTATTCGATCCAAAATTTCAAAAGAGGTTGAGAGTGGTGTGGATCATCCTTTGCGTGATGATTGCACTGTCGATGGTGTTGCTTTATGCGCCAGGGTTGATTGGGAATTAAACAAAAAAGCCCCGTATAGGGCTTTTTTGTATGAATCTTCTGGTGCGTAGGGAAGGATTCGAACCTTCGAAGGCCAATGGCCGACAGATTTACAGTCTGTTGTATTTGACCGCTCTACCACCTACGCATGCGGGTAATACTAGCACAAAGAATTATTTTTTCCAGTTTTAAGCCAGCATTCCATCAATGGTGGAGGCCACCTTCGAAAGGTCTTGTACCATCAAATTCCTCTCTTTTTGGTCTACTATATCTACACCAATTTCTCCGGCTTCTTTAACTTTTTTATTGAGAGACTGCAGCTCTGCACCCTTCACAATTACAGAAAAGTCTTCCCTGTCTTTCCTGTCTTCTTCAGGGATTATTTGATATACCACCATCAGTAAATTCCCCAAAACTTTGTTAAGTTGAGTGCTGAAGGCACTAACCCAATTATTAGTAGGAGTTCTTGCTAACTCTTCTTGTATAAAATGATTGATGGCATGAGGATCGGAAATTTCTTGCATTTCTTGCCTTATACCGATGACCATTAGATTTTCATGCTTCCACGAAGATTCGAATGAATCGTGACTACTTTCAAGACTTATCATATTTTTATTCTACCACGAACTACTCGATCCACCACCTCCAGAGGACCCCCCACCAAAACCTCCGAACCCGCCACCTGAGCTTCCTCCCCCGCTTGATATATTAAAAAAGCTTGGACCATTTCCAGAAGACGTCTTTCCACTCTTTATAAAGTCAGAAAAAGATTCAGCTGAAGTACCCTTCTTCGACAATCTGTAATCAATCATCAATCCTAACCCTGTACTTATAATACTAACCAGGGCAACAGTCCCAAGCTTAAAGTATGATGTTGCGCTCGCTGTTGAGAAAATGGCAAAAAACAACTGAGTCAATGTTAGACCTATTCCTCCAAAAATCGCGCCCCCTAACCAATATGACTTTGACCTTGCTAGAGAATAGACGAGGAATTGAAAAAAGAATATTGCCGGAGGAAAAATAAAGTATATGAAGAATGGAAAAAAGTCATTGCCAAACTTTGACCAAAAACTAACTGGGGTAGCATTTGTATTATCACCACCAACTGATTGAAATTGTTCGACTGATAAGTCTCCGCGTAGAATTCCAGAAACCTGAGCAACTGTATCCGCAATACCACCTGCATAATCTCCTGCTCTGAACTTTGGTGTTAAATACTGCTCCTGAATTTTAGAAGTGAGAAGATCTGTCATTGTACCTTCAAGTCCGTACCCAACCTGGAATCTCGCCTTCCTCTCATCCATTGCAACCAAAAGAAGAAGCCCTCTGTTCGTATCCTTTTTACCAATTCCCCATTCAGTAAAAAGCTCCTGGGCGTAGTTTTCCACAGTATCTCCGTCCAATGTCTTGATTGTCACCACCGAAAACTGAGTGCCCGTTTGCTGTTCAAGATCGTTCAAGTCAGACTCTAATTGTTGTTTTGAAGAATCATCAATTACACCGGCAAAATCATTTACAAACCCAGTGGGTGTTCCTGGACTTGTATAAGCATAAGCTGTAGAAAAAGCAGATATTCCAACCACCAAAAAAAATGTGGTGATTACTCTCTTCATGGACTAAAACTTTACTTGTGGATTAGTTTGAGCCTCTTCAGAAACTTGGAAGTATTCCGCTGGAGTAAAGCCAAGCATGCGAGCTACAAGACCACCAGGGATCCGCTGTAGAGAAGTGATGTAAATCTGCACTGTATCATTGTAAGCCTTTCTCTCTACTGCAATCCTATTTTCAGTACCTTCTAGTTGGACCATAAGATTAGAAAACAACTGTGATGACTGTAGAGCTGGGTAGTTCTCAGTAATGACCAAGAGTCTTCCAAGAGAAGATTCGAATTGATTTGCTGCATTTACCTTGTCAGTTTGAGTCTTTGCGCCTGCATAACGAGTTCTAGCATCGGCAATTTGACCGAACACTTCTTGCTCCTGCTTTGTTAGACCCTTAACTGTCTCGACAAGGTTTGGAACCAAATCAAAACGTCTCTGTAATTGATTTTCCACCTGTGCCCACTTGCTGTCTACGTTTTGCTTCATCCCTACGAAGCTGTTATATGTTCCAATAAAGTATATAGCAATAATAGCAATTATCGCGAGGATAATAATGGTTGTTTTTTTCATGAGTTAATTATATAGCAAATTTATGTTTCTTGGTAGCTATTTCTGAAGGAGCGTAAATCTCTAAGTGATCAACCACATCTCCCAAATTAAAACTGATGATGCTCCGTTTATCAAATCCCTGTTCAGGATCTATGGAAGTTATCATGGAAGCCGCGATTACTTCTCCGCTTTGATTGAAGCATTTTACATATACAACTGATTTTGAAGTGCTTTTTATATGTAAATATATTGCGCCATCTTTTACGTCTGTAACTCCGACAGTAGTGTTCCCTGCTTTAATAGTTGATTTCGTGACAATCTGATCGAGGGAAATGGTGTATTTGCTGACGGATATTGGTAAGTTTAAAACTATTGATCCGGTAATTTTTTTAACATCGTCTGTGACAGAAAGCTGGTCACCCTTCAAATGGAGTGCTCTTTCGGTTTTGTAATACTTATCACCGATACTATCAACTATTTGTTCAAACTTTAACTTATTAAAGAAGCTGTCTTTTTCAAACGGACTTTCGCTGTCTAAAATATTCTTACCTGCTTTATCCAAAATTGTATCTATATATACGCGAACCAATGGTTGGTCTCCTTCCCCTAGGACACCTTGAAGGTACGGCAAGTAAATTTGAAGACCTGCACCACCGCGTGTTAAAAATCCAGGCCCAACAGGGGACAAGCTTTCTTCCTCAACCCCACTTCCTCCTAAATAACTAACTATCTGCTCTTTGCTTAAAGTAGTGCTGGCTATTAATTTTTCATACTGTGTCAAAGTCAAAGATTCCGGGATTGAAACACTAGTATTGTGCATTGCGATAAGTCCAGCAGCTAGTTGTTCTCTTGAAATTGGAGTACTGGTAGATTCATCATTACTATCAATTTCAGTTTGGGAAACTTTGGTGTCATAAGGAGGTACTTTTTTTTCTAGAGTTGTTGATTGCTTAAATAAAAATGAAGTTAATGTGAAGTAAATAAGTGCCGCGGCGCCAAGTGTGACGAGGGTTTTTACAATTAGATTTAGACCGTGGTTTTTTATTTGCTCGGACATGGTAATGGATATTATACATTTCAAATGAAAATCCCGCCACGCACTTCTGCGCAGCGGGATTTGAAAAAACCTTGATTTTTACTTACGACTTTGCTGCCTCGAACTTCAACCCATAGTTGTTCATCGAAGCGAGGATCATCCTTTTGCACACCTCTCCCATGTGTAGTACCGAATTGAAGTATTCGATTCCGCCAACCGACAGAAGATCGCGAACACTCCTGATGCCTGTGTGGCAATTTAAGGCGTTCAGCACACGAGTTCGCGTCATCTTGTCGTAAGTCTTCAGTTTATCCTCCACAGGCAGAATCTTCTCGATGCTGAAATCAAGGATTCCCTTAAGGGCGTCTCCGAGGTCACTAAAGAAGTGCCCCGGCATTGTGACGAGAGAGGTCTTGGCACCGGCTGATTTTTCGAGAAAACCGAGACTCTTCTTCAAGGCATTGATCTCAGATTTAGCATTCGAGAGTTGAGCCTTCAGACTGGTAATTTCGTTTTCTAACCCAGCAACATGCTGAAGGTTTTTAAATGCGTCAATCTGAATTTTTTTGCCGAGTTTTTTCAGCCACTGCATGTTGCGCGCCAACCTGGAAGCTAAGTTTGTGTTCATTTTGTTCTTTCTTTTGATGTTGGAATGTTCGTTTGGTTCATTTTTACAGTAACATAGATATGTGGTTATGTAAATAAGCACTACTTGACAATAGAAATTGTACCATGGTATAATACAACCCAGAATGATTACACACATGCTACAACCCGCGCACGCACGCGCCCTCGCAGGAAAACCAGCCATCAAGCCCCCGGCACCTGAAGTGATCAAGTTCACCAAAGTGGCCGCTACCAAAAGGAAAAACGGCTGATTTTCTTGCCATCGTCAAAAGCCTCGGCTCCCCAGTGGACCCGAGGCTTTTTTCTACTCCATATTTACAACCCCCCTCCAATATGCTAACATTCTCTCCATGTCATCCCTCAGTTCAGTGCTTCCCTATTTGCAGATCGGCTTGTCCGTACTGCTTATGATTGCGATTCTAATTCAATATTCCGAAGCAGGCGCTGGAGGTGCATTTGGCAGCTCTGACTCAGTTTCATCATGGAGAACTCGACGTGGACCTGAAAAGTTCATGTTTACAGCTACCATCGTGATCGCTATTCTATTTGTGTTATCCACAATCTTGCCAGTAATCTATCATTAGAGTAAAATTGGGGTATTGATAGTTTTATCTCTTCGGTTTCGGTATTGTTAAATAAATAAAATCTTAAAAAACGTGAACGACGAACAGTTATCCGTCCCTGTATCAGAGGTTCCTAAAAAAAACTTCAAAGAAAAAATTGTGAAAGCTATTCGAGCATTTAGTGTGTTTGAAAAGGTGGCTTTTGGTATTGCTGTTGTTGTAATGCTTATTACTGGTTATAAACTAATCAATTACGGGATTGGAACAATATCGGTAGAAGTTCCTGCGAGAGGTGGAATGATTACCGAAGCTACTACAGATTTTTCACGATTTGTTAACCCTGTACTTGCTCGAAGTGATGTCGACAAGGATTTAGTAACACTTATCTATTCTGGACTACTAAAGCCTTCGGCTGGAAATGTACTTGTAAATGATTTAGCGGAATCTGTAACAAAATCTGATAATGGTTTAACTTATACTGTAAAAATTAAAGACGGAGTGACTTTTCATGATAACGCTCCGCTTACAGCCGATGATGTTGTATTCACGGTTCAGAAAATAAAAGATCCATCTATAAAAAGTCCAATTGCTGGAAACTGGGTAGGTGTTGAAGTGAAAAAAATTGATGACAGAACTGTTCAATTTAGCCTTCCTCAACCTTATGAACCTTTCGTTCAAAATTTAACTTTAGGAATTTTACCTGCACATCTGTGGGCAAGCACAACACCTGAAACTTTCGATATAAGCCCATTGAACCGAAAACCAATTGGATCGGGGTCTTACAAAGTAGCTTCCTCTAAAGAATCAGAGCCCGGTGTAGTATCACAATACACATTAACAACATTTAATAAGTACATTCTAGAGAAACCTTATGTAGGTACTTACGTTTTTGACATGTACAAAGACGAAGACTCGGCAATAAAGGCGGTAATAGGTGGAAAAGCCGATATTGTTGCAGGTGTATCTACTGATTCATATCGAGCTGAAAAAAATGCTTTAAATAAAACTAATCTTGTTAGCCCACTTTTACCAAGAACTTATTCGCTATTTTTTAATCAAAGCAATGACCCTGTTTTATTAAATTCCGAAGTTCGAAATGCTTTAGAGCAATCAATTGATCGAGTCGATCTACTATCGGCCGTGCGAGATGGCCTTGGAAAAATTACAAACACACCCATACCCGGAATGATTTCTATGACTTCTACAACTACTTTATCAAAAGATGAAAGGATCACCCTTGCTCAAAAAACTTTAACTGATAAGGGATGGAAAAAGGGCGATGATGGAATCTTTCAGAAGCAAACAACTTTAAACAAGAAAACTACAAATACACGACTGTCTTTTTCAATCTCAACTTCTAATTCTCCGGAATTAAAAGCAATTGCACAGTATGTTTCAGATGTGTGGAAAAACGTTGGAGCTGATGTGACTGTACAGATTTACGAATCTTCAGATCTTTCTGATAAAGTAATCCGTCCTCGAAAATACGATATTCTATTATTTGGACAAGTTGTCGGACGAGATCTTGATCTATACCCTTTCTGGCACTCTTCTCAACAAAAAGACATGGGATTAAACCTTGCTCTTTATGCAAACAAAAAAGTAGACTCTGCCCTCGAAAAACTTCGGGTGGTCTCATCTAGCACAGATCAGCAAGCCCTTATTTCCACTATTAACAGTGAAATTCAGAAAGATGTACCTGCCATCTTCCTTTATTCGCCAGACTATTTATTATTCGCATCACATTCAATCATAGGAATTAACATAGATGCAATTGATTCCGGTAACGAACGTCTGTATTACTCAAGTTTATGGCATACCGACACCAAGAGAACCTTAAAGGTATTTAAATAAAAAAAAATTAACAAATTATAAAAAAACAAAATGAACACACCAAACAATAACAACCCAAGAAACAATAATGATCGCAGTCCTTTCAAGCGCGTGCCTTACATGCCTTTTGGAAATAGAAACAATAAAAACGGTCCGATCCTTCGACCGCCTGCTCCACAATTAGCAACACCTGCACCCATAATCGCCCCACAAGCGGCCTCTGCTCCAGCACCCATGGGAATGGCTGCCCCAAAGCCATACTTCCTAAGTAGTATGAAGATCAAGAACGGCAGACGCCCTATGCGATCACCTAATCGCTCTTATACTGTAGCGCCTCGTCAATTTAAAGACGCTGACGGCCAAATGCAACAGCCAAAGGCGACCGTTATCCCGCCACTTGCACCTGGTAATATCCGAATTATTCCTTTGGGAGGAGTAGAAGAAATCGGAATGAACATGACAATGGTTGAAATGGGCAATGACATTATTGTTATTGACGCAGGATTTAAATTCAAACAAGAAGATACTCCTGGAATTGACTATATTATTCCAAACACTAAATATTTGGAGGAAAGAAAAGATAAAGTCCGCGCCATCATCATCACTCACGGTCACCTCGACCACGTTGGAGGTATTCCTTACATCATGGAAAGAATCGGTAATCCGCCGATGTATACCAGAAATTTAACTGCGCTCATGATTAAAAAGCGACAGGCAGAATTTCCTCATGCTTCCCCTATCAATTACAAAGTTGTCGAATCAACCGACAAGATAATTATCGGTGCTATCAACGTCGAGTTCTTCAACGTAACTCACAGTATTCCAGATTCACTTGGTATTATCATCAAGACTCCTTACGGAAATATTATTACTCCGGGAGACTTCAAATTGACTCACAAGGATGGCGTCGTAGACCCTGCTGAAGAAAAAGCGTATTCTGTTTTCAAAGACCAGAAAAATCTTCTTCTACTTGGTGAATCAACAAACATTGAAAACCCAGGATTTTCTACTCCTGAACATATCGTTCACGAAAGTTTAGAAGAAATCATCAAAAATTCTCAGGGAAGATTAATTATGGGAATGTTCGCCTCGCACGTTCATCGAATCGCCAAGGTAGTTGAATGTTGTGAAAAGTACGGAAAGAAATTGGTCATCGAGGGCCGAAGTATGAAGACCAACATCGACATTTGTATCGAAGCTGGTGTTATTAAACTTCAAAAAGGTACTGTGATTTCATCACAAGACATGCCTCAGTACCCGCCAGACAAAATCGTCGTTCTTGCAACAGGAGCACAAGGAGACGAATTCGCTGCTCTTATGCGAATGTCTACAAAGAGTCACAAATACGTGATTATCAATAATCGCGACACGGTTCTATTGTCTTCATCTATTATTCCTGGAAACGAAAGGGCTGTAGAAAAATTGAAGGATAACTTTGCGAGATTGGGTGCAAAAATTGTTGAATACAGAACTTCTGATTTGTACATTCACTCTACAGGTCACGCTAACCGTGGTGAAATCGAATGGTTGCACCGAAAGATTCAACCTAAATTCTTTATCCCAGTTCACGGAAACCACTACCGTTTAAAATTGCACGCAGAATTGGCGGTTCAATTAGGTATGCCCGCAGATCACGTCATTGTGTCTGACGACTGTAACATTATTGAAATTCAGGATAACGGAGCAAAAATCGTTAAATTGGCCGTCAAAGCTCCTGATAACACCGTTATGGTGGACGGATTCACGATTGGTGACGTTCAGGACGTAGTTATCCGAGATAGACAGGTATTGGCGCAGGAAGGTTTTTATGTGGTTGTAGGGCTTATTAATGCCGCTACCGGTAAATTGAAGAAGTCTCCGGACATCATCTCAAGAGGGTCTGTGTATTTGAGGGAGTCACAAGAGTTGTTGCGTGAGAGTCGCAATCTAATCAAGCGAACAGTGGAGCGTGCCACTGAAGGAATGTACCCTATCAACATCGATTACGTTAAAGATGTGGTTTCAGAGACTTTAACAAAGTTCATCTTCCAGCAAACTGCCAAAAAACCAATTGTTATCCCTGTGATGCTTTGCATTTAGTGTGTTAAAATGGTCGGTAACATATGGAAAAAGTTGCGGGTGAATTAAAGCACGCTAAAAACTTCATAATAGTATTTATCTCTGCCTTATTGCTGGCGTTCAATTTTTTCTTTGTCTACTTCATAAACTCTTCGTACTTGACTACCCTTGTGGGGGCGAAGTGGGTAGCATTGTTTTTTGGAATTGGAGCAATATTTAACATACTAATATTCATGAACGCGGCAAAAATATTGTCGCGTTATGGTAATTTCAAATTTACTTTATATCTGAGTTTTCTTGAAATAGCAGTCCTCACAGGCTTAGCTACATTTTCAAACCCGATCGTTTTGACGATTTTATTTGTAGCCCATCAAGCTTTGTCACCAGTGCTTCTATATACCATTGATATATTTTTAGAAAAGATCTCATCTACTGCAAACATAGGAAGTATTCGCGGGACATACTTAACAATCATGAATATTCCGCCGGCTATTGCCCCTATCATCGTGGGGCTTATTTTAGTAAAGCCCGAATACTGGAAAATTTACTTTATATCTGCCATCTTCCTGGTCCCATTTATCATAATAATGATTATGAACTTTAAAGATTTCAAGGATCCTGCTTATACTGCCCTACCATTTAAAACATCTTTGAAGTCATTTTTTGCTGATGTGAATTTGTCGAATATTTTTAAAGATAACCTCATTCTCCATTTTTTCTACGCTATTATGGTTATTTACATGCCAATACACCTAAACGTAAACCTAGGCTTCAGCTGGCCCGAAATAGGCACAATGTTTAGTATTATGCTGTTACCTTTCATTCTTTTTCAAATTCCCTTGGGAAGTATCGAGGACCGCGAACACGATGAAAAGCAGGTTTTAGTTACAGGCTTTTTAATCATGTCAATTGCGACAATTTTAATGTTTTTTATTGTTGAACATAATTTTATCCTCTGGACTGCCCTTCTTTTCATTTCGCGTATTGGGGCTAGTTTTGTTGAAGTCTCAACTGAAAGCTATTTCTTCAGACATATCAGCACCGAAAATGCTTCTTATGTCAGTATCTTTAGGATGACTAGGGCTATGCCGTATTTAATTATTCCTTTTATTTCATATTTATCTATCACCTATTTTGGTGTTCAATATATTTTTCTCGCAATGGGAATTTTGGTCTTTTTGGGAGGGTTGAGATATACGTTTGAGCTAAAGCAGTAGAACTAAACCTTATTCGGATTACTTCCAATACATGCATTAAATTCTTCTGCTGTTTTATTATACTTTGCAACATCACTCTGTAAGGTAATCAGTCGGACATTATAGTCTTTTACTGCTTCGTTATATTCTTCAGCCTTTTCTCGATACGCCACACCAGTTAGTCCATCTATTTGGTTTTTTAATATAGTAATTTTTTTCTCAAGCTCTATAAGCACGCTTTTATTTAATTCTATACCTGCCTTAAGTGCCGGATCAAGATGAACACACGCAGCTAGTGGTTTTCCGAAATGCTGAACTGCAACCCATTGCATTGAGCCTTGGAACATCCCCCTACCTACTGCTACGCCAATATCCTGATAACGTGGATCAATAATGTTTGCCTTGTGTCCTGGGCTTGCCATCCACGCTGAAAGTAGTGCTTGATTTGAACCAAAACTTCCTAATGCAAGGTTTTCTCCAACTATTACATAGTCATAACTTGATTGCTTTGTAAGATCAGAGACACCGTGACCAGATGGCGAAATATGCTCGAAATATTGTTGCTTAAAAATGTCTTGCAGTTTATTGCCTGCAGATGCGGTCAATCTTGCGTTTATTTTAAGTGTACTTAAACCAGCCTTTAACCTTTCCACGTTTGTATATTGAACAATTCCATCAGGAGAAAGTTCGCTATCAGTCGAACCAACGGGGGTCAGAGGAACTTTTGGAGCGACCGGAGTAACTATTGGAGTTGTTTTTGGTGGAACAACAATCGGCTTATTATTACTTTTAACTGGTTCTTTAATGGTCGGCACTTGCTGTGTATTAGTTGATGAACTCTTATACTGATCTTCAATTGTTGGATTTTCAGCAACCGGAGAAGTAGTAGCCGTTGGCAAATCAACAGTCCCTACCCCCGCATATCCAAACATATTAAACAATTGAGGATTATCGTTTTTCAAAAATCCAGGGAGGTTCGTAGTTGACGACTTTATATCATTATAAAACTGCACAAAAGGGCTTACATATCCTGATTTCAGAGTTGAGCCCGTAGGATCAGAATGGTCTCTCAGGATATAGAGGCCTAGGAAGAAGACTATTAGGATGAGAACGCCTCGTAGAATGCTCATAGTTTTATATGCATTATTGTACCAAGAGACGGGCTTCTATGCACATAAACAATGGAATCTCCTTTCTAGCCTTGTCTTCGGCATCTTTACGAGGACCATTAGCACTTTCTTTGTGGGAAATCCATTCTTCAAGGCGAGTAATGCCTAAGTTGTTTTTCGCAAGCCATTTTACAAAAACCTGAAGAGGTCTGTGAAAAGAGTATGTGAAGGTTTTTTGTGTGCTCCCTGGATGCATATCGATCTTTATTGAAGCTTCTGACATATATCGAGTAACTATTCTCCCTTGTTTTTTATTTTCAGAATTATAGTACCAATCAGAATCCTGTGGAACTCGAAATGCAGGATGGTTTAAAACAAAAATGAAACGTCCACCATCTTTTAAAACTCGTTTTACTTCGGCAATGACCCTATCTAGTTCACGCATATTCTGAGTTGCAAGAATAGATATAACAACATCCTGCGACTGACCTGCAAAAGAAAATAAATCTTCGGCCGGAGAGACAACGTATCTAATTTTCAAGTCACTTGATCTCTCTGTGGCTTTTTCTATAAGTTCCGGACTAACATCAACGCCTGACACAATTGCACCTTTTTGTGCAAGTAGTCGGCAAAAATAACCTTGTCCACAACCTAGATCAAGTATGTGTTTTCCTGAGACGTCACCGAGAATTCGAATTAGATTCGGCTCTACGACCTTTTGATGGTAAGACTCTGGGTCTTCGACATAGTCGTCATACCAATCATCAACCTTACCCCACGAGGTCGTCTTTGATGTGCTTTGTGACTTTTTTGGTAATTTCTTTTTTTGCATTATTCCAGTGTTTTTTGAGTTCGCCAGCAACTAGTGCCACCTCCTTTGGAGCCAATTTCTTAACCTCTTTATACTTCTTCATAACTGCATCGACTACGGTGTGATAGTCCTTTTGACTAACGGTTTTAAGCTTCTTTACGTGCTTCAAAATATCACGTTTTGCCTGATTTGCCCATAGGCTAGCTTTGGTTTTTATTTCAGTCACTTTCTTCTTACCTTTTGGTGTTTTTGCGTAAAAATACGCACCGAGAGCTGCCGCAGCAACTCCTCCAATAATACCGGCCACTTTTGTTGTTGTTTTCATAGTGTTTTTATTTTAAATTAATTTGTAACTTCAGAGTCTTCCTCTGTCTTTTTAGAAGATCTTTTTTTCGCTTTTTTTGCTGAACCGAAACTTACAAGAGATCTGAAAAATTCCACATAAGAAGCCACCTTCATTCCCTGTTCTCTAATTTTTTGCCTGGCGTGTGCGATGTCTCCTGAAATATTGTCGCTTTCTTCTTTAATTTTCTTGACCACATAATTAACATTCTTTGCAATAAAGATTCCATACACAAACGCTACTGCTAAAATAATTGTTAAAAGAACAATAGCGCAAGTTGTTATGAAAAAGAAAATGTCAGCGTGCACTAATTTATCCATATCTCTATTATAGCTTATAACGGTGCGGTGGCAACAACATCGCTAATATAAAGACGCTCAGGATGGGAATACACGACAGAATTAGGATAAGTCTTTGATCTATCAAAGAGAGGTCTGTCACGGTGGACAGGATCGGAGTTAGGATTAGAAGCGCTAACAGGGGGCTCATTCCAGCATTTTGAAGTCTGTGAGCGAACAATTGTAGAATGTATATAGTAAAAATAACACCTAATATAATCGGGGCTAAATTACCACTCCAAGTGAAACTTAATTTTTCTGATTTTATAAAAACATATGAAATTACTATTCCTAAAACCGACATCGACAAGGCGTACAAAAATCTAAATGCAAAAACATGGCGAGTTGTTTCAATATTTTTACCCCTCTTCATTAAATCTACAACCACAGGTGCAGGGGCTGGATACGGAAACAAAGTTTTTGGAATTTTTAATAATACCTTTGTTGGTTCTGGTAAGATAATAATTTTTTTAAAGATTTTTAAATTTCCCACCTTAAAATAGTCTTCGAGATTTTCATTTAAAGTTGGCAGAAAATCATTTCCCGCAATTAATTCTTGGTGAAGCTTGTCTGTTGTTTTTCCAACTTCAATAAAAGCTTCAGAAATTTGTTCGTGACTATACCCCATACGAGCCAAAAATTCCGCAATAGTTACAGGATGATTTTTTGCATTGATTTTATGAATGACAAAATTTACTGCGCCATTTTTATTCATGAGATAATTCTAGCATATATTTTTTCTCCAAAACAAAAAACACCGCAACTAGTGCGGTGTTTTTTGTTTGTTGGTTACAACGTTCGATTGTATTAGAATCGTCCGCCACCACCCATACCGTTATCTCGGCGAGGACCATTGAATGATCGTCTTTCTGGTGGCATGTCTGTCTTTGGTCGAGCTTCGTTTACAACGAGGTCTCGTCCATCAACATTCTTACCGTTCATAGCTGCAATAGCTGCATCAGCCGCCGCGTCTTCCATTTCAATGAAGCCGAAGCCTCGTGATCGGCCAGTCATCTTATCAACCATAACGATTGGATTAGAGACTTCTCCGAATTCTGAAAAAGCAGCTTTTAATGATTCTGTTGTCATTCCCCATGAAAGGTTACCAACGTAAATTTTCTTAATTGCCATTTATTTGTCTATTTGTGTGTAATTTTTAATCCCTAACGACCGTCTCGTGACCCTTGTGCAATTACCACAACCTAGGCTGGAGAGATTCAGGAACGATGAAAGTATACATTGGATGTGTTGGGAAGTAAAGGAGGTGGTTAAGAGCGCTTAAAAGAGAGCATTTCGTTGACATACTCCTCTAAAATAGACTTATACGCCTCGGTATAGACCTTCCCCCCTTCCTCTTCCGTAAATACAAGACCATCATTAAACCACCTTAGGTGCTGGACTATCATAGCCTGCTGTTCCATGCCGAAATCAAGGAAAGCCTTACCTTCTTCCTTTGCTTTTTTAAGTCCGTAATAGCCTCCATAATCGTAAGGGGTGTGTGGATCATAAAACTGTTGGTATGTAATGTGGATGAAATCTGGGATAAGTTCGGGGCCGAAGATAACTGTATTTTGTACCTGCCACACATGCGTCAATTCGTGAAAAATCGTAGGTTTTGATAAGCAAGCGGATGCGTCAGCTACATATATTGTACTTCCGAAAACGTTTGCGTCACGGACATAATTATTGTCCTTAGCTATCCAACCTATTTTTTGCAAGTAATGTAAATTTTTCATTATTCCCCCTTCGACAACGTTAACTTTAGTAAAATCAATTTGATCACCCCAAAAGTTTTTTGCTTCGTTTATATAAGCTTCAATATTACATTCTTCCCCTTCTACATAATGGGTGATTTTTATGGATTCAAGTATTGATTTTGGAAGAAGTGAGCTGACTGGAAATACAGCAAGTAGGAAAAACTGACATAGTAGCGAAAATATTATGAACTCACTGAGAATGGTTTTTTTGGTTTGAAGTTTTTTATGCACGACAAAGCGTCGCCAAACTTGATTACGAAAAATCGATGTAAAAGCAAATCCGATTACAGAGAGCAGTATGAGCGCTAAGGAACTTGTATACCCAATACAGAGATATAGTGCGACTGTAGCTATAAAGCTCCATAGGTAAAAAAGTGCACGGAGGAAAAGGTGAACTATTTTATGAAAGATAATTTTCATTCTATTATGGTTGAGGAACTAGGTCTTCTAGCCTGAGTTCAAAAGTTTTAATTATTTCATCTAATACAGCCTGTGTTGAAAAGCTCTTGGTTTCACCGGCAGTTATTTGAATTTCAACTACCCAACCAGAACCTTGAAAAGCCACTATCCCCGCATTTTTAACATACGTCACCCTTTTAGGGTTAGCGCTACTACTCATAATTGGTTCTCTGCGGTAGATTTTTGTCACAGTTATTTCAGGTGTTAGACCGCTCCATATTTCTGATTCCGGAGGACTAAACATAATTTTATTAACAATTCTATCCCCTTCGTTTGTAGTTGCTAAAGGAGCTCCTAATATTATAGATGATGTCCACTTTTCAAAATCTGGATAATAAAATGCAAAGCTATCGTCTCTCGATATAAATTCTTTCATGTCTTCTATTATATAAGTGTCGGTACCTAGTATTTTAAAGCTTTTAATAATTTCGTCCAACACCACCTGTGCTGAAAATCCCTCTCTCTCACCAACAATTACTGCAATTTCAACAAAATAACCCCCCGTTTGAAATGCTATTTTATTTTCTGGAGGTCCACTCTTAGTATAAATAATCCCATTAGAATTCTTATCTCCTTTAGCTTTCATCATTGGGCGGTAAATTTTAGTAATCATTATATGAGGCATTATTCCACTGGTATTTCCATCATAATATATAAAACTTACAAAATCTGTGTAGACACCAGAAGCATTTTTCAGACGAGTGTGTTCTATATCAGACAGTGATTTCCACTTCTCAAAATCTGGATATGAAAAAGAAAAGCTTTTGTCCTCAGAAATATAATTACTTATTTTAGTCGCTTCTGGTTCGTTGTTAATAGTACCCATATATTTGCTTTTATTATAAATTACTAAAAGGGATATAACGAGCAGGGTGGTAATTATTAAGATATTTTTCTTCATAACTATTTATTCTAATAAGGTCTGCTGTTGATTTACGAGTTCAGCGTCAGACTCAATTTGCAAATCTATCTCCACAGTATTATTTCCTAAAGTATCAAAATTGATATCTTTATCAAAATAAATAGCTCCCGGATTTAATTTATCTATTATTTTGACATAAAGTTTTGCATCTTTTGAAGATGTTTTGATAGGTCCTATGCGTATAGTATTGTGTCCTTGCATATCAGGATCGACGATCTTTCCTTCAGGGACACCTTGCATTTCATATGATAAGTATTTGTTTATAAGAAAACCTGTAGTATGAATACTGTTTGGCGAATCAATCGAGTTAACATATTTATTGTTTATAAATATTTTCGTTTCAAAATATCCTCCGGTGATTTGGAGTACATATGACGCTTTGGTTCGTTCATAATGTTTTTCTATAAAACTAGTATTTAATTTGAAGGAGGCTACACCGTCCTTATAATCAATAAGGTGTAGCTCGTATGTCATTGTGTCTGTGCTGAATTTTTGAGAGATGTCGGTATTTCCAAAAGTTAGGGTTTCTGTTTTGGATATTCCTTCTCCATTTTTGTATGAAACTAGCACTTGGTATACATCATAGGGATATTTTTCCATACCGGTGACAGGGTCCCTAGAAATCGGAAGGGTCTTGGGTGAAAAAATAAGTGAAACCCCTTTGTATGAGGCAGTTTGATTATTTTTCAGATAGAAAATTTCTTCAAGTTTTATATCGCTGACAATATCTTTTTTAGGCTTATTTTGTATATATAAATAAGTTGAAAGTATAATGACAATTGCAATTATTAAATACATTGTTTTCATTTTTTAAAAATAATCTATCTTGACCGCTTTTTTAAACTCTTTCATGTGCTTTTGAGCTATTTCCTGAACCTTTTCGGTACCTTCTTTTAGAATTGCAAGAACATCCTTTGGATCAAGTTTTTCCCTTCGTTCACGAATGGGACCGATGAAATTTTCAAGAACTTCAATTAAGCGCTTTTTAATCGTTACGTCCCCCAATCCCCCTTTTCTGTATTCTGCTTTTAGTTTTTCTACTCCATCCTTGTCTTCGTCAAAGATATCAAGATAAGTGAAGACGACGTTACCCTCTACACTTCCCGGGTCACTAACATGTATATGCTTCGGATCTGTATACATCGCCATAACCTTTTTCTCAATCTCTGCTTTTGAATCAGAAAGATAGATTGCATTATTAAGTGACTTGCTCGCCTTTGCATTTCCGTCAATACCAACAAGCCTTGATGCTTCTGACAAAAGTGGCTTTACTCTTTCAAAAGTTTCTCCGTAAAGGGAATTAAATTTATCTACAATTTCATTCACTTGTTCAATGATTGGAAGTTGATCTTCGCCGACTGGAATTGTATTTGATTTACAAAAAAGAATATCCCCTGCTTGGCTCACTGGATATGCTAAAAATCCTGCAGGTACATCTTCTCCGTAACCTTTTTGATTCATTTCATTTTTGACGGTTGGATTTCGCTTTAATCTTGCAACTGTCACAAGATTCAAAAACATCACTGTTAATTCAGCAATTTCAGGAATTTGGGATTGGATAAAAAATGTAGTTTTCTTTGGATCAAGTCCGCAAGCCAAGTTGTCCATAGCCACCTCGATTACGTTATTGTGAACTTTTTCAGGTGTAGCGAAATTGTCAGTTAATGCTTGAATATCCGCAATCATATAAAAGGTCTCATCTGCACTATCCTGTAGAGCTAGGCGATTTTTAATTGAGCCGACATAGTGACCGAGGTGGAGTCTACCTGTTGGACGGTCGCCAGTTAGGGCTGTAATCTTTTTCATAGTCCTAATATTATCATATTTCAGGAAGTGAGAGAAAACTTTACAAACACACCTTCTCTCTGTAATCTTACTGGTGAAAAGTTCCCCCCAACTCAACCTCAACCCACAACTGAAAATGTCAACGAATCACACTCCTAACGCCCAAGCGCTACTCGTTCAGGCACGCAAAGAAGCAAAGAAACGTAACCAGAATTACATTGGCACCGAACATGTCCTCCTTGCCATCCTAGAATTCCAAAACTGCAGGGCAATCCAAATTCTGCACAGCCTGGGCATGGCAATCGAACCCATCAGGGCCGAAGTTGATCACCGAACCGGAAGTGGACCAGAAGGTTCTTCTGTTGGCAACATACCCTACACCCCACGAGTCAAAAAAGTCCTGGCAATTGCAGAGAAAGAAGCCAAGACATTGGGACACGTCGGCACAGAACATTTCCTGATTGCTCTCGCTGAAGAAGGAGAAGGTGTTGCTGGGATGGTTCTCAAAAGCTTCCTACTCGATGCTCCAAAGCTTCGCGAAGCGAACAAGATACTTCTCGGAGAATTAGATCTCGTTGAGAAGGCATCAGAATTGCCGGAAAATGCCGACTACAAGGCTTTGTACCGTAAGGAGCACCAACTGAGGCTCTCCGCAGAAAGACGTGCTACCGCCGCCGAAGGCAAACTAGCACGCATTCTGAGTATCGGAATGGAGTAAACCCCGCTCACTGAAACCCGCCCGGCTTCAGTCGAGCGGTTTTCTTTTTATAAACCCAGTAATCACTTTTAGATTGATACGGCTTATACATCGTAAGTTAAATATTTAATAAATAAAATAAACACATGACAACAATCGTAAACACTCCCAATTCAGGTGGAGATTCAGGAGCCGGATTTATAGCATTATTAATCGTTGTAATCCTTCTAGTACTTGGCGCACTATTCATATGGCCAGGATACATGAGAGGTAAAACTCCAGCGGCTACTCCAGGAGCAAATATAAACGTCACACTTCCGACAGGGTCAGGAAATAGTGGAGGGGCGGCTCAATAGACGACAAACAAAAGAAAAAACCGACTTCTTAAAGAAGTCGGTTTTTTCTTTTAAACACTTATCTGACTATCTTTTTCTGCTTTGCCATATAAATATATGCCGCAAACAAACTCCATGAAAGCAATCCGATCAGGAACAAAACTACTTTTAAATTTAGAGATATTCCGGTTGAAGGAACCTGGCTTAGATAAATTCTTGATGGAGAATCAGTGGAAGCTCCTAGAACTTTGCCCCGATTACTGTAGTTGTTATTGTATGCATTGTTGTTGTAAGTGTATCCGTATGGGTATCCGTTGTAAGAAGTTCCGCTTGTATAAGTAGTGTAACCAGTGTATCCGTTATTATTATTGTTATTGTAAGCATAATTCCCCACTGTTACATATAAGCTTGCACATCCACCATTACCTGACGTTGAGCAAACATTCAAAGTTCCAGATCCAGGAGCACTTCCATATACATTCAAGATACTGCCGTTTACTAGAGAAGAAATTGCAGTAGGGTTTGAATTGCTTGAAATAGTGTAAGAACCAGAGCCATAGATAGTGACCGCCATTCCCTGTCCAACATTAATATTTATACTACTCTGTGAAAAATATGTTGGCTGATTGTAATTGGAATTTGATTGAACATACACATACAAAGTTGCACAACCCGTGTTGTTGTAGCTGCACACAGTCAGAGTAGAGTTTCCAGTCGTGTTATAAGTATTTAGATTTAAAGTTGACCCGCTGACACTTGCAGAAACAATTGATAAGTTTGAGTTACTCGAGACATAGTATCCTCCGTTTCCACCGTAGATTGTTACATTTCCAGACTGGTTATACCCCAAAGTTAAATTAGTCTGACTTAGAGTCACACTTCCGTAGTTATTCACGTTATTAGGCCACAAAACAGTATTCGAAGACTGTCCGTTTACAATTACATAGACATAGGCGTTCTGCGGAATCGAATACGAGTTCTGATTTAATGTTGTAGAAAAATACCCTGAAGAATTTGTTGTTCCGAGATTTGCAACAAAAATATTTGATGATGATGAGAAGTTATAATATAAATTAACTGAAGAATTCATATCTGCATTGGTCACGTTTATCTGAATCTGATTACCGCTATTTGCAACAACATTTAACTGAGGAGTTGAAGCTAAGGCAACATCAACCACACCAAAGGCGCTTGTAAACACCAGACTAAGGCTAAAAACCGCTGCAAACAAGGCTTTATGACTCTTTAGGATGCTTTTAATTAGGTTTTTCATACCCTGAAAATATGCCTTTTTTAGGCTATTGTCAAGTGCAGAAATGTGTTGTAACAATAAGATCTATTTGAAGATGTTTTTTACTGAATTGAATAGCCAGTTAAAAGCATTCGATGCAGCCGCTGAATTAGCTGAAACTGGAACTGAGGCAACATTAACCACCAACACGGCTTTTGCTGTTTTACCAGTTGAAGGCTGTGTCACAGTGTATGTGATTGTGTAACTGCAACCAATATTGTTACTTGGAACTATAGGTGACCATTTGTTACCTGTGTCGCTTGCAGCCCATTTACCACTACCGCAGGTTGGACTTGTGTATGTTGAACTTCCACTTGAGGCATTAGTTGAACTCCATACGTAATTCAAGACATCACCAACACGTACATTAACTGTGCCAGTTTGACCATTAAGTGTGAAAGTTGCTGTGGGGGCTGGGATAGTAGGATTTGCAACAGGAACAGGGATGGCAAAGGTACTGCTAGTTGAAACAACCTGAGCGGTTGGTTGCACAACAGGACTTGGAACACTAGCAACATTAACGGTTAGTTCCGATGTGGCAGTCTTCCCTGTTCTAGTTTGTGTGACTGTATAGGTAATTTTAAAAACACAACCAGCATTGTTACTCGGGGTTACAGGTGACCATTTGTTACCAGTATCGCTTGCAGCCCATTTGCCACTACCGCAGGTTGGACTTGTGTAAACCGAAGTACCACTTGAAGCATTAGTTGAACTCCATACGTAGTTTAGAACATCACCAACCCGTACATTAACCGTGCCAGTTTGACCATTAAGTGTGAGGGTTGCTGTTGGATCTGGAATAGTTGCTAATACAACTGGAGTAGGTGCAGTGACTGGTTGCACAACTTTTGGTCTCTCAAGAACACGAAGCTTTAATACTGGAGCTGCAGTGAAGTTACTTACATTATTTCTTGAAACACTGTAGGTAATATTAAACGTACAATTTGCAGCACTGGTTGGCACTGATTGCGTAGAAGAAAATCCGCTTGTAGTACTCGCAACCCATGAATTTGATGACCCGCATGACGAAGGCGAACTTGTATAAGAAGACTTGGCAATTGTTGCATTTGTTGAAGTCCATTTATATGTAAGAGGCTCACCTACGTAGACGGTGACATCTCCACTTTGGTCATTTGCTGTAAGTGAGGCTGTTGGTGCAGGTGCAGGAGTTGCAACTACTTCGAAATTAAGGGTGTTACTCTTTACTCCAATTGAATTTTGTAATCCTACTTGATATAGACCCGCTCCGATATTATTAGTAAAGGTTTTGCTTAATGTAAAAGTTATATTGCTTGAATTTACTGATAATATACTTGGTCCACCTAATTCTCCCTTCCAAACTCCACCCTTAAGGAAAATAATTTTGCTGTCAGCTGAAAGGTTCTTACCCTTAATAGTGACCACTTCTCCACCAGATCCTTTAAGGGGACTTATTGAGGATATTTGATCAGTCCTTATACTAAAAGAACTACTTTTACCCACAGCAACATTTCTAGATCCAGCTCCATCTTTTTTAACAGCGAAGACTTTGAAATAGTAACCTTCTGTGGGGGCAGGCTTTCCAGTCCATCCAGATACCCAAGATTGAACTTGGCCTGACGTTGTGTTGTATCCATTTGATAGTTTATTTATCACCTCAGGAGTAATGTTTTGTTCAACATTCAACAGTGTATTACCTAGAGTAACTGTATAGTTTTCAAAATCTCCATTGTATGCATTCCAACCGATAATAATAATAGACTGAGTGGCACCATTGTCGTATATTCCTCCGTTTGGGGTATTAACCGTGATTGAACCGAGTGTTACGCCTGCAGCCAAATCCGCATTCATCGCCGCTCTCGTAATCGGACCAAAATTTACACCATCATTTGGTTGTATCCCCTTTGAAGTTTGATATGCAGCCAACGCAACCTTTGTATTATTTCCAAAATAATTATTTAAGTATTTTTCTAACAAATAACCTTTTGAACTAAGGAAGCATTTCATGCTATGGACCACATCGTTACTGTCCCCGACTGTCGCATTTAGAGAGAAGGTTGGAATCGGTGAAGGACAAGTCGTCACATTTGTTTCTTCTGATGGAGTTGTTGCCACCACCGGCTTTACTGTTGCCAAAGAATCCTCATAAACCTTTCGTGTTGATGATCCTAATGCACTCAGAAAAATTTGCTGCAACCTTAGATCAGTACTTTTATTGTTAAATGCAGGACAAACTTCTCTGTAGTCAGAATCTAACCGCTTAGAAAAATTAAAATAAGGTGTACCATCACGATCTGCTGGTACAAAAACATAACCTAATGTTTTTATTTCTTTAAAAATTCCTTTTTTTATTTGATAATCGTATAGAGAAATATCACGTGTTATTAACCTGTGAGTATTTACATCTATAACACTAATTAGAGGAACAGTATTTGGTAACTGTGTTTGTAGTACATACCCAACAACACCCTGACTTACATAGCCTTTACTTTTGGCATTATCTAAATCGATTTGATCAATAACATAGTAGTGGTCTTTTTTAACAGAGTTGTACATTCTGTACATTGGCAAAGTTCCAGGTACGTTTGATTCTGGTGTATAAAATTGTATACCCTCATCGGTAATACCCAAGTAGGCACCTTGATATGATTGAGTCATGTAGTCTGTAGCCCCCCTTTCTGAATTATTAGCAGTGTAATAATACCTGACAGCATCACCTTTTGTACTACCGATTGATACCCCGGCAAATGCTCTTAAATCGCAATCTTTAACTTTTGTTACAGTAATTAAGTTTTGCGAATCACCAGTCGCAATTTTTTTACCATTACTATCGAACTCTGTGACTCGAACACGATAAGTTCCATCAGTTAAAACTGCTGAATCAAAGGAGACATCTTTAGTATAAATACTAGGGTGGTATTTTCTTGTATAGTTTGATTTAAAAGATTTTTCAGCATTTGCACTAACTAGACTAATCTCATATGTAGAACCAACATTAGCAGTGTAGCTAACCGGTACGTTAAATTCCATAAATGACCTTGCCAAATAGTTTCCAGCCGGGACCTCCACTGTAATTGAATTTTCAACTGCAAATACCGTCGAATTAAAGCTGAGGAGAGTAAGCACAATTAGGGACGAGTAAAGTATAATTTTTTTCATTTTTAAGTAGGTGCCAAATATTATTATTAAGATAACTTAAATTATAACTTGGTATTTTTTAAATGTATAGGGAAAACAATAAGACCTACTTGAAGATACCTTTAATTGAACCAACTATCCAGTTTAAAGTGTTGGTAACTGATGCAGTATTTTTATTAGAGTTTTTTGAATTTAGCGAAGTCGTCATTGGTGCTACATTTACCTTCAATTCAGCACGAGCTGTCTTTCCTGTGGCTTTTTGTGTTACGACATAAAGAATTGTGTAGTTACATCCTGCTGCTTGATTACTATCAAGCTTAACAATCCATTTGTTTCCAGTATCTTTTGCGGTCCACAAACCTGTCCCGCACTTTTGACTTGAGTATAATGATTGTCCTATATCAGCGTTTGTAGAGCTCCATTCGTAATTCAAGACATCACCTACTTTTACATTTACTGATCCAGTATACATTTGTCCATTCACCGTAACTGTAAGGGATGCTGTTGGATTTGTTGTAGTCGCAACAGATGGAGTAGGTGCTGATGAAACGGGAGGATTTACCACAGGAGCTGGGGCAACGGTAGTACTTGGAACAACAACCTTAGGTCTCTCGAGCACGCGAAGTTTTAAGAATGCACTTGTAGCACATATTGGTGATTTCTCATTGCTTACACTGTAAGTAATGTTGTATGTACAGTTTGCAAAACTTGTAGGGAGTGACGCTGTATATGATGAACCGTTTGTTGTACTTGCAACCCAATTATCTCCTGAACCACATGATGCTGGTGATCCAATGTAACTTGATCTGAATATGTTTGCGTTTGTTGAAGTCCATTTGTAGGTTAGTGGCTCATTAACATAAACAGTTACATCTCCACTTTTATCATTCGCTGTGAGTGAGGCGGTTGGTTGAGGGGTAGCTGGTATAACAGGAGTTGTTGTCTGAATTGAAGGAGCGGTTGCTGATGTAGTTGTAACAACAACTGGTAGTGGTTTTACTACTGATGCAATATCCGCATTCACCGCCGCTCTGGTAATCGGACCGAAATTCACACCGTCATTTGGTGTAATACCTTTTGAAACTTGATACGTTGCTAAGGCTGCTTTAGTTTTATCTCCATAATAATTATTCAAGTAGTTCCCCAATAGATAGCCTTTTGAACTTAGGAAACACTTTAAGTTGTGCACAACATCATTACTGTCTCCGACTGTAGCATTAACAGAGAATGTAGGAATTGGCGAAGTACAAGGTGTAGAATTTGTTTCTTCACTTACTGATCCTTTTTTTACTAGATACTGAGTTTGACCAGCCAACGGAAGAATCCCCATATATGGAGTTGTACCATTTGAAATCTTGTAAGTAATACCACTAACAGACAAAGAGGCAGTGGATGTCGATACTGTATTTGTAGGAAAATCCCCCTTAACAGTGAACATTTTTGTTACATCTGAACCAACTACATAGTTTAGATTGTTAAATACAACAAACCTATCAGATACAGTTTTAGAACTTAACAATGTTGAGCCATCATAAAGATATAGTGTCTTTGGAGAAGTGTGTGTTCCAGACTCGGAAAGAACATTTAGTGAAATAGATGTAATTGTCGAATTTCCATCTTGTGATTTAAGTTTGAAGCTATATAAGGGTACAGTTGTAGTGTCGTAAGGATCAATACTATAGACATTTGATCCTAAAGGATCCTTTTCTATCACAGCACTCAGAGATGCTGGCTTTTGATCCTTAACATTAATAACAACCGTATCTGAAGAATTAGAATTTGGAACTCCGTTTATTCCAGCAGTATATGTTAGCTCGTATGAACATCCAGGTTTCTGCGGCGCTTGGCCGTTGTAAGTTCCGTTTAATGAGAACACGAGGGCTAAATCATACCCATTACAACTTGTTTTTGATGGCACAACATTTGGTGAATAACTACTTGCATTTACAGAGCTCCATGAAAATAACAAATTATCACCCGGGCTCACAGTGACGTTATGACTTCCATTTACAGTAAGAGTTGCAGTAGTTGTCGCTACAGAATTAACAGCAGATGAATTTCTAACAAAATACTGTGTTTGACCTTTATAAGAACCAACAGGATTTGGGATGGATGTAGAGACCCCACCAGATCCACTTTGTGTAACAGTCGTACCTCCTAAGTTAATTGACTTGCGAGTTTTATCTCTGTAACTAACTCCAGCGAGATAGATACCCACACTTGAAGTAGAGTAACCGCTTCCAGGAAAATCCGCTGTAACCGTGAATGATTCGGTAGTATCTGCTGGAATACTGCGATTAATATAATCGAACACAAAACTTACTGGAGTTATCCTCGGCTTGACATTAATCAATGTTGAACTTCCTACATAAAGATGGAAATCTGTAGGTATTGTTCCTATTAAATTATTGTAGCCAAAGAAGATATGTTCAATATCAGACCTTTCACTTTTCGAATTAAGACTAAAATTGTAGATAGGAACATTTTTTATTCCATTAACTGGATCGAACTTGTATGTATTACTTGGTATAGGGTTTGTCTGTGGTACCTCTGATAACAAGACAGGGTCTGAATAAGGGACTGCTACAATACCAGTTGAATCGCCGACAGTATCGATCACATCTATTACTGTATTAAAGCTTGGCACGTATAACTTTGTTCCAACCAAAGTAGCTGAATCGTAGTAATTGCTGGCAGTATTAATACTTGTTATTAATTTATTATTTACAACATCAACAACATCAACAACAGTCTTACTGTAACTTGGAAGATACAGATTATTTCCAACCAATGTTCCCACCGCTCCCGAATAACCATTTACATTTGGAATCTGGGCTACAAGTTGTTTTGTTGTAAGATCATAGACATCTATATGACCACTACTATAAGGTAGGGCAAACAACTTATTTCCGATAACAGTAATCGATGGTCTTAGATCATATGCTAGTTTTATTGAATCAGAAACTGTATTTGTGTTTGTGTTAATTATGTCTACATATTTAGAACTACCATATCTGATGGCATATAATTTATCTCCATTAAGAACAGGTGCGCCAGCATAGTTATAGGCTGTACCTTTATTAATAGTCATTACAAATTCATTTGTAGAAGTGTCGAAAACATCAATACCCCCGTAACCGTCTACGTTTACTGCATAAAATTTATTACCAGACAAATAACTTGCCCCATAACTACCATAAACTGCGGTTGAATAAGTCTTTGCTTTTATCCTTGGAATTTTTGATTCTATTTTATTTGTAGACGTATTAAATACCATCACACCTTGCCCTGATGGTGCATAGGCAATATTAGGAGCAACCAGGGTGAGGGCACCGAGAGCGGTTATGTTCCCGTCTGAATAACTACTCACAATTGTATCAGTTGTGGTATCTAACACATCAATACTATTCTGTGATGTAAAGTATATTTTTGAACCAATGAGTGTTCTTGAGTTTGCTGCGTAAGCTTTATTATATGGAATAGCTTTTAAAAAAGTGTCGCTGTTTACATCGATGACTGCGACGCCCGATGAACTGCCTACTGGTACATACAATTTATTGCCAACCAGAATTCCTGAGGACAATCTAATACCCGTTGATGAGGTAAACTGATCTCTTGGAACTATAATTTTTTTAACAAAAGAGGCAGCATCTGTAGTGCTCGGAAAATTAACAGAGAAGAAGGCTGCAGCTAGTACAAAAGTAGCTAGTAGGAATTTTTTCATGAGATAATAAAATATATAATCTTAAGTATTAATACTTAAAATTATATATTTTATAATATAGGATGTCTAGGAACAAACTCTACCCGAACGTAAAGGTAAATGCCTTCAGCCCTGCCCCGTCAGTTTCGATTCTCAAGAGGTGTTCTCCATATTCTGATCCCTCTACTAAGGTATACAAGGTGTTTTCTGAAACTATCACGTCTCTAGTCTTAACGTTGTCTATATATATATGTGCAAAGTGATTGGCTTGTCGGCGCTTGCGACCATGTAGACGTTTTTAGCTTTGTAATCGAAAGTAATAGTTGAAGATCATTGTCCTTCAGCATATTCATTCTGAATATTCCAAGCACCGCCTAGGTACAATGAGTTTTTAAATATAGTTTGGGGAATTGTAAATTGTTGAACACCTGTTGTTCTTTTTTGACCATTCGACAAGTACTGATTTCTTCCAGAACCAAAATAAACTTCAGGACTACCCACTTTGATAGTTGAAGGATCGATGGCGTTTGTTGGTGCCACAATCCCTTTCGAGACAGTCATCTGATCATTTGCATGTAGATTTTTTAACGCATTTTGTATAACCAACTCTGTCGTGTCATATTCCCCTTCACCAATGTGGTCATATATAATTTCCCCATTTTCATCAATCAAGTATTTTCTCGGCCAAGAATTATTGTCAAACGCTCCCCAAGTTCCGTAATTATTATCCATTACCACTGGATACTTAACTCCAAATCTCTTGGTGGCTTTTTCAACGTTTTCTTTTACTTTTTCAAAAGCAAATTCTGGGGTGTGAATTCCAATTACTTCTAATCCTTGATCTTTGTATTTGTCATACCAAGCGTTTACATATGGAAGGCTTCTTTGGCAGTTAATACAACTGTAAGTCCAGAAATCTATGAGTACAACTTTTTTATTTCTAAATTGTGAAATTGTAATTGGTTTACCATCAGTGTTGATGAAATCACTTGGATTAGTAATTTCAGGTGCGGGAATACCCTTAGGCCTAGCATCTTGTGATTTTTGAATCTTTTGAATTACAGAAGTAGTAGAAACAACATTAGTTGTTGTTTCATTCAAATTAACAGTTGGTAAACATGACGTCGCGTTACATGTCTGGGCTGGCAAATCTTTCAACTGGTCTTCCAGTCTAACGCTTGGTTTATTATTTAATTCTAATAACTTTTGTTCAACTTTTGTAATATCAAAGATTCCTGAATCTAAAAGTTTAGTTTCAAGCACTTTGTCAAAACCAAATAGTATCAGTACACCAATAATCAAGAATATGATTCCGAGGACTTTTTTAAATATCCCTCTTGGATCAGAGAACACCCCTAATCGATTTACAACTTTCTGCCCAAGAAAAGCCACGAGAAGGACCATCCCTGAGAGCCCCACGGCATATGCGACTAAATCTAAAAGACCCACCAAGAACGACTGCGGAAGAACCGTGGCCAGAATAATAAAGTAAGTTGGACTACATGTAGTAAATACAGGACCAAGTGAAGCACCGATAATTACATCCCCCCCAGAAACTTTTCTTTTGGTAGCCAGTACCGAGTAGTTTGTTAGATCCAATGCTTAACTTTGAAACAAAGGGAATTTTTTCCCAAATGGATGGAAAAACTGTGATTAATCCGAATATTACAATGATCACTCCGGAAATAATAGACCAAGTATACGGCGGTATATCAATAAAGGCAGTGCTGACCTTTAGGATGAAAGTAAAGAGAACAATTGAAATACCGAGCGACGCTGCAATCGTAAAAGCTTTCTTTTTATTTGTTGAAGCTGATTCCCCACCCCCCGCAATCGAGCTTCCAACCATAAGTGGAAGCAAAGGAAGCGTACATGGTGCAAGAATTGTTAGAATCCCAGCGATGAAGGAAAGTAAAAATAGAAACATGCTATTTTAATTCTGCCACAAGTGCAGCCAAAGTAGGGCTTCCGCTCCACTTTTTGATCAAATTTCCTTTATTATCCACCTGAACAAAAGTGTGCTGATAAGTGACACTATATTTTTTCTTCAAATCTGTCGATTTATCATAATCAACGTCCAGTATACTCAAACTAGCGGGAATCATTTTTGAATTTAAATTTATATCAGAATCCAATGCTCTACATGTAGGGCACCAGCTTGCTCTGAAAAACAAGACAACATCGTGAGTATCAGATGCCATAGCAACACTTTCAGCTAAGTATGCTTCATACGTGCCGGCTTTTACCATATTGTCTGATTTTTTTTCCACCATCGCCTGATCACCAGATTTAATATCAGAAGCCATCATGTCACTATCTTTACCATTCATTGATGCATAGACACCACCTGCGATCAAAACCAAAACGATAACTCCTAAAATAATTCCTTTGTTATTATTCATAAAAAAATAATTGTGATTAATATAATATGATTATTATATATTGTGCAAAAAATATGTAAAGTAGACTTTACATATGAAGTGGATAACTAGAGGTTTCGGTCACTCCAAATACGGACGCTCATCTTTGTAACCACCATAACAATAAGAGTCACAACAAGCCAACCGTCAACGGCTTCTCTATAACCCTGTACAATAATACCTAGAATAAGAACTGCTGACCCCGCTAAGAAGGCACTTCTACCAGCAAGAGTACGGTGTTGCGCATCCCTCTCGTCTGTTATTTTTTCCCTGAGAACAAAGCTGGTAAATATCCCAAACAAAACAAGAATCACTGCTAAAATACTCATAAGTAACATGCTAGGCATCCAAAAATGAAATGGGTTCAAAAGTAACACCGCAGTGATGACCAGACCGAAAGTGACAATAAATTCTTTGAGATTATTTTTCATTGGATATTTTAAATATTTTTTCGACTGAAACCTTAAAGAAGTCAGCGATTTTAATGGCTAGTAAAATTGATGGCGTGTAGTTACCTTTCTCAAGAGCAATTATAGTTTGACGACTGACGTTTACAGTCGAGGCCAAATCCTCTTGGGTCACACCCTTATCAGTTCTGAATTTACCAACTTCATTTTTAATAATTTCTTTCATATTATATTGAATGATTCATATTATACATTTCGCATAGACAATGTGAAGTTGGCTTTACTTGAAACCTTTTCCCCCTTGATAAAGACGAAGCCCTATGCTACATTTGTAACCCTATGGCAATCAATATTTCAATCGAAAGAAACCCCTCAGAAAGCCCAGCATCCGTTTTGCGACGTTTTTCAAAGCGTACACAGGACTCTGGCGTTCTTCCTCGTGTTCGAAGCATCCGATACGCAGAAAGAAAACTTTCTCCTTACAAAGTTAAAATGGCACGACTTGAACGACTACGAAGAAAGGCTGAATACGAAAAATTGGCAAAGCTTGGAAAGCTTCCAGTAAAGGTTCGCCGAAAGTAATCTAAATGCAGATTTCAATCTCTAGCACTGTAAAAAGCACTCCGAAAATTAACGGGGTGCTTTTTACAAATATGAAAAATAAAGTTTTAGGAAAAAACTTTGATCTAAGTTTGGCTTTTATTGGTACAAAGAAAATAAAAACTTTAAATAAAAAATATCGAAATAAAGATTACGCAACAGACATACTTTCATTTAACGTAGACAAAAATGTTGGTGAAGTTGTAATTAATCCTGACAAAGCTCGCCAAAAAGCGCCCCTCTTTGAGCGCACTTATGATAATTACTTGAAATTTATATTTATCCACGGTTTGTTTCATTTGAAAGGATACGAACATAGTAGTAGAATGGAGAGTGAAGAAGAGAGAATCCGCAAAGCTTTCAAGGTTTAATAGAATTCGGGTTCTTAAAAACTTCAAAATATTTTTATCAAAATGAGCCGCACCACATCAGTCGGAATAGACATCGGTACTTCCAGCGTCAAAGTGATAGCGGTTGAACGTTCTCTTGAAACCTCAATCCCAACTCAGCCAAAAATTGTTGGCTATGGTGTTTCTGAATCAAAAGGAATCCGACATGGTTATATTTCTAATATTAGTGAAGTGGCAAAAAGCATTCGAGCTGCAGTAGTACAATGCGAAAAAAATTCAGAATTAAAAATTAAAAAAGCATACCTTTCTGTTGGAGGTGTTGGACTTTCTGCAATCGTAGGAGTCGGTATTGTAAACACAACAAAAGCAGATAGTGAAATTACAGACCTTGATGTAAACCGTGCAATCGAAGAAAGCGAAAAAGAACTTCCCTCCGCATATATCAGTAATCGAAAAATTATTCACAGCGTAGCACTTGAATATCGAGTTGATGGGAAACGCGTTTTGGGTCGCCCTCAAGGAATGAAAGGAATCCGTTTAGAGGCGCGTGTTCTCTATATCACTTGCCAGACACACCATTTGAATGACATGTTACTTGCAGTTGAAGAGGCAGGACTTTCTATCGAGGATGTGGTTGCTGCACCAATGGCAGCCAGTTTGGTTGCTTTGTCGAAAACACAAAAAATCGCAGGTTGCGTATTGGTTAACATAGGAGCAGAGACAACTTCTATAATTGTCTTTGAAAATAATATTCCGATTTCATTAGAAGTCTTTCCAATCGGTTCAAACGATATCACAAATGATATTGCATTGGGATTGCAAATATCCCTAGAAGAAGCCGAGCTCGTAAAAACAGGATCGGCTGGAGCTCCTTCTGTATCTCGTAAAAAATTAGACGGTATCATTGATGCACGTTTATCTGATATTTTTGAACTAATTGATACTCATTTAAAAAAGATCGATCGAAGTGGACTCCTTCCTGCTGGTATCATCATGATCGGAGGAGGGTCTACCCTGACAGGAATTGAAAACGCAGCGCGCACTTCCCTTCACCTTCCATCAAAGTGTCCTGGAATGAAGTACGATACTACTTTTAAATTTATCAATGAGAAACAGGCTGAGTGGGTTGTTGGTTATGGTCTTGGAATTCTTGGGCTTAATTCAGAAGATGAAAATACAGTTGATATAAAGGAAGGAATGCGACTTATTGGAAAAACTAGAAGCACCATTTGGAAGTGGATCAAGCAGTTTTTGCCTTAAAGTATGCAGAGAAAGATTGTTGCAATCGTCACTATAATTATTGTTTTAATTGCAGTAATTGCATTTATCTTTTTTGTAATTACAGAAAGGCCTCCCTACCAGCTTGAAAGCTTTGCAAAGAATTATAAACTAAATACAAAGGATCAAGTTTTTTGTCTTGAAAACGCCACAGGAACAATTGCGGAATATAATCAAGACAAAAGTGTAATCCCCGCCTCCATTTCAAAACTTTACACTTTTGATTTTGCACTGACCAAACTTGGAAAAGATTTCAGATATACGACTAATCTTTATGTGGATGGTGATACTTTATATATAAACGGTGGAGGTGATCCACATTTTGTGGTTGAAAATTTAAATTCTATTTTCAAAAAAATTGGAACAAATTTCAATCATTTAATTTTTTCAAAAGACTTTTACATGGACTGGCAACAAAACAACGCCAGTGTCACAAAAGAGCTAGGTTATGCCTTAAATCATTACGGAATAAAATCCTCTGTTCAATATTCTGAAAATGCGTACTCTGGACCGGGCATTCACTACCAATACCAGTCCGCACCACTTTCGATTTTAATAAAGCAAATAAACGATTATTCAACAAACATATCTGCTAACACTTTATTCCTAAGAGCTGGTGGGTCATATGAATTTGAAAAATACATGAAAGAAACATACGGCGCAGATATACATTTCGGAACAGGCTCGGGACTTGCTGATAATTACACGACCTGCGAATTAACCATTCGAGTGATAAAGAACTTAGAAAAGTCTGGTTTAGAAATTCAACACCTAATGTCTATCCCTCGTGTTGATCCAGGACCGCTTGAGAAAACACTCCTCTCAATGGCTACCACTTCTGGAATTGTTGCAAAATCTGGATATCTTGATTATCACAGAAATTATGCAGGGATTATGTATACAACTTCTGGACCAATTTATTTCGCAGTTTTTGGGACTTATAGAAATTTGGAAGAGGATTTAAAAACGAAAAAATTTGTGGAAGATTTTGTTGGAAGTTTACTATCTAAATACGTTCAAGTACCTTTTGTTTATTCTCCACAAAATGACAGGGAGGTTCCTCGTAATAACCTCCTATTCAAGGTCCAAAGCTAGCTGTATTGCCCTCCCCCAAAAACATGCTATTATACCCCTAAGGCCGCTCTTGATTATTCCTTTGGAAGAAAGCAATAGTCAGCAAGAATCATTAAATTTACCAGACAAGAAAGCTTTTTAAAAAGCTGCCTTTAAACTATACATAAAATACAACATGCCCCAGGTCAAACCAGAAGTTGAAACATTTGCTCGCATTAAAGTCGTCGGAGTCGGCGGTTCAGGAAAAAATGCGATCAATCATATGATCAATTCAAAAGTTAAAGGCGTAGATTTTCTCGCTATCAATACTGACGCACAAGATTTGCATCACGCACTTTCGAAAAAGAAAATTCATATTGGAAAAAATCTTACAAAAGGACTGGGCGCTGGTATGAATCCAGAAGTTGGAAAAAAAGCAGCCGAAGAAACAAAAGAAGAAATTCAGGAGGCATTGAAAAATTCTGATATGGTTTTCGTATCGGGTGGACTTGGAGGTGGAACATGTACTGGTGCCTCACCTGTTATTGCAAAAATTGCAAAAGAGATGGGGGCGTTAACAGTTGCTGTTGTAACAAAACCCTTCTCTTTCGAAGGACAGCAGCGAATGCGACTGGCTGAACAAGGCTTGGCAGAATTGTCTAGATCAGTTGATGCACTTGTGGTAATCCCAAACGATCGTTTAATGGCAACAGTTTCTAAGGAAACTACTGCAAAACAGGCTTTTGGAATGTGTGATGAAGTTTTGAAGCAAGCAGTGGAAGGAATTTCAGAATTAATAACTATGCCAGGAACTGTTGGTAACATCGACTTCGCAGACATCCGCGCAGTTCTTGAAAACGCAGGATCAGCGTTAATGGGTATCGGATTTGCAAGTGGTGAAAAGCGCGCAGAAGAAGCCGCTCGTGCTGCTATTAGCTCTCCACTTCTCGATGTTTCAATCCACGGAGCAAAAGGAGTGCTTTTCTCAATCGCTGGTGGTGAAGACCTTACAATGTGGGAAATCCAGGAAGCTGCGAAACTTATTACAGAATCAGTTGACCCTAACGCCAAGATTATTTTCGGTACAGTTCGTGATGAGAGATTGAAAAAGAACGAACTTAGAATTACTGTTATCGCAGCAAACTTCCCAAATTCGGAAGCAATCAAGAAAAGTCTTTTTGATAATCCTGTTGAAGCGCCAGTTGAAAAAGAGCGTGGAAAAATTTTCAATTCAATTCCAGTTAGTTCATTCGATCAGCCGACTGCTAACTCGACAGAGCCTATGAAGACTGATAAGAAAAAGGATGACAAGGAAGAAGACGATTGGAATGCTATTCCTGCGTTTTTACGACGTTCTAAGTTAAAGTAGTATAAACAAAAAAACCTTCAGAATCGGAGGTTTTTTTGATTTATGCTAGAATATCCAAACTATGACATACGACTTAACAATCATCGGAGGAGGTCCAGCAGGAGTAGCAGCAGGAGTTTATGCTAGCAGAAAGAAACTTAAAACGCTTTTTATTACGAAAAATTTTGAAGGCCAAAGCACAGTTTCCGAAGGGATTGAAAACTGGATTGGGACTGTGAAAATTTCTGGTGCTGAACTTTCAAAAAATTTGGAGGCACATTTACGTGCTTATGCTGGTGACATTGTAGATATAAAGGAAGGTGCACTGGTTTCTAAAATCACGAAAAATGGAAAAGGATTTTCTGTCACTGTAAAAGACGAAACATTTGAAACAAAAACTATTCTGATCACTACAGGAAGTCGCCGAAGAAAACTAGAAGTTCCCGGTGCGGAAGAATTTGATAATAAGGGACTGACATATTGTGCCACTTGTGATGGCCCCCTATTCGAAGATCAAGATGTCGTAGTAGTAGGTGGGGGAAATGCAGCTTTTGAAAGTGCGGCACAATTGGCTGCCTATTGTAAAAGCGTGACCATTGTTAATCGCAGTGACACGTTTAGAGCAGATGAAGTCACAGTTGAGAAAGTTTTATCTAAACCAAATGTTAAAGCTATTAGAAATGCAATTCCACATGAGGTTAAGGGTGACAAATTTGTAAGTAGTTTTTCATATAAAACTGGAGATCAGGTAGTAGAGCTTCCTGTCACAGGAATATTCGTTGAAATTGGATTGATTCCAAGTACTGATTTTGTAAAGGATATTGTTGAACTTGATCCAATTGGAAAAATCATTGTTGATCCGAAAACGCAGGAATCAAAAACTCCGGGGATTTGGGCTGCTGGAGATTGCACTGACGGACTGTATCATCAAAATAATATTGCGGCGGGAGATGCTGTTAAGGCACTGGAGGATATATATAATCATTTGCATGCGTAAAATCTGTGGGGGATAGAGGACTCGAACCTCTGGCATCAACAACGTCAATGTTGCGCTCTACCAACTGAGCTAATCGCCCGTAGGGCAATAGTATTATAAAGACTCTACTGTTTCAACTTTCTGATCTAAAATGGCATCTTTTTCTCCAAAAGTAAACGCTGCCTTAATTAATTCCCCATTCAAGACTTTTGGAAGCCAAAATATATCATCGGGCCACATGTCTTTAAAAGGAATTTCTGTAACAGGATACCATTGTGGTCGCATCTCTTCACTTTCAATTGGCTCTCCACTCCATTCAGTAGTTGTAAAAACATGAACAAGTTGATTCCAGTCAGGATTGTTGGCAAAGGAAAATGCGAGCTCTGCTACTTTGGACATTGATGAAATATCAACACCAATTTCCTCTTTGGTTTCCCTCTTCGTTGCATCTTCGATCGATTCACCATCTGAAAGCTTTCCACCGACTCCATTCCAACGACCTGCCCCGAATCCGCGCTTCTTCATAGCAAGGCAAATGTCACTGATTTTGTTATCTGTTTTTTTAATTAGGAAAAGTAGTGTGGTGTTTTTCATATGCTAATTATATACCTCTTTTTTGCCTTTTTCCAAAAAAATGTTATATTCTTTGGGACAAATATGGCCCCATCGTCTAACGGTTAGGACATTGCCTTTTCAAGGCAGTAATCAGAGTTCGATTCTCTGTGGGGTCACAAATAGCAAGAAAGCGATTCTCGAAGCACTCAAATCCTTTTTTACACTTAAATTGCAACGTATTTTGGGAAATTGAAAGTTCTGAAAAGATTACACGAACAATCTGCTCTTTTTCGTGTGGTTTGGCGAATTGATAATATGCTGCAACGTTTTTAACGAGTTCTGAAAGTTTTTGAACGTCTTTCATAGTTTCGTGCATTGCGATGTCCGAAACATCTTCACTATTTTTTAGTTCTGAAAGTTCACTATCAAGCTTGGTTTCTTCAGCAACATAACCTTCTGGAGTGTATACACCCGATTTCAAAAGAGGTATTTTGTTTGAACGTAGATACGCAAGATCCTCACGTATCTTTTTCTTCTTTCTCTCAACTTGGTCCAGTGTCTTGTGCCGTCTTTCTTCGAGCAAAGCAATCTCAGTACCTGCCCGAGCATCCATCTGCTCGATTTCTTCATCAGTAAAATGTAAGCCAGTGATAAGATCACCTATCTTCTTATCAATAAAATCAAAGTTAAAGTTCTTAAGTGTGTTCGAGCATCCATTTACGCATCGAGAATTGTAGTATTGGATACCTTTCTTTGTGTAAGGGGTGTATACACGTCCACAATGTTCACAACGTACGATACCTCGGAGTGGTTGGTCCAATTTTTCGGTATAATGAACGATCACTTTTTTCTTTTTGAGCACAGCCTGCACATCCTCGAATAGCTTTTTGGTTACAATAGCTTGATGGCTATTACTCGGTATGTATTTACCCTCTGAATTGAGGACTTTCCCAGTATAGAAAGGGTTTGTGAGTATTCTGCTGATATGGTTTTCATTTATGGGACGTGAAGTCTTTTCAATTTCATCAAACTCATCTTCTTCGGCAAGCATTTCTTCTTTCGTTCGTCTTCGTCGCATTGGTACAGTCGTAAAGCCCTGCTCATTTGCGTAACGAGCTAGGTCTGACAAACTCCAGTCACCTGTCGCATAGTACTCATACATTTGCTTGATTACAGGTGCACGAAATGGATCCAGAGGTTTTTCTTCCATCTTTCCCTCGTTGAGATAACCAATAGGAGCACGGTAAGTACAAATACCTTTTTCCCTCGAGTTACGTGTAGATATAGTGACTTTCTCACTAGTAACACGTGAGTGGTGTTGAGAGAACATACCGTCAATGTCCATATGTAAAGCACCAGAACTAGACTTTTCATACTCTGCATAAGCAAAACGAAAATCAACACCTTTACGCATAAGTTTGCGAATAACGGTGTCGTCACCCTTATTCCTACTGATACGGTCCCAACAAAGGCAAATAACACCTTTGAAGTATCCTTGGCTTACAAACTGAAGCATTCGTAGAAACTTTGGTCGATCAATCCTGTATTGAACAATACCTTCTTCTGTGATCACTACATCGTCATCCTCAGTAAAACCAGAGTGACTTTCGGAAATGATACCGTCCGCCAAAAATCCCTTGATTGTAAATTGAGCAACAGAAAGCCTTTCTCTGAAAGCAAACTTTGTATTTTCTGCTTTTTGGTATGAAATGGAGTTCTTTTGGCTTTCCGCCTCATCCATGCTTCTTCTGTTGTATATCAAATAAAACTCACGGAAAGTTCCCTTGAGTATTTCTTCTACGATTTCTTTTTCAGTTTTTATACTTGATTTTTTCATACTCGTTTCTGCATCTTTTTACGTATGCAACCATCTATGATTTCATAGCCTTCTGACGCTAATCTAGCATGAATATTTTTTAATATTTCACCAAGTTCTTCAATTGCAACAAGTGTTTCTCTAGAAAGTGCATTACTACACAAAGACTCTTGGGCACGTCGTCCGTACTCAATCAGTGTACCTTGTTCGTTTTTATTGTGTAGTGTCTGCATTATCGCAATTGCCTATATTTATTACCGACCTTTTTATTGAAAAGCATACGTATTTTTATCTAACTATTTCGGGTGGTGAACAGGAGAACAAGCCCGGCACAAAAAATGCTAGGCTAACCACATTGATTTACTATTTCGGTATGGAGCCACAGTGTGAATCCGAATCGAAAATTGAGATAGTATTCGCATTAATCTCAACCATAGTTTCTTACGTACAACGGAGCGGGTGTACCCTTGTAATGAGGTTATGTGCGATGTCTGTGGCGGTTGTTCGTGATACCCCAGACACTCATTACTCTTTAGTCTTTGGTCGCCTCGTCCACTGCGACCTCAACCTATAACAATGTGATTGTTCTTCTGTTTTTATGATCATCAGGGCGGCCTTATAGGTTGCCGTTACCCGAATATTGTTCCCGTGTCTCTTTAGCAAAAAAGACATATCAACTACTGGGAGGAAATTGATACGTCTTTTTTACTTCCCAGTAATTGTGAGATAAAGAAAAACCTTATCTCAATATTGAGTATAAGGTCTCGCCAAAAACACCCCTGAAGTTAATTGTAAGAAAAGCATCAATTCATGGGGATAAGTTTTAGATACTCTTTGTAGAGCCTTTTCACATTTGCGAGCAGTACTTTTTCCTCATCTTCATCAGGGTTGTAATCCTCTCTGTATTCATCGATGATGTTGTATAAATTGTCTTCCATAAACTGCTTTATTTCTGCAGGTTTCGCATTTACAGGTATTTTTTCAAATATCTTAAAAGTAGCAGTCTTTAGTGCTAAGTTTTTTGGTCGTCGGTCAGTATTTTTTAGTTTGGGTAGTTTATCTACTGCTAAAGCAATGGTTTCAATTTCTCTGATACGTTTCGGATTTTCTGATCGCTCAATAACAGCCTGTTGTTTCAAAAATGCGATATCGGATTTTGTATACGTATTTCTACCAAGCTCCCGATGATATTTCATGATTAGCTGAAACTGCATTGGATTAGGTTGTAATACCACAGGGGACTTTTTTCCATATAAAATGTAATACTCAACAAAAGGATAGAAGTTGTAGGACCAGTTGAGCGGCACTAAAACATTCGAATATATCAATTTTCTAAGGTTTTCAGCGGTTTTCGGATACTTACTCAGGAATGAGGAGTTCACGCCGACGTAGAGCCTTTTTGGAACAAATAGACGACCTTTGTGACCGAGTTTGGTCATCAAAACATCTTCTTTAGGATCGAGAACCTCAATACCTAAAACTTTTCGAGTGTCTTCTGCCTTTTTAATGAACTCGTTACGGAATCTGTTAATGGACCAAAACACCTCAAGCTTTCCATTATCAATAAAAGCCCTATCGGATCTATCAATAGGTCTTACTTTCTTGTTATCAAGAAGTCTTGCTTTATCCAAAATTGTGAATCTTGGTCCATAAGGTTTGCTTCCTCCCATGGCTAAAATGTAGCAGATTAATGGTTGCTTATAAACCCCCTTAGCGACGTTAAATAACGCTAGAAAAACGCTGGTCCATAGCTGTTAATACTGCTAGAAAACTGCTACAGGCTCTGCTGTTAATAATGCGGAATAACAGCGGCGACATCACAGTTAATACTGTGAAATAACAGTGGAAGACATTCCCTGTTAATACAGGGAAATAACTGGGAATTGTTCACGAAAATGAACTGGCTAGATATCGAGATTCCGAGACTGCTTTACAAGCTCCTTGTTGCTCTCTACGAGGTCATTTAACGACTTGGTAACCTCATTAATATCTTTCTGGCTCTTCCAGCTCTTGCTCCTGTTTTTTCTGAACAGATCCACAAGGTTTCCGATCTCGTTCATAGCGACTCGCTTCACGGTTACATTTTCCTTGGTGTCCTCCGAAAGTTCCTTAATATAAGCAGATGCCTTGAACACAGCAATGTCGTATTGAGCAAGCTCGAGGGATTCTTTCTTCTCGGACCAATGCTTTGCGAAATAATAAATACCGAAACCGATCAGAGCCAGATTGAATACGTTGTATCCGATAGCCTCTGAACTGGACCAATTACCCAAACTTTTATATGTGCCAGTAATGAATGGCAACAATGCGATTAAAACGCCGTAGTATTTTTTCATGATTTAAATAGGTCAACACTATTTAATAATCAGAGAGGGGTCCCAACTATAGATTTATACAGATGGGTAGCCAAACTGGTTGACCCACTATTCCCCAAATCGCACAAAGGCGGTCTGGCTTGTGGCAGCTTAACTACCCGTCAGTATCCGCAAGCTAGACGAAAACACTCCTGTGCAAGAGTCGGGGAATCTATGTGGGTCAACGAAAATATTATAGCATTAATGTGGCTCAAAATCAGCTTAAAAAAACCTCATATAAATGGTAAAATAGCAATATGAAAGAGGACTCAAACTTTTCTCCAAAGAGCTTTATGCAGCAACGCCGCCCCGGTAGCTTTTCTGACACTCGAATGGTCAAAGAACCTCTGCTTGATAGTCTGAAATTGGAGTATCACTTGGACACTCTCTCTACAAGAAAGCAGGAATATGATTTTGAAGAGTTTGCTCGAAAGCTTTGTGAACATGAGATTCAGCCGAACCTAAGACCTCAAACTGGTCCAGTAGGTGGTGGTGATGGCAAGGTCGACACAGAAACTACGCCAGTGTCAGAGGCAATCAAAGATACTTATTATTTTGGAGTCGAAAAAACTTCTACTGAACGGTGAGGGTTCGCTTTCAGCACCACAGTCAAATGGAAAACGAAGGTAGAGGGTGACGTTAAAAAGATGATTGGAACGGACAGGGGTTATACAAAAGTATTCTTTGTGACAAGTCGGTTTATTAAGGCAGATCAGCGTGCAAAAGTCGAAGACGAGCTGACTAAACAATACGGGATTCTAGTAACGATACATGATCGAACATGGATAATTGATAAAATCTTTGCAAATAAGAGAGAGAATCTCGCAATTGTTGAATTGAAGATGGGAGATTCTTATAAAGAGGTCGTCAGCACAGGACCTAAAGATACGAAGCGACAAAGAACATTTGAGGCTTTGAATAAGGATATAGATCAGGCGGTACAGGAAGATAGAGTGAATCTTGCAATCGTCGATGATGCACTGTCTTCAGCATTGTGCGGTGCTGAAATGAACAAGGTTAAAACGGATGTGGATGGTTTGTTCGCTCGTGCAAAGAGGCTTGCTCAGAAATACGGAACTTCTGAACAGTATTTTAATGCCAGATATCATGAAGTGTGGACATTGTATTTTTGGTATGACGACTTTGATGCACTTATCGGCAACTATGAAGAGATAGAGTCCTTGGCAAAAGACTCTGCAAATCTTTTTGAGGTGGAGAGGTTGGGTAATCTTGCGAGTGTTTTAAAGACCTTGTCCGTTATTAGTGACAAGGTTGATCCAGTGTATGCAGATGAAAAGAAAAAGACCGTGCAAGGAAGACTCGAAGCCTTTAAAGACGATGAATCAAAACCAAGCGCAGCCCTACATGCTGAGTTGTTGCTAAATATTTTAGTGCTGCCTGAATCAAGAGATGACAAGGCGGCAATGGATGTAATCTTCAATAACCTTTTCCAGATAGTTGAGCGTTCCAAAGGTCTTCTCGGATTCTCACTGGACACGCTCTACAAAATGACCAGCGAGATGAATGATTTTTACAGCGGTGTGCCTAGCTTTGAAAAGCTTCAAGACAAAATGCTTGAAGTAATGTCAGAAAGAAAAAGCACTACGGAGTCTGCAATGGTGCTGTTAAATCGAGCCGCACAGCATGTTGAGGGTAAGCGATACTACAAGGCGATTGATTGCCTAGGAAGATCTCTTGTTCCGCTTTACAAAGATGAGGTACGAGATGGTTTAATAATTGCTCTTGCCCAGCTGTCCTGTGCGTATGAGCAGGTCGGTCTACTTTGGGCTGCAAGGAGTGCGATGTTACATGCCGCTTCTTATGCGACTATGGATTTTCATAAGCACAGTGAAGTGACCAAGCTTCAATTGCTATCTTATGGTCATTTGCGTCTGTTGGAACTTCGCTTGGGACGTGTGGGTTATTCACTGGAGTGGCACAAGTTGAACCATATGATGAATGTTAACTACATTAAATCCAGTGAAGAGGCGGAAAAACTTCTGCATGATGACATGTTCTATGGTGCTCAGTTGGGATTGTTGTTGATTAAAACTCCTGATGAGGTTTTGCCATCCTTGGAGCTTCTGCCAGACACCCTAATGAGTATGGATCTAGATCTCGCTGCACACGCATTGATATACCGATTAGGGGGAAAGAAAGCCTTACCTCAAGTTTTGTTAGAAAAAATGAACGACGAAGAACTTGATGAATATTTTGACTCTCATTTTACACAGCCGAGCCAAGCTCAGTTACCAGATGTACCAGCTTTCTATAAGGGTGATGAAGTTGAGCTTAAGTCTGTTATTTTAGGCACAACCTTTATTATTAAAACAAAAAACTGTAGCCCTAACATTGAAATAGGAGAATACATCCTCGCATCTCTTGAAGGTTTTTTGGCAACAACTGTAGAGGTGGATTCGCACGGAAACAATGGTATCGTGAATATCACAATCACCAACGATGATACTTTAGGTGTTAAGGTTTCCCATGAGGTGAAAAAAGATGGAGCTATTGCATTTGATATAGCTTGTGGAGATTTTAACCCTCATTCTCTAAAGCGTTCTGAGCAGGAAAGCCTCTACAAGGATGTGTTTAGTGCGGTGGTCAATATTATCGGTCACTCAATTTCATTCAGAAATGCAGATACGGATCTTGAAAAACTATTCCGAGATGAAGAGGTTAGTGTGCGAGCGTTTACATTCTCATCACCGCTGGTGGTTCAGGGTAATGTTTTGGGATATAAGCCAAAAAGAGATATCAGAGAATGGATTTCAGATGAAAACAAAAAGTATGAATATGACGAAGCTGAAGCTGGCAAGGTAAAGCACGAACTGCTGAAGCAATTGAGGGACGATCCAGATAAACAGGACGATAAAGATGATAAAGATAGAAAGGCTGTACGTCATGATCAGATGGAAAATATCTCAATTATCGAGGGGCATCTTTGGGATGAAGCTGGATGGGAGGGCATCGCTTACCTTGTTATGCCAGATCAACCTCCAGTACTTGCTGTAATGTTTACTAATGAGGATAAGGCAAAGGCAATTTTTAGGAATTGGAAAGATCTTCTTGGTAGAGAGGACAAGAAAGATGTTATGCGGGTGGCAACAATCATGGGCTTTTCTAAGACAAACCCGCTCTGGTATAAGTTTGTGATATCGACAAACCTTGGTGATCCTAAAGATTCAAAAGGTAAGCTTGTGTTGAATGCTGGAAGAACGCACACGATGACCCCACAATCGTTGAATAACCTGAATGGCTTTATAGAGAGCTTTAAACAATGGGGCTTCTATCTCATTGCACCATCTTTCATTAGGGATAAGCAATCGTTTCCCCCAAAGATATTTTTTAATCACGGTATTGTTAAAAAAACCTTCATACACAAAAATGCATGGGAAATAGGGCTAATGGATCCTGAAGTGATGGGTCTCAGACCTGAAGATACTGATCCCATGATCCCCGATGGAGTAAGTAACCCACCCATACTGGAAACACTAGAAAGGATGAAAAAAACAAAGAGTAGATCTACCAATTGAAGACCTCTGAACACTTAGCCAAGTTCCTCATTTGTAAGGGTGAAATACGTAGTTGGGTGAAGTATTCGAATAATGTACACTCTGGTTCACATCTATAGACAAATTGCATACTGTATGGTATCGTGTGATTTGTAGTTTTCTACAACCGCTCTTTTCACAACAATCAACTGGAGATTCATATGCCCGAACAATGGCCTAAAAGCTACTTACAAACATTTGGAGCATTCACTGAGGATTCAAAATCCGAACGATATGCTTCAGCTCTGCTCGATTTTCATCGAGTAGAGCGTGGATTACACTTACCAAACCCCGTCAAAGTGCTGGATTTGTGCTGTGGTACAGGTCTTGCAGGAAAAGCAATACAATTTCATCTCGGAACAGTCGGCTTGGAATCAGAGATGACCTTTGTCGACGCCTCGGCACAGATTCTGAGTAGTATCCAATCTGATGCTAAGACTCGGACCATCTGTGCAGATGTGACGAATATGCAGGAAGTCTCGTCGGAAAGTATTGACGTCGCTATTTGCAGGTATGGTTTCAACAACCTGCCTCGTGAACATTGGCTTCAAGCCATCAATGAGACTCTTCGGGTGTTAAAACCCGGCGGCATCTTCTTACTTCAAGATCACTTTGTTCCCGGACCTGTGTTTTCCGCCCTCGTAAATGAGGCGGAGCAATTCCTAGCACGACTTGAAGGTAAAACGAATTGCCCCTTCATCTTCTCCACAGAAGCACTAAATGCGGTTCTTGATGAACACCCCCTCGTAGCGAGTAGGTATAAAGACGGATATGGATTCTTCGTCAACATCTGGGACCGTTTGCGTGCCAAGAAGGAGTTACTGCCAGACTTTGAAGCTGCCAAGTTGCAGATCTTGCGTTTTTATCGCGACGTCTGCCTTGAGAAATACAAGGTATTGATTGTCGATCCTGACGAATACATTCACGTTTACAACGTGACATATGCAATCGTCAAACGCTCTTGAAAGCAACACTTCAAGGTCAAGCCAACCCACCAACCTCAACACAGAAACCCTCTGTCGCGAGATGGTGGGTTTTCTGTTTATTTATCACCGAACGAGGACCTCTAAACATTTCCCAAGCTTTTGAGTTATATTAAAAAACTCTTAATTGTGTACTGTGTTTGAGAATAAATAAATACTTTGAATGCTACTTTTGATATAATCTCTCTGTTTAGTAAGTTCTGAAAGCCACGCAATGGGGTCACCTTCAACAGCCAACATCTGTATCCTTAAAATACAAAATCCCCGTTGCGGCGGGGATGTAGAAACTTTTGGAAAAATTTCTATTTTGTCTTCGGTGTATTGCTTAACACCAAAATATTATCTAACTAAATTTCAAATATTATCTCGTACTCTCAGCCTTGAATCACTAGCAGTAAGTATGGGGCTTCACCCTGTATCTTCTTCTGTATTCACCAAGTGTCATTGAGACGATAAGCATCGGCCTGTCTATTCGAAGCCTAGCGACTTCGCTCTCCCAACCAGGCTCATCCTGATTTTTCTCTACCGGTGGAGTTACACATACTTCCTTCGGTTTATCATTTTTATCGTTATTCATGTATTAACTGGTGTGTTGTTTCCTATCAAGTGCTAGCGGGCTACCTTATCGCCATAGCTAGAAAATACCTATATAGTAAGTACCTTTTAGCTATGGCGATACACGAAATTTAAAGAGCTTATAACGACCTATATTATACCACATATACATATTATAGCAAATATATGATGTATCACCTACGCACGAGAAGGGTCGTTATGTTAATATATAAACATTAAAAATAACCCTACCCTGCAAGGAACCAAAAGGTTCTATCTGCTGAAGGGTCACCGCATATAATACACATACCTGCTATACTTTCCCTATGCCTACGAACGTAAAAACTGTTGTCGTTCATCGAGTATCCAAAGACCTGCAAAAAGTCCTTCGATCAAATACTGATGTTTTAGAGTTATGGAACAAACTAACACCACTTGCACGCAATGAATGGATTTGTTGGGTGACGATTGTTAAAAAAGAAGAAACTCGAACAGAACACCTCAAACGACTTTGCGTAGATTTGCGAAAGGGAAAACGTCGTCCGTGTTGTTGGCCTGGTTGTCCTCATCGAAGACCTACTGCCCTGAAGTGGTTTCGTAAGAAAAAGTAAGGACCAGATTGGCTCACCAATTCCTGCTATACTTACATAGTGATAAAAACCTTTATATCAATCCTAATATTGATCATTATCATCTTATTAATAAGCTGGGGATTTTCTAAAAACAAAGTAACTACACCAACACCCATCACTCCAAATGGAAAAATCGAATTCTAATTACTTCTCCTCCTCAATCTCCATCTTTGCCGCCGCTTCAGGAGTTGAAACAGTCTTACCCATGAAGAACAGATTAATTATTCCCATTGCAATAATCCAATATACAATCATTGCAAGAAGTGAAGTCCATTCAAAAATACTACCAGTAGCAATCTGAGTACTTCGAAAAACTGACAGGAATGGATTTGCAAAGATGTAGGTTACTCCATAAATAAAACTAGTAAAACCAGCAGCAGGGTTAGCACCAAGTAATTTGAGAACGAAACGAAAAGCTAATAGAATCTCGACGATTCCTAAGATATACCAAACAATTTGAGTTCCGCGATAAAGTGGTTTGGTGCTGGAAGATGTATAAGATGAGTTCATATTTTTAAAGTTTTATATTAGTACACACATGAAGACGCCTTGCTTGGTCTTCCCTTACCTAGATCAAAATTTCTGCTATACTGTGATAATGAAAATCTTAAAAACAAACACTGCCTTCACAATAGGAGTCATACTGCTTTCAGCCCTTATTATATGGAGTTATTTCTACTTTTCATCAAAGAAAACAACTCCTCCTCTTGTCTCTTGTGCCATTGGGGACCGATATGACATCATGACTGGTAAGCCTTGCCCACCAAGTATCGAAGAGGAGGAGCCTGTAAATACAACAACGGTAGATTCAACTAGAGGCTAGTAAACTTCTTAAAAAGAACACCCTGAGATACAATATGCTTATTAATAAATTTAAAATAAATTAATGGAAGAAGCACCTTACGACATTGAAAAAGCCTACGAACAGTTTTTAGTTATACACGACGATAACTGGGAAGAATTAGGAAATGTTGGTATTCCGTTATATACAAGCCTGAAAGAAACCAACGACCCTCGAGCCGAAGAAGTTAGGGGTGCCCTCACATACCTTGCAATGACAATGGAAAGTTCTGGTGCTGGTGATGAAGACATTAAAAAGGCTCGTGTAGAAAGAATCAACCAGGCAATTAAATAATGTTTGCAGAAAAGGAAATCTTAAAGGAATTAGAGGGGTTCTCGAAAACTCTAGTTTGGTATTCACCTTCTCAAATTGAAATTGGTCAGCATTTATCCGATCCAGATCAAATTTATGGCGACCGACCATGGCCTGTTTCTCCACAAACTGGAGAATTTCTCTATAATTTTATTTTGGGAAATAAAATTAATAATGTTATCGAACTAGGCACTGGAATTGGATATTCAGGTGTTTGGATGGGATTGGCATTAAAGCAAACTGGAGGTAAACTTTTTACAATTGAAAAGCGAGATTATAAATACAAAATTGCAAAAGAATATTTTGGGAAAGTAAAGATTGATGCAAAGATTTTTGAGGAAGAGATTGAAACAGCTTTACCTAAAATTATAACTTTGATTAAGGATGTTGATCTTTTATTCTTCGACGCCAATCGTGCAAAATTTATACAGTATTTAGAGACACTTTCTCCTATCATCAATAGTAAAACTTTTTTGGTTGTAGATAACACATCTGACATGAAGGAAAGATTAAAAACCTTTAAAGAATATTTGATTAAAAATCAATGGAAAATTGAGGAATTGACGACCGGAGATGGGCTTTGGATTTGTCGAAAATAGTATATATTAGAGCTCTTATGAGTAAAAAAACCCTAGTTTTAGGCATAGAAACAAGCTGTGACGAGACGGCTGTGTGCATTATTGAAGCTGGTGAACGTGCTGCTATTTATAATGGAAGTACTGTTATCGACACCTCAAACAACGGACCTGAAATTAAAGTTTTAGGTAATGCCCTACAATCTCAAATTGAAATTCATGCAAAACACGGTGGGGTTTTCCCGGCTCTAGCCAAACGAGAGCACAGTAAAAATATCACTTCCCTTTTTATCGAAGCATTAAAAAAGGCTGATTTATACAAAGAGAAAAAATCTGAATTTTCCAATGAAGAAAAAGCAAAAATTTTGGCATCATTGAAAATGGAACATGAAATGGCCTCGGATGTTATTAAATTATTAGAAACAATTGATAAGCCAGATGTTGATGTAATCGCAGTTACACAAGGACCAGGGCTTGAGCCTGCGCTTTGGGTTGGAATTAACTTTGCAAAAACCTTGGGAACAATTTGGAGCATTCCGGTCGTTCCGACAAATCACATGGAGGGTCATATTGTTTCTGTGTTAGTTGATAGTGAGAAAGAAAAAAATGTCACATTCCCTGCCCTCGCACTTCTCATTTCTGGAGGACACACCGAATTAGTTTTAATAAAAAGTTGGCATGAATATTCTGTTATTGGTAGAACTCGGGATGATGCGGTGGGTGAGGCGTTTGATAAAGTAGCAAGAATTTTAGGACTTCCCTATCCAGGTGGACCGAAAATCTCAGCTCTTGCAATGTTAAGTAGAGCAAGAGAGAAAAATGAAAATATAGTTTTACCTCGCCCAATGTTGAATACCAAAGACTATGATTTTTCTTTTTCCGGACTTAAGACTGCAGTTTTATATTTAGTTAAAAAAATAGGAGAGCTTTCTGAAACTGACAAAGAAGACATTGCACGAGAATTCGAAAACTCTGCAACCGAAGTTTTGGTGAAGAAAACGCGACAAGCCATGATTGATCACAGTGCCCGCACAATTATTATTGGTGGTGGAGTGATTGCAAACGAAAATATTCGAAATGCTTTTCAAAAAATGACTTCGTTGGACTTTGTCGATATTAATCTTTTTATCCCTCAGATTCAACACTCGACTGATAATGCAATCATGATCGCTGTTGCGGGGTATATGCACTTTATTAATAAAGGAGAAAGTTTGGAGACGGATTTTAAGGCAAGTGGAAATTTGGGGTTGTAAAAGAAAGAGCGCACAACCTGCGAAGGTCGTGCGCTCAATAGTGACTAAGGACTGTCACCGGGTTATTTCCGCCCGCTTAGGGGTTGAGTGCCACCTGGAGCTCTTGGTCTGGCGTCGGCGAGGTGAAAAGTCCCTTAGTGGCAGTTTTGAAGGCGGTAATAGTGACACTGCCATCCTTCGCAAATACCAACTTGATGAAGCCAATGAGGTGTTCCGCTGTGTGCTCCCACTGCGACTGAGAGAACAACCCATCGGAGTCCTTGTCTTCATAAGGTGGACAAAGAAGAGCGGTTTCGCCAAGGTATATGATAGCTTCGAGGAGGCCATCTTCTAGTGTTTCTCCCAGGATCGCGCCTGCTGCTCCACGACGATCGTAAAGAACAGCAGACCACGTGCTGACCACTTGCCCTTTAAATCCGAAGTGGTTGGCGGCTTTTCTAGCGTTTTCCTTCACAGTCTGGATTGCCGTGGGAAGCAGCGGATTAGAGGTATTGCGAATATAGAGTTTCATGGATTGTTGAGTGTAGTTGTGAGTCGAAAACCATTTGCCGGAATGGCAGCAAGCTTTCGAACCTCTTTCCACACTCAACTAATTCAAAGAACTTGATTTATTAAATTAAAGCATAATATAGCAAATTGTCAATAGCAATCCACCCCTAAAAATAAGCCTCATTTAGTGGAAATTTATCCTTATAATTGCTACTATTTACCCCATGATTCCTGAAAAACTTCTCAAACCATACGACCCCAACGAGACCGAACCTCGTATCTACAAGCTCTGGGAAGAGAGTGGTTTTTTCAACCCTGATAACCTACCTGAAGGAGAGCCTTACACCATCATTATGCCACCACCAAACGCGAACGGTCGTCTTCATGCTGGACACGCCATGTTCGTGACATTAGAGGACGTAATGATTCGTTTTGCCAGAATGCAGGGCAAGCGTGCTCTTTGGGTGCCAGGTGCCGACCATGCTGGATTTGAAACTCAAATCATGTACGAAAAAGAATTAGAGAAGCAAGGTAAAACTCGCTTTGATATTGAATCAAAAGAACTGTACAAACAGATTTACGATTTCACGATTCAAAATAAAAAGCACATGGAAGATGACGTACGGCGACTCGGCGGATCTTGTGATTGGTCTCGCGAAAAATTTACTTTGGATCCGGAAGTTATTTCTGTTGTACAAGACACTTTCAGAAAAATGCACAAGGATGGTCTAGTTTACAGAGGAAAAAGAATTATCAACTGGTGTTCACGTCATCAGACTTCCCTTTCGGACGTAGAAACAGAATTCAAAGAACAAGTAGACCCATTTTATTATTTCCAATATGGGCCATTTGTAATTGGAACTTCACGACCTGAAACGAAATTTGGTGATAAATATATCGTGGTTCATCCAGATGATAAGCGTTACACTGAATACAAAGACGGTCAGACTTTCGATGTTGAATGGATCAATGGAAAAATTACTGCAACTTTAATCAAAGACAATTCTATCGATATGGAATTTGGAACAGGAGTAATGACCATCACACCGTGGCACGATGCGGTCGACTTTGAAATTGCACAGCGTCATAAATTAGAAGCTGAACAGGTTATCGATTTTAATGGAAAGCTTTTACCAATCGCAAATGAATTCGCTGGAATTCACATTAAAAAGGCCCGCCTGCTAATTGTTGAAAAACTTAAAGAAAAAGGACTTCTAGTAAAAACTGATGAAAAATATATTCACAATGTAAAGTGTTGTTACAAATGTGGAACTCAAATTGAACCTCAGATAAAAGACCAGTGGTTCGTAAAGATGAAGCCTCTTGCCGAGAAAGCCATCCAAGCAGTCAAAAATAAAGAGATTACATTCATCCCTGACAACTACGAAAAAATATTTACTTATTGGATGGAAAATACTTTCGATTGGAACATTTCTCGCCAAATAGTTTGGGGAATTCCAATTCCAGCCAAGGTGTGTACGAATTGTAATAAGGGATTTCTGGATACTGACGCGTCAACAAAGTGTCCGGATTGTAGTAGCGAACTTAAAGACGATACTGACACTTTTGATACCTGGTTCTCGTCTGGTCAGTGGCCATTAATTGCACTTGATTATCCTAATGGTAAGGATTTTAAAACTTATCATCCTACAACCGTTATGGAAACGGGTCGAGATCTTATCTTTAAATGGATTCCACGTATGGTTATTTTCTCATTATATTTAAAAGGTGAAGTGCCTTTCAAAACTGTCTACCTTCACGGTCTTGCAAATGACGCCAAGGGTCAGAAAATGTCGAAGAGCAAAGGAAATGGATTAAGTCCTATAAAACTTTCTGACACATATGGAGCGGATGCGCTTCGCATGAGCCTTGCCGTAGGAAACACCCCAGGCAGTGACTTTCCTGTTGCCGAGCCAAAAATTTTAGCTTATAAAAAGTTTGCAAACAAAATCTGGAACGTAACTAGATTTATTTTAGGAGTACTTGAAGACTATACAGGAGGAAAAATTGAAACTGAGGAAGATAAAAAAATCCTCGAAGATCACACTCTCTTTTTGAAAGATGTAACCTCTGACCTCCAAGAATACCGCTACCACCTCGCTTCAGAAAAAATTTATCACTATATTTGGCATACAATTGCTGACATAATTATCGAGGAAAGTAAAACTATTCTTACTGGAGATAACAAAACTTCCCGACAAGCACTCCTCGCCCTCCTACTAAAAGACTCCATCACCGTCCTCCACCCCTTCATGCCATTTATCACTGAAGAACTCTGGTCGCTCCTTCCTAAATCAGTCAAAATAGACGATAATATGCTTATCGTTCAAAAATGGCCTGTACAAGCATAATCTGCGCATTAAATCTTAACGTCTTTCTCTACGCCCTTATGGGTGGGATTCTTCCAGCACTCTTATGGCTCTGGTTTTGGATGCACGAAGAAAACGATCACCATGAACCGCGTAGTTTAATTATTTTAACTTTCATGATTGGTATGGCAGGAGTATTCGTGGTCTTTCCACTTCAACAACTAACAATTTATGTTGGAAAGTTTTTCGTTCCCACTTTTACTTCTGCATCTATTGTCGCCGTCACTATTTGGTCTTTCTGGGAAGAACTTACAAAGTACCTCGCCGCACGATTTACCGCATTCAAACACGTTTCCTTCGTCCACCCAATTGATGCCTTTATTTATATAACAACCGCATCTCTTGGATTTTCGGCGATGGAGAACACTATACTACTACTAGGTCCACTTCTTCGGGGAGACACAGTTAATGCAATTAATGCGGCAGCCATGCGATTTATGGGAGCATCCCTCCTCCACTTTATCGCCTCAGGTGCTATTGCACTTTGCATTGGGTTAGCATTTTATTCTTCAAAGACGAAAAAATTCCTAGCTCTCTGCGCAGGTTTAGTCATCGCTGTCGTCTTGCATTCTATGTTTAATTTTTTTATAATAAACAACGACAAAGAAAATACGCTTCCAGTGTTCTTATCAGTCTGGGTTTTGGTCATTCTTTTAACGATAAGTCTCGAACGCGTGAAAAAGATTAAAAACTTCTAAAAAAGCATGAAAAAGAAAAGATCATTATTTGAAAGATTAACAGGCAGTGTCATTCTTGAAGATGAAACGGAAGAGATTGATGACCACGAACACAAAAACGGAAAAACCCATTTAACAAAACAAAGTGGCAGTAGCGGCGTATCATCTACATGGCTCGAAGAACAAGCTGGCGAAGGAGAATTGGCACTGGATGTGTATCAAACAGCTTCTCATGTCATTGTTCGAACTATGATTCCAGGTGTAAAACGCGAAGACGTTGAAATTTCCCTCTCACGAGACATTCTAACCATTAAAGGCAGTCGAAAAGAAGAGACTGAGGTTTCAGATCAGGATTATTTCCACAAGGAACTATATTGGGGGTCATTTTCACGCAGTATTGTATTGCCACACGAGGTAGATATTGAACGTGCCGAGGCTTTAGAGAACCAAGGACTACTAACCGTCAAGCTTCCGAAGGTAGACAAAGAGCGACAGACCAAGCTTCGAGTGAAAAGTCTGTAATTGGGGATAAAACACTATTTCTTCATATTTATTTAAGCCGATCTTGTAAAGATGGGCTTATTTAATATAATAACATTACAAAATACATGAAAATTTTATTGGTAGAAGACAATCATGATATCAGAGAAACTTTACGGGAAAATTTAGAAAGCGAGCTTTTTACCGTGGACTGCGTTAATAATGGAGAAGACGCATCATACATGGCTCGAACAAACTATTACGATTTAATAGTAATGGATTACATGCTTCCGCGGAGGAACGGCTTAGAGGTGTGCAAAGAAATACGACACGCAAACAGAAATGCACCTATTATAATGATTTCCGTATGCGACAAAATACCTGAAAAGGTGGCATTACTTGAGGCCGGCGCAGATGACTACTTACAAAAACCTTTTTCATTTAGTGAACTTCTAGCGAGAATTCGAGCAATCACCCGCAGGCCACAAATTTTTAATTCTACAACACTTGCAATAGACGATATTGATATAGACTCAACAAGACAAAGTGTTTCCCGAAAAGGAAGAAGGGTTTATTTAACTAGAAAAGAATTTATGCTTTTAGAATGCTTTGCTAGAAATCGAGGACGCGTAGTCAGTCGTGGGTATATAAATGAAAGCGTTTGGGAAAATGATACCAATCCTTTTTCAAATACAATTGAAGCGCATGTTAGAAATTTGAGGAAAAAATTAGATGGTGGAAGGAATACTTTGATTAGAACAGTGCCTGGGCGTGGGTATATTGTTGAATAATGGTGTATTGACATTGTATGTACATTGTCTATACTTGATATATGACAACTCTAAACATTCGTATAGACGAAAAATTAAAAACTGATTCTGCAAAGATATTGGCGGAGATCGGTCTTGATATGACCTCTGCGGTAAAGACTTTTCTCTCTCAGGTGATTGTGGAGAAAGGTCTTCCATTCACACCAAAAAGAACTCCAAAACAAATCAGAGCAGAGTGGGACAAGGAAGTTGCGTGGGCGCTAAAGTATGGGAAATCCTATACAAATGCAAGAGAATTAATGGCTGATATATTAGATCCAGAAAATGTTCCTCCAGAGAAAAACAAAAAATTACGAAAAGTCATTAAAGAGATTAGAACTCGCAGGAAGGATTAAACCCGCGGTATTTGAAAATCTAGAAAAAGTAATCAATACTCTTTCCTCAGGGCAAAAATTGGAACCACGATACAAAGATCATTCTTTACACGGAGATTACGATGGATTCAGGGAATGTCACGTGCAAAGTGACTTACTTTTGATATATAAGATTGAAAAAGATTTGCTTATTCTCCTCTTGGCGGATATTGGGAGTCATTCGTATTTGTTTGGGTAAAATGGCTTATTTTATAAGGATTTTTAGGGCGCTTGACAGAAATATATAGTCATGTTAGTATATGTTCTTAGTACATTAAACCCCGAACAAGAAAGGAGAAGAAGAATCCACGAAACTGAGAGGTTTCTGGCGCTTAGTAGCCTTAAAGGTCCGAGAACAACTATTGCCCTCATGTAATAAAAACAAAGGGTAGTAAGTAGCTTAGACTGGCGGAGCAAAAAGCGTTGGGAATCATCTGGATAGACAAAGGTTAGAGGGGTCCCCTCACTTTGTCTTTACGTGGGCTTGCCACGAGGCAACAAAAACGACCCGACTCATTCAATGGAGACCCTGGAGAAAACCAGGAAAAAACATAAAACCGTGTGGAAAAAAACCACCGTTAGCGTACCGCCGCAAAGAGTCACCTCGCAATTGCTTAGTAGCATTGCGGGGTGTTTTTTTATTTGTTCTGTACTTTCATTTTTGAAACAAGATATAGTATAATTTTAAGCAACATATGAACGATCTAGAAAAAGCGAAACAACAAAATATTGAAACGAGACAAACTCAAGTTGGCCTATTACGACCTGGTACTATTTTTTATACCAATGGTGAGGAATTCGAAATCGTTGAAAACGAGCCCACAAAAAGTTCCCATGTTGTCGTCAAAGATAAACTTGGAAATAAAAAAGAAATTTACTCATATGATGTCGTGGATGAAGTTGTAATAGATTCTCTATCTCAAACTTAACCTACTTCGCCACCACCACCGCCTCATCAAACGCAATTGAAAGTAGCTTTGAATGTCCCTCTCCAGCCATTGTCACTCCATAAATCACTCCCGCTCGTGACATTGTCTCTCTGTTGTGTGTAATCAAAATCAACTGCGAATGCTTTGAAAGTGCTTCAATCATATCCCCATATTTTCTTGAGTTCGCTTCATCAAGCGCTGCATCTGTTTCATCTAATATAATAAATGGTGGTGGGTTTACTTGTGACATTGCAAAAAGTAGTGCGATAGATGTCAGTGCCCTTTCCCCACCCGAAAGCATCATGAGCCCCTTCGTGCGCTTATGTGGAAGTGCGACTTGAATATCAATTCCTTCCGAAACTTCTTCCTCTTCTGCCATTTCGACCTCAAAATCATCTTCTGATTTCTTTCGCTTTTTCTTCACTTCCTTAATAATTTCCAAACGTGCCTCCCCTCCTCCGAACATCAACTTAAAAAATCGATCAAATTCAGTATTTATTTTTTTAATACCGTCCTTGAACATTTCGTTTAATTTTTCAGTCAGATCTGCAATTAACGTATTTAAAGTTTCCGACGACTGCATCAAATCACCCAATTCTTTCATTAAAAATTGATCACGGTCTTCGGCATCCTTATATTCCTTCATCACTTCTTGTCCACCGGCACCTCCCATTTCTTCTAGGCGGATTTTTGATTTTTCGATAGCCCTTCTCCTTTCAACCTGGAAGGAACGAGCTTCTTCACTATTCGCGTGGGCGGCAATATCCTCCTCGTAAAACGCGATAGCTTCACGTCCTATGAGCATTCCTGCCTCAGCCAGTTCCCTATCATAATCAACCTGTTCTAGGCCTAAACGGTCATTTTCTGCCTTTATAGAGTGAAGTAGACCGTGAAGCTCGTTCTGACGCGACATAATGCGTAAAATGGCCTTTTCGGATTCGACATTGTTCTCTTTATCTCTGTCGATTTTGGACTTTAATTCTTGGTATTTTGACTCATGTTTTTTTTCTTCTGTACTGATATTTTTTAGATTATCCTCAATTTCAGAAATTTTTGAAGTGACTTTTAGCAAATCTTCTTCGTCAGATTGTGTTGATACAACCGGAGCTTCTCCCTCGTTTTTATGATGATGAATAAAATCAGCAACCAATCGTTTAATCTCTGCAGCGGAATTTTTAATTGTTTCTAAATTATCAGAATGTAAAACAACATGGAGGTGCTCGTTTACATCCTTTGCAAGTGATTCAATATGTAAAAGCGAAATCATTTTATGGGTTGAATTTTCTTTTTCTGCCTCTTTGATTTTGCTTTCAATAGTTTTTTTAATATAAGACATCTCGCCTTCTAAACGTCCAATATCACGCATTAACACATCCTTTTTATGGCGTGTAGTTGTAATTAACTTTTCCAATTCCAACAAATGAGTGTGGTTATTGTCACCTTTAGACATTTCATCTAGTACCTTTTTATGATGAGTTAATTCAATTTCAATTTTTTCAAGTTCATGTCTGGGCTCAATAGCTGCATCGGTAAGTCGTTTCTTTTCCTTTTTCAAATAGGCTTCTTCACGAGCAAAATATTCTCGGTACTGCACGGACAATTCTGCTCGAAGTGCCGCCGCTTTCTCGATCTTTTCAACCTGTTTTTTCAGGAATCTAATATGCGGGGCAATTTCACGTCGGAGTGATTCAACCTCTTTTATATGTTGTGCGGTTTTTTCAAGCTTTTTCTCGCTCTCTTCTTTTTTGTATTGATAGACTTTTAATCCAAGAGCATCCTCAATCATCTCTCGTCGCTCTTCTGGATTTGATGACAACAATCTATCTGCCTCACCTTGTGAAATAATGTGATGCCCAGAGGAGCCAATATTTGCATGTGCCAACATTTCAGCCACGTCTTTCAAACGTACCTGAGAACCGTTTATAAAATACTCATTTACACCATCGCGATGCACCACTCGCTCTAATGAGATCTCATCGAAATCCATTTTGAAAAGCTTACTCTTGTTGTCGAAAACCAATTTCACACTGGCGCGACCTGCACGAGGGGTATCCTTACCACCATTAAAGATTAGATCTTCACCTTTTTTCCCTCGCATTGATTTGATGGACTGCTCACCCAATACGAATCTGAAAGACTCGGCAACGTTTGATTTACCCGACCCATTAGGCCCTACAATCGATGTAATCGAAGAATTAAAAACCAAATTACCCTTCTTGGCGAAGGACTTAAAACCGTTAATTTCGAGGCTTTTTAGCTGCATAGAATATGACTTTTATTGTAGCAAAGATCCCCTACAACCCCAACTTCTTCAACATGACATTAATGAAGTTTCTGGTAATCGGACCTAAATATCCCACAGCAGGTTTGATACCATTGGCTTTTTGGAATTTGGCGAGGGCAGATTGTGTCGCAGGACCAAATCTTTGATTTTCAAGTCCGCGTGACCCGAACCCAGTTTTTGTGACTGGAAAACCAACCACGTTTAGAAAAACTTGTAAATTTAAAATATCATTATTAACTGAATTGACTGCGTAATTTTTATTAAATCTAAAGCCTGATGGAACTCCGGCTGAGGTTAAGGCTGTTCCAGTGACAACCGTTCCTTTGGGGGGAGTTAAGTTCCCCGAAGCTGGAGAGCATGGTGCTCCGGTTAAAATGTTGAATGAGGATCCAGGAGTACAGACTTGTGGATTATTTGGTGTAAGTTTATTGTTATGGATGATGGTAACATCACCTCCGCTAGTAGACCCTCCACCTGTTTGTTGACTTAAGTTTGGAGATTCAGATGAAATAACTGGAATTGCAACGTCTTCCTCAGTACTTATTATGGAAACCAACCCATCGGTAAATCTTGAATAATATATATTTGTACCAACCATGGTTATTCCGGCGGGAGCGTTGGAGGCTTCATAAGTTTTAGATACTGTGTGTGTACTTGGATCTATTTTAGAAATGGTTCCGTCTAAATAATTTTCCACATAAACATTCGATCCGTTTGCTTTAATTCCTCTAGGACCCCTATCTACATTGATTGTATTTGTAACTGCGTTTGTATTTGTGTTTATGACTGAAACTGTATTATCATCGTAGTTTGTTACATAAACTTCATTACCCAAAACAGCTACACCTCGGGAACCGGCTCCGACATTGATTGTATTTGTAACTGCGTTTGTATTTGTGTTTATGACTGAAACAGTACCTAAAGAAGAGTTTGCATTGTAACCCGCACCGTAATTTGCGACATATAAATTTGTACCATGTAAACTAAGCCCCCTGGGGCCATTATTTACTCCTATTGTATTAGTAACAGTATGCGTAGAAGTATTTATTACAGAAACTGTGTTTGAAAGATTATTAGTAACATATATTTTATTTCCTGAGCTTGCAACATAATATGGTTCTACCCCGACACTAATAGTGTTTGTAACGGTGTTTGTGCCAAGATTAATAACAGAAACAGTGTCGTCTGCAATATTTGCAACATAAAGTTCATTAGTGGAAGTTGAGATGGCTAGTCCATACGGCTTGTTTCCAACTGAAATAGTAGTGCTTGAGGCAGTATTATTATTAGTATTTATAATTGAAATATTATTGGAACCCATATTTGCTACGTAAATATTTGATCCAATAACTACCATTTGATAAGGATTAGATCCAACTTGAATACTAGTACGCGGAGAACGGACAGAAATATTTTTTAAATCACCAAGGTTGTACTTTGGATCTGTCGATAAATCAGGAGAGTCGGGAACTTCCATTACTGTACGAATACCAGTCAAGTTAGAATCCATGATTGAAGCGGTAACAATACTTGATACAGTCAAGTCCTCTACCAAGTCCGTTGATGCTACTGTATACGTACCAGAGAGACTTGAAGTACCACTGATGGTGCTCAAAGTAACATTTCTACCTGTATTTAATCTAATAGTTATAGTTGACCCCGGTCCAAGTACTTTATTAAAGTTTGCAATTATATTGATATTTTGACCAGTAGTGTAAACTCCATCCAATGAATTGCTATTAAAGGATGAGAGCTCAGGAAGACAACTATTATAGTATTCATCAACTCGGGAATCGATAGTTTTGGATGAACCTGCTTCCGCAAGGGCACTAACATACACATTTGTTCCAAAAGCCAGTGCCGAATAAAAAGTTTCTTGTCCGCTATCAAAAGTTTTTACCACAGAATCGGTTCTAGAATCAATCACGGTTATTTTTTTAGGAGTATTCGCATTTGGCACATAAACTTTTTTATTTTTTGTAACGGCTAGATAGTATGCGCCACGTGTAGAGTTACCAATCGTAGTTATTTTCGAGTTGGTGTCTGCATCTATAACATCAACAACATTGGTTCCAGATCCCCCTCCATAATTTGCGGCATATATCTTCTTTCCAATTACGCCATAAGAAAATCCTCCGCTCGTTGAAGGTATAGTGGTTGTTGCATTAGTTGTACCATCAATAATGGTATCACTTACAGCACTACTTGAATCCCTAAATACATAGATCTTATTCCCCACAGCGGCCAATTTTGATAATGAACCACCCAAACCTGTAATAGTAGTAATTTCTGTATCGGTCGATGTATCATATATTCCAACCGATCCTTCATTTTCGCCTATATATAATTTATCTCCCAATATAACTGCATCGGCAATATGTGTATTAATTGTACCTATTGTAATTGTAGAAGCAAGACTATCATTAGCCGTATTTATAATGGACATTTTGTTCGAGTTATTAAATACGTAAAGTTTTTTTCCAACTGAAATTGCGTGCCTAGGTACGTAAGGCAAAACGATTGTGGAGGTAACAGTGTTTAATACGGGATCAATAACACTAATATTTGTTTTATCATTACTAGTACCTATGGCATAAACTTTTCGATTGGAACTAACTGTTTTGACAGGATACCCGTCACCTCCACCAACAGTTATAGTCTTAAGAAGTGTGGGAATCCGACTATTTACGAACACCACAACTGATCCGTTTCCAGGTTTATATAAAGTATCATTATATATAGCTGACTCACGGGTAGTCCCGACAGAGTAAGAACAATTGAGTCCCTGAGTATTATTTGTTACTCCAATATTAGAAAAAGCAAGTGCATTATTTCCCAAAAGATCTTGAATAGGATTTACCCCTGGCGTATAGCTTACAGTAACAGTACTTGTGGCACCTACAGCCGCAGAAAGGTTTATTAATATATTAGAACCGCTAATTTGGATCGAGTTAATGGTGGTTGTAGCGCCATTTGACATGACTGAAAAATCTGAAACTGATGGGGTTGAGGTGGAATTCAGTGTTTTATTATATTGAAGGGTTAAAATATAATAAGAAATATTCGCACTATTTAAGACTGTTGCGGTATTATTGTAGACTGGATAATTGGAAAGCTGTTCAGCGTCATCTCCGGCGAGATTTTGAACTGGAGACGAACCTGGAGAATAGTCTATGGTCACAGAAGCACTCGGAGAAACCAAGTCTGAGAGAGTGAGTACAATTGTGGAGGTTCCTGTAATAAATACAGAGGAAACAATATTTGTTGTGGTGCCAGATCCAGAATTCACTTTCACGTTAAAATCTACACCAGAAGGAACCGAGTTGATGTCTAGTTCTTGATCATATATAAGCGTAACTATCCTACTGATCAAAGTAGCGGAAGAAACACGAGGAATATAAGCCGAAACTACACCATCAGTACCTAAATTTCCTTGATCTCCTGCTGAACCAGCAATACCATTATCTGTACCACCAATTCCTCCTGAACCTCCATTTCCAAACGTACCTGCATTTAATACATAAGACGAAACACTTGAGTTTGAACTAACATAAACGTTTCCTCCATTCCCACCATTCCCACCATTTCCTCCTGAACCTCCATTGGCTCCTTGTCCAGAATTACCCTCACCATCATTAAAATTACCACCACTTCCTCCATTCCCACCATTTCCTCCATTTCCTCCTGTTGCATTAACTGAATATACACTTGAACTTGCCAAAATAAAAACATTACCTGCGTTGCCCCCTGCGCCACCTACAGACCCTGAACCGCCATCCTGTGGAGGATTACCCTGTTGTCCTTCTGAACCACCACTACCATCAATTCCTAATATTCCATTTGCGTATATGGTTCCTGTAACATTAGAATTAGATAATGTTATTGACCCCCCAGACGAGCCTGAAATACTAGAATTACCATTGCCATTAATATCACCATCCACTGTAGTATTATTTACAAGTAAAGAATACCCGGTTATAGAATTTCCAATGGCGTACATATTCCCTTCAATTGTAAAACCACCCCCTTCAATTGTAATATTATTTGCAGTTATTATAAGACAGTCGTTGCCTAAACCATTACTTATATTATTAGTAAGAACGTATACTTCTCCAGGATTACTTAATGTAGTGCAAGACGATACATTTGTAGATGCACTAGCTGATTGATATAGAAAAAAGGAAGAAAAAACTAGAACGATTATCAATAAAACAAAGTATGATAATTTTAATTCAGATTTTTTATGTAAATTATTCATTTAATATTTTTAGCCCTAAGTTTCTAAAAACTTAAGTACTTAAAAAAATTATATCACGATATGCGTCAAACTTGCAAAAAATCGAGCCAATTTAAACTTTATAACTAACAAACTGTAGTTTTTTTGAGTAGAATAAATGAGAACTACAACTCAAACAAGCATTATCTAATCAAAAAAATGGCAACTAAATTTTAAAAATGCTATAATTGAAAATAAAAAAATGCAGCCAACACAAAAAGAACTTCCCATCGTCTGGTTTCTTCTTCGCTTCGGAGTCGCATTCACTTTCCTCTACGCCTCAATCTCTGCGTTTATAAACCCCGCTCCATGGCTTGCATACTTTCCTCAATTTATGCGCACTATGGCCGGAGATGAACTTTTATTGATAACATGGGGAATAGGTGAAGTAATAATAGGAGTATGGCTTCTTTCAGTCTACAAAATCTTTCTTCCAAGTATCGCTGCTTCAGGGTTACTTTTAGGAATCTTTATTTTTGATTTTGGATCACTACACATCACATTCAGAAATGTCTCTATTCTTTGTACTGCTATTAGTTTAGCAATTATTTCAAACCCTCATTATGATTTTCACCTATTTCATGGAAAGAAACGCGGTGAGGAAAAGCACATTAAGTCCTAGACTTACCAGGCCTTTATAGACAACGCCTTCTTTGCAGCCTCTTGCTCTGCATCCTGTTTAGATTTCCCATCTCCTGTCGCAATCATCTCTCCATCAATGTAAACACCTACAGTAAAGACCTTACCGTGATCAGGTCCAGTTTCTTTGACTAGTTTATATGACGGAGTGATACCCACTTTTTCTTGAGCTCGTTCTTGGAATTGACTCTTGGCATCAATAAAAGATTTTGTATGTAGAATTTCATCTAGCATTGGAAAGAGACTTTCGGAGACAAATTTTTCTGATATTGCGTAACCCTGATCAAGATAAATCGAACCGAGAACTGATTCGAAAGTATTCGCCAAAATAAATTGTCGTGCACGACCCGTGTCTTTTGATTCTCCTTTTGAAAGTAGCAGAAATGAATTCATATTAAGTTTTTCCGCAACCGTCGCAAGGGTTGTAGAATTCACAAGGGCCGATCTGTAAGCTGTCAATTCACCTTCACTCTTTTTAGGAAATTTTTTGTATAGAAAATCTGTCACTGCTAATTCTAAAACTGCATCACCTAAAAATTCGAGGCGTTCGTTGTGTTCCATTTTAGAACCCTTGTGTTCATTCAAATATGACCTGTGCGTGAAAGCCTGCTTTAAAAGCTCGGGGTCTTTGAACGTAATATTGATGCTTTTTTCGAAAACTGAAAAATCCATATGTGGGCCTATAGTACAATAAAATTAGCTTTTTTTCAAGAGAATTTGAATGGCCTTGGTCACAATCGGTAATATGTCACTATAAAAATTTAAGGTCAAAATATCCTGTAATTTGAACCATTTTGCATCGTCGAGACCACCGCTTTCACCTAATTTGAGATCTTGATATGGACCAGATGCAAGAAAATATGTTACCTGCTTTCTGATCTTACCCTCTTCGGGGTGAGATGCAACATATTCATTTTTTGCCAGCTCTTCTTCGATGTTAATATCCAATCCTATCTCTTCTTTAATTTTTGCTGCAGTTCCAATCTTTACATCAACATCAGGAAGTACTCCTCCTTTTGACAAAGTCCAGTGACCGAATACATCATGTACAAGTGCGAGGTACACTTCGTTCTCGTGCTTTGCATAAACAACCGCACCACCCAAGACCTTGATCGGCATCTGCTCGAATGGAATATTCATTTTCGCTTCGCGGATTTTTCGCGGAGAGATTTCGTCCTTGCCAGGCTCGCCCATTTCTTTATAAACTGCTCCTAACACTCCGTTCACGAATTTTCCAGAAGTCTCTCCTCCAAAGGTTTTCGCAAGTTCGATTGCTTCGTTGATTGCTACTTTTGCTGGCACTTCTTTTTTATCAGCAAAAAGTAACTCATACAAACCTACACGCAATACGTTTCTGTCCACAATTGCAATTTTTGCCACCGGCCATTCAGGAGCCGCTTTTTCAATTATAGAATCTATGTCTGCTTTTTTAGTGAGAACTCCATCAACAATTTTTTTAGTAAAACTAGTGTCACTAACGCCTGGTGCGAATTCTTCTGTGTTTCGAGAAATAACCTCATCCATTGCCAAGTCCGGCATCGAACGGAAATCCCATTCGAAGAGTGATTGCATTGCTATTGAGCGTGATAAATGCCGGTTTGCCATATAAGGTTCTTACATTGGTAATTCTATACCTATTTGAATAAGTGTGCAAACAAAAACACCCTTTGTGTGGGTGTTTTTGTTTTTGATTATTTCTTAGCCTTTTTAGATCGAGGGGCCTTTGCTACTGATTTTGCCTCCTTTTTATCTGCCTTCTTTGTCTTTCCTAGAACGTCTCTACCCTTGTAGAATCCGCAGTTAGCACAGATAACGTGCTTTCGGTTAGGAGCGCCGCAATTACCGCAAAGAACCGCACTCGTTGTCTTTAGAGCGTGGTGGCTTCGTCGGTTTCCGGTGTGGCCCCGGGTGTGTCGCATGTGGTTTACCATAGTGGGGATATTATACAGATTTTAAGGGATATTACAATAGTTGTTAATTATTAGAGCTTTATCAGGAATTCATCAAAATTTCATATCAGACTTGTAGAGTATTTTTGTGGAAGTTATATTATTAAGATCAGCACACAAATTTCTCATAAATTTAGGTAAAAGAGCTCAAACGAGAGTGCATAGAGAAATCAAGCTTTTGTTAAACGAAGGAGAGAATCTTAGGCTCCCCCACTGTAAGAAGATAACGAATAGACTATTTGAGTTACGGATGCCAGGAGAGCAGAATATCCGCCTATTCTATACATTCACACGTGGAGTAATAATCATAGTTTCAGGTTACATAAAGAAAAGTCAAAAACTTGATGCGGGTGAGATTCGTAAAGCCTTAAACATAATCAACGCATTTGACTGAGATAGCATATATGCTATATTACATATTATGAAATACAAAGGAAGTATAACTTTTACAGAACTTCACAAGAGAGAAATGAAAGATCCTGAATTCAGGAAGCATTACGAGGCCCTTGAACTTGAGTTCCAAATTATACGCCTCATAATAAGAGCCCGCAGAGAAAAGAACATCACACAAAAAAAACTTGCGGAAATGATAGGTACCTCTCAATCAGTGGTTGCCAGATTTGAATCAGGAAAAGGAAATCCTACGTTAAGCTTTTTGCAGAAATTGACGTTCGCATTGGGTGCAAAGTTAAAATTGACTAAGATTTAATTAATCTAAGCAAAAGAAAAAGAGGCTGGTCAGGCCTCCTATTTATCCTTTCTATATATTGAATTTGACCGTTATTTTTTTACTTGTTTGCGGAGAGTCCGAACTTCAGTAAGGGCACTTTCCACTTCTTTAGCCTTGGCTGTGTAAGTTATCTCCAACATTTCATAATACGCATCCATTACCCTCGCAGTCGCTTTCGCTGAGAAATACTCAGTGAGCATGCTTATCAAGAATTTTGATTCAAAACAGTTTCCATCTTCGTCTTTTCGGGAAACATACGCTTCGTGGATGACCATAGCCACTCCTTTAGCGCGATTCTTTGAGAGCCTTCCGCGCTTGGGTCGCAATCGCATGAGGAGAATCGGAAACAATCTCGCAATTCCGTGATCACCTTTCTGTCTAGCAGCATCTAGAGTGTTCCTCCATAATTCATGGTTTGAGAGAAGCGGGCTCAAGTGATACTTGGTCACAAGAAGCAATTCTCCAGCATCTTTGAATGCAGACTGGAGAAATGCCTGCTCAACCCAATTAATAACCGACACTTCAGAGAACTGAACTTTCCTATGATGAACCATGTGATCAACGCACTTTCTGATCATATACGATGCACCACGAGTGTGAATCACCTTGTCGAACCAAACCACGAATTCTTCTAGTGTGAATCTACCTATACCAGCTTCGATATTGAAGAAATCACACAACTCGAGTGTATAATTTTGACTGATAGCGTCGAGAATTTTTCTAGCCTGACGCTTAGTTAGCTTAACCCGACCCCCTAAGACTGGTGCCAGATAGGATCTGAGGTTTTTTCGGATACTGATCTGCGTGATGAATTCCGGCAGTTGGGTTTTGTACCACGTTTGGTCTGCTTTGCTTTTATCGATGAACCCAGGATCCCACCTTAAACGTTCTTTTCTGTTCATTGTTTAGACTCCTTTCGACTTGTTGTTCATGAGCACGCGGAATGCGAACTTCTACTTGGAATTATACTCAATTTTTTAAACAATTCTAGTGATAAATGTTTTTCTATGAAGCTTGCTTGGACCGTGCTTTTTAATCGCCTCTATGTGCCTTTTTGTGCCATACCCCTTATGAATATCGAAGTTAAAAGCAGGATAATTTTTTGAGATTTTTTTCATATATCGATCGCGGGTCACTTTGGCCATTACAGAAGCAAGAGAGATAACAGGGATTTTCTCGTCCCCTTTTATGATTGTCTCTTGAGTGAATTCTTCTGGGGCTTTTAGGGAGCCATCGAGGAATATTTTTGACTGCTTAATATTAGGGTTTAATTTTTTAAGTAGTGATTTTATTGCAAAACGGATTGCATACGAAATCCCCTTTTTGTCGATGATTTTATTTGAAATCATAACGACTTTGGCAATTATTTTGTGCTTCTCTATAATTTCAAAAAATTCTTCCCTTCTGGCTTCTGATAACTTTTTACTATCTTTCAAATTCTTAAAAATAGAGAAGTCGAAATCGCTTTTAACCATAACCGCACCAACAGAAACAGGCCCCGCCAAAGGTCCCCTTCCCGCTTCATCAATTCCAACATGCCATTTGAAGATTCTCATAAAATGTATATAATAATGACATAAGTTTACAGGTGCTTGTACAATATACAACTACCACATGAGAGCACAAAAAACTCTCCAATAATATGACTAATCGTTTTACGCATTTACATACCCATAGCCATTACAGCCTCTTGCAGGCTCTCCCTAAAATTGAGGATCTTGTTGGTGCTGCTGTTAAAAAGGGCTTCACTTCTCTCGCCCTTACCGATGCCGGAAATATGTACGGGGTTATTGATTTTTATAAGGAATGTAAGAAGAAAGAAATTAAGCCGATTGTTGGTGTGGATTTTTATGTAGCAATCAGGTCGAGGCATGACAAGGGGTCAAGGATTGATAATAAGAGAACACGGTTGGTTTTGTTGGCAAAAAATTTAGTTGGGTATAAGAATCTTCTGAAGTTGGTAACAGAATCGAATTTAGATGGGTTTTATTACAAACCGAGAATTGATAAGGAATTAATTGAAAAATATCACGAGGGACTGGTTTGTATCGTGCCATCTTTTAGCGGAGACTTAGCAATTGCGATTAAGGGAGATAATAAAGAAAAGGCAAAAGAGTTATCTGATTTTTATAAAAAAGTTTACGGTGAAAATTTTTACCTAGAACTCACACATCACCCTGAAGTACAAGGGCATGAAGAAAATATGAAGAAAATCGTGGCTTTTGCGCGAGAAAACAATGTTCCACTAGTCGCGGCTCATGATGTGTACTACTTAGAAAAAGAAGACAAGCTAGCGAGAAACACAGTGGTTTCAATTCAGAATGAATTTAGTGAACGATCATTGGAGGATGAAGCGGACTTTTCATTAATATCCTCGAAAGACGCTGAAAAGTTTTTTAAAGATATTCCAGAAGCTCTTGATAACTGTAAAAAAATTACTGATGAGTGTAATTTGGAAATTACTTTGGGTAAATGGCTCTTCCCTGAATTTACAGTAGTGAGCGGGCGAACTCCTGACGAAGAACTGCGATTTTTAACTTATGAAGGATTAAAAACAAGAAAAGTTGAACTTACTGATATTGTAAAAGAGCGAATTGAATTCGAACTTTCCGTTATCCAGAAAAAGGGCTACGCAGCGTACTTCCTCACCGTAGCTGACCTTCTCCACTACGCTCACGCCAACGGAATTTTAACCAACATTCGAGGTTCGGTTGCAGGCTCGATGACGACATATTTAACTGGGATTACTAACGTTAATCCAATTGAATTCAAATTGCCGTTTGAACGATTTTTGAACCCTGAACGACCATCTGCGCCGGATATAGATATGGACTTTGCCGACAACCGTCGCGACGAAATGATTGAATATTCTCGTAAAAAATACGGATCTGACAAAGTGGCCCAGATCGGAACTTTTGGAACCATGATGGCAAGAGGTGCAGTGCGCGACGTGGCACGTGCCATGCGACACCCGCATTCATTAGGAGACCAAATCGCAAAAATGATTCCAATGGGTTCACAGGGATTTCCAATGACAATCGAACTTGCGCTGAAGCAAACTCCGGAATTGAAAAAGTTGTATGAAACAGATCCGGACGTAAAAAGTATTTTGGACATGGCCCAAAAAATCGAAGGAAATGCACGACACATCTCGGTGCATGCAGCCGGGGTGGTGATTTCTCCCCTTCCATTAACCGATGTGACACCATTACAGCTCGATCCTAAAGGTGAAGGACGAATCATCTCTCAATACGACATGTATTCGATTGATGAGAACAATGCGGGCCTTATGAAGTTCGATTTCTTGGGATTGAAAAACTTGTCGCAGTTAAAATTTGCAATTGATTTGGTGGAAAAAATCGAAGGAGTGCACGTCGATCTTGAAACTATTCCATATGACGACAAAAAAACATTTGAAATGCTCGCACGTGGTGAAACAGAAGGACTATTTCAATTGAACGGGTCTGGAATGACAAGATTTTTAAAAGAATTGAAGCCAACAACAATTCACGACATCAACGCCATGGTGGCACTGTATCGACCGGGACCAATGGAAGTGATTCCAGAGTATATTGCGCGAAAAAATGACCCTAAACTTGTGAAATTCGAGGATCCCCGCATGAAAGCCTTCCTCGACCAATCTTATGGATTGATTGTATACCAGGACGACCTCCTGTTCTGTACGATTTACTTGGCCGGATATACATGGCTTGAAGCCGACAAATTCCGAAAGGCCGTGGGTAAAAAAATCCCAGCTGAAATGGCCGCTTTGAAAGAAAAATTCATTGAAGGAATTATCAAAAATGGTCAGACAAAAAAGTTCGCCGACCACCTGTGGGAACTTTTCGTTCCCTTCCAGGCATATGGATTCAACAAAGCTCACGCAGCAAGTTATGGCCGAGTTGCGTATCAAACTGCTTATATGAAGGCCAACTACCCTGCTATTTATATGGCAGCGATTTTGACAGGAACGCACGGTGATGTAGAGGAAATTGCCATTTATGTAGCTGAATGTAAGCGCATGGGAATTCCAGTCCTCGCACCAGATATTAATGAATCTTTTGGAAACTTTACCGTTGTGAAAGGAATACCGGCAAGCGAACTGATGGAAACAGACAATAATAAAAAAGATAAGCTTGGAGATAAGATTAGATTTGGACTTTATAGTATCAAGAACTTTGGAGAAGGAATTGCGGACATAATCATTAAAGAACGGGAAGACAATGGAAAGTTTAAATCGTTAGAGGATTTTTTAAATCGTGTCAGAGATAGAAATTTGAATAAAAAATCATTGGAGTCATTGGTAAAGTGTGGAGCAATGGATGCATTCGGTGAACGAGGGATGATGCTTGAAAATATTCCAGACTTACTGGATTTCAATAAATCACAAGATTCACACCACAAAGAACAGGGGTCATTTTTTGATCTTATGGGAAGTTCTGAGAGTCATTTGAAATTGAGAGAGGCGCCACCTGCCAAGCCAGCTGATCAACTACTGTGGGAAAAGGAATTACTGGGACTATATATTTCTGGTCACCCGCTTGATAAATACAGAGAAATTTTATTGAAACGTGAATTGAATATTGAAAAGTTAAAAGAAATTGGAAAAGAAGAGGCGGCATATGTTGTCGCCGGAATCATTGAGGAAGCAAAAGAAATTGCAACTAAAAAAGATAAGGCAGTAAAGATGATGTTTTTGAAAGTGGCAGACTTAACTGGGTCACTTGAGGTGGTAGTATTTCCAAAAACTTACGAACAATTAAAATCGGTTCTGATTCAAGAATCCTGCGTTGTTATTAAAGGAAAGTTTTCAAGAAGAAACGGAAGTCCGAGTTTGATTGCGGATAGTGTGAGGAATTTGAATTAAATCTACTTCCCCTTCTTCAACACCGCATTAACAGCTGCCATTGTCTTTGGACCAAATAAACCATTCACCGGTGTAATACCATTAGCCTTCTGAAATTTCTTAACAGCAAGTTTTGTCTGTTCACCAAAATATGTAGTTTCTTTTCCAAGTGATCCTACTCCACTATTTGAAACTGGGAACCCGTGGGTATTTAAGAAATACTGTAATTGCTTTACTTGAAGTGATTGCGTACCCGTATTTGCTGTAGCGGTGAATTTTGCTGGAAGCGGAACGACGACAGGTGCGGTTATATTATTCTGGTTATTAATAGCCACAATATTTCTAAACACCATCATATCAGCCGCAGAAGCCGATCCACCACCTGTTTGTGAACCTGGGGCAAACGTAGGTCCTGTTACCACTGCTGAGGTCGTGAACGTCTGATCTGATGAAGTCGCCTGATTTCCTAATGCATCAGCTGAAACGACAATGTAGTGATACAAAGTACTTGCCGATAAACCAGAAATGCTTTGTGAGTGGCTTGTTAGCATGCTACTGCTTGAGCCTGTACTTCCATACGATATAGAAGTTCCGTAGTAAACCTGACTATTAGCTAATTCGTCCGTTGTCCAGGTAATGTCACTTGATGATGTTGTAACATTAGATGCACTAATAGAACTTATTACAGGTGCAGTGTTATCTACGGTAACTGTAAAAACAGAAGAAGTTGCAACGTTTCCTGTACCATCTCTTGCAACAGCCCTGATTGAATGTGAACCATCAATCACTGACGTACTATTTAATGTAACTGAATATGGGAATGAAGTGTCTTCTGATCCTATCAAAGTAGTGTCGATATAAAACTTTACACCAGAGACAGAAACATCGTCAGTTGCAGTTGCAGCTACAGATACAGAGCTCCCACTTATCACGGAATTATTTGCTGGGCTAGTTAAAGTTGCAACAGGAGAAGTAGTGTCTGCAGCAACGGCAAATGAAATAGTGTAGTCAGTTGCATTGATATTTGAATTTGTATCTGAACATTTCACATAATAAATGTAGCTGCCAGCATTTGTGAGACCAGAAATTGATTGAGAGTGACTTGTGCCACCTGTTGTACTAAAACTTGTCATTGATCCGTATGACTGTCCGGAACTTGTAGAATATTTACATGTTGCAGTTTCGTTTGTTGTAAGTGAAATCGTTGTTGATGTTGTATTGAGAGCAAGAGTTCCAGATGGTGACCCAGCAGACCTTACAGGAGCAGTGTTATCGACAGTAAATGAAACAGCAGACGATGTTGCGACATTCCCTGCCGCATCTCTTGCGACTGCAACAACTGAATGTGTACCGCTAGCAAATACAGTACTGTCCCATGTGACTGAATATGGTGAAGATGTGTCTTCTGATCCAATCAGGGTGCTGTCTACATAAAACTTAACACCTGACACCCCAGTATTATCAGTTGAAGTTGCAGACAATGTCACCGAAGAACCAGCCATAGTTGAGGCTGCCAACGGAGCTGTAACAGTCGCATTTGGTGCGGTTGCGTCATAGGCAGCAGTATAATTTCCTAATAACGCATTCTTAACATTTGGTGCCCATTCCAGGGTGGCAATCATTTTTGTACCTCCGTCATACGGGTGAACACCGTCAACGAGATAGTCTGAGGTGCCCAACACTGGTCCAGGAGATGGGTAGCTCGCACTACCTATATGAGTATGGCCTGAAGCATAGCCAAATCTTTCTGTTTCCGTGTATGCACTAGTACTACCAACGACAATGTTTGTTCCGTTGGCCAATTGATCTAGTTGTCCAAAATATCCTTGCAAAACTGACGCCGTGGACGTCGACCACAAACCCAGTGCCCCAGGCGCAATCCATGTAGTTTTGTTTAAAACAAACTTTGGACTTGTGGTTGTTGCAGCGTTGGTAACTGCATTCATTATCGTCTGAATATTTGCTTTGTATTGCGCAAGAGATGTGGTACCGCTATCTTTTGCGTCATTTGCACCAAGCATTATAGAAGCTACACCTATTTGTCCATCGTATGCCATAGATCGTACAGCTGACAACAGAGTACCAGCAAAATCATTAGTGGTCATACTACTTACTCCATAGGTTATAGCACTGAGACTGTAGACAGTATTAATAGCACTATCTGCGTTAAGAATAGTTCCTGCAAAAGCACTAGGAGCAGTGGAATTACTATTCGTACTTGTATAAAGACCGTATGTAATTGAATCTCCGATGTATTGAATATTTTTGGCAATTAGAGCAGAAGGACTGTTTACGTTTGTATAACCGCCAGCCACACCCGTAGTTGAAGCCGTTCCATAATCAAAGAAAACGGCTTTGTAAGAAATACTATAATTCGAAACACCTGTTGGAGCATTTGAATCAACAACCTCATTTCCAGTACCTACAAAGGTTCCAGATCCACCTCCACTTCCATCCCTGGTTGTTGGTGGGGTAAAGTTACCCGATCCTCGATACCACCTAATGTAATATGGGTTTGTAATTGAGGTAGAACTTGCAGTCCCTCCGGTTGGATACTGGGTTGTTAAATAGAACTTTCTATTTTCAGCATAGTACCCACCTAAGTTGTTACCTATAATTGTCGGAACAACCATTGAGCCGCTTTGTGAATTACTGTAAGTTGTAACGTTTGTGTAAGTTACAGATTGACCAGCGCTGGCACCAGCTATACCTACACCAGCTACACCTGGTTGCATAAATGTAGTAGTCTTGTTCAAACCATTAGAGCTGTTTGCTGCCTGGACATACGCATAATCAGAAAGTGAAGTACTGGCAATAACCTGGGTCGTTGAAGCTGTCATATCTATAAGAGTAAGGAGTAAGACGGATGGGAATGTATTCGTTACTGAAAAACTTGCAAGATAGGAATGTCCCGCTGTTGCTGTAAAACTTCCATTACCAGCGGCATTGGGAGTAAGTTGTAGTCCGTTATACATTCTTACAATTTGAAAAGTTCCCCCGTTTGAAAGCCTTGCTTGGTATGATGAGTATAAATTTGAACCATCGGCAGCCTGCTCTTTGTGGGCACGAAGAATAAGTCGACGCTCTATCGCTCCGTTTGCAATATCACCTGCTGACAATGTAAACGTAGCATCTACTTTTTGGTCCAGTGATATTTCTGATGATGGTCTTAAAATTCTAGGATAACCAGTATTATTCGACGCAGGGGCAGTAACCACAAGAGTGCTGGTCGAGATTGAACCTGTATTACTTTCATCATCCCAGCTGTTTCCAACAGTACTGGAATTTGCTCTACCGAAACTGTCATTTGTTACCTGCGTCCAGGTAGAGGCAGCACCAGCTATAGATGGGCTGATAATAGAAACAAATAGTGCAGACAAAAATACCGTTCGGAATAGATTTATTTTCATACAAATATTATAGCAAAAAAAAACGCCAATACAAAACCCTACGGTTTAATACTTCGAACGCTATCGGTAAGTTGAATTAAAGTTACTTAACCCTCTCTACTTCTAAAATAACCAACTCTCCATCCCAATCGATCCTATTTACAGTTATTTTATAGTTATCAAAATCAAAAGACTGAGCACCCTCGGTATCCAAAATAATTCTATGCTTTTCCTCTAAAAGCCGCGGGGTTTGCAATTTTAATTCTGCAAATGATAAATCTCCACTACGTAGACCATTTTCATCTGGTAAGATTTTGTGTCCTCCACCCAAATTTGTAATTGTTAGATCAAAAAATGTTTTTGATTCTTTATCTTTTAGTTCCATAATTTTTTTATTCAACGAAACTTCATCATTTACTTTTCGTAATTCAAAAAACTTCATTTCAGGGTATTCAATAGTAATATACACATATTTTTCAGAATTTGTTTTATCAATAGCCTCATAACCCATTTCAACACCTGCTGGGTAGGATTCTGGCTGCATAGGATTTTTTGCAATTTCTGCGTGATATGCCAACTCCTCTGAAATATTTAAGTTTGATTTAAATTTAAGAAATTCTGATTCACTTACCTCTTTGTCGTCTATTCTGTAAACACCACCACTAACACTTTTTTTCTGATTATTTTCCTGCTTAAATTTAAAAGACTTAAGATTTAATAGTAAAAACGTAATAACTACTATAGCTAAAATTATATAGAAAAATTTCATTTTAAATTAATTATTTATTATTAAAACCAACCAAAGCCTTAAAAATCTTGGCACCTTGGAAATCAATACCTTCCGGGAAA
>JANOAN010000006.1:0-64979 GCA_031411135.1 bacterium | reverse complement strand
TTTAAGTTTTCCACCTTTATTGATGAAATTTTAGGTGCCTTACTTTGATATTCTGATCCGTCGACTAGGTAGCCGTCTAGAAATTGAGTTGATATTTTTTTTCCAGATTTTAACTCTACTTCAACGAAATCCCCTGAATTTATTTTTTGTGAACAATCTTCATCAACTAAAAAAATACGATGGATTCCCATAATAGTAAAAGTTTCTATTATGTTTCCTAAAAATTCTTGTGTATTTAACATACTTGCTAATTATACATCAATCCTCGCACTCCTAGCATTTGTCTGAATGAAAGTCTTTCTCGCAGGCACATCTGTTCCCATCAAGGTCTCAATCACCTTATCCGCCTCTGAAGCATCATCAATAGTCACCTGCTTTAAAATACGCTTCTTTATGTCCATTGTCGTCTCTCCCAACTCTTCGGCGTTCATTTCTCCGAGACCCTTATATCGTTGAATTTGCGGCTTTGATTTTCGTACAGTCTTTGCAACTTCTACCTCTTCACCTTCTACTTCTTCAGTCACCTCATCCTCTTCCTCTTCAACTTCTTGAACATCCTCTGAACTGAAACCACGGGACTTCAAGAATTTGTTTTTAGCCTCGTCATCATATATATATGTAATCTCTTTTCCAATTTTAATTTTGTAAAGTGGCGGCTGCGCAATGTAAATAAATCCACCATCAATAAGCGGTCGGAAATATCTGTAGAGCAAAGTCAAAATCAGGGTTCGAATGTGTGCTCCGTCGATATCGGCATCGGTTGCGATGATAACTTTGTGATATCGCAATTTTTCAATATTAAAACTATCTCCGATTGCAGTTCCAAGTGCAATTACCAAATTTTTCACTTGCTCTGATGCAAGCATTTTATCAAGTCGCGCCCGTTCAATGTTTAAAATCTTTCCTCGAAGTGGCAGAACCGCCTGCGTACGTCGATCGCGTCCCATCTTTGCAGTACCTCCCGCAGAATCTCCCTCCACAATGAATAGTTCAGATTCTTCGGCTTTGTTTGACTGACAATCAGCCAATTTTCCAGGAAGCGTCATACCTTCAAGGGCACCCTTTCGTAGGATTGAATCTTTAGCAGCCTTGGCAGCTTTTCGTGCACGAACGGCTAGGATTGCCTTGTTGACAATTGCCTTCGCATCTTCTGGATATTCCTCCAAGTAATCAGAGAACGCCTGTCCAAAGACAGTAGATGTGGCACCCTGCGCTTCTGTTGAACCCAATTTTGCTTTTGTTTGACCTTCAAATTGTATCTCGGGCAATTTAACAGACACAACTGCAACCAATCCTTCCTGCACGTCCTCTCCGGTAAAGCTGTCATCACTTCCCTCTTTTACGAAATTATTTTTCTTGGCATAACTATTCAAAATTCTTGTTAAAGCAGTTTTAAATCCGGCAACGTGCGTTCCGCCTTCCGAGTTATATGTATTGTTCGCAAACGCCACAATTTTTGAAGACACATCATCAATGTATTGTAATGCGACTTCTACCTGCACTTTGTCTGCTTCCTTTTCAACATAAAAAATATTTTTATGTAGTGTTTTCTGAGAGTGGTTGTAGAAAGCAACCAATGATCTAAGTCCTCCTTCGAAATAGAAAGTCATTGAAGGCACATCCAAAACATCCTCATCCTTCAAGAACATTATATTGTCTTCCAACAATTCATTTACTAAACCAGCATCTGCCTGTCGTGCATCCAAAACATTGATTTCAAGCGCCTTCACTAAATATGCTTGCTGTCGCAAATGATTAACGACACGATCGAAATTATAAACAACACCTTCCTTGAAAATAGTTTCATCAGCCTTGAACATTACAACTGTTCCATGTTCTTTTGAAGAACCGATTTTCTTTACCTTGTATTGTGGCTTTCCGATTTTGTATTCTTGCTCGTGAATTCCACCGTCTTGATGAACTGTAACCTTGGTGTGAACTGACAAAGCGTTTACCACAGACGCACCCACTCCGTGCAAACCTCCGGACACCTTATAAGCATCATTATCGAATTTTCCTCCGGCGTGAAGGACTGTCATAATTGTCTCAAGAGCAGAAACTTTTGTCTTTGGGTGAATTCCAACTGGGATTCCATTTCCGTTATCAACTACTCGAACATATCCATCAGGAAGAAGTGCAACCTCAATTCGAGAACATCGTCCGGCCATAGCCTCGTCTCTAGAGTTATCAAAAATTTCATGAATCAAATGGTGTAGACCATCGGGACCTGTGGTACCGATGTACATACCAGGTCGTTTACGAACCGGTTCTAGACCTTCGAGGACGGTGATATTCGAAGCGTCGTAGACTGCTTTCTTTGCGGAATCTTTGGGCATATTTGTAGGGGGATTATAGCATTTTTAGTACTTTCAAGCACGTGTACAAATGTAGTTATATGTGTTGTTTTAAACCACCCCCTATTTAACTCCAAGCTTTTCCTTAATATACCCAATTATATTTTCCATACTCCAATCTGACTTGATCAAATAATCGTAGGTTTTTAATTTCAAACCCTCACTAACTGGCTCTAGACCTGTAAGGTTTGTTAGGATAGCTGTCGGGGCTTTTTCACCCCAAGGATCCTCACGGAGTTCTTCTATCATTTCAAGTCCTCCCATTTTTGGCATAAGCAGATCAACCAGTATGAAGTCGGGATGTTTTTCAAGAGCAAGTTTTAGTCCAACCTCTCCGTTGACCGCTTCTAGGACTTCAAAACCTTCACTTCTTAATTGTTCTGACAAAACACGAAGAATCGGCTCTTCATCTTCGACGACAAGTAAAACTTTTTTATTATTATTCATTTTATATTATATGTTTTTATACTCTTTTAATAAATAATAATCTTTCCTAACTTGAACCTGGACTAATCGGTATTTTGACATAGAAAGTCGTACCCTCGTTTTCAATTGAAGAAAACCAAATCTCACCTTTCACCTGTTCAAGAAACAACTTAGTGATATAGAGACCAAGCCCTGTGCCGCTCACTTTTAATTCTTTTGCATTTTCAGCTCTGAACAACTTTGTAAATATCTTTTCCTGGTCGATCTCGGGTATTCCACAGCCATGATCCTTCACTTCCATAACCAAACTATCCTTCTCAAGGTTTATTTTTATGTTTATTTCCCCATTAGATTTGCTGTACTTTATAGCATTAGAGATAAGATTATTTAACACAATGGTAAAGAGATTTTTACTGACCAAACATCTTAAAGAAGGACCGCCGAAGTCCGTCTTAATTAGTAAACCGCTCTGTTGTGATTCTAAAATAAATCCATGAACTATTTCACCTGTCAGTGCAACAATATCTAGGTTTGTTTTTTCTAATTTTATTTTTCCAAGCTCGATCTGCGATATTTGTAATATTGCACCCACAATTTCATTGACATGCTCTAGTGCTTTTCGAATCTCTCCTACATATTCTTTCTGCTTGGCTAAGTCAATTGAGTCGATGGATTTGAAATATGCTTCAGCATACCAGTTTGCAATTGTGAGGGGGGTACGTAATTCATGTGAGACGAGTGACAAAAATTCATTTTTTGTTTTTTCAAAAGCCTGTTCCTTACTGATATCGCGAAATATTTCCACAGTTCCAGCTAGGTTGTTATCCACCTTTACTGGAGTAATGGTCGATACGGCCGGAAATTTTGACCCATCTTTTCTAACATAAAAGTATATATTGGACACAGACGCACGATTTGTTGAGTTTGTACTATTAAATCTAGTTTCAGCTGGAATCATGACCCCTTTAGAATCTAGTACCTTTACCGATTCAAGAAGTTGTTTTCCTATCAATTCACTGTCTTTGTTAACACCTATCAATTCTAAGGCTTTTGGATTAATCATCATTATTTTACCAAGATGATCCGTAACAATCACACCTTCTCCTAGACTTTCAAGAATTGCCTTATCTTGTTTGTGCTCATTAATATTTTGACCAACATGCATTGCTCCCATGATTTGCCCTTCCTTGTTCTTTAGTGGATAAAACGTAATTACATAGTAATTATAGGTGTACTGGTCACTCCCGAATTTTTGAAAAATACTAAACTTTTCTCCCTCTAGGGCCCTTTTCCAGAGTGCACTAACACCATCAATTTGATCCTTCGGAGCAGCACCCATTAACTCATTAAAGGTAATACCTGTTGACATCTCTGTTCCAAAAATCTTTTTTACTTCATCTCTATAAGCTGTGTTATACACGACAACCTTACTATCTTTATCGACAAAAACGATTCTATCAGTTGAGTTCTCGATAAAATCCTGAAGGAATCCTAGTGTAACAGACTGCTTTTCTGATACTTCTTTTATTTTCTTAGAAAGATCTTTTCTTAAAGTGATGTCTTCTGATATACCGAGAAGGTACTCTGGCTTACCCTCACTATTTCTAATGCTGATTTTCTTGGTGTGGAGTATTCTTTCTCCATGCGTGGTTTTAATTATCTCTTCAGGAATATCAAGTATTTCATTACTATCAAGCACAGCCCTATCCTTTTCTATAAAGAAATCGGCTTCTTTTTTTGGAAAAAAATCATAATCACTTTTTCCCAAAAGATCAGACCTCTTATAACCAAGGAGATCTTCACCGGCTTTATTGAATTTTAAAAACTTCAGATCTTTTGCATCTTTAACAAAAACCATATCGGGAATATTCTCAATAATTGATTCTAGAAAAGCTTTCTCATCGCTTGTAGTTATTTTTTGAGACATCTCGATTTCTTTATCGGTTTGCGCCATACAAAATATTATATCACTAACTATCAAGGGGTGTTACCACAAGCCCATATACCCAGAATCACCTTACAACCCAGCCCTTATTCACAACCGCCTCATTAACACTCTTTAGAACCCCATCCATCACCTCATCCTTCAATGTTTCACTCTGTGACTGAAAGACCAACCTAAACGCATACGATGTTTTCCCCTCCTTAGTAAACACATCAAACAAAGTCGCTCGTACAAAATTTTCCTCACCAATTGTTTTCTTAGCAATATCAACAATCAAATCATAAACCTCCTTTTCTGTACCCGGACCCAAAATCGCCACATCTCTCGTCGCAAATGGAAAGGCAGAAATCTTTTTAAATTTTATCAATGTTTTTTTCTCTTTCTCAAAAATCTTCTTATGATCCCCATCAATACTCATTTTTCCAATATCTAAGTCAGGCGATAAACAAAGTTCCATTTTTCTATCAAACACAATTTTTGATTCTGTCGCTGTAACTTCATTTATTTTTACATCAACTGATGCATCAACAATTATTCCATTGTCTGTTAAATACTTCAAAGCATTTACAATCACAATATGCGGTTTCTCAGGACCCTTTTGATTAATCACCCCAAGTGACAAAACTGTTCTCTCTCCATCATGCGGAAAAATTCTAGAAATTTCGAAAACCTTGGCCTGCTTAATTCCTAATAGATCCAAATATCTACTGTTTGATTCGATGTATTCATTCATTGAATTTACAAGTGTCTTTCTCAGAGTACTTTTGTCTTTTGACAATGGCATCTCCAGTACAAAATCTCCATCTTCACGAAGTGCATATCCAATAATTTCATCAAATCCAATTTCGACAAGCAAATCTCTAATGTATTCTGCAGTGGTAAATTCATTATCATTTTGTAAAGATGTTTCAATTTTAACTGGTTTTGAATCTGTAATCTTTTCATAGCCATAAATACGTCCAACCTCTTCGGCCAAATCCTGTGGAATATTAATGTCACGTCGGTATGTTGGAGCGGTTACTTTCAAATTACCCTCGACCTGCATATCGCATTTTTTTAGAATTGAAATTATCTCATCATTAGAGATTTCAATACCTATGCACTCTCGAATAAAATCGATTGTTGTTTCAACAATTTTTGCTTCATCTATATCAGGACCATAATTGAAAATCGGACCAAATTCTGCCTTCGGGTTTGCTTCTGCAATTAATAGTGAAAGATCATTTAATCCCACATTCGCGAATTCAAGTGGTAAGTCATTTTCAAATCTCTTTGATGATTCATTTCGAATATTTACCTTTACAGTAGTTTTTCTAATTTCAGCTGGCATGAAGTTTGCTGATTCCAAAATAATATTTTTTGTTGCCATTGTAACCCCCGCATGATTCCCACCCTTCACTCCAGCAATAGCAAGCACCCCTTCATCGTCAGCAATCACCAATGTTTTTGAATCAAGTTTTATTTCTTTATTATCCAATGTGGTAACCATCTCGCCTTCCTTTGCCATTCGCACCACAATATTTCCTCTTACTAAATCAGCATCAAAAGCATGTAAGGGTTGTCCCGAATCCATCATGACGTAATTAGTCATATCCACTATTGAATTAATTGATCGCTGTCCAAGCGCCTCAAGTCCGCCCTTTAACCAATCTGGGGAGGCTGTAACTGTAATTCCATTTATTTTTCGAGATAGATATTTTCGACAAATATCACTTTCAATTTTAATTTCAGGAAGTGTCACATTGTTTGAGACGGCAACTGGTGTATTTAAAAATTCAGGAACTTTATAGTCCGCTCCAATTAAAATCGCAACCTCTCGTGCAATTCCACGGTGTGACAAACAATATGCATTTCTATCTGCTAATACTTTTACATCAAACACTTCGTTATCTCCTATGACCTCATGACCTTCAACTTCAAAAATATTTAAAGACAACAAATCAAAAAAAGCTTCCCCTTTAGGGATCGGTTTACTGACATAATTTTGTAGCCAATTGCGCGATACTTTCATGTTTTTAAAATTGTCTTGTAAATCTTAAGTCCCCCGAATACAAATATCTAACATCATCAATTCCGTATTTGATCATGATAATTCGATCAAATCCCATGCCGAAAGCAAAACCACTCCATTCAGTCGAATCAACTCCACCTGCCTTTAAAACTTTTGGATGCATAAGTCCAGCACCCATGACCTCCAACCATTTTCCTTTAAACAAAACATCAACCTCAACACCCGGTTCTACGAATGGAAAAAAGCTTGGTCTAAATCTGATCTTTGCATCCTCTCCATAATATTTTTTGAAAAAGTATTCCAAAGTCCCTTTTAAATCTTTCATTGAAACTTTTTTATTTATATACATTCCTTCAACTTGGTGGAATTGTGCTTCGTGAGTCGCATCAGTTGCTTCGTTTCGATAAACTTTTCCAGGAGCAAGCATTCCGTACGGTGGAGTATTCGCTTGCATGAATCTAATCTGCACATTTGAAGTGTGAGTCCTCAACAACTTCCTCTCTTCTCCTTTTTCACCCTTAACCCAAAAAGTATCCTGCATGTCTCGTGCTGGGTGATCCGCCGGAATGTTCAGTGCATCGAAATTATAAAATTCGGTCTCCAATTCTGGACCATTAGCGACCACAAACCCAAGTTCTGCAAAAATATCCGTGATAATACGGATTTCTTGGTTCATGACATGCGAATAACCTTTCATATAAAGAGTATAAGCCGAGTTTGAAAAAAACGCCATATCTGCTATATTAAAAGCCTATTTATGGCACTTTCCGTCTCCTCTATTATTTACTTTTTCATGTTTTTTTTGGTCTACTACCAGGTCTTTATTTTGCTTACTTTTTTCGAGAATAAGCATGAATTTAGGATAAAACCAGCCCCTTTGCCACTTCGCGAAGAAGAACTCCCCTCTGTGACAATCCTTGTCCCTGTTTTTAATGAATTCGCCACAGTCGAAAAAACCATACAATCACTTTTAGAACTAAATTATCCAAAAGAAAAACTTCTAATTAGCATCGTTGATGACGGATCAACTGACAACACCTGGAACCTAATCCAAAAATTTTCAAATATTTCCAACATCACTTTACATAAAAAGGAAAATGGTGGGAAGTACACAGCCTTAAATCATGGTATTGCAAATTGCACAACCGATTTCATCGGGTGTTTAGATGCCGATTCAGAAGTCGACTCTGAGGCTTTACGACACATCATTGATAAATTTTCTGACAAGAAAATCATGGCTGTCACACCATCAATGAAGATTCAGAATCCAGATACCTTTGTGAGAATGATGCAAAATGCTGAATATAATATGGGGATTTTTCTACGAAAAATTATGGGACTTATAGACGCCCAGTACGTTACACCTGGTCCATTTTCAATCTTTAGAACCAAAGTTTTTGAGCAAATTGGAAACTATCGCCACGCACACAATACCGAAGACCTCGAAATGGCCCTTCGCATGCAGAGCAAACATATGAAAATTTCATGTGCAGACAGAGCTGTAGTGTACACGGTGGGACCACGTACCCTATATCGACTCTACCGACAAAGAGTCCGCTGGACCGGAGGATTCATTCAAAACGCCATTGATTACAAGCATATGATTCTTAACCCTAAATATGGAAACATAGGTATGCTAGTTCTCCCTCTTACCATGTGGATTATTGTCGGAACGATGTTCGCTCTTTGCTACAGTGTTTTTGAAATTATTGCTAGATCTATCAAGACGATAAATGATATTAATGTTATAGGATGGAAAAATCAGCTTGGTTATTTTGGAAACAGTTTTTCTTTAGACACCATCACTCAATTTAAAGATTGGCTTTACTACCACACCCAAGGAACTTTCTTGCTAAGTATCTTTTCTCTAGGATTGATTTTTTTTGCAGTGTGGCGTGGACGAAAACTGGCCAATGTTAAAGACTCAAAAAAAATGGACATGGTTTACTTCATCATGCTATATTCTCTCATCTCACCTATCTGGCTTGCAAAATCGGTATATAATACAATACGAAAGCGCGATGCGGCTTGGAGATAAAACTATGAACGAACATAATCGAAAACCTATTGATTGGAGCAAGTACGTAATGACATTCATCATTACCTCGTTGCTTTTTGGACTCGCCTTATGGGTCAATAATATACTAGACAAATCAAGAACTGGAGACCTTCGTTCCCTACAGGACACTATTTCTTTAAACATCCTGTCATCAGAAACTCAGTACGATCTACTTCGAGAAACTTCGTGTAAAAATGTTAACGACAGTATTTTGTCAACTGAATTAAATAGCCTCGAGCAAAAACTTTCCTATCTAGAATCTAGCCAAAGTAACGAGGAGTTTAATCACATCAAGAAATATTACGAACTACTACAAATAAAAGATTTCTCATTAATGCAGAGACTTAGCGAAAAGTGTGGACTAAAGCCTATTTCTATCCTTTACTTTTATGGAAGCAAGACCGAATGTGCAGATTGTGAAAAAACTAGTGCGGTTTTAAACCATCTAAGAAACACCTATCCAAATGTTCGAATATATTCATTTGATCGACGCCTATCTGTTTCTGCAGTCGACACGCTTGCTAAAATTTACAAAGTGGCAGAACCCTACCCTGTTCTTGTTATAAATGAAGAAACTTATAAAGGATTTCTTTCGATAGACAAAATGAAAGAAATCCTTCCGGAATTAAAAGAGCTTGATAAAGAGAGAATCGAGAACAGCTCTTCGACTACATCGACATCCACAAACAGATAAAGGCTATGTTATAATTGTCCCATGAGAACATGGTACAAACCTATTGCGATTTTTCTTTCGGCGTTCATGTTCTTTATGCATCCACTGGCCCTTTTGGCTACTGAAGTAGCAACTAGCACCTCACCTGCAAGTACATCCGGTTTAAATGGAATACCCAACAATTTTCTCTTTACACAAGACATGTACAACGGACTTGATAGCGAGCAGGTCAGAATGCTCCAGATATTATTGAACAGCGACAGTCGGACAGTTGTAAAATTAACAGGGCCAGGAAGTCAGGGCAACGAGACAACTTATTTTGGAAATGCTACTCAAAATGCAGTTGAAAGGTTTCAGATTATATACAAATCAGTAATTCTTGAACCACTTGGATTTTCTAATCCAACCGGGATTATCGGGGCTCGAAGCCGTAGTGTTCTGAATCAGATTCTCGACAACACAAAAAACAACCTACCTTCTAGTACCGAAACAACCAGTCTTGATATTACAACAACGACAGCTTCAACCACACCACTTTCAATCACTACAGCCTCTGTCCCCTCTGCGACAGTAGAAACTTCCTATTCAGGTACAATTCAGGGAATTGGCGGCAATGAATCATACAACTGGGTAGTTTTATATGGCTCACTACCAAGTGGAATTACAGCTCGAAGTGGAGTTTGCGTAACATCTCCTTGTAAAGCTCCCTTTACATTATCAGGAACACCGAAGTCCGCTGGATCTTACACTTTCATTGTTCGTATTTCCTCAGGGAATCAATATGTAACCAAAGAATTTGTAATTAATGTCCAAGATCGCGCAGGGTCAACAACGCAAAACAACACCTCAAACAATACAAATAATGACCTGTTCACATACAATCCCGGAACCTCAGCGGCCAGTGCCACTGGAACAAGCAACTCTTCATCCTCAAATGCAAACATTGGAGTTGCAGCTGGTATTGTTGGGGCCGCAGCCATCTCTTCTGCTATTGGAAAATCTTCCAGTAGCGGTGGTGTGCGAACCGTCTTTGGTGGAAGAATAGTCTATGTACAGTATTGTACTTGCACAGCTTTTATACTTCTATTTATTTATGATGTAGATTTAAAATCCGTAATTCAGTTACTCTATATTCCTGGTGTATCTAGGCTTTTCCAAGCTTATAATGTATTTCAGCCAGGGCCCCAGGTTTTAGGTGGTTATATTCAAAGTGGTGTCCCATGTATGGTCTATGCAGGAACAAGTTGTGTTCAAGTTGGATCGCCTACTGGAATAATTGATTTTCTTCGAGGAGTAGGAACTTCTGCCCAATAATTACTTTTTTGGAGCCGCTTCTCAGATTCGAACTGAGGACCTACTGTTTACAAAACAGTTGCTCTACCAACTGAGCTAAAGCGGCAAATTTTGCGAAATTTCGTCGCGCACCGTTCACTGTCTGCGCGACGTGTTAAGAATATAACACAAGCTAAATATTTTTTCAAACTTTACAACTTCTCTGTCTCATCTATCCTTTTCAAGAAAAATGATGCCGATCCTTTGTTTTTTGGAACATCTTTTCCCTTAACCATATCAGACAATTTGTTGATGTATCGAAATAGCTTGAAGAAAACTTTCATGAAAAACTTTTCCATTTTTTCGAGGACCTTGGCAGAAACTGATCGAAGAGTTGTTCTAGTCGAATGAGAAGCAACATCCCAAAAAGCCGCCAATTTACTGATCACCTTGTGTTCAAATTCATGAGAGTGCAACTGTACATACCAACGTGACCCGTTTGTCTGGCCGATTTTATTAGCCAAAATAAAGAGAGCTGTAACTGTGGAGGCTATGAAAATTATAGATGTAGTTAACATAATTGCAGGGTTAAGCCCCTGCGACTACTTACCCAAAATCGACATTCTGACAAACTTTCCAATCTCGATTTTTTCACCGAATTTCTGGATAGCATTTTCAATCATTTGTCCGATCGTAAGATCAGGATTCTTGATGAAAGGTTGTTCCAAAAGGATTTTGTCTTTGAAGTACGCATCCAATTTGCCCTGAAGAATCTTTGCCTTCATTTCCTCTGGCTTGCCTTCTACCTCTTTTGCAAAGACCTCAGTGGCACGTGCCTTATCTTCTTCTTTGATTTCATCCTTTCGAACGAAATCAGGATTAGCTGCAGATACCTGCATAGCGATATCATACGCCAAAGCCATAAATTCGGCGTTCTTAGAGACGAAGTCTGTCTCTGACATTAATTCTACCATAGCGCCTAAAGTCTTGTTGCTGTGCACGTATGAGGCTACAACACCCGCTCCAAGGGTTCGGTCACCCTTTTTAGAGGCGATTTCAGCGCCTTTTTTTCGAAGTAGAATAATAGCCTTTTCTTTATCCCCGCCTGCCTCCTCTAAAGCCTTTCGGCACTGCATTACAGAAATACCCGTCAAATCTCGTAACTCCTTAACAAGGTCCATTGAAATAGTTGTCATAGGTTGTTTATTATAACTAAATTATTTAGAGTCGACAATAGGCTCAGATGCCTTTGGAGCAGTCTTTACAGCATGCGAAACGCGACTGATGAAGTAAGTCATACTGTCTACTGATGAATCGTTAGCGATGATTGGGAATTTAACAACAGATATGTCGTTGTCAGAACCACAAAGTGCAATAACTGGGATTCCAGCATCGTTTGCTTCGGCGACTGCAATGTGTTCTTTCTTGGCGTCAACTACGAATAGTGCACCAGGAAGTGACTTCATAGAAACAAGGCCACCAAAGAGAGTCTGCAATTTTGTGATATCACGATCGATCAACAATCGCTCCTTCTTTGTATATTTGTTAAGTTCGCCCTTTTCCTTCTGAGAAATTAATTCTGTAAGTTTGTCAGCTCGTCTTCGGATAGCTTCGAAGTTTGTGAAAGTTCCACCAATCCATCGGCCGGCCACGAATGGCATGTTACAAGCCTCAGCACCGTGCTGTAGTGGGTTTTTGATTTCACTCTTTCCTGATGCGAAAAGAATCTGCTTGCCCTTTCCTGCGATTTCCTGAATGAAAGCTTCGGCTTTTGCCAATTGTGCCTCTGTTACTTCTAAGTTGAAAATTTCAACTGTATTTTTAGTACCAAAAATAAAAGGCTTGACCGTTGGGTGTCGGCGCGACTTGATAAAACCGTAATGAGCGCCGACTTTGAACATTTCGTCGACGACTGATTTTGAGGCAGTTTTGCTTGCTGTTGTTGATGACATATGTAGGAAGGAATATAGCATAGGAGGTGGAGGTTGGCAACGGGGGTTTAGGATAAGTAATTCAGGGTTGTTTAATGGGCTTTTCGATTCTTCATTCTTTCTTAATATAAATTTAAACTCGGTGTGAAATAGTGGATGTATGGAAATTGAAATCAAGAGCCAACCGGCAGAGTTCATGAACAACCTGCCTGAAAATTCACAGGTCGGGTGTAAAAAGCCAATTAAATTATTAGAGGAAATTGGAAACAATCTAAGGGTGCCTTACAGTAAAAAAATCTTCAAAGGCATATTTGAGCTTAGGGTAATAAAAAGGCAGAACATACGTCTAATATATACATTCAGACAAGGCAGAGCAGTGATTTTTTACGTATTTTTTAAGAAGACTCAACAAATTAGACAGAGGGATTTGTACGAAATTTTAAGAAGATTCCATTTATTATAAAAATAAACTAAAATAAGACTATGAAAAACGATTCTATATCTTTCAAGGAATTAGAAAAGAAATGGCTGAAAAACCCTGAATTTAAAAAGGAGTGGGATACCCTCGAACCTGAATACCAGATGGATAGAAAAAAAATAAAGGCACAAATTGAACGAGAAAACAAAAAGAAGTTGCTTCAAAAGAAACTAAAAACTGCCTAGTCATCATCCACCGTGCTCTCCCCCACCTCACCATTAAAATTCTGCAGCGCGTCCATAATCGGACCAAATTCCCCTAACATCACCCGTTCAATACTGTGCCATGACTGTTTAATTCGGTGATCAGTAATTCTGTCCTGCAGGAAGTTATATGTACGGATTTTTTCAGACCTGTCCCCTGTTCCAATCTGATCCTTTCGGTTTTTAGCGTACTTTTTAGCTTCTTCCTCTTCTTTTAATTGTTGAAGTTTTGCCATCAAAATCTGCATAGCCTGTTCTCTATTCTTTAACTGACTTCGAGCAGATGTAGATCGCACATCAATTCCTGTTGGCTTGTGAATAAGTCTAACAGCAGTTTCCACTTTGTTTACGTTCTGTCCTCCGGCTCCACCTGAACGAGAAAATTCCATTTCGATGTCACCTGGGTTAACTTCAACTGTAATTTTTTTCTTTAAAGGTAAGACTCCAACGGTTACAGTCGAAGTGTGGATACGGCCAGATTTTTCAGTTGCAGGTACACGTTGCACTCGGTGCACTCCGGTTTCATATCTCATATATTTGTAAATCTGCTTTCCTTTCAATTCGAATGATGCGAGCTTGTAGCCACCAGATTCACTTTCTGAAATATCAATGGTCTGGGTTTGCCAACCTCTCGTCACTGCGAACTTTAAATACATGTTGCAAAGTTCTTCAGCAAATAATGATGCTTCCTCTCCTCCTGTTCCTGGGCGTACTTCCAAAATAACTTCGGACGGAAATTCATCTTCTTCTTTATCACGATCTAAAATTCCTTGAATCTTTCCTCTAATATCTTCTATTTGAACATCTAAATTTTTAGCATCCTCTTCAGCCATCTCTTTCATAGTGGGGTCAGATTCGCCCATAGCCAAAACCTCTCGTTTTTCTTTTTCGAGTCTTTCAAATTCTGTAGCAAGATAGTTCGTCTCGTGATTCTTTTTTAATGCTTCAATATCCATTGTTTTATTATATCAAAAGAAAAAGCCACCTTTATTAAAAGTGGCTTTTTCTAAATTAAGTTACTTTGCCTTCTTGGCATTTTTAGTACTAGCAGCTCGAGCCTTGAATTTTTCTACTCGTCCGGCTGTGTCTAGAACCTTCTCCTGACCTGTGTAAAATGGGTGGCAATTAGCGCAAATTTCAACATTGACCTCCTTTTTAGTTGAGCCCATATTGTAAATCGCTCCGCATGCGCAGGTAAAAACGGCGTCTTTGTTATATTCTGGGTGGATGTCTGCTTTCATAAGTCGTTAGATATTATCAGAAGATTAGGAATTCTGCAATATGTCGATGTTTGCCTGGATGTCACCGGCTTTATTTACAACCTGACTACCATAGAAAGAGTTAGATCCACTACATGATCGTCCAGAGTAATACTTACACGCCGCATTTTTTTCGTTCCCTGCACCGGCACCCAAGTCTCCTAAATACATAGCTGAGGCCATAATGGCATCCTCAGGATTCCAAGGATCCGAGCTTGTTTTTCCAAGTGCGGTTGCTACACGGCTTGTAAAAAGCACCCAAGTTGAAGGGATAAATTGGGCTGGACCCATGGCACCTCCCCAGCCAATTTCAAGAGGACATGAGACTGGCTGTTTTAAAGGGTCACGTCCCGCTGCTGCTGTAATTTGAAGGAAAGGCTGGATGTCACGGCTTGGTTTCATTAGGTTTGAAACATAGGCACCACTTTTAATTTTAACACCAGCGCCAGTTGTTGTATCGGTAAGCTTACAAGCTCCCACGTTTGCCCCCAGGTTAGATTCCTGCTGGATAACCGCGAGAATGAACGCAGGGCGCACTCCGGTCACCTGTGAAGCTTTCTTGGCATAAGCCAACGCATCTCCGAATTTAATAGCTGGACTATCTCGCAAAGCAAACAAGGCATTTCGAATTTGCGTAGCCCTCGCCTGTTTATTAGTAATATCTGATTTGTATTTACTTTGTTCAGCCTTATTCAGACTAAGAAGTTTTTGTTTCTGAGCTTCAGCTCCTTCAATATTCTTCTTCTGGTCTTCAACGTTTATTTTTGTAAAAATCTCCTGACTACGTTTGTCGTCTAATTGTTGTTTCAATTCTTCGTTTTGAGTTTTTGCAGATTCAATATTATCCAAAAGAACTTTCAAATCTTTCTTAAGGTTCGAATAGTTTCCAATATCAACAAAAAAATCGGACATTTTTTGGCCACTTAAAATCGCTTCGATTGTAGAGAAGTTATCGAGCGCCTGAGTTCGTTGTAAAATTCGAGTCAACGATTCGCGACTTTTAGCAATCCTTTCGCTTAATGATTGAATAGTGTTCTTTTTAACTTCGATATCTTTTCCGAGGTTTTGTATGGAAATTTCGTGTGCGCGAATCTTTAATTTCGCTTGCTTAATCTGAGCATCTAATTTTTTTATATCGCTTTGATAAGCTGTTGCTTCGCCTTGCTTCTGATCGAGAATTACCTGTTGCTGTTTTATTTGCTGTTCGATTTGGGTTAATTCATCTCGAAGTGCCCGCTCTTGATCAGGGGTTAAACTGGGGTTAGTTGCTTGTGCAAGAGCAAAAGGCGTATTACATATCAGCGTGAATATAAGTAGGCAACGTAAAAAACACTTCATTAATATCTATTATAACACCCAGGGTGATATTATAAAAATTATTTAGCAGCGTCTTCGGCAGGAGCACCCTCTTCATCCTTCTTTCCTTTCTTTTCAGACAATTCGATAGCAGATAGATCAACTGGAGCGGCAACTTCTTCAACTTCTTCCTTGGCAGCAGCAACGATAGCAACGATTTCATCAGCATCTGTTTTCAATTCAACTCCTGATGGCAACTTAAGATCACCGGCCTTGATTTGAGATTCAAGATCAACCAAAGCAGTAATATCTACCTCGATATTGTGAGGAAGATCTTTTGGCATAGCCTCAATTTCAACTTCATGAAGAACCTTTACAAGAAGAGCACCTGCCTTAACAGCTGCCGAATCACCAATGTATTCAAGAGGAACGTGAAGTGTAATTTTCTTTCCTTTTTCAAGTACCAAAAAGTCGATGTGGCGGATTTTTCCAGAAACAGGTTCCAAGTCCATATCGTGAACCAAAGTCTCGTGTTCAGCACCATCAAGATTAGCAACAATTACAGTTGATTCTCCGGCCTGTCGGAAAGCCTTAATAAATTCGATCTCGTTTACAGAAACAGATTTAGCAGGATTTTTAGGGCCGTACATAACAGCAGGAATTTTTCCAGATGTGCGAAGAGAGCCCAATTTGGCACCTGCTGCGCGCTTTTCTAAGTTGATTGATATCATAGTTCTGAAAGTATATATATTTTAAGGAGGAAATCAAGCCCCTATTCCTTAATTATATGGTTTTTAAAATACTCCACTGTAGCCCCCACCTTCTTACCCGGATTAAAGAAATTTTGTGGATCAAATGATTTTTTAATTCCAACAAAGAGTTCTAAGGTCTTTGGGGAAAACATTTTTGAAAGAAACGGGGCGCGAACAATACCATCGGAATGTTCGGCAGTGATTGATCCTTTATACTGACCAACGAGATTGTAAACCTTTTTTGATATTTCAATAATATTGTCTACATGCTCTGGATTTTTAAAATCCATAAGTGGAAAAACGTGGAAGTTGCCGCTCCCAGCGTGCCCTGCAATGCTATAGGTTAAATTGTATGATTTTAAAATATCTCTAAATTGTGGAAGGAATTCCGGAAGACGTTCTGGCGGGACAATTACGTCCTCGATAAAAGTAGCAACCTTTTTACCTTCAGCATGCTTTCGTAAGAGGTTGTAACTTTCCCTTCGGATGGTCCAATATTTTTTAGCCTTGGATGGACTCGTCACATATTCAGTTTTTAAATAGTATTTTTCTTTAATAAGAGCATTGAGTTTTTTTATCTTATCTCCAATTTCTTTTTCGGTATCTCCTGTAAATTCAATCAAGAGCACCAATTTTGGAATTCCATCAGAACGGACCATTTGGAATTCGGGCATAAAGTTCCACGCCAGTTTCAAGAAGCTTAATAATTTTCCTTGGTAAGGAAGATCCCGGAAATATTTTACGGCTAATTTAATAGTATCTTCGTCATATGATTCAATGCTGGTTGGAGCGAATGGAAGAATGTCTTTAACAAGAGGGCCGATTGGATCGAGGGATGGCATAAAAACAACAAGCATTTGTGATTTTAAATGCACTGGTACAAGCTTGAAAGTAATTTCAGAGACAACACACAAAGTCCCTTGCGATCCAACAATTATTTTTGTTAGGTCAAAAATATTCTCATCTTCATTCCAAACATTCCATAAAGCAAAACCTGCAGAATTTTTTGAAGTGATAGGTTTTGCGCTTTGGATTTCATCTGCATTTTCTGAAACAATTTTCCAAACAGACTTATACAATTCCCCCTCCAAATCGTTTTGTGCCAACTTTTTATCCAATTCTTCTTTATTTAAAGGTTTTACCAAATATTCATTTCCATCGCGTAAAATAACCTTCAGACTTTTTACATATCTTTCAGTCTGTCCGTAAGTCAAAGTTTTTTCTCCAGCAGAATTGTTTCCTACCATTCCACCAACAGTATTAATCAGTTTTGAAGCTGGATAACTTGGCAAGAAAAAACCTTTAGCCATAGTTTCCTTTTCAAAATCACGATAGAAAGTACCCGGTAAAACTGTAATTTCAGCTTCGATTTTTCCAATTACGCCCCAACTTACAATACCCTGTATGTATTTATTTACGTCCATTATTATAGATTCACCAATGGCAGCCCCTGACATATCCGTTCCGGCTGCTCTTACTGTTATTGATAACCCCGGATTACTTGAGACAAATTTAACAATAGATTTTACATCTCCAATTGTTTTTGGACACAAAACTACTTGTGGAATGATTTCACACACACTAGCATCTCGACTATACTGCTTTAAAACGACAGGGTCCGTATACATATCGCCATTAAAGGCTGCCCTCAGTTGTTCTAGAGTTTCAGATTTCATTTTTTTTAATTCATTCGATTCATTATTTTCAGCTTTTCTTCAACCACTTTTTGGACTGCATCGATGGACGATGCCATAATCTTGTATGGGGCCACTTCATCTGGATTTTTTTCCAAAGTTTTTTTAACTGCATCGCGAAATGCAATTCGAAGTTCAGTATTGTAGTGGACAATGGTCATTCCATTTTGAGAGGCATTTTCAAGATCAGCAGAACTAATTCCGGAAGCCCCGTGTAGAACCAATGGCATATTTAATGATTCAGAAATTTGTTTTATCAAATCAATTCGCAGTGCTGGGTTTACTCCACTTCGAAGAATCCCATGTACGTTTCCAACAGCAGGGGCTAGCATTTCTACGCCAGTGGCAGAAACAAACGCCCTTGCCTCTTCAACACTTGTAACAGTTACCCCATCAGGAATTGCATCTAAAATTTTTGATGAAGTACCGATGTATCCAATTTCCCCTTCTACAACCACATCCCTACCGCATTTTTTAGCATATTCAACAGATTTTTTTGCTATCAAAATATTTTGATCCATTGGAAGTTTTGCTCCATCAATAATGACTGAATCAAAACCAGCATCTATTGCCTCTTTTACCCTTTCGAATGAATAAGTATGATCTGCGTTTAGAAATATTGGGTGATTATTATATTGATCACGATAAGCTTTTATCAGCGCAACAGTTTGTTTAACCCCAACAAAGTCTCTTTCCCCTTCTGATACTCCGATAATAACTGGGACGTTTAGTTTTATAGCCGCTTGAACAATCCCTCGCAAAGCCTCTAAATTTGAAATATTAAAATGTCCAATTGAAATTTTTTGTTCGCGAGCGGTGTTAATAGTTTCTCGATAAGTGAGACCGTTTGAAAATTTTTGTACTGAGTTCATGTGTGTATTGTATCAAATTATTCTAGTCTAGAGAAAGTTCAACCCTCGGGGCGCTTACGCGTCTCGAGGGTTGGGTTTTGAACTAATAGGTGGTGTTGGTTTTCCTAGGTCATACCACGTGTGCTTTCCTTGACACACTCCAGAAGTAGGCGCTAGGAACGCCGACTTCGGTTACTTGCTGGTCTTCGCTTCGAGGAAGACGATGCCGAAAACTCCGGGAGCCTCGGCGAGTTCGCGAATGGCCTGCGTCGCATGGACATATGGCTCATTGTTGCGACTCTTGTATTTCACTTCGATACTTTCTGCTTCACCGCCGTTTTTGCCGATCACGAGACATGTCCCGTCTTGAGGGCTACCATCCGCGAGGAAGAACTCGATGAGAGGTTCGCGGATATTTTCGGGCAGGACGAATGTGCGGTCGAACTTGAGGCAAGCCTCATCAGGACTGCGTCCGAAGGCTGTCAGGCTTTTGCGGACGGTCTTCTTGCAGACATCCGTTTTGGGTACCAAGCGTTGGAAGCAGAGGGTGACTCCACCTTCCAGTTTCTTCCGCATGGGTTCCCCGCGGAAGAACTCCGGGGGTTGTGCTGTTGGTGACTTGGGTACTGTGACTTTGGGCGTCATAACTATTTTTTCTTCGTGGTTGTTTTTTGTGGTTTAACTGCCGCTCTGGAGAACCTCTTGAAGTTCGGCACTCTTTGAGACGACATATTATCTCTCCATGAAAATGAAAAAATAATAAGTCGCCTCAAAGCCAAGTTTAAGTATAAACACTACCTATTTAAAATTAAAAAGAGCAACTGGAAGTAAATGGTACAACTCCACCACCCTGCCGTCAAGTGTGCTTTATGCACCTTAGATTGATACAATAATACTTATGAAAAATCTTGATTTTGTGGCTTTAGGAGATATCGTTATCGATTCATTTATTAGACTTCAAGTTGGTCATATCGCTGGAAATCCAAAAGAGCTTTGCATGCCTTATGGATCAAAAATTCCATTCGAATTCGCAGAAGAAGTTCCCGCGGTTGGAAATAGCGCAAACGCATCAGTTGCAGCAGCGAGACTTGGTTTATCTTCAGGACTAATTGTGAATATCGGAGACGATCAGCATGGAAAAGAGTGTATTGACAGATTAAAACAGGAAAAAGTTTCCACTGATTATGTGGCTATAAATAAGGGTTTAGTAACAAACTATCACTATGTTTTATGGTTTGAACAGGATCGCACAATTTTAATTAAGCACGAGGACTATCCACTTAAAATGCCTGACATCGGATCACCTAAAATGTTTTACCTAAGCTCTCTTGGTGAAAAATCACTACCCTTCCACAACGAAATTGCAGATTATCTAGATTCACATCCTGAAATTCGATTAGTCTTCCAGCCTGGAACTTATCAAATTAAATTTGGTGCAAAAGCACTGGAAAGAATTTACAAACGCGCAGAATTATTCTTCTGTAACGTTGAAGAAGCACAGATTATTCTAGGAACTGACACTCGAGATGTAACAACCCTATTAGCAGGGATTAAGAATCTAGGGGTAAAACTTCCTGTTATTACAGATGGACCAGACGGTTCATATACTTATATAAATGATAAGCCAGTTCACCTACCAATGTATCCTGATGAAAAACCTGCCTACGAAAGAACTGGTGCGGGAGATGCTTTTTCTTCAACTTTTTCAATTGCGATTTTGAAAGGACTGGATGTAGAGACTGCGATGAAGCACGGATCAATTAATTCCATGAGTGTTTGTGAATATGTTGGTGCACAGAAGGGATTGTTGACTGATGAAAGATTAGAGGGTTACATGAAGAAGCAACCGGAGGGGTGGAGTGCACGGGAGATATAGTTTGGAAAGTTTTAGTGAGTCTGGAGTCGCCCATTGTTAATTATTACTTCCTCCCCATCACCCTCTCTACCGCTTTCATAATATGAGATTCCCCCATTCCATAATGTTCAATCAACTTATCAGGAGTGCCCGACTGACCAAACTTATTCTGAACTCCGATAAATTCGATTGGCACAGGAAAATTTCCTGCTAAAAACTCCGCCACGGCACTTCCCATCCCACCAGCAACTTGATGTTCTTCAACTGTCACAATAGCGCCTGCTTCTTTCGCTAAACTTAAAATCGCATCTGTATCAAGGGGTTTAATTGTAGAAAGATTCAAAACATTCACAGCAATTCCTTTCTTTTCCAAATTCCTCGCTACCATTATTGCTTTGTGAACCAACGAACCAGTTGCAATAATTCCTACATCAATATTTTCCTTTTTTAAAAGTGCCTTATTTGCTTCATAGAAAATTTGAGCTTTACCTACAACAAAAGGAGTTTCTTCTGTAGTCATCACTGGTGTTTTTTCTCGAGCTAATCGTAAGTAAACTGGTGTCTTAATATCTAAACACGCCAGTGTCGCTTTCTTTGCCTCTATTGCATCACATGGAGAAATCACAATTATATTTGGAATAACACGTGTAATTGCAATGTCCTCGATTGCTTGATGAGTTCCGCCATCAGGACCAACTGAAATTCCTGCATGCGACCCCACAATCACTACCTTCCTATCGTTGTAACAAATGGTCGTGCGGATTTGCTCCCAATTTCGTCCTGGACTGAACATTGCATAAGAACTGATAAATGGAATCTTTCCCATGGCTGCCATTCCAGATGCCACTGATGCCAAGTTCTGCTCTGCAACGCCGATTTCTACAAACCTCTCGGGAAATTTATTCTTGAACAAGTGCATCATTGTCGATTCTGTCAGATCCGCACAAAGCCCAACAACATCTTTATTTTTTTCAGCTGCCAAAACCAAACCATTACCAAAGCCCTTTCGGATTGGAACTTGTTCTACATCTTTATCAAATATTTTTGGGTTTAGGTTCATTTTATTGGTGTTCACTTATTATTCGACCATGTAGAGTTCTTAAGTCTTCTAATGCAACTTCGCCCTGTTTTGCCTTATCTGGTGCACCTTCCATATTTGAAATTCCAGGAGGAGTTCCATGCCACTGGTAACGGCCTTCCATATATGAAACTCCGCGTCCCGGTACGGTATGTGCAATGATAATGGACGGCTTATCAGAGACCGCTTTTGCAGTTTCAATTGCAGTTTCAATTGATCTCATATTATGTCCGTCAATTTCCTGTACGTGCCAATTGAAAGATTTAAACTTATCAAACAATGGCGAAATCGGCATGATATCATCTGTAAAACCATCAATTTGAATATTATTCCTGTCCACTATCGCAATTAAATTTCCCAATTTTTCTTTGGCACCCAACATCACAGCTTCCCAATTCTGACCTTCATCTAATTCTCCATCACCTAATAAGCAATAGATAAATTTTCGATTTACCTTTCCATTATCCATTCTATCAGCAATCGCCATTCCAACTGCTTGTGAAAGTCCCGATCCGAGAGGACCTGAGCTATTTTCTAGCATTGGTAGAAATTCTCTATGTGGATGACCTTGTAAGCGCGATCCGAATTTTCGCAAAGTCTTTAATTCAGCTACGGGGAAATACCCACTGTGTGCCATAGCAGCGTATAAAACTGGACAAATATGTCCGTTTGATAAAACTAATCGATCTCGATCAGCCCAAGTTGGTTCGTCCGCTTTGTGGCGTAAAATATGAAAATAAAGTGCTGCAAAAATATCTGACATATCCAATGGTCCCGCCGAGTGGCCGCTCTTTGCCTCGAGAAGCATTTCAATAATAGACTGACGAATTAAATTCGCCTTCTCTTCCAAAAAAACAACTTGGGTTTCAGTGAGCGACATGCCCACTTATTATACTTCAAATAACGAATTCAGTGAATCTACTTTTTCACTTGGCACATCATTGTTAAAAATTGCAGATCCAACAACGAGGCGATCGACGCCGGCTTCATGTAGTTTTAATGCGTTACTTTCATTCACCCCACCGTCCACTGAAATTTCCTTCTCTGTCATACTTCGTAATTCTTTTATCCTATCGTACGCACGTTCTTCAAATGGAATTCCTTGGGAACCAATTGAAGCGATTGTCATTAATTGTACAAAATTAAACTTTTCAATCAATGGTTTGATAATTTCAAGCGACGTATCAATCCCAACTGAAATTCCCACTTGATAAAAACCATCATCATTGCTGGAATCATATCCGTGATCTGTCTTTAACTTCTCAAGCATTTTTTCAAGCCTCTCCATTCCACCTTCATTAAAATCACCTTTGAATCCAGGAAAAAAACTTTCAACTTGGACCACCACTCGGCAAGCACCTCCCATAATCCAATCAAAAATATAATTTTCAGGATGAGCTGTCATCAAATGAACTTCGTAATCAACATCTTCCCATTCAGGAAGACCTCTTTCACCAATAAGAATCTGCTCAAAAATTTTATCTCCGTCCTTTGGCCACGAAGAACTGCGAGTAAGTATTCCATCACACATGTCGATATGCACTTGTTTTACATGACCCGCAACTTGTGCGACCTTGTCTTCAAGTTCGTAAAAGTCCTTTGGGATTATAGCTGGAATAATTTGTATCTTTGACATATTTTTACCAACTTAAAGTATCAATTTCTTTAATTCGTCTCACGTGTCTTTCGCCTTTTGAAAATTCAGTTGCAAGCCACAAATCAACTACTCGAAACATTTCCTCATTTGTAACAAATCTTGCACCAATTGATAAAACATTTGCATCGTTGTGTTCGCGAGAAAGTTTTATTATCTCCTCACTCCCACCGTAGTAAACTGCAGCGCGTACTCCTGGAAAACGATTAGCTGTGATTGCTTCACCTTGCCCGGACCCTCCAAAAATAACAGCCTTAAGGTTCTGGTCTGCTGATACTGCTCGAGTTGCCATCACAATGTATGGAACGTAATCATCACCTTCGATAAATTTATCAGCGCCACAGTCAACTATTTCGTGACCTTTATCAGTCAGGTATTTTTTTAAAGTTTCTTTGTGCTCATATCCGGCATGGTCTGTTGCTAGGTATATTTTCATATATTAAAGTGATTTTCCAGCAGTCAAAACATGTCGTAACAACGTGTGTGTATATCCCATTTCGTTGTCATACCAAGCCAAAACCTTTACCAAGTTACCATCTGCTACGCGTGTGAACGACAAATCCCCAATCGAAGCATGCGGATTTCCGACAATATCACTTGAAACAAGAGGTTCTTCTGTGGTTGTGAAAATTCCTGCCCACTTCGGATCCTGTGCGGCTTTTTTAAGAATACTATTAATTTCCTCAGTCGAAGTTGGGCGCTTTGAAATAAAAGTTATGTCCACAATTGATCCTACTGGCACAGGCACTCGGATTGAAATTCCATCGAATTTTCCAGCAAGTTGTGGGAGAACTTTTGTTACTGCAATTGCAGCACCTGTTGATGAAGGCACAATGTTTTGTGCAGCAGCTCGTCCTTCACGGAAATCTTTTTTAGAAGGCCCATCAACAATTGTCTGGCTTGCAGTATATGCATGCACAGTATTCAAAAGTGCCTTTTCAATCCCTACAGTTTCGTCCAAAATCGCCATCAAGGGACTTCCAGCGTTTGTTGTACATGATGCGTTTGAAGTCACAACTGCACCTTGAAGTGCATCTTCATTCAAAACCATGAGAACTGTTGCCTCTGTCGCGTCCTTTGGATCCTCTTTTACAGGACCAGTAATTACAACCTTTTTAGCCCCTGCAGTAATGTGTGCCCGAGCTTTTTCAAAACTTGCAAATAATCCAGTGGACTCGACTACGATATCAATTTTCATTGATGCCCATGGCAAAGTCGCAGGATCCTTAACAGATGTGTAAGCTACATTTTTTCCGTTAATAACAAATCCTTGTCCTTCTACTTTGATATCCAATCCGCTGTCTTTGTATACAGTGTCGTGCTTCAATAAATACGCAATATTATTAATATCCCCAATATCATTAATTGCGACAATTTCTATATCCCTATTTGTAATTGCAAGTTTTAAAAATGCTCGTCCGATTCGTCCTGCTCCATTAATGGCTACTCGTATCATGGTTTGTGTGTAAAATTAATACTTAATAAGAATAAGCCAATTTTACCTTAAAATAGGCTTTGTTGCATCTCCACTGAGATTATATGCTACTTTTTAGTAGAAGTAACTGTACTGACAGCTTGAGGCTTGTTTGACGCGCCTTGTTGAGCTTGAGAAGCCTGAATTTGAGAATTTAAAAAGTTCACTACCTGAGTCAAATTTGTATGATCTTCAACTACAACTGAACGTAATTGGTAAATTGTGAAAGCTTGGTAAACAAAAACTGTTAAAAAAACTCCTATTACAAATGGGGTCAATAATGTATATATTTTCATGTCCTTAATATTAGCATTTTTCTCCTTCTGTTTAAATAGTCTTTTCCTAGTGTGGATAAGTTAATTATTCTGACAGCACACTACTCACTTAAAAGCTTTTTCACCGCCTCTTGAGCCACTTGTGGGTTTACAGAGCCTTTAGTTAACTTCATTATCTGACCGATAAAAAATTGTAGCGCAGCTTGCTTGCCAGCCTTAAAATCAGCAACAACGTTTGGATTAGCAGTGATAAGTTCTCGAATCATTTTTTCAAGCGCTTCTGGGTCGTTCTTTTGGATCATTCCGTGTTGTTCAGCAAGTTTTTTAGGAGATTCATTTCCGTTATCCCAAATCATCACAAGAATATCTTTTGCCGAGCGAGATGATAATTCCCCTGCTTTAATCATGGTAATTAATTCTGCAAAGTTTTCAGTACCAATTACAATACCCTTATCAGTAAACTTTTTAACAAAACCAGCGATATCACTGGTCGTATAGTTAATTGCAAGTTTGATTAAATCCGCATCATTACCTAAAACACTAACAACCTCTTCAAAAAACTTTCTAAAAATCTCATCCTGCACAAACATCTCCGCGTCCTCGTCCTTCATATTAAATACAGACTTATACCGACCTCTTTTCTCCCATGGCAATTCTGGCAAACTTTTTTTAATTACATCCGGTTGGAATTCTGGAATTTCAGAAATGAAAAGTTTAGGAAGATCAGGATCTGGAAAATATCGATAGTCATGGGAATCCTCCTTTGCCCGCTGTGAAAAAGTTTTTCCAGTTGATTCATCAAAACCTCTGGTTTCCTGCACAATTTTCTCTCCTCTTTCAATCAAATCAATATGTCTTTCAATTTCGTATGCAATCGATTTTTCAACTGCTTTGAATGAGTTGATGTTTTTTACCTCTACCTTTGTACCAAATTTATCAGTGTCCGAAACAGAAATGTTTACCTCTACTCGCATTTCCCCTTTTTCCATATTAGCCTCACCTGCTCCCAAATATCTAAGGAGTAATTGCAGTTCCTTTGCAAATCGTGAAGCTGTTTCTGCATCATGAATTACAGGCTCAGTTACAAGTTCCATCAAAGGTAAACTTGATCGATTAAAATCAACTAAACTAAAGTCCCCCTTATCGTGCTGAGAGCTCGCAGTGTCTTCTTCCAAGTGGATTCGAGTAAGTTCGACTCCGGCAATTTGCCCACCTGTAATTAACGGGTATGCATACTGGCTAATTTGATAACCCTTTGGAATATCAGGGTAAAAATAGTTCTTTCGATCCCATTCTGTAAAATCTGCAATCTTAGAACCCGCCGCATGACCTACGCGAATCACATGTTCAACCGCCTTTTTATTTATAACAGGCAAAGTTCCAGGGTGTCCCATACAAATCGGACACACATTTACATTCGGCTTTTCCTCGTCTGGATTGTTTTTACAAGCACAGAACATTTTCGAAGCAGTCTTTAATTCAGCATGGATTTCCAAGCCAATTGTTGGTTTATAGATTTTTCCGGATGGAGCAGTAATCATGCCTTTAAATATAAATTATTTTAGCAATTTCACAAGTGAATCGCTAAACTTTTTAATCGAATCAATGTCGTAAACTGAAATGACAAAGACCTTCTTACCTTTCCATTCTTTGACGGCTTTAGCTTTTTTCTCTGTTTCTTCTATACCTAAAATATCCATTTTGGTCACAACAATAATTTCCTCTTTCTCTAAAAGTTCTTTATCAAAATCCTCCAACTCTTCGCGGATAACTTCATATGTTTCAAATAGATTTTCATTTTCACTTGAAATACAGTGGATTAACATTTGCGTTCTTTTGATATGTCGCAAGAACTTATGACCTAACCCTTTCCCTTCCGATGCTCCTTCGATTAAACCTGGAATGTCTGCCAAAATGTGTCCGTACAAATCTCCGAGATTTGGTTCTAGCGTGGTGAATTGGTACGCACCAATTTTTGCATTGGCATTTGTTAAAGCATTCAAGAGTGATGTCTTTCCAGCATTTGGAAGTCCGATGAGTCCTGCCGATGCAATGATTTCTACCTCTATAGAAAAAGTTCCCTCACCACCCTCTCTTCCTCTAGTTGATTCTTCAGGTTTAGTATTTGTTGAAGCTTTGAAGTGTTCATTTCCATATCCGCCCTTTCCTCCTTTCAACAACGCAACAGTCTGAGCATCTTCGTCTAATCTGTAAACTTCTCCAGTATCATTATTTGTAAGAATACTGCCGATTGGAAAATCAATAATTAAATCTTCACCTTGTCTCCCTTTTTTACTGCGGTTCTCTCCGGGCATACCGTTTTCTGCGAGCATCTCTTTAATATGAGCGTATTTTCCCAAGAGAAAAGTATTGCGGACTGCACGCGCAATGACATCTCCCCCGTTTCCACCATCTCCTCCTGCAGGGCCAGAGTATTCTTTAAATTTTTCAGAAAGCCAGCGGACTACGCCGTCACCACCCCTTCCTGCCTTTAACCTTAATGTGAGTTCGTCTACGAAATGCATGATGTAGAGACTATATCACAAATTTAGACTTTTACAGGTAAAAAGCCGGCTTCCTTAAACATAGCGTTTACAAGGGCGATGGCACCTTCTTTTGTCTTTGCGACTGCTAGAAATAATCCTTTATGGCAAAAGTGTGCATCGGGCACACCTGAAACCTTTGCCATTTCATCACCATTCAAACCTGCCCATGATTTCGGAAAGTAAATTCTAGAATCAAACTGTCCAGGGTTAACTCTGACTGTTTTTGCAGACCAGTTTCCACGGGCATCTGGGTATATAGTCACCAGAGGTTCCTTCATTTTTGAAAAACCGTATCCTAAAAATTGCGGGAGTATTAAAACACGCTTATCTTTAGCTTCCTTAAAACATTTCTCGGCAATTTTTTCAGTGCGGGAATAATTTTTAGATTCTTCAATTGCACTTTCAATAATAAATTTCGCAAACGGTAAAAGATTCATAAAACTTTTATCAAATCTTTTTGGATCTTCCTTCGATGAGTTATTCCCAAAAAACCCGACTGAACATTCGTTTTCTATAATATCTTTAAGTCCAAATGGTTTCACTCCATCAATAATCGGTTTGTACAAATCCACCCCATTATCCTCCGCATCAACTGGAATAACCAACTTCTCCTCCACCCTATCTGCCACTTTCTGACTTCCGCATAAAAACTTACCGTACTTTTTCCAAACCAAACCAAAAGCTGCATATTTTATTCCATTTTTATGCGTGATTTTCAAATCCTGATGATGATCAAATCTGTTTTTACTTGGATTATAAACACGTCCAATATCAAGCACAATATCTCCTTCTGCCCAAACCTTTGGATCAAGTGATCTTTTAACTTTATACTTAAACCCCTTTTTCTCCATTAACAAAATTACACAAGCAGTTCCAAAAACATCATCGACGTGAAAATTTGCGGAATGTGTGACGATTAATTTAGGCTTGGACTGATCTTTCTTTGGCATAATCTTGATAAACACGAATAAGAGTGAACAGGAATGCTAAAATCGTTGGGCCTAATATTAAACCTTCTGGACCGAAAGCTACCACCCCTCCTAAAATCGAGAACAATATAAGTAGAGGGTGTATATTCGATCCTTTTTCAATAAGTTTTGGTCCAAGGAAAGTATCGTTAAAGGTAAACAAAATTGGGCAATAAATCACAAAACCAATCCACGCATACGGGAAGTTTCCTCCAAAAATAAACAAATAAATAGTTGCCGGTATCCAAACAATACTTGGACCTACACCTGGAAACAAAGCTGCCAAAGCTACGATAATGGCACAGAGTGCGGGATTGGGAACGCCGAAAATTAGGAAACCTATCCAGATGACAGCCGCCTGAAGAGCTGCCACTGTAACCGAGCCTACTACAATTGAATTTATCGAAGTCTTCAATGAATCAAGTACCCTTTCATCGTCCTTTCTAGGAAGTGGAGATAGGACCATAATATGCTCTTTGAATTTGTCTCCGTCACGCAAGAAATAAAACAAAGCGAACATTGATAAAAACAATTTTAAACCAAAGGAGGCGGCACCAGCAAAAAACGCTCCTAGATGGTCTACTATGTATAGAGAAAACTGAACCAGTTTTTCTCTGGCATCGAAATTGAATTGAGGAAACAATTTTTTAGTATACGACTCAACAACTGTGTTTATCTTTTCAAACGAAACTACGTTACGGTTGCTCAAGGATACATAAAAATTGCTAGATTCTACAAAGACACTTTGCATGATAAAGATCAACGGTAATATAATGGCAAATAGAAACAACACTAAAGTAATACTTGTAGCTAAGGTTTTTCTACCTTTTACTTTTGCTAGGAAATATCGATAGACAGGACCGAGCACTACTGCCAAGATTCCTGCAATGGCAAGTACTCCGACGAATGGCCATAATACATAAAGAGCTACCGCTAATACTGCTAATATAATAATCACGAAATAAGTCAAATTTACGCCTTGTGGTTTCATATACCTATACTATAATACAAATCATAAGATTTATTAAGTAGCTTAAAACACAAACATGATTAGAAACACAATTTTAGGGACATTAACATTAGCTTTCGCCTTAACTGCAAGCGTGGCGCTCGCGGAAGGAACAACTACCCGCCCAATTAAAAAGATGGGGGATCGCATTGAAAATAGGATGAACGCCTCGACTACCCGCCCACTTCTTCGTGACCGAGCAAATGCTTCTAGTACAAACATGGTTAATTCTACTTGTGCAAAGGCTGCTGTTGATGTCCGAAAGGCATCTTTGGTTACTATATATGGAACTTTTTCAAGCTCTATGAGCACTGCTCTATCTGCTCGTGAAGATGCCGTTAAAGCATCCTTTGATCAAACAACCAAGAAGGCACGACAGGAGGCTCGAACAGCAGCTCGAACTAATTACCGAAAAGCAGTAAAAGCTGCGTTTGAAGCTTTAAGAACAAACGAGAAGAGTACAATGAAAACTTATGCTTCTAGTATCAAAACTTGTGGAGGAACAAACGCCGAAGCCAGTGATGAAGCTTCTGATGGATCTATTGCCGATTCGATATTGAAGTAAACACTTATTACAAATAAAAAACACCCGAAAGGGTGTTTTTTATTTACCACTGGAAGTTTTTCTTCAACTTCAAAACCCTCCTCTCAATAAAGTGATAAGAAGCCATCGAGATGATAACTACTATAAAAAAAGTACAGAAAAATACAGCCAGAAGCTGCGGAATGGATTGATAAATAGTCTCATATCCTCCCTGATAAAGAATAGCTAAAACTCCCACCAACACAATCATATGGTAGCAATACAGACCGTATGAAATTCTGCCTAAATATATAAGTATTTTCTGGATTGGGTTTTGACCTAAAGCAAATCGATCGCGAAGTAGAGCGAGGCGCGCAATGATGAATGAGAATAAAATAGCAAAGACAACCGGCTCAATCGCAATAAGCGCGCGCCTCGCCCACTCTGGGTCAACATCATAAATAAACGATCGCGATAAAACAAGAACAGTTAAAGTTAAGTAGCAGAAGAGAAAGGACTTTAGACGACTCAAGCTTTTTACCCACAAGATTATTTTGTTTTTTTCAACAAAAAGCCAAGCTACGATACAACCGATTGCAATGTCAGACATAACAGAAAAAGTGGAGTATTCTACTGTATTGTAATCATAAGCATTGTTAAAACGATAAATTATCGAAACTAGAATGACAGAGGCCAGCAATACAATCAAATACTTTCTCTTTATAAACTTCACAACCAATGGCCACAAAAGGTAGAACTGCTCTTCAACAGAAATTGACCACAAGATCGCAAGGGTCACTGACGGTGGAGTATTTAAAAACATATTGAAATTTCCGACAAAAAATACATACCAAGGATAGCTTTGCAATCCAGAGAAAATATCAAAAGGTAATTTATCTCTCAAGCCCATTAACTCCACAAAAAATGGTAAAACCCAAACTGCTATCAAAATAGTTAAAAAATATACAGGCCAAATTCGAAGTAATCGACGGACATAAAACTTTTTAATATCTATCTCCCCTTTCTGATACTTTTCGCTCATTAATAGATAAGTAATGAGAAATCCACTTAAGACAAAAAAGAAGGTGACGCCTAAATCTCCGTGGGTCAAGAAAATCTCCCTGAACTTTTCCCACTTCAAGGAAGTATTGTTGTAACCGAAAAAAAACGCCGCATGCGAGATAAAAACAAGCATGAAAGCTAAAAAACGTAGTATATCCAAGGCTGGAAAATAAGTGTACTTTTGGTGGACGGCTACAGGTGGCATAAAATAAATTGTAGCGCAGTGAGGGGCAAAGAGCTATACTTAATCATATGCCTTCCTGGTTACCCTTCCTCTATCTAGATTATAAATATATTCTCATCGCCCTACTCGCCATCCCTGAAGGTCCTATCGTCATGGCTGTTTCTGGGTTTTTGGTCAGAGCAGAGGTCTTGTCACTTTGGCCAGCTTATTTTGCATTAGTCATTGGGGATTTCATTGCAGACATAATTTGGTATTTTTTAGGAAGAAAAGGAGGCATGAAAATAGCGCACAGTAGGTTCGGAAGATTTATGGGACTAAATGATAAAAATATAGCAATGATAGAAAAGTACTTCCATAAATATCACACTTCAATTTTATTTATTTCAAAACTCACAACCGGATTCGGATTTGCTCCAGTCGTCCTCTTTACAGCCGGCTTGGTAAAAATCCCCTTCAAGAGATACTGTCTACTAAACTTCTTTGGTGGATTTATCTGGACTGGATTCCTTATGGCTTTAGGCTTTTCATTCAGTCATTTATTTATTACCATAAAGAATATAAATGGTAAGCTATTCCTAATCGGAGGTGCGTTAATTATCTTATTTATAACTTATAGAATCGGAAAACATATTCACCAATTAATCATCAAGAAAACCAATGAATAATCCACTTACTGTTAGTGTTATTATCCCTGCTTTTAATGAGAGCAAAAATATTCCTGTTATTTTGAAAGCCTTGAACGAACAAACTGTGAAGCCTCTGCAGATAATCGTTATTGATAACAACAGTACGGACAACACGGGAGAGGTGGCTAAGTCTCTGGGTGCAATTACTTTGTTTGAAAAAGAGAGAGGAACAAATAACACACTCGAGACTGGGAGGCAAGCCACCACAGGAGACTTGGTTGCTAGAGTGGATGCAGATTGCATTCCTAATCCTGATTGGGTTGAAAGAATTGTCGCACGATTTCAAGATCCAAAAATTGTAGGACTGACTGGACCGTACGATTATTACGATGGTGGTTGGTTTTTTAGAAAAGTTACATTGGCATTCCAGAGATACATATATAGTGCCACACACCATGTCTTAGATTTTTTAAATCACGGAGCAATTATGATCGGAGGAAATAGTATTTCACGAAGAACTACTTTAGAAAAAATTGGAGGGTTTGATAGAAAAATTATATTTTATGGAGATGATACTGACTTAGCTAAGAAATTATCCAAGGAAGGAATGGTATTTTTTGATAAGGATTTAATAATGGAAAGTTCTGCTCGTAGGTTTAAAGAAAAGGGACTTTTGCATATACTTTGGAAATACATGCAGGGGTTTTTCAAGATGACTTTTCGTGCTAAGCGTTAATTCCGTGGCACTTTTTATACTTCTTACCACTCCCACATGGACAAGGATCATTTCTTCCAACCTTGTCTCCTTCCTGATTTTTTACTGCGGCTTTTGCAGACTTCATATTTTCAATATTTTGAGCGATTTCGCCAGTGATAGGATTATACGAATCAGCGTTCGGTTTTAATTCAACAGTTCGTACATTTTCACCTACTCCAATCTCGGCCGTGACATTTTCAAGTGTTCGGATAATTTCAGCATCAACGCCAGCTTCCATTTGTTTAAATAGACGCAAACCTTCTCGTTTGTACTCAACCAACGGGTCACGCTGGCCGTAGGCTCTCAAACCAACACTAGAACGCATGTAGTCCATGATTTCCAAGTGATCTACCCAGAACAAATCCACCGTTTGAAGGATTGCTCCGCGGACAGTATTCAAAAATGGATGTTCACCCATAGCGTTTCTCTTTTCTTGGATTTTATTTTTTGCTTCAAGTGTTGAGTTTGAAAGGATTCGTTCGAGCTCTTCAGAGACAACTGATGCATCCCCTATTAATATCCTGCGTCGGCGTTCATACACCCTCTTTCTCTGTTGGTTTAACACATCATCGTATTCCAAAACATGACGACGAGAATCAAAATGAAGTCCTTCGATTCTTGATTGGGCACTTTCAAGAGCACGAGTCACGATTATGTTTGTAATCGCTTCATCTTCTGGAACTTTGAGGCGCACCATCATTTTTTTAATAGTGTCGCTCGCAAAAACACGCATTAAATTGTCATCAAATGATACGAAAAATTGACTGGCACCCGGATCCCCTTGTCGCCCAGAACGTCCGCGCAACTGGTTATCGATACGTCGTGCTTCATGGCGTTCAGTTCCGAGCACAAACAATCCTCCAAGGTCTCGAACTTCTTCATACTGCTCTTTTGTTGCAGGCACACCTCCCAATTTAATGTCCACTCCTCGTCCTGCCATGTTTGTCGCAATTGTAACTGCACCTTTTCGTCCAGCTTGTGCCACAATTTCCCCTTCTCTTTCCGCAAATTCAGGTTTTGCATTTAAAAGAGTGTGCGGTATCCCCTCTTTTTTTAAGTATTCAGAAAGCAATTGGTTTTTTTCAATCGAAGCGGTACCAACAAGGACTGGCTGGCCTTTGGCATTTAATTCTTTAATCTTTCGCGAGATAGCTTTAAACTTTCCACTTTCGTTTTGGAAAATTTGATCACTGTGATCCTGGCGCACAATCTTTCTATGAGTCGGAACCTCGATAGTATCGATTCCGTACACTTTCAAAAATTCTTCAGAGCTTGTCATTGCAGTTCCTGTCATACCCGCTAGTTTTGGGTACAATCGGAAATAGTTTTGGTAAGTGATTGAAGCGTAGGCACGAGTTTCTTGATTAATTTTTACGTTTTCCTTCGCCTCGATTGCCTGATGCAATCCCTCGCTCCAACGTCGTCCAGGTTGTAATCGTCCAGTTGATGGATCAACAATAATAACCTGGTCATCTTTAACCACATATTCTACATCCTTTATATAAAGCGCTTTTGCCTTCACAGCATTTTCTAAGTGATGCACAAATTTTATACCTCCTTCACTATAAATATTTCCCATGCCCAATTCTTTTTCTGCCAAGTCTATTCCTGCTGTTGTAAGTGCAATTGATCTAAATTTTTCATCTACCGTATAGTGTTCGTCTTTTGACATTCTTCTCGCAATTTTTGAAAAAGTATTATAAAAGTCATCTGAATCAGCAAATGGAATTGCAATGATAAGTGGCGTTCTAGATTCATCGATCAAAATAGAGTCTACTTCATCCACAATTGCATAGTAAAAATCTCGCTGACGTAAACCTTGTGTGTTTTTTTCCAAATTGTCACGCAAGTAATCAAATCCGAACTGACTGTTAGTTCCATAAGTGACATCTGCTGCATAAGCCTGATGCCTATCACATGGTTTTAAAAATTCATACTTTACTTTGAAAGATCCTACTTCATTTATTTCTAATTCAAGTTTTTCTTCATTAACATGCGCTGGATCGAATAGAAAAGAAGAGTCATCATTTACAACACCTACTGTTAATCCAAGGAAAGAATAAATTTCACTCATCCAAACTGCATCTCTTCGCGCTAAGTAATCGTTAACTGTAATGACATGAACACCACGACCGGATAAAGCATTTAAATAAACCGCCAATGTCGCCATCAAAGTTTTTCCTTCTCCGGTTTTCATTTCAGCAATATTTCCATCGTGCAAAATCATTCCACCGATCAACTGCACATCATAGTGTCTTTGGTTTCGCACTCGATGTGAAGTTTCTCTAACAACTGCAAATGCTTCTGGTAAAACTGCGGACAGTGCCTCTTGTAGGGTTTTTCCATTTGATTCGAGATGGGCAATTTTCTCCCTTAATTCAGGTGTTTTTGCTTTTAATTCATCATTTGTAAGCAGTTTCAAGTGCTCTTCTAAACCATTGATCTCATCAACGTTTTTCTTGTATTTCTTGATAAATCTAGATGAATGCGTACCTACTATCTTGGATATAATCGACATAGTGGAACTACTATACCACAGAGGGGTTAAACACAAAAACACCACTTTTGACGGTGGTGTTTTTGTTAAGTGAGAAGAAAAAATTATTGAAAATTATTTTCTCTTAGAAACTTTCTTCTTTGTAGCTTTTTTCTTCTTAGTTGCTGGCTTTCGCTTTGCAACCTTCTTAGCCTTCTTTTTTGCTGCCATGATATTTTTTGTAAATTAAAAGATCTCTTAATTCGCGTTTTCGTTCTGTCGACTTTAATTACAAATAATTTGTGCCAGACGAAAACTCGTACCTTAATTATCGTTCATATCGAAGTCACACGCAATGATTTTTGTAAAAATTATGTGGATAAGTTGATTTTGCAAAATCACGTCGCGCACTGTCGATTGAAGCGCGGCGCAAATTTTTTTCAAAAATAAATTTATAGAAAATAAAAAAAACGCTTTTGTTTTTGCAAAAGTGTTTTTTTATTTTTTCCTACTGTACCTGACTTGGATCTTTACCGCTTTGAATCATTTTTATATATTCATCCGCTTGAGGTTTGAAACGTGGTTCAAGATCTGATGCAATTCTAAGTTCGCGAATTGAATCATTGTTGCGTTTTGCTTTTAAGTAGAGCGCCGCTAGCGAAACGTGTAGCTGAACATTATTTGGATCTGCTGAAATCTTTTTCTTTGCAAGTGCCTCTACAACATCAAATCTTCCTACGTCTAGGTAAGCTTGAATAAGTGTTGCGTCTAATTCAACATTACTGTTTTCAGTTATCGCAGTTGCATCATCCACATGACCCGAGTAAATCAAACTAACTGCATAGAATAATCTAGCTGCGTCATTTTTTGGTTCTAATTCATACGCTTTCTTAAACACATCTACAGATTGTGAATATTGTTTAGTACTAAGCAAAATCATCCCCTCTTGCAATGCGAATTGTTGTTTTGTAGGTGAAAGAGCTTCTGCTTTTTGTACTTCATCTAGAGCACTCTTTACATCTCCAATTTTTGAAAGGTAAAGTGCGAAGAAATAATGATAACGTGCATCTCCTGGGAATCTTTCAAATTGCTGTGCATATTGATCTCGAGTTAATGCATCATACTCAGTTGCCAACTCTCTAGATGTCGATGTTGCATTGATTACAGCTGAAGCAACTTCAACTAACCTCTCTCTAGTTTCAGCCAATCCAAGTGTAGTATTTGAATCAAAAATAGATTTAAAATAATCTAATGTTTCTGACGGATTAGGACCAACCACTACCCCTTTTGAATCATAATGATTTCCTAAAGCTTGGAGCCCCTTAATCAAATCTCCTGAATTTTTATAAGGTTTGTAGTTTACATAATAAATCGACGCAACTAAAGCCACAACAGCAACCGTAGCAACAAACCACTGTGAACCTTCTTTAGATAACAATGGAACATGAATATACTCAGGGTTATGTTGATTAACAGATTCATTAGCAGACACATTTCTCTCGTGAAAATACGCAAGCAACAAAAAGAAGATGATGTAACTTGTTAAGTTATCGAACACGAAGAAGTTGTGAATAAAGTACGCTAGTAATAATCCACTGATAGTCGCTCGCTCAATTAATGGCCACTTGTGACCTTTTCCAGCATCTTTATGTTTTGACCACAAAACCATAATCAACGCTACGAATAGTGATAAGTATCCTAGTAGCCCCAAGAATCCTCCCGCAATCAACCAGTCAAAGAATACGTTGTGTGTGCGATCAAACCACTGCTCTTGAGCATAGGCTGCTGGATTGTAATATTTTGCAAATACATAACCGAAGTTGTCCTGTCCCCACCCAAGGAGTGGTTTTTCCTGAACTCCGTGCCATGCCATTGGCCACAAAAGACCAGCTCGTGCGTAACCTTGGTTTTCAAGAACTCCTGATAGGTTCCAGGTGACCAAGGCGCTGTAACGATCAAGGGTTGGATGACTCTTTGCAAATTCAGTACCACGAACAATTCCTAGAAAAGCAACCCCAGCAAGAGCAATCGCCAAAATAGTAACTCCCAAATTTTTCACCTTTTTACTTTGTTTTTCACGAACGGCCAAAATTAAAGCAGTCAGCAACACTCCTAAACCAAGCCCCACCATTGAACCTCGTGTTCCAGTGTTGAAAAGGATAACAATGTTAAAAATAATTATGAGTGCATAGCCAAAGATTCTAGGCAAAATATCTTTGGCGTTTTTGCGAGCATAGTGTGAAAGAAGGAAAAATGCAGCAAGAAAAACATGAAGGAGTGCATACACTCCGAGGTAACTTGAATTTCCAAGAGTTCCTTGAATACGGCCTCCACTGATCATAGCTGCATTTTCGAGAGAAAAATCTTTCAAAGCTATAAGTCCTACAACAATTGAAGCGGCCATTGAAGCATGAAACAAATAGACCCAAGTCCTTCTTGATCTCATGACAGTTGAAGTTACCAGGAACAAAAGTCCGAGATGAATCAAAGTGATATACCCTTCCATTCTTTCGAAGTTACTCCAAAAACTTTTGCCTGGCGCGACGCTGAAAATAGTAGCGATTGCCATTATAAGTAGAAATGCAGAGAGCGCCCATGTAATAGGAGATTTTTTAGGTAAAAATGATCGGTCAAAACAAACCAAGATTACATATAGTGCAGTAATAATTTCGATAATTGTTCTGAAATAAAATGCTTTACCAGTGATATACGGGAAGAACATACTCCCAGTGACAATTAATGGGGTCAATAGTAGCAGAAAAATCAGTGTGATAATTGAATATTGTAAAAATCTTGATGTTTTGTTCATTTTAGTAAATCCGAAGGTTATTTAATTTATAAGGGTAATGGGAAAAGTATACTATATTAATTTGGCTGGAGCTATTAATTAGAGTAGACAAAGGTTTTAAGTCCTAAAAAATTAGAAACTGTGGAAACTCCTATAGCCAGCACATTACCAATAAGCGGATTTATATCAAACAACTCTACAAAGACCCACAATGAGGCCAAACTTAGTAAAAGTGAAAAGATGCAAACTAGGACATAAGATGTAAATTCTTTTTTCATATTTACCGAAGACGATGAAAACGTATATACCCTATTAAGTCCGTAACTTACAAAAATACCAGTTATAAATCCAAAAGAACTGGAAATTAAATAGTGGAGACCGAGAAAGTGCACCAGTGAATAGAAGATCAGATAGTTAACAGCCGTACTTATAATTCCAACAATAGCAAAATTCTTAAATTCATTTGCTGTTTTTTTATTGAGTACTATCATGATTATTCTAAAATTTTATACAATTAATAATAACACATAGTCCCTAGACTGTATTGATTGCTTGAGGTACTATTTAAAAAAACTGAAATGCTTATTATTGTCCACCGAGTCAACAAAACAGAAGTTCTGAAAACTATTCCGAAAGAGTTTGGTGTTGAAATTGATATACGTGCATATAAAGACAAATTAATTTTAAACCATGAACCATACGAATCTGGTGACGATTTGGAAGATTATCTTAAGCACTATCAACATTCATTCATTATATTCAACATAAAAGAGGCTGGTATTGAAAAAAGGGTTATAGAGTTGGCAAAAAAATATAACGTAAAAAAATACTTTCTTCTTGATGTTGAACCTTACTGGATCCATCACGCGACAGAAGCTGGTTTTAAGAATATCGCAATAAGATATTCTGAAAATGAGCCGATTGAAATGGCTTTAAAATATAAAAACAAAGCTGACTGGTTGTGGATCGACATTCCAACAAAACTTCCTCTTTCCCCAAAGATAGTAAAGCAAATGAAAGGTTATAAAACATGTCTAGTATGTCCCGAGAGATGGGGGAGACCACTTGAAATACCAAAATATATTCAAAAAATTAAAAAATTAAAATTTAATCTTGATGCAGTAATGACGTCTTTGAAATATGTTCCAATGTGGCAAAGTCTGAACGAATATTATAATAAAAATAACTCCTAATTTTATGCAGATAGTAATTCCAATGGCAGGTCTTGGGGAAAGATTTAAATTCGCAGGTTACAAAGATCCAAAACCACTAATTCCAATAGACGGCAAACCAGTTATAGAGCACATTGTGGAAATGTTTTCACCAGAGGATAAATTCATTTTTATTTGTAATGAGAACCACCTTAGAGACACTTGTTTAAAATCAGAACTAGAGAGGATACGTCCTGATGCAAAAATAGTTTCTATTAGGGAGCACTACCTAGGACCAGTCTATACTACACTCCAAGCCAAGGAATACATCGATGATTCTTTAGAAACTTTCACATGCTACTGCGACGTTAACACAGACTTGGATCTAGATCATTTTAGAAAGTTTGTTAAAGAAAACAATGCAGACTCGATACTCATAGCTTTCAAAGGATTTCACCCTCCCTTGCTTCAGGATGGTTTTTACGCAACAACAAAAACTGATGAATGTAATAATCTATTAGAAGTTAGAGAAAAATATTCATTTACTCCAAATAAAATGGATTCTTGGACCTCTGCTGGTATGCATTATTTTCGCTCGGGGGGATTGCTAAAAAAGTATTTTGAAAAAATGATAGAACGAGAAATGTTATGTAATAATGAGTACTATGTTAGTCTTAGTCATAACCTATTGATCGAAGATGGCTTGAAAAATCTCTTGTATCCAATAGAACATTTCGTATCTTGGGGTAAGCCCGCAGATGTGAGAGAATACCTGTATTGGTCAAACCATTTCAATAAGAAAAATTAATTTATGCGAACAAACTTATTACTACTTGCCGGACGTGGAAAACGATTTGCAGATGCTGGATATACCCTTCCAAAACCTTTAATTGAAGTCGATGGATTGCCCATGGTTGTAAGAGCCGCAGGGAGCCTACCTAAGGCTGACAAACTAATCTTTGTGGTTTCTGGTGATTATGTATCAAATCACGAAATTGATAAGATGCTGAAAACTCATTTTCCAGAAGCCGAAATTGTAATTCAAAATTCTGAATTACAAGGTCAAGCTCACAGTGCGCTTCAAGCTGAAAAATTCATTGACCCAGATTCAATCTTAACAATTGCAAGCTGTGATGCTGGTCTTGTTTATAATGTGGAAAAATTGGAGAGAGAAATTTCATCAAGTGATTCTGATGCACTAATATGGTCATTTAGACACTACCCTCCGATGCAAACCCAACCAACTTCATATGGATGGATCGTTACCGATGAGAATAATTTTGTACAAAAAGTCCAGTACAAAGTACCTCTTTCAGATAATCCAATGGAAGATCACGCGGTTGTTGCATGGTCTACTTATAAAAAAGCCAAAACTTGTTTTGAAAATGTGAAAGAAATGATAGAAAAAAATTTGAAGACTGGCGTTGAGTTATCACTTGATGAATGTACAAATGTTTTAATTAAAAATAACGTAAAAGTAAAAGTCTTTGAAATAGATACTTTTCTTTCGTGGGGTACACCAATTGAACTTAAAACTTATCAATATTGGCAAAGTTACTTTGAAAAGAAATTTGGAAAATCACATTAAAATCCATGAATTTATTTTCTAAATTCATTAATTATTTTAAAAAAGAAACACTGGTAGTTTTATTTTTTATTACTTTAATTTGTAGCTGGGGGTTACATATATCTTTTAGAAACAATCATTTTCAAGAAGGTGATTCATCAGGTACATATAGTTTTTTACATGATTTTCCAACGGACACACTGAGATCAATTGCTGTCATTTATCCAAAGGGTAATTTTTTATCAGTAGAGCAAGCACAAAACATTTTAAAAAATCCAACCGTTCAATCGGTCAGGAACAAATATTTAGGCAAATTTACTGATGAATTCATCTTAAACCAACTGACACAAAGCTCTGCGCTTGCGACTTTCAGATATGGATTGATTCAAGGTGTAAGTATGTTGAACCTCCCCTTTCCATTCCAAAGTTTTTTTGCAATGGGACTGGGCTCTACATATTCATCGGGGGTTGGCTTTTTATACGGATTAGTTGGTGGTGAGAATGGAACTTATGAGGATTTCATGTCTGGAAATATGGTAATTTCAATTACGCTGTTTCATCTTGCTGTATTGTTACTTTTTTTAATTTTACGCAAATTAGAGACAAGTTCATTTGTGAGTGTATTCGTTTCCACCCTGGGACTTTTTTCAATAAGTATTTACTCATCAGGAATCCACATTGGTAGCACTGTTTGGAATTTTACCACTGAACTTTTTTGGTTGTGGTATTTGTTAAAAAATATTAATAGCCCAAAACTTCTTAAGAAAATATCCTGGCTTAGTGGATTATTGGTCTTTTTTAATTATTTAATTCTACTTTTTTGGTTGGCATTTCTTTTTATCACACTAAAAGAGAGAACTGTTCCTTTTAGTGCTAAGAAATTATTAAAAAATGCTTGGGATATTGTAAAGAAACAATGGTTTGCAATCATATCAATAGGTTTATGCGGAATATTATTTTTCCAACCAGGGCAAGGATTTAGAGGGTCGACATATTTAGTAGAAATTCCAAAAAATATTTATTATATTGTTTTAAATTTTTTCAGTTGGTATACGCACAGTATAACAATCGATGTTATTCAATTTATATTAGGAATATTTTTTATTTCAGCTGGAGGTTACTTCGTATTCCGAAAACAAGATTCAAGAGAAAAGACATTACTGAGAAAAATATTTGGGATACTTATATTTATATACTTCCTTTTGGTACTTAAGCAAACATTAAGTTTTACACCAACGAGGCATATCTTATTCTTATTTCCAGGTGTTTTTCTGTCTGGTGGATTAGGTTTGGATTTTTTAATTAAGAAATCAAACTTCCTTGTTTCTAAATTTCTTAAGGTCTTATTTATAATAAGTTTATTCATTCTAGGATTTACTACTGTTAAGATTCGTCAAATTGACACTTACGACCGTACTAAAGAAATTCAAATAGACAAAGAAGTTTCAATGATTGGTATATACGATTCTTCTTACAACATTTATTATCCAAACTTAAAGAGTGGTATACCTGTAACTTTCATAAACCCAAACACATTCAAAACCGGTGAAACTTACCTTTATGTAAGTCAATCTGAACCTTTCGATGTTGCATACGGAGAGTGGCTTTCAAAATACCACTTAGTAGTAGAGAAGATATGGGAGAAAAGTGATATTACTGATATATATTTCCCTGCTTATAATCCTGATTTCAAACATTCTCGATACAGTCGTCCAAATAACTTTTTCCAAACAAAATTTAAAATTATTAGTATTAATAAAAAATAAATGAAATTATCAATTGTTGTCCCATTTTATAATGAAGAAAAAAATGTGAAATTAGTACTTGAAGCGTTTTCAAAGTTTTCTTCTATTTACGAATTCGAGCTACTTTGTGTAAACGATGGATCAAAGGATGAAACTTCATCGTTGTTTGATAAAATTTCTAATGAAAATAAATACCCTTTTGCAAAATTCATCTCGTATACTCCAAATGAAGGTTATGGAAGTGCAATCATGACAGGTGTGCGTAAAGCTCAAGGTGAGGTTATTTCATGGACACACAGTGATATGCAGACTGATCCAGCGGATGTTTTTAAAGCTTACGACGTGTTCAAAAATCTTGATGATGAAAAAGTTATTGTAAAAGGTCTTCGTATTAGGCGCCCACTGCCACAAATAATCCTAAGTTATGGCATGGCTGTTATCGCAAGCGTAATTTTACGAAAGATTATGTACGAAATAAACGCTCAGCCGAAATTATTCCACCGAAGCTTTATAGAAAACTTAGATAATGCACCGAAAGATTTTTCACTAGATTTGTACTTGATATATTTAGCAAAAAAACTTAAGTATAAAATTGTAACTATTCCTGTAGAGTTTAAAAATAGATTACACGGCAGTTCAAGTTGGGGCGGGAGTTTTAAAAATAGAATGAAGACGATTTGGAGAACGGTGAAGTATATTTGGAGGTTGGGATAAAAAAATGCCGCCGGTTGGTTTACAACCGGCGGCTTCAGACAATCTGGGGTTTGCTACTTCCCAATCACAGCAACAAATCTTTACTTCGAATTACCGCGATGGAATCTACCTCGAGGACAAGCGGGTCAATCGCGATTGCTTCATTGACCGTGCCCACAAGGGAAAGGTAGGTTTCTACATTCTGGGGCAACTTTTTCAATCGGCACAGTGAGCAGTGAACAATGTCCGGCACTTTCGGACTCATCTTGTTATTGATAAACCGTTGCGACATCGCGAACCTGCTGATCCTGGTCCACAAAGGCTCAATTGCCGACCCGATGATTACGGTGTCTTTGGCCGGAATGATTTGATGGCCCAAAAAGATCTCGTCCTCCCCGAGCTCCATCCACCTTTCCCACAGTGAGTCCGAGAAATTGATAAAATCAGCAAAGTCAGTACAAGCACCTTCTCCTTGAAGAATCGTGGTGTGCAGTGGATAGTCGCGATCAGCAATCAAGAAGCTTGCTTCAGATTGCTTTTCGATTTTCTGCATTTCTCGTATTAAACCTTCGAAGCGAATGCTGGGTTTGAGAATTTGTGCAACCACGTATTGATCTCCTGGGATAGTGTCGAAGCCGGTAAAAGCTTTGGCTTCTCCGGTTCGCAGTGCTGATGCACCATTTGTTGAAATTTCCATGTAACGAGCAAGCAATTTAGAATTAAGCAGATCGGATTCTTTCATGATATCAGATATTCAGTTTTGAGTTTTGTACTTTTTGGTCTCAACTTTGTTTTAGGTGAGATTACATTATAGTATGTAATATTTTTCTAAAAAGTCAACTTCATTTGACCTTGCTTGCAAATGGCTTAAATCCCCCTATTAATATAATATGTATGATCATGGAAACTACTGAGAAAGCCCCTCCCCTAACCTTTATCAAAAGACTAACAGGTTGGATGAAAACCCCTGGGTTTCAAAGATACTTCAAAAATACGGGTTGGCTATTTTCAGCAAAAGTAATTAGCCTAGTCCTCTCATTTTTTGTGGTGGCAATGGTTGCGCGATATCTAGGACCAACCAATTACGGAACTCTGAGCTACGCCATCAGTTTTGTCGGAATCTTTTCGTTCTTGGCCAACATTGGAATCGACAGTGTGTTACAGAGAGACTTAGTAAAGTATCCAAATCGCGAATCCGAACTTCTCGGAACTTCGATTGGAATGCGAATACTAGCAAGTGTTATCGCTACTGTAATTGTAATTGCTGCCACATTCATTTCAGGTGAGGAAGTAATTAATAGAAACATCATTATAATAATTGCAATTTCTTTTATCTTTCAAGGATTTAGTTTGATCAATTATTCATTCCTTACCAGAGTTGAGTCAAAATACACTTCGATTGGAACCATAGCAGTTGCAATCATTCTATCAATCTTAAAAATTGCAATTATTCTAACCGGAAAGGGCTTATACTACTTTGCGGCAATATACACCCTAGAGCCAATATTATACGCAGTTGTCTTCATCTACTTTTTCAAAAGATTTTATGGGTCACCATTAAAATGGTCATTTAATAGGAGTCTAGCAAAAGAAATCCTTAGAGAATCCCTACCATTAATGATTGCTAATGTTTTTATTTTAATTTATTCAAGAATTGATCAAGTCATGCTTAAGCATTTTATAGATGTAAAAGCTGTTGGTTTATATGATGCTGCAGTTCGTCTTTCAGAACTTTGGTATTTCATTCCTTCTATAGTAATCGCATCTCTTACACCCGCAATTATTAATGCCAAAGGTGACAATGACACCACCATGTATGCAAAGAGGCTAATCAGATTAGCACTATTTCTAATTATTTTTTCAACAGCTGTTGGCTTGTTTGTCAGTGTCTTTGCAAAATTAATTATGACAATCGTCTTTGGACAAGCCTTCATAGCCGGGTATACTGCTCTACAGTTATATGTTTGGTCAGGTGTAGGCATTAGTATTGGATTACTTTTAAATCAATACTTGGTTACAGAAAAAATGACTTATGCAATTTTATATATTTCAATTGTCGGAATGATAATGAACGTTGTTTTAAACTTAATATTAATTCCAAAGTATGGAATTAATGGTTCCGCACTTGCAACATTAATATCGTACATTGCAGGACCGCTTTCAGTTATTACAATACCAAGTGCAAGAAAAAGCCTCATGGCCTTATTTGCTTCTAAAAATTAAACAAATGGATGATTCTGAAAAAACAAAATGCATAATAACTTCCGCTTCTAGTAAATTTTTTCCTTCATTAATAAACATGCTCGGTTCATTGCATATAAATTATCCAAATCATCCAAAGGTGTACGTGTACGACATTGGACTCTTCTATACTTTTAGAAAAGAATTGGAAAAAATTAAATGGGTTGAAGTTATTAATATCCCGCATTTTTCACCATTTTGGCGCGCATGCTATACCTGGAAGACTTATATATTTACAAAACCATTAGCAGATTTAAACTTTTACATAGATGCTGGCTGCCAGATTCTAAAGCCGTTGGATGAAATATTTTCTGAAATTGACAATGATGGATATTTTACTGTTGATCAAGATGTTAAAGGTATAAAGATGATGCCAGTCGATTACATTAAGACGTTTAATATTGAAAATGCAACCCTTAATGAAAATGCTATAACAGCTGGTATCTTTGGATTTAAAAAAGCAGGATCACTTTCTAAAAACCTAGATGAGATGTTTGAATACGCCAAGAAAGGATACTGCCTTGGATTTTCAAAAACTGAGCTTTGGAAAAATAAAGGAGTAAATAAAACAGACTATGTGCGTGACTGTGAATATTTTAGACATGACACTACCCTACTTACAATCTTTGCTAGAAAAAATAACCCGAGTTATCATTCACATTCAGCCTTACAATATGCTGGGTGGACTTCTCCAAATGATCACAAAGATCAAGTGATTTGGAACCTTAGAATGAACTATAAAAAATTAAAATTTATTGATGGTAAAATACTTAACAATAATCTCAGTTTGATTTCATTAATCAACAGAATATGGATTAATGTTTTCCTGATTTTTAAAAATTTAAGACTTAACATTAAAAAAATATATGCAAAGTGATTCTCTGGAAAAAATAATCCCAATCCCTGAAATGGACTCCTTTCATAAATATGAAGATCCTTTTTCGAATGTAAGATATTACCACTACCTGAAAGCTCGTCGAACCATACAATTTATTAAGTATCATTCAGACAAAAACCACACGTTTCTTGACGCAGGCGCCGGACTTGGACCCTATAGTGCTCTTGCTTCGCCTATTTTTAAGCATGTATATATGTATGAATTTGATGATACTGAATTAAACAAAGCGCGACAAAATACAATTAAGTATACAAACATAAGCTCTGAGAAAGTTGATCTACGAAAAATCCCTCTTGGTAATTCTTCAATCGATTCGATTATTTGCTGCGAGGTTTTAGAACATATTCCTGATGAGGCTAAAGCATTACTTGAGATGAAACGAGTACTTAGTGACAGCGGTCGAATTTTAATTTCAATGCCAAATGCTTTTAGTTTATTTTATTTAAAAGTTAGAAACTTAAAAAATCACCGTGAGATAATGAAAAAATTAGCTGAGAAAAATTTAAAAGTCACTGAATCAGAAAGTGTAAATAAAATCCCCTATCCAGAATGGGAGATGATACGTCACATTTCTTTCCCGTTCTGGAAAATTGAAAAAATGATCAAGAATGCAGGGTTTAAAATAATTAATAGAACTGGTGTAAATATAATCCCCTTACCGTATTTTTTGAGAAAATTTTTCATGACTAAATTTCAATTAGGATTAATGTTATGGGTTGGAATGGATAAAGTATTAGGCAAGATTATTCCTTTTGTTGGATCTTTCTACTTTATTGAAATAAAAAAGTAAAAATATGATAACCATAATTACTTCAACGTACAAATCTGAAAAACACTTACCGACTTTTTTAAAGTCAATTAGAAAAGTTGATACTGAACTAGATAAAATGGGAGTAAAACATGAGTTTTTAATTCTTCCCAATGACCCCTCTCCTTTTGAGATTAATTTAATTAAGGCTACTATGCTTGAGAGTAAGAACATTAGATTAGTCGAAAGAAAAAGAGAATCATTATATGCCACTTGGAATTTCGGAGTAAGCGAATCTAAATATGACGTTATTACATTCTGGAATGTAGATGATATACGTTTTTCTTCTGCAATTAAAACACTATTAGATGAAATTAAACCCAAAGAACCAACAGTGGCTTACTTTCCATTTATATACAAAAGATACATTAAGATACTCGGAATCGACATTTTGGTAAAAGTAAAAAAGATTAAAGTAATTGATTTTGACAAGACAAGATTCCTGAAAGAAATGCACATTGGACCCTTCTTTGCTGCAACAAAAAAAGCATTTGAGGTGAATGGATTATTCGACGACACATTCCGCATAGCTGGGGACTATGAATGGGCAACCAGAGCAGCAAGGAACAACTTGAACTTCATTAAAATCGACCAACTAGGTGGTATATTTAAAAATAACGGCGCTAGCCTGAGTGGGAGTAAGGACACCCGCCAGCTTGATGAGAACAAGAGGGTGCTTGAATTAGCAAACAAGATATGAAGAAAATAGTCCTACTACCTGTTAAAAACGAATCTTGGATTTTAAGACAAAGTCTAAAAAACTTTAGCTCGTTTGCAGATCATATTATTGTTGCAGACCAAGGATCAACTGATGGATCAAGAGATATATACAAAGAATTCCCCAAAGTTACCGTGATTGAAAATACCTCCGTCGGTCACAGTAATTCTGTTAGGTGGTTACTTTTGGATTACATGAGAAAAACATACATTAACGACAACGAACAAAAATTAGTTTTGTGTATTGATGCGGATGAAATGCTTTCAAAAAAAACAGTTGAAGCGATGGAGGAAATTGCAAAAAATAAAGACGAAACACTATCTTTTCAACTCCCGTGGATCCAATTATGGAAAGATGCTCAGCATTACAGAAAAGATGGAGTTTGGGAAAATAACTATAAAACAATTGGATTTATCGATAACGAATCTTTGGATTACAACAGAGAACTTACAATCAATGATCATGCGCCACGGATACCCGCAACTTCTGAAATTATAAAACTACCTGAACAACCATTACTTCATTTTCAATATGTTGCTTGGGAAGCTTCACAGACAAAACAAGCTTGGTATAAAGCATCAGAAAAAATTGAAGGCAAGAAAAGCTCACAATATATAAACAATAAGTACAAAGCAAGTGGGTCTTCCGGGGCAGTAATTTTTGAAACGCCACATGAATGGTTAAAAATGATTCCTGAAGCTATAGAGGTAGTCGATCCGGGGAAACCAAGTGAGTGGCACCTAGAGCAAATTCTCAGTTGGTTTAAATCATATGGAATACTGTTTTTTGAAGAATTAGATATTTGGCACGTAGGCACCCTACATGCTATGTTTACTGAGCAAAACAAAAGAAATCCGATACCAAAATTTTATCCTGAAATATTAGTCAAAATAAACAATATTAAAAATAATATAAAAAGATGTTTAAAAAAATTTATATAAAATTAATAGAAAAAATTAATTCGTTTTTTGGATTAAAAGCTATTTGGACATACAAAAACAGTGAGGTTCCTCTTATGGCAGTAAAATCGAATCTTGGTTTTTGGTATGCAGGTAACATTTTTGACACTTCTGACATTTCTTATGGAATATTTCGAAATGGTATTGTGGAAAAAGAAGAGACGGAGCTAGTGCTTAATATATTAAAATTACTACCTGAAAACTTTAATTTTTATGATGTTGGAGCAAACACTGGGTACTATGGAATTATTGCTGGAAGATTATTTAACAAAAGTACTGTTTATTCTTTTGAACCTGTAAAGTCCCACTTAAAAGTATTGAAAGAAAATATTTCGATTAATGAAATAGGCGATAATGTAAAAATCTATGATTTTGCTCTTGGAGATGAGAACAGTGAAACCAAAATCCACCTTGCGGGTTCTGGATCAACAATTAATGCATCTTTTAGTGACGCAGAAAACTCTGAAACTGAAAATATTAAATTGAAACGCTTGGATGATTTAATTCATTCCGATAACCTAAAAACTCCTGATTTTATAAAAATTGATACTGAAGGATACGAACTTGAGGTTCTTAAAGGTGCAAATACTACCCTGAAAGACACGTCCCCTATTTTATTCGTTGAAATTGCTTATAGTATGAAAAATTTAGGTAGAAATTACATAAATAATAAATTTCAGGAAACTTTTGAATACTTAATCGATAAAGGATACAAGGCCTATATTTTAGCAGGAAGCAAAGTAAAAGAATTCTCAATAAACGAACGACCTGATGGTGTAAACATGTATCTATTTTTAAACCCTGCAAAACACAATAACATATTAGACAAGGTGTTGATTTCCAATGAAAAGTAATGCTAGACTTGTTCTAATTTTATGAAAAAGAAGAAAAATTTTTGGTTCGGCAAGCGTGTATTGGTTACTGGTGGAGACGGATTTGCAGCAGCACACTTAATAAAGGCACTTTTAGAGCTTGATGCTGTTGTTGTGGCCACAATTAGACATCAGCGTCCTTTGAGCACACTAGAATTGCTTAGTTCAGTTAAAGGTAAAAAAACAAAGATAGATCGACCGGACATTGAAGCTACAGATCTTTTTAGTTATCAAGAGGTTAGACAGATTTGCGACAGACACCAGATTGATACAATCTTTCACTTAGCTGCAACTGCAATTGTTAGTAATGCGGCTAATTCCCCACTTTCAACAGCAGAAAACAACATTATCCCAACTTTAAATTTACTTGAGGTCGCAAGAATAAACAAAATTCCAAGAGTTATTATTGCATCAACTGACAAATCATATGGTGACCACTCAACCGGAAATTCTGAAAAACTACCCTACAAAGAAACTTATGCGCTTCGTGGGTTAGATATTTACAGCGCGTCCAAAGTCTGCACCGACATGCTGGCACAAACTTATGCATTTCAGTTTAAAATTCCAGTTGCAATTACCAGATCATGTAATGTGTATGGCCCTGGTGACTTAAACTTCACTCGTCTTATCCCAAGAACAATAATGAAACTAATCGCTGGAAAAGCACCCGTGATTAATCTTGGTAACGAAAAAGTTCTTAGAGAATATATTTATATCAAAGATGTAGTTAATTCGTATTTATTATTAGGAGAAAAAATCGAGGAATACTATGGTGAAAATTCTAAAAACATGCCGAAGAGTGGCAGTGATGTATACGGTTGGCCAGCATTTAACCTTGGTTCATACACTGAAAAAGACACGGCTAATTTGAAAAAATGTGAGAATATCAAGAGCGTAAGTGATGTTATTTCAATCTTAAACAAAAAGATATCAAATATTGCACCAATAATAATCGGAAAGCCTGCAAACTTCATAGAAATTCCTGATCAATATCAAGACGCAGCAAAACTTAAGAAGCTTGGAAATATCCCAGAGACAAAGTTTAGTAAAGGAATTGAAGCGACTATTAAGTGGTACAAAGAAAAGCGTTCTGTTCTTGAGAAAAATGCAGAGAAGTACATAAAAAACTAAGATGTCATTTTTTACATCAATTAATAAAAAATTTAAGAGCCAAAATAAACTATATTGGTGGATTCGTGAACAATATGTGGTTTGGTATTCACGATTTTCAAGACTAATTGATATAAAAGAAGTAAATAAAAAGAGCAGGCTACTTTTTTATCATATAGATAGTTTAGGTTTTGCTGGTACTGAAAAATTTCTTCAAATACTTGCACGTCATATCGACAAAGAAAAATATGATGTTTTTTATTTATACCCAAGCCTAATGGGTTTGAACGATAGGCACAAAGACCGTCTTGATTACATTAATTTAGGTGGAGTTATCGGGATTCCCTTTGACTATAAAGCTAAGCAAAGTAATCCTCCTTATTTTGTTAATGGAATGAACCCTGATATTAAAAAAATTATTAAAGCACTTAACATTGACTTACTTGTCGTCGCTGACTCAGGTAATGCAAACTATCCTTTTAGTATTATTAAAAATATCCCGATTATTCTTTTAAATATTTTTGGTCTTCCTAATGTCCAGAAAAATATTAAGTACCACCTATGTATATCGAAAGAAGTTGCAAGCAAGCTATCACCTATCGTTCCAAATAAAAAAATAAAAGTTTACCCAGTTCCTTCGGAAGGTCCTTTTGAAAATTCAGTCGAGCTTGGAAAAAAGATTAGAGAAGGTTTTGGCATAAAAGAAGATGACATTGTCTTTGGACGAATTGGTAGAGCTGACAATGGAATATTTGATCCAATTGGAATTGAAGCTTTTAAACTTGCTTTGAAAGTGCGAGCGGATATTCACTACATCATCATGTCACCACCACCTATATTGTTAAAAATGTTAGATGATGAAAAAATACAAAATGTTCATATTTTGCAACCCAGTTCCTCAGAGCAAGACGTTTGGGCATTTCATGCTGCTATTGATGCCCTAGCCCATTTCAGAAACGATGGTGAGTCTTTCGGATTAAACATAGTAGAGTCGATGTTGTCAGGAAAACCTATAATTACTCACAAATCAAATATTTGGAACGCTCATCTTGAATATCTCGATAAATCATTTTCTCGAGTGGCAGACAAGGGAGATATTGAAACTTATAAAAAGTATATTACTGAATATGCGAATAAAAAGAAGACAGGTGAACTCCAAAAAATGGGGATGCTCGCAAAAGAAAAGAGTGGAAAAATGTTTTTAGTTAAAAATATTATTAATCAATTTGAAAATTGGGTAGTCGATGCAGTTCAAAATAGTAACGTTAAGTAAATTGAAAAACCCAATCAAAAAAGCTAAAATTAACCAATGATTACCCTCCTAACAAGACCACCTTCTATCTTCAGCATTGAAAATATAAAAGACAGAGTAAAAACCTTTTTAGGGAAAAAGGGTGGTCCATATGCTGTTAAACAGAGCTTGATAAGAGGTTTTAATGAATTAAATATTTCTTACATTCTAAATCCTAAAAAAATGAACTCTGATAATTCAGAATTTGTACATGTGATATACGGCACGGAAACCTTGCGTTGGGCTATTGATCAAAAAAAACTTGGAAGAATAAAAACGCTAATTGCGGGGCCGACAATTGTTGTGTCCCCGCTTGATTGCAATAAAATTTTAACATCACCTGAAATAGATCTAATTTTATGTCCCTCCGATTGGGTCAAAAATTATTATGAAAGCAAAATACCTGATCAAAAAAATAAAATTAAGGTGTGGTTTGCTGGCGTTGAGATACCATCTGAATACAACCAAAGGGATAACATTAATAGAAGTTGCTTAATATACTTAAAAAATTTTGATTACAAGGGTTTGGAAAATATACACAAAATATGTGATAAATTAAAAGTAAAAATAGACACTATCATCTACGGAAAGTTTAAAAAAGAAGAATATTTCAAAAAACTTATTAACTGTGATTTCATGATACACATAGGAAAATCAGAAAGCCAAAGCTTGGCATTATGCGAGGCTTGGGTGCGAAATATCGCAACCCTAGTACTAAACACAGAAAAATGGCAATATAATGGTGATTCTTGGGAAGACCCACTTATTTCAGCACCATATCTTGATGATTCAACAGGAAGATTTTTTAAAGAAAGTGATAGCTTAGAAAAAGTTATATTTGATTTTTTAAATGATCTTGATAATTTTAAACCTAGGGAAAAGTCTTTGAGCATGTTTACCGATAAAAAAACAACTGCGGAATATTTAAATATTATACAAAATATATAACATGAAAACACAAATAAAAAATATAATCAAAAAAACCATTCGCTTCGTCCTGTCTCCTTTTGTTATGCCAGATTATTACGCATTTAAAAGAAATGTCGGTTCAGAAAGATTTGATATGTCATTTAAAAATATTTTTCCTCAGATTAAGGACCGAACAATCGAAACTGGTTTTGATAGACACTATGTTTATCACACCTCATGGGCCGCTCGAGTTGTTAAAGAAATCAATCCTGAATATCACGTAGATATTTCGTCCAGTTTATATTTTTCTGGAATAGTTTCAGCTTTCATTCCTGTTCATTTTTATGATTATCGTCCAGCAAAACTTGATCTTTCAAATTTAGAATCAAAAGAAGGAAATCTTCATAATCTGCCATTTGCTGATAAAAGTGTTAAGTCCATATCATGCATGCACACAATAGAGCACATTGGACTTGGGCGTTATGGAGATCCAATCGATGCCATGGGAGATATAAAGGCTATTAATGAGCTAAAAAGGGCCGTTGCTAGTGGTGGGAACCTGCTCATTGTTGTCCCAATTGGAGGGAAATCTATAATTGAATTTAATGCTCATAGAATTTATACATATAGCCAAATAACTTCGCTTATTATAGATCCTGAATTCACACTAAAAGAATTTTCATTTATACCAGAAGACGGAAAAGACGGTGGTTTGGTAAGAAACGCAGATCCAAAAATGACCGAATCTGCAAAATACGCCTGTGGTTGTTTTTGGTTTGTTAGACTATAATTAGTTTAACATGTTAATCATCCGTCTTAAAGGTGGCCTCGGAAATCAAATGTTTCAATATGCTTTTGGAAGAGCATTGGCTATGCGCCGACATGAGCAGTTATTTCTGGATGCTTCTATTTTTGGAAATGAACCTAAAATAGATACCAAAAGGCATTACTCTTTAGGCGCATACAACATACAAGCTCAAATAGCCAACCCTGTGGTCACAAGACACTTTAAAACTAGAGCTTCAATATTTATGCGTAAAATAAAACGCCGACTACTCCGTCTAAATGACTTTTCATATCACCCCTCACTTGCCCACTCCAATGCAATATACCTAGAAGGTTTTTGGAATAATGAAAAGTACTTCAGACACATCACAGATACAATCAAACATGAATTTACTTTAAAAAATAAGTTAGGATATGACGCAGAAAAAATTGCAACTGAAATTGTTAAAACAAAATCATCTGGAGTAAAGAAAACTGTATCAATTCATGTGCGTCGTGGAGACTTCATCTCAAACCCATACGCTTCAGAACAACACAATATTCTAACAATGGACTACTACCACAAAGCACTAGCATATTTAACTTCAAAAATTTCTAAAGAAAATCTTAAAATTTACATATTCTCAGATGAGATACCTTGGGTCAAAGAAAACTTAATTCTTGTGGGATATGATATAGCTTATATATCTTATACAACGGTACCGATACAAGATTACGAAGAACTTCACATCATGAGTCTTTGCGACCACAATATTATCGCCAATTCTAGTTTCAGTTGGTGGGGTGCGTGGCTCAATCGTAATTCAGAAAAAATTGTAATTGCTCCAGAAAAATGGATTAGGAACCCTTACATTAACACTAAGGATGTCTGCCCACCCGCATGGATACGCATATGATAAGTATTATAATTACAACCAAAAATGGATCCCCTACTATAGAAAGGGCGATAAAAAGCATTCAGGCTCAAACTGAAAAGGATTTTGAAATTATCGTTATTTCAGACGCATCTACAGATGATACGGAAGAGAAAGTCAAAAGAATGTCGACTGAAGATTCTAGAATAAAATTAATTTTATTAACCGAAAACGTTGGACCAGGAAAAGCACGCACTCTCGCGATTGAAAAATCCCAAGGAGAATTTATTGCCATCCTCGACGATGATGATTTTTGGATTTCATCTGAAAAATTAGAAACACAAAAAAACTTTCTTTTGGAAAATCCAGATCACGTTTTGGTAGGCTCTGACCACGTGCGTTTTGTAGACGAAGAAGGCAAGATTTTATTTATATTTGAATCTGAAAAAACCGATGAGGAAATTAAAAGGCACATTTTTCTTCACAATCCATTTGTAACTTCTTCTGTATTATTCAGAAAAGAGGCATATTTAAAAGCTGGTGGTTTCTCAGAATTGCGATTAGCAGAAGAATACGAATTATGGCTTTCCATGGGGCTTTATGGAAAATTTGCGAACCTGCGAAACTGCGAAATAGAGTATACACAACGGGCAAGTGGCTTAACACTTTCGAGACGTCAAAAAATGAACAAAATTCATCTCATGTTGGTAAAGCGCCACAGCGCTGACTACCCTCTTTACATTCTAGCCTTGCTTAAAGCCTACCTGAGGCTGATTTTAACCTCATTCAAACTTAGAATCCGCAGCCCTTTCTAGCTGTTCAGAATATTTTTTAAAACTTCTTCAGGAACTTCATTTGGTTTTTTTGGAGCAGACACAATTGGTTGTGATTTCGGTTGTTCTTGAGGTATTTCTTTTTTGGTTGCAATCAAATCACGTAACATATTAATCTGTTCTGGTTTCGCAGATTTTTCATTTTTTTCAGGCTTTAAAGTGTCATGTTCCAAGTAACTTAGGGAAATGGCCTTTCGCAAATCGTTTTCACTTTCGACTTTCTTTTTGTCTTCAACTTTTAAAGCTGTCTCTCTTTCCAAGGTCGCCTTTTTAATTGCGTCAGCAAGAACCATTTTTGATCCTGCGTTTTGAACAGGAGGGTTAGGCTGCCTTGGTGTATTAAATTGGTTTTGTGGTGGTTGCGAGTTTTGACTTAAGGCAGGTCGTGGAGCGTTAAAATCTCGCATTGGAGGGCGGTCTGGCCTACTGTCTGGTTTATTATATTGAGACGGATGTGACCGATCGTTCCCTCTATCTCTAGACGGAGCATGATGATTGTTTGTTTGTCCTTGTGGACGGTCACCACGATATTCTTTTGGCCGCGCATCCTTGTTCTGCACAAGCACTGGACCATCATTAAATCTCTGTAGGTGCCAACCTTTGATTTCTTCTTCTACTATTGCGCGTGGTCGGGCGAACTGTTCGCGAGAAGCGGCAACAATTTGGTCTTTGTAATTTATTTCAGGTTTTGCGATTGGAAGCATTGAACGCGCGGAAAACGGACGTGAACTTACCCCATCAATCATTAGTTTTAAATACATCTGGTATCGTCCAAGGTTTACCAAGTCCTCCTGTGTAAATGTTGGGATAAATTCTTTTTCAAGAACCTCTCCGTCTGTGGCACCAACGCGAAACGTAATCATTGTGCCGACGTTACCAAATACAGCGGAGCGCACCTCATCCGGCATTTGTTCAATATACTGGTGAGCGATTGTTAGGCTCAATTTATATTTTCTGGCTTCCGACAAAATATCCGCAAATGATTCGTTGGCAAATGATTGGAACTCATCCACATAAAGATAAAATGGAGCGGCAGCCTTCATTGCGCTTTCCGACAAGTCCGCTCGTGACATCGCAGCTAAATAAATTTTCGTCACAAGCATACTTCCTATCAAGTTCGCGTTGGCTTCTCCCACTCTTCCTTTTGAAAGGTTAATAATCAAAATTTTCCTTTCGTCCATCATCTTTCTAATATCAAAAGTAGACTTGGCTTGTCCAATAATATTTCGAATAATTGGGTTTGCGACGAATTGTCCAACCTTGTTCTGGATGGCTGGGGCGGCTTCAGCGGCAAACTTGTCAGTATATTTTGCATACTCATCAACCCAGAAAGATTTTACTGAGGGATCGGTAATATTAGAGACAACTTTGTTACGAAATTCTTTATCTGCGAGCATTCGGTTCACACCAAGAAGTGTTGATCCAGGAAACTCTAACAACGCCAACATGATATTATTCAAAATATATTCCATTCGGGCGCTCCATGCATCAACCCAAATCTTTTTGAATGCACTCATCAAACCGTTTGCGACAAGGTGCCTGCGATCTGCCCCCACGTCCTCCATTACGTTAAACGCCACTGGGTGTTCCATGTCAAACGGCGCAAAATACACCACGTCTTTAATGCGATGTTCTGGAATATAATCAAGTAAAAATTCAGCTGACTTTCCGTGCGGATCAATGAAAGCCATTCCTTCACCATTTTGAATATCTTGAATAGCCATATTTTCAAGTAAAGTAGATTTTCCCATACCCGTTTTCCCAATGGCGTAAATGTGTTTTAAACGATCTTCCATTTTAATACCAAAACGAAGTTGCCGATTACGGGCATCAGTTTCACCAAAATATGTTATGCGATTTTCATCGTGAGAGGACATTTGGAGATATTATAACATAATAAGAAAAGGAATATGGATATGAAACAACCTCGAGCGCGATTCGCGCTCGAGGTTGTTATAGATGGTAGATTAGATCTCTCGGAAGATCCAGGTGTACTGGCCGGGTGCACCGATCCCAAAGTCGATTTCGGAGCCACACCCACAGGTCTGAAGGGTCAGTTCAGGGCCATTCTTCCTGAGACAGAAGAGCTCATCATCAACAGGTTTCATTCCGACAAAAATGTTCGGGTGTTCGTCCTGATTGATAATAAGCATTCTGAGGATCACGGGATCGAAATCGATACACCGACTGAGGCCTTTGGATGCGAGAACCCTGTCATCCAGGATTTCTCCCGCAGTGAGCTTTTCGGTGGAGGGTTTGTTGAACCACTCTCTCGGATTCACAATCCGACACCTGAGATTCGATTTGAGAAGTGCGGTCCACGCCGGCGCATGAACTTTCATAAACCTGGTCACCCCGTCGGGACCGATGTGAGGGATTTGCCCTGTTTGTTGAATGAGAACGTCGATGATTCCGCTTGCTTTTATCATGTTATAATCCTATTTTTTGTTTTTCGTTACTGTATTGGCTTCAGCACATAGCTTAACCACAGTACAAAATCAGCTTCAAAAAACTCACTTTGTACTGTAGTTAAGGTTGGATTCAAAGATCTCTATTTTCCAAAAAATAACATTAAAACACTCTGCTGTCAACGGTCACCGCCCCCAAACAATACCCACAAACTCTCCCTTCTTCTTAACTGGATTTTCTGTAAAATACTTCAAAAGATTTTCTGCAGTGTCACACCTAACCTCTTCATAAATTTTTGTAAGCTCTCTTGCTACTGAAATTTTTCTTTCTGGATTTAAATGCTTCGTAAGTGCTTCAAGTGTTTTTACAATGCGATGTGTGGACTCGTAAAAAACAACAGCTCGTTCTGAATTGCTAATTTCCTTGAACATGGTCTCTCTACCCTTTTTATGAGGAATAAAGCCTAAAAAGGTAAAATCTGAGGTAATAACACCTGAAATTGAGAACGCTGCAGTGAGGGCACTAGGACCTGGGATAGATTCAATTTTTACATTCCTTTGTAAAGTGATTATTCTATTTATTAGCATTGCTCCTGGGTCAGAGATTCCTGGTGTTCCTGCGTCGGTAACCATGGCCATTTTTGTGCCGCTTTCTAGTGAGGTGATTATGGCCTCTAATTTTGCATCGGTTGTGTGGGTGTGGAAGCTTTCGGTTTTGGTATTGATTTCGTATTGAGAAAGTAACTTCTTAGTAGTCCTTGTATCCTCACACAAAATTACATCTGCTTCTTTGAGTATTCTTAATGCTCGAAGGGTTATGTCTTCGAGATTTCCGATGGGAGTTGCTACTACGTAGAGGGTGCCTTGGTGCATGGAGTTAGTATATACCATTAAGTGTTTGGGGTGGCAATACTCCAAAGGAGGGAGAATTTTCAAACCTACTTACTTAAAAATCCAATTAAATCCACCTCTATATGCAACAACTACAAAGAAACCAAGTAATATTCCCAGAACTATAAATATTGAAATCATTTTTAAACCCTTCGATCCCGTACCTGGTTTTGGTGAAAGCATCATACCCAACGCGAATACACAAAGTATTGGAATTAATATTGCTGGCTGTAGAAAACTACTGAAGCTGTTCTTAAGAATATCTAGGGGTGAATTCATATTTTTAGATTAATTAGATTATATCAAATAATTTACCACTAAACCCCCTCCACCGAAATATCCGTAAACACAATCGGTTCCTTCATTTCATTTAGAATACGAGCAGGTGTTGTGTGTAAGTCCCCTTCCTTTGCCACTGTTCTTGCCAAAGCTTCCGCTTTTTCAGCCCCAGCAATATACACCAGCGGAAAATCAATTAACTTCAAAAATGGAAAAGTCGTCGTTGTTCTTTCAAACTTCACATCCTTCAAATCCACTGCCCAAACATCTGGATTATTAAACTTTGCATCAAAATTCTCGGTCCCAGGAATCATCCCCGCAATATGCCCATCCTTACCAACACCGAAAAGTGCAATAATTTTTCCATTTGGAAAATCTCGCTTCCATTCCTTCAAATTCTTATCAAATCGCTTTGCGTGTTCTTCATGACTTTCACCAGAGAAAATCTGAGTGTCTATGCAGAAGCTTCCTGCCGCAATTGAATCGTTGTAGAAATGTGTACCTTGAATATGGGCAAAGTTATTTTCTTCCAAATCTTCTGTGTACCTTTCGTCTGTCACTGTGATTGTTACTTGATCAGTTAAAAGCTCGTCATCAAGAAGATCGATGATTTCACGTGACGAACCACCTGAAAGCATAAGAAGCACTGGTTTATCAGCATGAGTTGCGAGGAGACTGTTTATGTACGCACCTGCATTCCCTTTTGGATCGTCTGTTGTTTGAATTCTTAACATATTCGATTATTCTACACGATCTATATAAATAGCAATCCCCCTGGCACAAAGCGCGCCAGGGGGACAATTTTACCAGTCGAGGTCGAGACTCATCATGTCGACCTTGTTGAACTTCTCCTCTCCCAACCTGCGAACAATCTCACAGAGGCCGGTGTTGCTGAAGTGAGACCAGCTCAACATTCCATTTTTACTGAGATCCAAGACTTCTGCATCTGTGAGCAGTGCCACGCCGAGGGCAGGGTTCAATTCCATTCCCTCGATGAAGTTCCAGATCGGATCGAGAAATCTCGATACATCCTGTTCGACCACCCTGACATATTCGTGATACATCAGAGTCCTTAGTCGATCGAAGTTCACCGCAACATCGCTCGTTTCGAAAACCACTTTGCCAGCGGCCTTTGATTCTTCACAGAGCGAAACCATACACCTGAATGTTCGGTCACGTTGATTGTGACCAAACCAGGCCACAAGATCCCTCAGCTCCCTCGCACACTGCCACCGCAAACGTTCGAAGTCATTGAAGTCCGCGAAGAGGTACGCAAACTTGTCCGCATACCTCACAATCCAGGCCTCATGAGTCATGAGCGGCGAAGTGTTCTTTCCTGAATGCCTCCAGCCACCATCGAGGGTTGCATAAGTGTGGTTAAGCCCCGTCCCTCCGCGCTCTACATGTTGGCAGACGACCACACCCATCACCTCATGGGTGAACTGTTTCCCCATTTTCTCTGCAAGGTAGTGTTCACCTTGATGCCCAAACGGCACATGCCCAAGATCATGCACAAGTGCAATTGACTGTGCAAGCCAAGGATTAAGACCGAGGTGGTCTGCAATCCTGATCGAGTGTCCCACCACTTCTCCACCGTGAGTCGCACGATTTCTCATGTGTGGAATGTTTGGTGAAGATGCCACCTGATTTTTTTGTGCCATTCTTCTCTGACCTTTCGAGGAAAGAGTGACCGAACTATCCCGGACCCAAGGATCATCGAGGGCTTGAAAATCCACTTTGTATATGTGACGGCGCCGTGCCGGATTATCCGGACTTCCGGGCTTTGCCACAGTTTTGAGATGTGCCAATGCTCCAGTTGAATCCGAATACCTTCGCATTATTTCCTCCATAGGAATTCCTGCTAAATCGGTTTTTTTCATGTTTTGATTCTATGCCAAAGTACTTTCTCATCCCTCAGCCGAGGACGAGTGTCTTTGGCGGGTTTGAGTTAGGCTTTTTTATAGCTGAAAGCCTGTTTTTCAATTGGACTTTACAACAAAAACCACCTCATTGCAAAGGTGGTTTTTATTCCTATCAAGGAAAAATTTTTCTTAAATTATCTCAACAGACATCAAATTGGTCTGATGTTTCTGTCCAAATGGCACTCCTGATAGAACTACAATCTCATCACCCTTCTTTACCAACTTCATCTTTTGTAGAAGTGGCTTCACCATTTTCAGAGCAGCTTCAAAAGTTTTAACTCGGGGAACCATAACTGGATAACATGCATACAATGCACAAACTTGGTTATAAGTCGTCTCATTTGGAGTCATAACGATAATTGGATGAGCTGGATGATGTCTTGAAACGAATCGTGCAGCGTGACCGAAATCTGTCATTGCAACAATCGCTGTCGCTTCAATTCTGTCAGCAGTTTTTGCAGCCGCAGATGCAATCGCCTCACTCACATTGTCGTGGTCTCCTCGATCTCCTGTCACCATAAATTTGTGATATGGATCATTTTCAACCTTAAGAGCAACTCGTGTAATCATCTCAACAGCAGCAAATGGGAACTTTCCTAAAGTAGTTTCTTCTGACAACATGATTGCGTCAGCTCCGTCAAGCATACCGTTTGCAATATCTGAAACTTCAGCTCTTGTTGGCACTGGGCTTGAAATCATAGATTCCAAAACCTGAGTGGCAAGAATAACTGGCTTTCCAGCGGCCTTACACTTTTCAATCATCATTTTCTGTACGATTGGAACATTTTCATAACCGATTTCAACTGCCAAGTCTCCTCGAGCAACCATGATCATGTCAGACAATTCTACGATTTCATCGATATGTTCAACAGCTTCCTGAGTTTCAATCTTAGAGCAGATAAGGGCTTTTGATTTTGCTTTATTCAAAATATCTCGAAGTTCCTTAACATCGTCTGGTGTTCTTACGAACGAGAATGCAACAATATCTACTTTGTTCTTGATACCAAAAACAACATCCTTTTTATCCTTTTCAGTTAGAGAGCTAACTTTCAAATATGCACCTGGCAAGTTCACACCTCTCTTTCCTTTTGTTTCTCCACCGATTAGGATTTTACATTTAATGTCTGTGCCTTTGATTTCAACCACTTCAAATTTCTTTTTACCATCGTCAACCATGATTATATTTCCTACCTTCAATTCTTTATGAAGAGTTGGGTAGTTGATCGAAACTCGCTTTTCATCACCAACAATATTGTCTGGAGTAAGTGTAATAAAGTCCCCTGCTTTCAAGTTAACTCGCTCTTGGTAGAAAGCACCGATTCGAAACTTTGGACCTGATAAGTCTTGCAAAATAGCAGCTGGAATTCCAGTTTTCTTCATTGCTTTCTTTAGGTTGTCCAACTTGTGCTGATGTTCCGCAAAATCTCCATGAGAAAAGTTCATTCGCATTACATTCATTCCAGCCTTTAGCATTTTTTCTAGCTGTTCCTGAGATTCAGTTGCAGGACCGATAGTTGCTACGATTTTTGTTTTCTTTCCTAGGTGCATTGACATATGTGTTGTGGTTTTTTTATTAATTGTGCGAGAATCGAAATATCACATGGATGACCATGCAATAAAAATCGAACTGCGTGCGCGTGCCAAGATTCGAACTTGGGACCTAACGAGTATCAGTCGTTTGCTCTACCAACTGAGCTACACGCGCACGCAATCAAATTTCGCCTATATAGAGTACCAAAAAAAGGCCAAAAATCAAGGGTAGGAGGTTAAAACTTGACACCAATTCTCACAGGAATATAATATCCTCATTACGGCCTTCGGGCTCCGAGATTGCCACCCTGCAGGGTGGCTTTCGTTTTTATATCAATCTCCTAAGTTTTCCTCGGAGATAGTTGAACTGAAATTCTGAAATTGTAGTAATTTTACGAAGCAATCGTTTTGTACTAATTGTTTTTATTTGAGAAAGCATAGCCCATGACTTCCCACCTTCATAATTAATCTCTTGGTGAAACTCTCCCAGACTTTCTTGACTTGTCATAGGTATTCCCCAAAACATATATTTATTAAACTTTCTGAGTACAAGTATCGGCCTTTCGAAATTTTCATGCTTACCATCTGTTTCTACCCCAACATTAAGTCCAAGTGAGCACCACCATATTTCACGTGGGTTATAAAACAATCTAGCATCAATATTTCTCTTGTCTACATTTTTCTTCTCCTTATTCCACTTATCAAAATCTTTTTCCATAACCAAACAACCTACCAAAACAACATGAACAAAAAATAAAGAAAACTTAAAATATTTAGGAAGAAATCCTATTAATTAACAATGGGCGACTCGGAGACCCCTTCCTCTTCCTCCAACAAAAAAACACACTATTTGTGCCTAGAAGGAGTTCAGCAGAAAACCTTCGAGCCACAAATAGTGTGTTCTTTATTCGCCCTAAAAACTTAATACGTATATAACAAAGTAAAGATTCTATTCGACCAACTATTTTGTCCTAGTTGGGGCTGGGCTTTGCCAACTGTCAGAATCATTAGGTGATTCAGTCCTCTACCTTCAAGAGTGTAGAACTCCTATTCACATTGCTGTGAATGATCGATCGATTAAGTAATAAAGCTTCCGAAGAAGGCAATTATCACGTGCTTCAATTTGAATTAGTCCACGAGCAGCTTCCGCTACCCGTGCCTTGTTACGACTTACTCCCTGTCGATGAACTCGCCGTAGGCCCACAGTAAAGTGAGACTTCGGGCGCTCCCATCTCCCTTGAGTTGACGGGCGGTGAGTACAAGACTTGAGAACGTATTCACCGCGGTATGTCTGACCCGCGATTACTAGCAATTCCGGCTTCATGAAGTCGAGTTGCAGACTTCAATCCGAACTGGCGCACCCTTTCTAACGATTTGCTCCGGGTCTCCCCATTGCGTCGTGTTGTAGATGCGATTGTATTATGTGTGTAGCCCAGGGTGTCAGAGGGCCATGCTGATCTGGCGTCATCCTCGCCTTCCTCCCCCACTTTAATTCACAAATCTTTTAAAATTTGTGCGCTAAAGCGGGGGCAGTCTCGTGTGACACTTGTAACACACGACGAGGGTTGCGTTCGTTACCCCACTGAAGGGAACAATTCAAACCACGAACTGACGACGACCATGCAGCACCTGTCTACTTGTCTTGCGAGGGCCTACGTTTCTGCAGGCTTTCAAGTAAGCTTCAAACCCTGGTGAGGTTCTTCGTTTGTCGTCGAATTAAACCACATAATCCACTGCTTGTGCAAGTCCCCGTCTATTCCTTTGAGTTTTAATCTTGCGATCGTAATACCCAGGCGGTTCATTTAACGCGTTAGCTACGCCTCTCAGAGGGTCGATACTCCGAAAAGCAAATGAACATCGTTTAGGGCGTGGACTACTGGGGTATCTAATCCCATTCGCTACCCACGCTTTCGTGTTTCAGTGTCAAGAGTACGCCAGTATGCTGCCTTCGCTTTTGGTATTCCCCATGATATCAACGGATTTCACCCCTACACCATGAGTTCTACATACCTCTCGTATCTTCAAGTTATGCCGT
>JANOAN010000005.1:0-20810 GCA_031411135.1 bacterium | reverse complement strand
GTTTCACTTCCAACTTTACATTGGAATTATCCTTGCAATAAATTGTTTAGGATTGTGGAAACTTTCGAATCCACACGTCACTGCTCGCATCTCACGGATTGCTCCGGACGGGCGTTACCCGCTACCTTTTTTCATCAGGCTTGCAAAGGCTCTTAACAGTGTTCATAAAAACATTTGCGAGCCCGATGAAAAGTGTTCGGACTTTCCTCTGATATAAATATCAGCGACTGTCCGATGCAAAACCGTTCAGAATATACCACAAAACCGCTTGGAGGTCTATCATTTTTGCGTTATACTCTTATATTATATGGTTAAAAAGTTCGTACAGTTTGTTTCTAAGGAGATTGCGGGAATCCACCAGGCGGCCTATGTGATTGGATTTTTTACCCTAATGTCTCAGATTTTGGCGCTGTTTCGAGACAGAATTTTAGCTAATTCTTTCGGTGCTGGGCCTACTTTGGACTTATACTATGCATCGTTTCGAGTGCCAGATTTTGTTTTTGCCACGTTAGCATCCCTGGTTTCCGTTTCAGTATTGATTCCATTTTTTACTGCCACGAAGGAAAAGGGAAGTGCCGAGGTGAAAAAATTGATAAGTGAAATATTTACTTTTTTCGTGATCATGATGGCTCTGGTCTCTCTGGTTCTTCTGTACTTCATGCCGCAAATTGCGAACTATCTGTTTCCTGGATTTAATTCTGTTGAAATTAAAGAAGTTATTTCGATGTCTCGGATATTATTGCTACAGCCAATCTTTCTAGGGATTTCAGGATTGCTTTCGGTTATTACTCAGATGAACAAGCGATTCTTTATCTTTGCCATTGCTCCTATTTTTTACAACCTCGCAATTATTTTTGGAACGGTGGTTTTGTACCCTATTTTTGGAATGCAAGGGATAGTCATCGGGGTTGTGCTTGGTGCGGTTCTACATTTTGCCATTCAAGTGCCGTATGTATCGTCTCTTGGGCAATTACCGAGCTTTACTTTCAAATGGGATATTAAAAGATTGTTTAAAATTTTAGCACTTTCGATTCCTCGAACCCTGACCTTGTCTGCAAGCCAGCTTGAATTAATTTTCATTACTTCTTTTGCGTCTCTTCTCACTGCCGGATCTATTTCGATTTTTAGTTTAGCAACAAACTTACAGTCAGTGCCATTTGCAATTGTAGGAGTGTCGTATGTTTTGGCGGCCTTTCCACTTCTCTCGGCGTATTATGTAAACGGAAAGAAAAAAGAATTTTTAGAACATGTGCAGGTCGCGGCTCGACACATTCTTTTCTGGTCACTTCCCATCACTGCACTTTTTATAATTTTGCGCGCCCAAATTGTGCGAGTGATTTTAGGTTCTGGATCATTTAATTGGGACGATACGCGGTTGACCGCGGCTGCTGTTGCCCTATTTGTTATCTCGCTTTCAGCGCAAAGTTTGGAGCTTTTATTTATTCGTGCGTACTACGCGGCAGGAAAGACTTTAAAACCCTTATTTATCAACATATTTTCATCTGTACTAACTGTAGCTTTACCATTTTTATTTTTGCAACTTTTTGCGAGTAATCCTAATTTTGTTTATGTCATTGAAAAATTATTCCGCGTGTCCGGGATTCCAGGAACTGAGGTTTTAATGCTACCACTTGGTTATATGTGTGGAACTATCATGAATATGGTTATTTTATGGATTGTTTTTGAAAAAGATTTTGGCGAAGGAATGTTCACTAAAAATATATCGCGCACTGTTTGGCAGAGTTTCGAGTCTGCAGTCATCGCTGGGTATATGGCTTACATCACATTGAATCTCGCAGAGCCGTTTATCGATCAAACTAAAGTACTTAGTGTTTTTGCCCACGGACTTTTAGGTGGACTTGTCGGACTAGCTTCATGGGCGGGCGTTCTTTTCTTGCTTCGAAACGAAGAAGTTATAGAAGTCTGGAGCTCATTCAAAAAACGTCTTAATTTTGGGAAGACTCCTATTGAAAGTATTGTGACTGCGGACATAAGTGACAAGGTGGCTGAAAGTATTCCAAATCCGATTGTAACGGAGAGCGATACCACTAGTCACTAAAGTTTACTTCAAAACTACAGGACCCTTGGCGATTTCCTCGTCAACAATTTTTTTCAAATCTTCAACACTCTTTCCACCGATAATCACACGGTTGTTGTTGATGATAATAGTTGGGGTAGAGTTAACACCCATAGCAATCGCGGCAGCTTTGTCTTTCTTTACGATCTCAGCAAGCTTGGGGTCATTCAGATCAGTATTGTATGTAGCCATGTTAAGCCCTAATTTTTGAGCATAACCAGCAAAAGTTTCCATTTTTTTATCGAACGATAGTGGTGACCAAGTATTCTGATTCTCAAACATCATATCGTGCATTTCCCAGAACTTGCCTTGTTTTCCAGCAGCCAGAGCTGCTACAGCGAATTTGTCTGCATCAGAATGGATTGGAAAGTTTCGATATGTGAAAGTAACTTTATCACCGTAATCTTTCAAGAAGTCTTTAAAAGTGTTATGCATAGAAGCGCAAGCTGGGCATTCAAAATCCGCGAATTCTACGATTGAAACAGTAGAGCTTGCACCAACAACAGAAGGAGCGTCTGGGGCAGTCATAGCTGCGGCAGTGATGGCTAGTTTGGCTTCTGTAGGGGCTTTATAAGCAAGCTTTAAGCCCAAGAAAGTGACCCCGATTGATAATATAATAATTCCTATAACAAGTTTTATTTCGGTTGACATGGGGGCATTATAGTACAGAACTTGCCCGAAAGCCAAATTATTGCTAATATGCTCATACAACTTTATGTCACAAAAACAGCTAATAAAACTTAAAAACAAGTCAACAGGCGAAATCTATTTCAGCCGTAAAAACCGTAAAAAGGTTGAACGAAAGATCAAGCTTAAGAAATACAGTGCAGTCCTCCGAAAGCGAGTCGAATTCACAGAGTCAAAATAGGTTCCTTATGGTAAAATACCGATATGTCAAAAGTACGTATCGGTATTTTACGTGGAGGGCCATCTGATGAACATGAAGTTTCCATGGTGTCTGGAGCGTACTGTATGAAAAACCTGGAAGGGGCATCGGATATTTTTATTGATAAAGAAGGTCAGTGGTACCTCGGTGGTGTTCCAAAAATGCCGATTGAAGCACTTCAGCACTTTGATGTAATTGTAAATTCACTTCATGGAAAATATGGAGAGGATGGTGAAGTTTCAAAAATTCTAGAGCAAGCAGGTGTTTCATATATTGGGAATCCTCCAAGAGCCTCAGCTACAACTTTTCACAAAGGACTTTTCAAGAAAACTTTAAAAGATTTGAAGATCAAAACTCCAATATATAAAGAGTTGAATTTATCTATTACAGATGATTTTCATAAAGTGGCAAAGGAACTGTTCGGTACGTTTCCATTACCTGCGGTGGTGAAGCCTATTTCGAATGGTGGTTCTATTGGGGTTGGTATCGCAACAAATTATGAAACTTTGATTAGGGCTTTACGCGAAGCGGTTTTAATTTCAAATGACATTTTAATTGAAGAATATATTTCAGGACACGAAATTGTTTCAGGGTTTGTCGAAGGACTAAGAGGTCAGGAGACTTATGTTTTATTGCCAGTACATATTTCGACTGATGAGAAAAGAGAAACTTTATCCAAAAATAAGTTGTGGACAGGGTATTTGGATTCACTTTCAAGACATTTGGGAAATTACAGTATTGATTTGCATAAAGGGTTGAAAGATGAGCATAAAAAAGAAATTGAAGAAGTTGTTAAAAAAGTAAAAGAACATTTGGGCATGAGACACTATGCAACATTTGATTTTATCGTGTCGCCGAGAAGGGGGGTTTATTTAATAGAGGTAGATACAAGTCCACATGTTGGAGAAAATACACCAGTCATTTCATCGTTGAAGGAAGCAGGTGTGAAGGTGGTGGATTTTTTCAAACATTTGGTGGACGTTTCTAAAAAAAAATAGTATGAAAATTAAATTTTTATATGCACTTCTTATTATTACTATAATCGGTTCTATTTTTACGAAGTTTATTCTTGCTAACACGACTTGGAATTTTCTAGATTTTACTCATGATATCGATATTTATCAAATTGGAGAAGCAGACTCTGTTGATGCAAAAGATGATTTGTATATAAGGTCATCAAATGAAAATATAAATGATTTCGTATATAGTTCTAAGCCTGTAACTTCTAAAATTTCTGGATATCCTACTTCGTTTTGGAAGAGTAATTGGGACGATCAAACAAAAATCGTCTTTGATCGACCTGTGTTGTTAGGTGATCCAGTAGAGAAAAAATGGAATGGACAGTCAGTAATTTTTGCTTCTTATCAAACCGAGGTAACTATTACAGTAAATCAAAATAAGGATTATAAGGATATAAGAAAGGAGCAGTGGCTAGATCTTTATGCTTTTATTCCCACAGGTATTGAGAAACAGTACAAGAGAGTCTTTGTAGATGTTCTTTTTCCAGATGGAGGGTCTCCCGAGATATTATCAGTTTTTCCTGTCAATGCAGACAAGGATTCAAAAGATGAGCTAGCGTTTATAATTTCTTGGTATCAGAGACACTATGACTTTGGTGGCTATTTTTACCAAGTATTTTTATATGATGATTTTAAAGACGGGATTATAAAACCACTAGAAGATCTGGATAAACATTTTGACATACAGGATGGGGATATTTCTTTCACTAAAGAAAGTGAAGGTGGAGCTATTGTTGGTCCTGATAAAGTAGCAAAATTCAAAACTGAAGAAAGTGTGAAAAGGGAACTGAAGAGGTTGGGTTTCTAATGTTTTAATTACGGAAATACAGCGGGCCCACGAGGACTCGAACCTCGAACCTTCCTTTTGGAGAGGAATGTTTTACCATTGAAACTATGGACCCTTGGGGCAAATACTAACATGCAAGGCTCGAATTGAAAACGTCTGATATAATGTACTTATGAAAATGAAACCAGTAACCTATTTGTTTTTAGTGGCTATTATTGCATTCGGAGCATTTTTTATTGGAAGTAAATTTGGTGGAAAATCACCTCAGACTGAGACTGTTTTAAATACACAAATGGCTACGACCACAGATACGGGCACTGATAATGACGGTATGGACAACGAGCATGAATTTTTACAGGCAGATTATAACTTTGATGGATATGCTGACCGATTAAAAATGCTCGATTGTGGAGCCACGGGAAATTGTTCGTACGGAGTGGATTTGTTTGATCCAAAGACTAAGTCATACCTATCTTCAGTTGACTCAACTCCAATAGATGTAGAATCGCTTACTTCGGGTGACGATAGTGAAATTGTTTTTATTGTCACAAATCCTGTGGTTAACAAGTTGGAGGAACTTGTGTGTTCTTATGCCAATATCGGTGCAGGTTCATACTATTTGAATATTTATAAGTATTCATCAAAAGACAATACTTTTTCACAGGTTAAAGAATTTTCTGGAAGTACTGATAAGGTGCATGGTTGTACGTTGAAATAAAATTGTTTTTAAATAATTTTTAGTATATAATTCTCACATGGCAAAACGAGCAACAGGAGTAGGGAAGAATAAAACTTCTCGCTCTAAAAAAACAAAAAAGCGACTTGCGGCAAAATTTGCAAAAAAAGCAGCTATCAAGAAGCGCAAATAATTGAAAGAAAAACCACCCGATTCTGTAGAATCGTGTCGCGCAGTGTCCATTGAGGCGCGACGGGGTGGTTTTTCTTTTGTATATATTAAAATTTTTTCAACCAAAACCCCGTCTCATAAACGGGGGTCTTGGCTAAGCTAGGTTTGTTTCCCTTAAAAAGAATGATCCCTATTGATTGCATTATATTTGGTCTCTAATGAATATCTTGATGGATATTAATACTCGAGACTCGGTTGCAAAAATTAAAAAGTGGGATCTCCTTCGGAAACAAACCTATACTTAATTTTGGACCTTATTTTTTAGCTGTCAAATCTATATGTTCAAAAGAAGGTGAATATTGTGTGTATAACGTGTTCGTATGTATGTAAAACAGGGGGATAGTGGATTAGGACACAGAAAAAAGAAACCTCTGCCCGAAATTAATCGAACAGCGTTTGTTTCTCAGCATGGATTAGGCCTTCATAAGGACAGAGAATCACTCGGTCCTGGCGCATCCTAAGTTCGTCGATGAGTGCTCTCACGTGTGAATTCAGTTGAGGTAGTTCGCTTCCGAACATCCTCCTCGGCAGAAATCTGAATTTGTCCGGCATTGGGTTTTTGCCAAAATAACGCAGTAGGGACTTGATCCAATACAACGTGTTCGAAAGTCCGTACCACTCTTGATAATTGATCATATTGGCGGTTGCCCTCCTCATAACCTCCAAGGTTAGGATTGTCAGCTCTTCAAAGGTCAGAGTTTGCAGTCCGCGATCAGCGAAAATCATTTGATCGCAGAAGTTCACCCTTGGTCTTATCTTCAACTCGGCAATTAACTCATCAGGATTCCACCAGTATTGGGCGATTGCCCTTCCTGGACTAACGTATGTTTGTTTCGTCGGTGAAACCAAAGACCAAGAATCAAGTACGCACGACATCATCGAGCGCCCTGACGATATTCCTGCTGGGTGATATCTTTCTGCAATGTGCCACATGATGCCGTCAATTAAGAATCACGTATGTATCCGAGTGAGAAGCTCATGTCGGATCTTCTTTACTTCATCTGGAAGTTCTTCACCGTACATTGTTACCTCCTTTGTTCACAAGGCGAAATTGCCTTGATCTAAGAATAATTTAACTCTTTAGGCTAAAAATGCAAGTTAGCATTTTGCGTATTTTGAAAACCAAGTTCTTTGGCGCTTTATGTAGTGTTTTGTTTCTTGGAATAGCTGCTCGCGCATTTCTTGTTTTGAGATTTTCTTTTGCAAGAAGAGGGAAATATACCTGCACTCAAGTCCAATTTCGTGGAGACGTTTCCAGGAAACTTTGTGTTTTATGTGTAAGTTTTGCACCTCTTTAATCATTCCAGCTTTAATTCTCACATCTATTCGCTTTAAAACCTTTTTGAAAAGTTTTTCATCAGGCAGGTCGATATAAATAATTTCGATATTGTATTTTTTATACAATGCATTTGGACCGTCTTTTACAACAGGAACTCTTCCAAGTTTTTTGGCGATTTCGATTGCGCGGATTAATCGAACGGGGTTGTTTTTGTCGATTTTTTCCGCACGATTACTATCTAGTTTTTTCAACATCACAAAAAGTTCATTCACAGATTTTTTCTCAAGAGATTTTCTTAATTTCAAATTAGGTTCAACTTCCGGAAACTGGCTGTCATGCAAAAGCGCATCTATGTAAAATCCCGTACCACCGCAAATGATTGGTGTCTTTCCTTTTGAGATAATTTCTTCAACTGCTTTGAATGCTTTACTTTTAAAATCATTTACCGTGAAAACTTTTTTTGGATCAACAATATCAAGTAGGTGGTGCTTAACTTTACCCATTTCCTTTTTCGTCACTTTTCCGCTGGCCAAATTTATATGTTTGTAAACCTGTCTTGAGTCAGCCGAAATCACTTCGCCATTATGTTTTTTGGCGAGTTTAATCGAAAAAGTGGTTTTTCCGCTAGTTGTTGGACCAATGATTACAATAATATCCTTCACTTGTGCCGCGGGAGAGACTCGAACTCTCACAGGGTTACCCCCGCACGATTTTGAGTCGTGTGCGTCTACCATTCCGCCACCACGGCATGTGTTGCGGAGATAATATACTATGAAATGTAAGGGAGTTCAATGTGGTTGCGCTTTTTATTGAAAGTGGCATAATATCTCTTATGCCTTGAAAAAGGTCTGACATCCTGTCGTTTGGTATTGCCAGACGGGTTCAGGGTGCCCCAGCACAAAAACACCACCCCAAAAATGACAGTTCGACTCGTACCTGTAGAGGGAATGAGAAGGAGAACTCGCATAATCGTCTGGCTTATCGCCGGATTCTGCACTATCGGAGGGCTCGCCATTGTGGCAGTCCTGTACATCAACTCAACATCCGAAGACGAACTCACGTTATCGGAAAACAAGACATCGACATCAGTCGGTGCACCGTAGCAACATTCAAGGCGGAAGGACCGGCAGCAATGCCCATAGGTCCTTCCGCCTTTTCATATCCACTTTTTATAATCCAAAACTATGCTAAAATATCTCCACCATGGGAGACCAACTTATTCCAAATAGCACTACAAATGTTCCGCAGAGCAACCGCCCGGCCACTCCATATTTTAATAATTCAATTTTTTGGATCGAAGTTGAAAAAGTTCGCCCAAATCCATACCAACCCCGAAAAGAATTTGACCCTGCTACCTTAAAGGATTTGTCTGATTCAATTCGAATGTATGGATTACTTCAACCACTTGTTGTAACTCGAAAGGAAATTACAAAGCCAGATGGTGGTTTGGCTGTCGAGTATGAATTAATTTCAGGAGAAAGAAGACTGCGTGCTTCAAAACTTGCTGGACTTCAACAAATCCCTGCAATTATCCGTGCACATGAGGATGATGCTCGAACTAAATTGGAATTAGCTATTATTGAAAACTTACAGAGAGAAGACTTGAATGCAGTGGACCGGGCATATTCATTCCAGAGACTCTCAGAAGAGTTTGGTTTGAAGCATGTTCAGATTGCAGAAAAAATGGGAAAGAGCCGAGAGTATGTGACGAATACACTTCGACTTTTGACGTTACCTAAGCATATGTTAACGGCAGTATCTGAAGGAAAAATTTCAGAAGGGCATACGCGACCGCTTTTAATGCTTACAACAAGACCAGAAGAACAAGAAACTTTGTTTAAGGAAATTATGTTTAAGAAATTAAATGTAAGAGAGGCCGAAGCAATCGCCCGGGGAATAGCAGTTGACCGAATTCGAAAGAAGGAGAGGTTGAATGATCCAGAAATTGACCTTATGGTTGCAAGACTAAATGATGCACTTGGAACCAGAGTGTTTATTGAAAAAAGAGAAAAGGGAGGAAAGGTGGTGATTGATTTCTTTGATCAGGAAAGTTTGCATAATATTTTGGATATCATAAGTAAGAAAAAAGAAGAGGAAAAGAAAATTCCTGAGGTGGTTGAGGATGCAAAAATGGAGGAGGTTATAAAAGAGGAAGTTCCGGAGAGTAATGAGGATGAGGGGTTGTATTCGATAAAGAATTTTAGTTTGTAGGAATATTTTTATAAGTTTACAAAAGATTATACGGGTGTATGATATTTTTGGTGACGTGCGGTATTGCTCCACGAGCAAGGTTGGGTAACACGTGAGTTCTTGGCACCTATTCCCGTAATGGAAGGGCACGCGGCCTATCAGCTAGTTGGCGACAACAAGTATCGGCGAGAGAAAGTTGTAAACTTTGGGACCACCCAGAGTTAGGGTAAAAGCCCACCAAGGCTATGACGGGTAGCCAGATGTCCAACTCGGATAATTCCGTAACGGCGCTGGCCAGAATCGCACAATCAATACCACCTGGGCCCCCATCGATTCCGGATTCGTCCGGACAAAGTCGATGGGGGCCGACTTTTTACTCCTTCTTTTTCTTCTTAAACCGATTCGAAACCTTCTTTGGCTCTCTTAAAATTTCCATCGCCCTTTCATGTGTAATTTTGTACACATCATCAGTCTTAAGTGATCTAAAATCTGCTTCATGCACAATGTATGGACCGAATCGTCCAATAGAGGCAGTAATTTTTTTACCCGTTTCATCGTGTGCTCCTAAATCTCTTGGTAATGAAAGATACACCGCTGCATCATTAACCGTCACTGTCGCTAAATCCTTTCCCTTCGGAATACTCGCCATTCTTGGCTTTTTCACCTCCTTAGTTTTTTCACCCAACTGAACATAAGGTCCAAATCGTCCAACTTTTATAAAAATCGGTAAACCACTCGCAGGATCATTCCCAATCGGTGTATCTTTTTGAAGTTCATGCCCATCGAGCATCAATGCCCCTTCGCATTCAGGGTATTTTGAACAACTTAAAAACTTTCCAGTTCGTGCCAGTTTGATTTGCATTGAACTTCCACATTTTGGACATTTAAATTTTTCATCAGCTTCACCAAGAGTTGTGGCCTTGTCCAAATTTTCTTTTGATTCAACATCTTTGGTAAATGGTCCGTAGAAATTTGTAAGTGTATCGAGATATGTTTCTTTTCCAAGTGCAATGTCATCCAACTTGTCCTCCATTTTGGCTGTAAAGTCATCGCTAATATATGAAGGGAAGTGTTCCTCTAGGAATGAACTAACAACGTCCCCTGTGTCCGTTGGTGTCATCGTTCGATTTAGTTTTGTGACATACTCACGTTCTTCGAGGGTTCGAATAATACTCGCATATGTAGAAGGTCGGCCAATTCCACGCTTTTCCATTTCCTTAATAAGTCCAGCCTCGGTATATCGTGATGGTGGTTCTGTAAACTTTTCAAGAGAGGCGATTTCTAGCAACTTTAAAACTTCATCTTTTGTCACTTTTGGAAGTTCAACATCCTCACCACGTGCATCAGGGTCGGCTTTTAACCATCCATCAAAAATAACGCGAGACCCTGTGACTGTAAAATCAGGGAAGTCACTAGCGTTAATGTTTGCCACAATTTTTGTACGGGCAATTTTTGCATCACACATCTGTGAAGCTAAAGTTCGAGCACGAATTAATCTGTACAATTTCTTCTCATCATCGTTTGAACCAGCGCTTTCAACTGAAACATGTGATGGTCGAATGGCTTCATGAGCTTCCTGTGCGTTTTTGCTCTTTGATGCGTATGTTCGTACTTCAAAATATTTATCACCAAATTCTTTTTTGATTGTATTAGAAGATTCTGCTATAGCAAGTTTACTTAAATTCGTACTGTCAGTTCTCATGTATGTGATATGTCCACCTTCGTATAATTTTTGTGCCAAAGACATTGTTCGTGATGGAGAAAATCCAAAACGAGTACTGGCAGTTTGTTGCAAGGTTGAAGTAATAAACGGCGCTTTCGGCGAGCGCTTCACCTCTGATTCCTCAATGTCTTTGACATGCCAGTCAGATTTTTCACCAAGGGAAACGATATCCTTTGCAGTTTTAGAATCTTTTATTTCCTTGCTGCATTCAAGTTCAATTTTTTCACCCTTCCTTGTTTCTGTTTTTGCAGTGATGACATAGTATGCTTCTGGAATAAATGCCCGTATCTCGCGTTCTCGTTCCATAATGATTCGAAGGGCAGGGGATTGAACACGTCCTGCAGACAATCCATATCGAACTTTTTTCCAAATCAAGCCTGACAAGTCATAACCCACAAGGCGGTCCAATACTCGGCGCGCCTCCTGAGCATAGCGTAAATTCTCGTCAATTTGACGTGGGTGTTTCATTGCTTCTTGAACCGCTTCTTCTGTAATTTCGTGGAAAACAACACGGGCTGGTTTTTTAAGACCCACGGCTTCCTTAATATGCCAAGCAATCGCTTCTCCTTCTCGGTCGGGGTCGGTTGCAAGGATTACTTCGTCAGCTTTTTTCGCAAGAGATTTTATTTCAGTGATTACTTTTTCTTTACCAGGTGAAATTTCGTAATGAGGAAGGAATCCCTTTTTAATGTCGATAGCTTTCTTGTTGCTTTTTGGTAAGTCGCGGACATGGCCAACAGAGGCGACTACTTTGTATTCGCCTTTCAAGTATTTTGAAATAGTTTTTGCTTTTGCAGGTGACTCTACGATCAGTAACTTCATATTAATCGTAAGTATTACACAGACTTGTCACTTTTGCCAAAATACGGATAGCGGAGCGATACTTTTCCAAATTTCTGTTCTACAAGATTTTTAGTTTCTAGAATCGAAATTAGAATATGAACCTTGCTCACGCCAAGATTTGTTTTTCTGATGATGTCATCTTTATGAAGTGGCTCTGATGAAAGTAGGGAAACGACTTTTAATTCGTCCTCAGTGCAATTTTCGTAATGATCCGATTCCTCTTTCTTTTCTTCAAATCCTAATGCTTCACGAAGTTCCTTTTGACTTGTGATTGGAATAGCACCGTCTCTTAATAATTTGTGTGGCCCTTTTGAATGTTCTGAAAAAATCGAACCAGGAACAACCAGTGTGTCTCTATTATAGTCAGCCGATAACTTTGCAGTAATCAACGTTCCAGAATCTTCTTCTCCCTCTATTATAAGAGTGGCGTGCGACATTCCTGCCATGATTTGATTGCGAACAGGGAAAGTCCAATTCGCCGCACCTTGATTGGGCTTGAAAGGGGAGAGTAAGCATCCACCTTCCTTTAATATGTCCTCCGCTACATACATATTAATACGAGGGTATAAAATATCAGTATTAAGTCCAGATCCAGGCACTGCAACAGTTTTCAAGCTGTTAGCTATGGCAGCTTTGTGAGCTACAGTATCTACTCCCATTGCAAGCCCCGATACTATGACAGTTTTTGTGCCCCTGAGGCCTTCTATAAGCCATTCACAGACACGGCGCCCATATTCGGTATATCTACGTGAGCCAACAATACATAGGTATTTATAACCCTCCAAAAATAAAACCTTACTATTGCCACAGACATATAGTTCACTCGGTGCCCCAGGCATCTCTCGTAATAATAGGGGAAAGTCACCCTTAACCATCTTTTCAATCTTTGGAAATTCAAATTCATCCATAGTGGTCAATATCTTATTCCTTTGATATGATTAAAAAATCAATTTAAATTAAAATTTTCTTCAGATGTTAGACATTAAATTCATTCGCGATAATAAAGACTTAATAAAAGACGGTGCTCGAAAGAAGCACCTCAATTTCGATGTGGATGCGCTCCTTACTATAGACGATAAACGCCGAGAACTTATGCAAAAGGTTGAGGCAGCAAAGGCCGAGCAGAACAAATTCAGCGCGCAGATTACTTCCGCAGATCCTGCTACTAGACAGGTACTTATCGATCAGATGAAAGTGGTAAAAGATTCAGCTCAAGAATCTGAAAAAACTTTAACCGAAGTAATGCAAGAATGGCAAAAATTAATGGTTGCTGTTCCAAATATTCCTGATATGTCAGTCCCTGAAGGCGACAGTGACGCACAAAACGTAGAAGTAAAAACTTGGGGCACTCTTCCAAAGTTTGATTTCACGCCAAAAAGTCATATTGATATTTGTCTTGAAAAAGATATGGCTGATTTTGATCGGGGTGCCAAAGTTGCCGGTTTTCGCGGATACTTTCTAAAAAACGATGGTGCACTTCTTTCAATGGCCGTTTGGCAATTCGTGATGGATTTTATGTCAAAGCAGAACTATCAGCCGATGATTGTGCCTTCACTTGTAAAGCGAGAAACTTTAATTGGTACTGGATATATTCCACAAGGAGAAGAAGATTTGTATAAGACTCAGGATAATGAATATTTAGCAGGCACGGGAGAAGTTGCTTCAATGTCGTATTTTAGTGACGAAGTAATTGATGCGAGCCAGCTTCCAGTAAAATTCGTTTCATTTTCTCCATGTTTTCGAAGAGAAGCAGGAAGTCATGGTAAGGACACGAAAGGTCTCATGCGTGTTCATGAATTTTTCAAGATTGAACAATTAATTTTGTGTGAAGCTGATCATCAAGAGTCAGTTAGACTTCATGAAGAAGTAACAGCTAATGCCGAGCAACTTCTTCAGGCACTAGAAATTCCATACCACGTGGTTCTAAACTGCGGAGGTGACCTTGGGCTTGGACAAGTAAAAAAATATGATATCGAAGCATGGGTGCCATCTGAAAATAAATATCGAGAGACTCACTCTGCTTCATATTTCCATGATTTCCAGACTCGTCGCCTTAATATTCGATACCGAGACAAAGAAGGGAAGTTGCGATTTGTCCACTCACTTAATAACACTGCAATTGCCACTCCGAGACTTCTCATCTCTCTAATTGAAAACCACCAGCAAGCAGATGGCTCTATTCGAATTCCTACAGTTTTACGGCCTTATATGGGTGGTCGGGAATTCATTAAGTAGTTTTACAAGCTCTTTGAGCACAAAATTTTGAAGCACACCATTTACAAATCACGTGATTTTTTGCGACCATCTCAGGTTGTTATAAAGAGACGTCGCATGAAAATAATCCGGTCTGTTTTTATAATTATTTTTGCGATACTAATTGTAAGCTCACTTATTTTTATGATGAGGATGGATTTTTTAAAAATTCAGAGCATAGCGATTAAAGGGAACGTTTCAATTAAAACTGAGGACATAAGAGACGCAGCACAGCAGATGATTTCTGGTGATTATTTATACACCTTACCTAAAGATAACGTTCTAGTTTTTCCTAAAGAAAAAATTCTTAATGAACTTTCAAAAAAATTTCCAAGAATCGACACTCTAAAAGTTTCATTGGAGAAAAATATCCTAGAATTAAGTATGACAGAGAGAAAACCGCATGCGCTTTGGTGTGGAAGTTCTTTTATTCAAAATGTGGATCCATGCTTTTTTGTTGATTCGCAAGGTTTTGTCTTTGCCCAGGCTCCACAATTTGATGGTTCGTCTTATCTAAAGCTTTATGGCTCTACACCTACCGTCGCGGATGATGCTACTACAACAGAAGATGTTTTGCCTGACGGAAATCAGCCAATTCCTGCTTGGCAATTTATTTCTGAAAAAGAATATACTAATGTTCAGAATTTCATAGATAATACTAAAGTTTTAGGACTAGAGCTCTCTGCACTGGAACTTTCGGATACTAATACATATAAATTCCAAATTAAGAATAACGGTTTACTAATGGCGAATAGAAGTGTGGATTTAAGTGAAACTTTAGAAAATTTAAAAGCAGGACTGTCCAATGATATATTTTGGACTAATAAGAAAAATCAGAAGAAATTGAATCAATTAGAGTATATAGATATGCGATATGGGAATAAGATATTTTATAAGCTAGGTGGGCAATAGCATGCTCTCTTTAAAAGTTATATAATAGGCACATGCAAGAGACAGAAGAAGAGGAAAAACAAGAAGAAGCAAATGCAAAGTTTATGGATCTCGGTGCTCCTAAAGAGAATCGAAATTTTCATGCGGAAAGATTGCTTTTTCAAGGACATCCCGCTGGTAACTACCATGTAAATAGGGATATCGACATTGATCCAATTCAGCGTGTCTTTCGTATTACTATTCAGCCTCATACAAAAAAACAATATATCTTCTGGGGTGTATGTGCTGTCGTTATCGGAATCTCACTGGTCTCATTTATGACTGAAAGTGCTCTGCTCATTGCAGCGAAATTTAGAGGGGAAGAATTTGCAAGTGTTGTTCCGCCAACTGCAAATTCTACTAATACTATGACTACAATCGCTACGACTACTCCAACAGTTCCAGTCGTTCCTGAAGTTAAGCACTTGGCTTCGACTACAAAAGAATACTCGTTCCCGGCAAAAGCTAAAATTCCAACAACCGGAGCTCTGGCTTATTTGGTTGCTGATATTAAAACAGGGGAAGTGATTATTCAAAAAGGTGAAAGTAATATTTACCCGTTGGCGTCGGTCAGTAAATTAATGACAGCTCTTGTTGCTACAGAAAATATGGATTTGAAAAAGTATGCAACCGTTTCTCGAGATTCTTATAATACATTTGGGGCGGAAGGAAATTTGGCCTTGGGTGAAAAATTGAAACTTAGCGATTTGATGTACCCGCTTCTTATGGAGTCAAGTAATGATGGTGCCGAAGTAATTGCAGATCAGTACGGACATCCAGAATTTATACAGCTTATGAATAAGACTGCCGCCCAATTGGGTATGAAAAATACTTATTACGAGGATCCGAGCGGGCTTAATCCAAAAAATACATCGACTGTAGTGGACCAATTCAAACTTGCACAATATATTTACAATAAATATCCATCAATTTTTGATACGACACTGGTAAAGATTTTCAAAGTAGGAAATCACACATGGACAAATAGGAACGCAATATTACTAAACATCAACACTTTTATCGGAGGAAAGAACGGGTTTATTGATGAAGCCAAGCAGACAACGGTATCCTTGTTTAATATTTCAATGCTGAAAGGGGGACAACGAGTTGTAGCTGTTGTTGAACTTAAAAGTCCAGACAAAACAACTGATGCAAAAAAACTTTTGGATTTCTTGGTTAAAAATGTAACGTATAATCCGATTGATATTCAGGAGGTAGAGGGGAAGAAGTAGGAATTGTTGCTATTGACACACATAACTATCATATATTATAATAATACCGTAATCAAAGTTCTTTACAAAAGTAAGAACCGATTTTATCTCCATCTCGTGACGTAATTTTTTAATATTGTTTTTCGTGAAGGGGGGAAAATAGGCATTGCCTATCAAACGGCTTGTCTGCCGTATTATAAGTATCCCCCTTAAAATTCAAAATCATGTTCGGAATCCGCTCATCAATTGGATTCATGATTTTCCTTATAGTAGTTCGGGTAGGCATGCCGGAGGTCTTCCATGGATTGGAAGTTACCTTAATAAAGTTCTTTAGCTTGCTGAACAATGTGTTCGGAAGTAATCCTCAAGATTTGTTTAACATGGCAAGTGTTAACAAATCAATTCAGTCTCTGAACCCACAGTTCTAGAGCACAACCACAAGGCCGCCTATCACAGGTGGCTTTTTTGATTACGTTGATAATTTTGTTTTTTAGCGTATTATTCTGAATTAGGAAGTTCTCCTACAACTCAACTCAGAAACAAGAAAGGAAAAAGTAGTTATGAAAGATTTTGATCCATATCTTCTCACAAAGGAGGATCGGAGAATCCTGGTGCGTCACTTTGTAATCACGGTCAATGCCAGAGGACCCGAGACTGATTACTGGAAGTATGACGAGGTAGAAAAGAATGTTCTTGTGGCCCTGCTTACTGTAGTAGGGTTCGATGTGGTGAATGTTGCAAACGGTAAGGTGAAGGGTGGTCAAGGTCATCTGATTGTTACTACGCGACACTTTGGCCAAGTCGAGGTGGGTGAAATGGCAACTCGCTGGATCAACGATCTTATGAAGTTTACCAGCAAGGAAATCCGTATTAGCACCATGGCGAATGTCGAACGCCTTGTGGATGAAGTTTTGGCCAAAGTGGAGCTGACGACACCTCTGAAGCCGATTCCGCTGGTTGTCGGAGCAAGTGATGTTCTACTGGAGCTGCCTGTGGTTCAAGACCCCGAACTTCATCTCGAGTACCCGTGGTTCATCAAACACACGAGGCCCGATGATGACTTGCCAAAGTTTGGCAAAATCGGTATCCACGGTCCAACCTGCGGTGGGGTCATTCGTCGCACAGTACGAGGGGCTAAGAAGGGAAGGCATAACATTGTTTGCGCTACGTGCGGCTACACTGTAAGTATCCCAGGACAAGGATTGACATATATGGAGCTTCGAGATGAAATTAATCCTCCACCGACTCTTGCGGGTAAGACTGAGAAGCAACCTGTCGTGAAGGTGAAGAAGTTCAATCAAAAAATGGCGAGGACTGGACCGAGGCCATGGATGAGGAATAATAAGAATTGGATGAGGAAGAAAAAACTGACAGCATGAAATTCATGGCCGAGCGCTCCCCGAAGGGGATGCGCTCGGCCTTTTCATTAAATTCATAGAATATGTTAGATTAACCCCAATGAAACCGCTTTCATTTAATATTCACAAAAAAATCCCAAATGCTTTAGGTAGAACAGGGACAGTAAAAACATTACACGGTGAAATTCAGACACCGGCTTTTGTGACCGTGGGAACTAAAGCAACTGTTAAGGGTGTGACACCTGAAATGCTTCGCGGTTTGGGTGCGCAAGTGGTTTTAGCCAATACTTATCATTTATATCTGCAACCTGGTGAGAAAGTTATCAAAGACGCAGGAGGATTGGGAAAATTTATGAATTGGTCCTTACCAACGATGACAGATTCCGGCGGATTTCAAGCATTTTCACTTGGTGCTGCTTATGGAAAAAATATTACAAAATTTGTTAAGGGGCTGGACTCTACGAAAATGTTACCGAAATCTGCTGCCGAGGAAGCGATGTCTATTGCAAAAGTAGACGAGAACGGTGTGATGTTTAAATCAATCATTGATGGAAGTGTTCATTATTTTACTCCAGAAAAATCTATTCAAATTCAAAATGACATTGGTGCGGATATTATTTTCGCATTTGATGAATGTACTTCACCAACTGAACCTTATGCATATCAAGCAAAGTCACTTGACCGAACTCATCGTTGGGCGAAAACTTGTTTGGATTATCATCGATCAACTGAAAATGCCTCAAAACAAGCACTTTTTGGAATTGTACAGGGTGGGCGATTTGAAGACTTAAGAAAAGAAAGTGCAACAGTTCTATCAAAAATGGATTTTGATGGATATGGAATTGGAGGAAGTTTTGCTAAAGAAGACATGGGAGATGCGGTGCGATGGGTGAATGGAATTTTGCCAGAGGATAAACCTAGGCACCTTTTGGGAATTGGAGAGGTGGAGGATTTATTTGAAGCTGTTGAAAATGGTTGCGATCTTTTTGATTGCGTTTTACCTACACGAAACGGAAGGACGGGAACTTTGTTTACAAAATTAGGAAAAATAAATATTGGGAATGCAAAATACAAAGATGATTTTAATCCAATTGATGAGGGATGTGAATGTTACGCTTGTAAAAATTATACGAGAAGTTATTTGAATCATTTGTTTCATTCAAAAGAAATGTTGGCGGGGACTTTGGCGAGTGTGCATAATTTATATTTCCTAATTCATTTAGTGGATGAGATGAGAAAAGCTATTCAGGAGGAGAGGTTTTTTGAGTTTAAAAAATCACTTCTGTATGTATATAAATCATAAATTTTTTATTCTGAAAATGCCCATCGAATAGTAGAAATAACCCAAACTATAGGTATAAAAGAAAAAAACAGAGAAATCAAGGAGCCGTATCCTAAAATCTTGGTCTCTAATGAAAATAAATGATTAATCAAAAACCAAGCAGGGACTCCGATAAAAGTCAGACAAGTAAGTATCAAATACTTTCGACTTTTCACTGGTTTTTTGTCCATGATCTGATTTCTTAAAACTGCTGATTCTTGTTGTGCCGCGTTAATGCTAGGTTTATTGTTATCACTTGTGGTAAACACTGCAATTAACAAAAAAAATATAAGTAATGGAGCGGTAATTATTACCATGTAGAGGCCATCCTTAGTAGTAATCATTGGTGCAAAAAAACATGATGAGAAAAATAAGATACCCAACATTACACTTAATCCACCACTAGGTAACATTTTTTTTACTTTTGTTGTTAGAGAAGATAAAAAGAGTATTCCTGATAATAATGCGCCCATTATAATAGACCCTTCACCGATATCAAATGGCAAATAAAAAGATACATAAAGTGATACTAATGACAATATTATGTAAAAAGACAATAGATATTTCATTTAGAATAATTATACACATATAATTATTAAATCCATAGTGGTTTGTATAGTGTGATACAATGTCAAAAAACATGGATAACATTAAGAAAAAACTATTCCAAATCTCAACAGAAATGACCCCTGCCGGCGACCAGCCGACAGCGATTAAAACCTTGGTGGAAAGCCTTAAAAAAGGTAATAAACATCAGACGCTTTTAGGAGTAACTGGTTCAGGAAAAACTTTTACGGTGGCAAACGTCATTCAGCAGATTAATAAACCGACTCTGGTTATTGCTCACAATAAAACCTTGGCAGCACAGTTGGCACAGGAGTATAAAGAATTCTTCCCAAATAACGCCGTGCATTATTTCGTTTCATATTACGACTACTATCAGCCAGAAGCTTACATTTCTCATTCAGATACTTATATTGAAAAAGAAGCACAGATTAACGAGGAAATTGATAGATTGAGACATGCTTCTACGCAGGCACTTCTCACACGAAAAGATGTGATTATAGTCGCATCAGTTTCTTGTATTTACGGTTTAGGATCTCCTGTTGAATATGAAAAGGTGAATATGAAGTTGGAGAGGGGCAGCAAGATGGACAGGGCCGAATTGATTCGCAGATTGGTTGCGGTTCAGTTTACTAGAACATCAGCTGATTTAGATCCAGGAACTTTCAGAGCAATTGGAAATTCAATGGAAATTATGCCAGTGAATGAGAGAACAATTTACCGAATCACTTTTGATGCTATTGGAATTTCAAATATTACACAGATTGACGCGATAACTAGACGCATTATTGGTGACATAGATTCTTTCTTTTTGTTTCCAGCAAAGCACTTCATCACACCAAAAGATGAACGTGAAAGGGCAATTAAGGATATTAAGAAGGAATTAGATGCACGGTTGAAGGAGTTGAATGATGCACGAAAAATTTTAGAAGCTGATCGATTAAAGCGACGCGGAAGTTATGACTTAGCGTTAATTCGCGAAGTCGGCTACTGCAACGGAATCGAAAATTACTCGAGACATTTTTCAGGTAAAGCCCCAGGAGAGGCCCCTGATACTTTGCTTGCATATTTTCCACATCAAGCGGATGGGTCGCCGGACTTTCTTACAGTAATTGATGAATCCCACGTTTCGGTCCCACAGATAGGTGGAATGTATGCAGGGGATGCATCACGAAAGAAGAATCTAATTGATTTCGGATTTCGACTTCCATCAGCGGCAGATAACAGGCCATTAAAATTTGATGAATTCCAAGAGAGAACGGGGCAAATAGTGTACACAACCGCTACACCTGGAAAATATGAAAAAGAACACAGTGCTGTCGTTGCAGAACAGATTATTCGTCCTACAGGGCTTATTGATCCACAGCTAGAAGTCCGTCCAATCATTTCAGGTGAAGGTTATACCGGTCAGATTTTTGATTTTATAAACGAGGCTGAAAAAGTAATAAAGAACAATCAACGT
>JANOAN010000004.1:0-61350 GCA_031411135.1 bacterium | reverse complement strand
TGGTGCATCATCATGGAGAGAAGCGCTTCGCATGGGTGCAGAAGTTTTCCATGCTTTGAAGAAAATTCTTCACGACAGAGGTTTGTCTACTACTACGGGAGATGAAGGTGGATATGCACCATCTCTGGGAAATAACGAAGGTGCATTAAAGGTTATTTTAGAAGCTATTGAAAAAGCAGGATATGTTCCAGGAAACGATATTGCGATTGCAATTGATGCAGCGGCGTCTGAACTTTACAAAGATGGAGTTTATGAATTAGCATCTGAAGGACGAAATTTAAAGACAGAAGAAATGGTTGAATTCTATAGTGAATGGTTGAACAAGTACCCTATCGTTTCAATCGAAGACGGTTTTGCAGAAGACGATTGGACAGGTTACGAAATGATGACAGCGAAGGACGGCAAGAGATTGCAGATTGTTGGAGACGATCTTTTCGTGACAAACATTGATCGACTTTCTATGGGTATTCAAAAGAAAGCTGGAAATTCAATTCTAATTAAGTTGAACCAAATCGGAACTGTGACTGAAACTATTGCAGCGATTAACATGGCACATAAGGCCGGAATGACTGCTGTTGTATCGCATAGATCTGGAGAGACAGAGGATGTGACGATTTCACATTTCGTAGTTGGACTTGGATGTGGACAGATTAAAACTGGTTCACTTTGCCGAACTGATCGAGTGGCGAAATACAATGAGCTTCTAAGAATTGAAGAACAGTTGGGAAAAAATGCGGTGTTTGTGGGGAGGAAGGCTTTCAAGAAATAATTATGTCTAAAAGTCCACAAACATTATTAATTGTACTCGACGGCTGGGGATACCGAGAAGAAACCAAAGACAACGCAGTCGCAGCAGCCAAAACTCCCAACTTCGATAAGTATTGGAAGCAATTCCCTCACACATTACTCGAAGCCAGCGGCCTTGCAGTTGGACTTCCTGAAGGTCAAATGGGAAATAGTGAGATCGGTCACACTACAATTGGTGCAGGACGTGCAATTGACACAGACTTAGTAAGAATCAAGAAAGCAATTCAATCAGGTGAGTTTGATGAGAATCCAGTTTTTCTTTCTCTGTTTGATCATGTTAAAAAGCACAACTCTACCCTTCACGTCCAAGGACTACTAGGTGACGGTGGGGTTCACGCTCATTCTGATCACCTTTTTGCATTTCTACGTGCTGCTAAAAAGAATGACATCAAAAAGGTCGCGATTCATTTGTTCACCGACGGGCGAGATACTCCTCCACAAAGTGCAGCAAAATACATTCGTGAATTAGAAGAAGTTCTCCAAGAAATTCCAGTGGCTTTTATAGCCACAATTTCTGGAAGATTCTTCGCTATGGATCGTGATAACAATTGGGATAGATTATCGAAAGTTGAACAGGCTCTTTTTGAATCTAATGGAAATATATGTGAGATAAAAGCATCAGACTTTCTTGAAAACTTATATAAGGAAGGAAAAATGGATGAGCATTTGGAACCGATCATCCTACAAAAAGATGAGAAAATTTCGAAAAATGACGCTGTTTTCTTTTTCAACTTCCGAGCCGACCGGGCAAGGATGCTTTCAAAGAAAATCATGGAGAAACGTGATGCACAAAATATCATGTTCGCAACTTTAACTTCATATGGAACTGAATACGATACCCTTGTTGCCTTCCCTTCTATTGAAATTGACACAACACTTGCAAAAGAGATTTCATTAAAAGGATACACCCAAGCCCACATCGCTGAAACTGAAAAATTTCCTCATGCAACGTATTTTTTAAACGGAGGAGTTGAGAATCCATACCCTGGTGAATCACACGAACTTCTCGCAAGTAGAAAAGATGTGCAGACTCACGATCAGGCTCCAAAAATGCGAGCAGATGCTATCGCAGACAAAGCCATCGAACACATTAACAATGGAACAGATTTTATATTTATTAACTGGGCAAATCCTGACATGGTTGGCCACACTGCTAATGTTCCTGCGATTATTGAAGCAGTTGAAGAGGTGGATCTGCAGTTAGGACGCGTAGTTGAGGCACTAATTACACGGGGTGGTGTTGCATTTATTACAGCCGATCACGGAAATGCCGAAGTAAACGTCGATCAGGAAACTGGGATAAAACACACTTCTCATACTATCAATCCTGTTCCTGCCATTGTTACAAAAGAAAATATTATTTTGAAAGATAAAGGTTCACTAGCAGACATTGCACCAACCATACTTGATATTATGGAAATAAAAAAGCCTGATTTCATGCTAGGAGAAAGTTTACTATCTAACTAACCCTGTTAAACCCTTCATCTCTTTTTGGAGAATCTCACTGTCTCTCTTCAGCTGTTGTAGTTGTATTTCTAAGTTATGTTTCTTAATATCAACTTCATTGACAGCCCTTTTTTTATTTTCCAAATCTCGAAGTTTGAATGACTTATCGCTCTCACGTTTTTTTATTTCAAACTCTCTCTGCTCGGCAATTTTCTTTTTTTGAGACAAGACTGATTGATCAGCATGCAATTCATCATTGAATTTAGCAATTTCATTAGTGATCTGAACAAGATCTCTGTTCTTAATCGCCAAATCTTGTTGAGCTTTTATTAACTCTGCTTCTAGGATTCGAATCTGATCTTGCATTCTCTGAGTCTCGGTTTTTGTATGCTGAATTTTAGTACCAGAATCACCACCTTTTCTTCGAGCTTCATCCATTTGTTTTTCAATAAATTTAATTTTATCTTCCAAAATTTTGATTTCACCTTGAACTCTATTCGAGACACTACTTTCTGTCATGCTTTTCTTTTTAATTTCATCCAACTGTCGCTTTAGTACTTGAACATGCATGACTTCTTTTTTGACTTCTTCTTGAGCACGTCTTGTGGCCACTTCATCTGCACTTGATGTCCTCCTGAACTCTGTCAGGTAATGCTCCTCGTTTGAAATTTCTTCTTGTTTCTTTTTAAAATCATTCTTTGTATTATTTATAAGTGTCTCTTGATCTGCAATTTTCTTTTGAAGCCTAGCTACTTCCGAATGTAGAGAAGCTAATTCTGAATCTAACCTCCCGATTTCCACATTCAACCTGACAGTCTCGTTTTTCTTTAAATCAATTGATCTCTCTTTTTCACGAATTTGAGCAATACTATCGTAATAACCTGAAGTTTGTTGTGTTTTTGTTTGAATATCTCTTTCTGCAGCACCAATTTGAACCTCGAGAGCCTTAATCAAATCACTATCACGTTTTTCTTGATCACCATCCGCTGACAATTCTTTTGTTTTTACCTCTAGTTCTCTTTTTGTTGCCGAAAGCTGAGATTCCAATGACTTAACAAAGTCTCCAGCATGTTTTTCTTCTACACCGTCGTTGACTGATTGACGATGTTTTAATTCAACATCTCTTTTGACAGCATTAACTTGGGCATTTAAGGAATTTATTAAATCATTCACCTTTTGACTTTCTAATTTTGCACGATTCAACTTATTCAAATCCTCGTTTGATTTTTTTTCTACTAGCGAAAGCTTTGTCCTGGTTTCGTTAATTTCTTTATTTACAGACTTAATTTCACCTTCTGTCTTTTTTTCAGAACTATCTGTTTCATTTATTTTCTTCTGAACATTTTCTAGTTCTTTATGAAGAGTAGCAGATTCCTGACTTAATCTACGAATTTCTACTTCCAAGTGCCTTATCTCTTCATTATCTATCTGTAAACGTCTCTCTCTGTCCTGAAGCTTACCTTTGTTGACCTCTCGCAAAGCACGATCGCGTTCTTGCTTTAAATGAGCCATTCTCATTTGCTCAACAGAATTTGCATCATTTGCAAAGCTTTTTTCACGAGAAAGGGCTGTAGCATTATTAGTTACCCAACCAGAAGAACCACTTCCATAGGCGCTGGTATTTCTGTTGGGGGTGCTTGGAATCATTTCAATAATATTTTAGCATATTCATTTTAAAGCACATACAGTACTAGCCTTACCTTGCTTGTACTTAATATTTATACATTTTTGAACATTTAGTAAGGGACTTGTAGAGGTTGTGTTTTTACTAAACAAAACGTTGCAAGAATCTATTTGATATTCGCTTTTATTTTTTTGAAAATCTACTATTTTTGTGTTTTTAAAAAGATGTAAAGTCTCGAGTTCATTATACAATGTCTGATCATCCAAAATAACTTCGCTTCCATCTAATGACACAATCACATTATCAGATTCAGTAAGGATCTTTTGAATTAGAATTAAGGAAAATGAAGAGCACTTTTCTGTCTTGGTAGTGCCTTTAGAAAACTGAAAAAATAAGATTATTAAGGCTGAAAAAACATAAGCAAATATACTTAATGAAATCAAGACTTCAATTAGCGTAAAGCCCTTTTTTCTTATCATGGCTTTAAGACAATAAAAGGTGCAGAAGGGCTTGCAGTTCCAATAAAAATCTCACCATCACCACACGCTATCCTATTTGATAGTACGGGCAACACGATTGATTTCACTAGCTTGTCTAACTTAGAATTAATTGTTCCCCAAATTTGTAAGAGCGCCGTTCCGTTTATGTTTGCAAGAATTAAAACGTAAAATTTCCCATTAGAATCCACATTAATTAACAAGTCATTTATTGATCCACCGATTTTTTGTGCTCGTCCTTCTATTTGAACCAACTCCTCGTGACCAAAAGTTCTTCCTAGCATTTTAAAATCTTGTCCTAAAATATCTATTCTTTTACCATTCCCTGATTGACCATTCGCATTAAAGACATAATCCTTTGTCCCACTGGCATCATAATGAAAGAGCTCATCGTCAGACGGACTAGTAGCCCACAAACCAGTCGCATCTGAAAAGACATCATTTACTACTGATCCTGTATCATATGAAGCAATAAAAGATAAGCTTGTTCCATTAAAGTCTGCAATAAAAATTTCTCCTAAATCTGATTTTTGCGTCCCAATAAAAATTCTCGCATTTCCATCATGGGTTTTATTAGAAGTAATCGAAGTCACTATTGGGTTACGCTTCGAATTAGATGAAGTACTGCCCGGTATTTTTAAGCTCCCAACCAAAATCGGGGACGTGGGATTAGTAATATCAACAACCTGAAATTGGGCGTTCACGCTCGTATTCGCCAAAAGCAAATAGTGACCTTGTAAAACCATCCCCGCAAGACCAGGGCCAGTGTTCAAACTTGATACAACAGACCAGTTACTGGTATCAATAATCAAAACATCTGGATCAGACGAGGTAGCAGAGTTCATCCCTGCTAATAACAATTGGCCCATAATATTGATAGCTGTTACTTCTCCATGATTTACATTTCCATAAGGAGGAATTTGAATATTTTGAAAAGTTTCTAAATTATCAAGGGAACAGTCTCTTTTTCCAATACTATTTGGCAAGTCTGTGAATATAAAATTATTGTTTGCTCTTAATCCACGACTAGTAATGTGCAATCCCTCCTCTGAAAACAATACTTGTGGATTACTTTCTAAAAACTTAGTAGAAAATGTGATGTTTTGAATAAATATCAAAATTATCATAGAACTGAGGCTCAGTACTAGAATAATTTCGATAAAACTAAATCCTTTGGAATAGCACATATCCGTATTGATTAATTTTTACTTCAAAAGTTGACGAGGCACTTGAAAACCTCATATCACTTTCACAAGTAAGAGTTTTTAATTGTTTTTCATCGAAAATCTGATTATCAACAAGCAATTTTATTTTTCCATTACTGCAATCAATGCTGACATTGCCTTCTCCTAAAAACTTTAGATATTTCACCTGCCCTAAAATGCTTCTTATGTCATCAAAGTCCTTTTCGACATATTTCTGATTAGGCCTTGAAAATGAAGTTAGCATCGAAGTTGCCATAGAAAAAATTGCAATAATTAAAACAATAACCAACAATACTTCAACCAAAGTAAATCCTTTTTTATATTCGTACATTTTGAACTACACTATAAATTGGGCTAATAATGGATACAGCAAAAATGGCAATGATTCCACCTATAAACAACATCAGGATTGGTTCAGACCATTTTTTAATATGTACGTTGGTTTTTTCTAATTGCAAAACATTCTCTAGATAAAACCTTTCAAACTGATCGGCCAAACGACCAGTTTGAACAGCAAAATCCAAAACATGAGACCATTCTGGGAACAAATTTTCGTAAATCTTTATTACTTCTGACAATTCATCACCCTTCTGCAAATTGCCTGATATGGAAAAACAAGCATGTTTATACGCAAAGGATCTGGTTGAGTCCCCCACCATTTTTAAAGCATTGTGAAGCGCATATCCTGCACGAAGATACTCTGCAGTGCAAAGCGCAACAATCGACACTTGGTATTTAATATATAGAGACTTAATTCCCCATATTTTTAATATTAAATTTTCAAATTTTATTCGAAACTCTTGTGACTTTTTATAAAAATAGCCAAATAAACTTACTAAAAAACAAATACACGTAAGTATATAAATCCCGTAATTAATAATCATGTTTGAAGTAGTCATAAAAAATCTCGTATAAAACGGTAATTCAACATGCAGATCACGAAACATTGGGAGAAGTTTCGGTACAATTCCTATCATAGTCAAAAGCATCATAATTAGTGCAATGACACAGATGAATAATGGGTAGGATAGAGCCCCGAAGAATGAGCTATTAATTTTTTTAATCTGCCTTTCTGTTTCAAGAGCTTTTAGAATCATTTGTCCCAAGTTTCCACAAGATTCCCCTATTTGAATAAAAATATCCATAACATGTGGAATTTTTGAATCAAAAGCAATAAGAATAGCATCCCTAAACGACCTACCTTGTTGTATGCTTTGTTTTATTTTTATAATTCGCAAACTTTTATTTCTTTTAGACATAACATCTAAGCACCCAACAATTGAAAGCCCCGAATCCAAAAGGAAACATAAGTTTTCTAAAATATAGATAATTTCATTATTCTTTGACATTGCCATTTTTCATTTGCTTTTTTAATTCTAGAAAATCTTCGTTACCATTTTTGAAAAAGTCTAGGTAAGAGAAACTTACCCTCGTATTTGAATTTCCATAAATCATTTTTTGATGAATAGACAAAGACAAAGTTTGCGAAATAAGAAACTCATCAACACCTAAATTTTTTAATCTTAGAACCACATCGACCGAGTCCCTTCCATGTATACCTGCAATAATTAGATGTCCTGTTAAGGCTGCCTCTATAGCAATTTGAGCCGTTTCCTTGTCGCGAATTTCACCTATAACAATTACATCTGGGTCTTGTCGTAAGGCTACGCGCAATGCATCCGCATACCCAAAGCCAAAATCAGCCTTAATGGAAACCTGCCTAATATTTGGAATGTGTCTTTCTACGGGATCTTCTAAGGAAATAATGACTATTGATTCTGGATTAAGCTCTGACATTATTGAATACATAGTAGTGGTTTTTCCAGATCCGGTTGATCCTGAAATCAATATCATTGAATTTTCCAAATCGGTGTATTCTCTTATTCTTGATACTAATTCATTGGACATTCCCAAATCATCAAGGCTTTTTATATCAAGTTTTGATTGATCAAGTATTCGCATCACCACCGCCTCACCGTGAACAGTCGGATTTATCGAGACCCGAATGAAAACCTTTCTTTTTTTATACGGATAAAACACAAAAGAGCCGTCTTGACCTCTGTCGTGAATATCAATTCTGAGGTGTGCTCGTGACTTTATAATTCCAAGTATCCCTAAGTACAAAAAATGATCGCAGACAGCATAGTAAAAAAGCTTGCCATTTATACGAAGTTTTATATACCCTCTTTCATCCTGGACATCCATATGGATATCACTTGCTCCATCTATACAAGCACGGCGAAGAAGTTGGTCGATTGAAGTGACAGCGTCAGAGGATAGTGACAATAAAAGGTTTTGCATGTGATCAAGTATATTTGATACAGGTGAAGATATTATTAAGAAAACATTAAGATTGTTATAACATCACAATTACGCTACAATGTTCTCTATGAAAGTGCCAAAAAGCTCTAAGATATCTACTGACAGCTACAAAGGTGTTCGGGACTTCTACCCAGAAGACGAATCCGTGCAGAAATACATTTTTGATAAGTGGGCAAAAGTTGCCGAAAAATTTGGTTACAACCGTTACAACGCATCCATTCTAGAACCAACCGAGCTCTATCATGCAAAATCAGGAGAAGAAATGGTCAACGAACAAACTTATTCATTTGTCGATCGAGGAGATCGTGAAGTAACCCTACGACCTGAGATGACTCCGACGATCGCTCGGATGATTGCAGCCAAGAAGCGCGACCTTGGATTCCCTGCTCGTTGGTATTCAATTCCTAATTTATTTAGATATGAAAGACCCCAACGTGGCCGCCTTCGCGAACACTGGCAGTTGAATGTTGACGTTTTTGGGATTTCATCAGTGGAAGCTGATATTGAGATCATCAGTATGGCCGACGCTCTTTTAAAAGAGTTCGGCGCGTCGGCCCCTGACTTCGTCATTAAAATCTCAAGCAGAAAATTACTCAATTCTCTTTTTTCTAGCTGGTACGAATTTAATGATGAACAATCGATGCGAATGCAAAAACTGATAGACAAGAAAGCTAAAATGTCTCCTGAGGACTTTGACGCCGAAGCAGAAAAAATCGTAGGAAAGGCTTTTAAATTCTTGAATTTAGGTAAAGAAAGCGACGAATACGAAGAAGCTATGGCTATCCCTAACATCCGTGAGGCAAAACAAGAACTTGATACAGTGATAGAAACTCTTAAGAGACGTGGCATTCCAAACGTTGAATACGACGAAACTATTATTCGAGGTTTTGACTACTACACAGGAATTGTCTTTGAAGTTTTTGATACAAACCCAAAAAATAATCGCTCTCTTTTTGGCGGGGGACGTTACGATGATTTATTAAAAATATTTGGTGAGGAGAAAGTACCTACAGTGGGATTTGGTGTTGGGGACGTTACCATGAAAGATTTTTTGGAAGTTCACAATCTACTACCCATATACAAATCAACAACCGAAATCATGATTTGTGTCATGGATAATGAATTTAATGAAGCAGCAAATACCATTGCAGAAGGACTTAGAAATGAAAAAATTAATGTTTCAATAAACTACTCTGAAAAGAAAATAGGTGATCAGATAAAATCAGCTGTCAAACAATCTATTCCATATATAATAGTAGTGGGTCCTGTCGAAGCAGAAGGAAAAGCCTTCAACATAAAGCGCCTCTCTGACAGCACTGAAATTACCACCACACTTTCAGAGTCAGCTAAGATAATTAATTTTGTAAAATAATGAATCCTACACCAACTCATCATCTTATTTCTAGAAAAGCACTTCTTGGAGCTCTTGGAGTCTTAATATTATTTGGACTTGCGGTTGGTGCCAGTGAATACCGAAGTCGCACTTTGGTACAGGAAATGGCTTCTACGACAAGGGGTCTCACTTTTAGAATTACAGACGCAGAGAACAAGAATACCGAACTAACCTCCAGAATCACAAATATTGAAAACCTTTACATTAGCCAACAAAATAAAAGCGCTCAGCTTGATGAACAAATTGGAAAAGTAAATAACACGGTCAACAATCTTGATCGTCTAAGCAAAACCGATCCGCAACTTTTGTCTAAATATTCAAAAGTCTATTTCTTAAACGAAAATTACACACCTGCCAAACTTGCATTTATTAACACTGAATACTTATCAAATCCAGACAGACCTCTACAGATTCATTCTGACGTTTTGCCATTTTTGCAAAAATTAATGGAAGCTTCAAAATATGACAAAATGAACCTCCGAATTCTATCTGCATACAGATCATTCAAGCAACAAGAACAACTAAAAACTAGCTACAAGGTGACCTATGGAACAACAGCGGCAAATAAATTTTCAGCAGACCAGGGATATTCTGAACATCAACTTGGAACTACATTGGACTTCTCTACTGTATTAAATGGTGATAATTTAAACAAATTCTCATCTTCACCAGAATACAAGTGGCTAATTGATAATGCCTACCGATATGGATTTGTACTTTCATATCCGCCAAACAATACTTACTATCAATTCGAACCATGGCATTGGAGATTTGTTGGATCAGACTTGGCAATTAAGTTGCATAACGAAAATAAATATTTTTATGATCTTGAACAAAGGGATATAAGCACTTATCTTCTTTACATGTTTCAATAATAAGATGCGAAAAATTTTTCTAGACATCGAAACGCGAAATACATTTCAGGAAGTGGGTAAGGCAGAGCCGGAAATGCTCGATATTTCAGTTGTCTGTATTTTTGACAGCGAAACTGGTGAATACTCGAGCTATCTTCAGGAAGATTTGCCAAAATTATGGCCTGTTATTGAAAAGGCTGAAATGTTAGTTACATTTAACGGTGACCACTTTGATATTCCCCTTTTGAATAAGTACTACAACGGAGATTTAACTAAAATTAAAAGTTTAGATATCCTTAAAGAAATTAGAAATTCATTAGGACACAGAGTAGGCCTAGGGCTAGTTGCACAAGCCACACTCGGCACTGCAAAAAGTGGGCACGGTCTCGAGGCAATCGAATGGTGGAAGAAAGGAGAAATCGACAAAATTATAAAGTACTGTATTGATGATGTAAAAATAACTAAGGATATTTATGAATACGCCTTGAAATACAAAAAACTAAAATTCAAAGATGGTCTCGAAATCAAGGATATACCATTAAACACCACAGATTGGGAAAAGAAGAGTGAAGTTAAAATGACCTTCAGTTTGCCTTTTTAAAAAGTATGCTAAAATATCCACTATGAAAAACATTCAACCATACATACTACCTCTCGCAATCGTCATTGCTGGAGTATTAATTTCGGGAACAATTTATATGAGTCAGAATCAGAGCGGCGGAGCATCTGAAAAGGGAAAATCTGTAGCTGATATTGCTCAGGAGGCACTTAAACCAAAAATCAATGTCGCCGAAGTCACAAAGGCTGACCACATTAAAGGATCAATTAATGCAAAAGTAAAACTAATTGTATATACAGATCCAGAATGTCCTTTCTGTAAAAATTTCCACACAACAACAAACACCCTTTATGAACAACGCAAGGCAGCTGGTGATTTAGCCATAGTTTATCGAATGTTTCCTCTTGAATCACTTCACTCAAAAGCACCCAAGGAATCAGAAGCGTTCGAATGTGCTGCTGAAATTGGTGGAAATGATTCTTTCTGGAAGTACGCAGACGAGCTTTTCAAAAACACTCCGGCAAATAACAAACTCGATCCTGCCAAATTATATGAGTTTGCAAGTGCAATCAATTTAGATAGCGAAAAATTTAAAACATGTCTTGATAGTGGAAAATATAAGTCAAAAATTGCAGAAGGTGTAGTTGCAGGTTCTAAAGCTGGTGCACAAGGAACTCCTTACAGTGTGGTTCAGGTTAAGGGGCAGTTCATCCCATTGGTAGATGCTAATGGAAACGGGTATGGAGCACTTCCACTTCCTGCAATAAGCCAGATTATTTCTGAGTTGTCTAAGATATAAAGTTTAGAATCATAAAGAAACCACCTTCGGGTGGTTTTTTCTGTTGCAATAAATTTAATGTAAAGGTAAAATTGGGAAAGGCCAGTACAAGTAAATAATGTCTGCCAAAACCGAACCACTGTGGCGCGATTGATGTGCCCTTGGGTGTAGTGCTAAATTAGCACCATACGGTTCTGGCAGAACCGGTAGAGGCTTTTATATAAGCACTCATCTACAATCACCCGCCAACGGGGTTCGACATTGAACCCTTCATTTGGCGGGTTTTTTGTTGCCCTACTTATCCAAAATCACCTTCGTATGAGTATACGAAATTTCAATATCGTCTGCCAACCTAATCTGATCATAAATTTCTTTAGTAATATTTGTCGCCACCTCTTGAGCTTTATCAAATGGCACATAATACCTAACATGGACTTCCATTCCATTATTCGAGAAGTACAGTCTCGTGTGTAAATCCTTTTCCACAATTCTTCCATATTCCTCTGAATATTTTTTCGCTGCATCTAGCACAATTGCATTCGTTTTGTTTATATTACTTTCATATGACACTGTCACAACTACTTGTCCTAGAATATAATCGCTGGTTGAAGAATAGTTCGTAATACTTTTTTCGAAAAGAATTGAGTTTGGAATAATAACGATTCTGCCTGACACTTCTTCTCCACCGTATCGACCGACTTCTTCAAGGTGAATATGCGTAATAGAAATATCCATAACATTCCCCTTTACTCCATCAATAATTATGCGATCGCCTATATCGAATGGCCGCTTCACAACTATCATAAACCACGCAGCTACGGACGAAATTGGCTTTTGAAGTGCAAGTCCCATTGCAGCCGTCAGCGCTCCTAGAACTATTCCGAAGTCCTTAAGCGAAGCCGAGTAGTGAAATAAAATACCAAATATAAGTGTAAAAACCGTTAGATACTTTATAAGACTTATAAAAATGTTTATATTAGATTTCTGTCTTCTAGTATGAGTGTGGACTGCAATGTACTTGTTTATTCGAGAAATTATAAAAGTAAAGAATAAAATAACGACAAGAGCATAAATTACAAACTTTGTAATAAAGTAAGTATTATCAAATAGAAATGACAAACCAATAGATGAAAAGTAATCCATATTATAAGTATATGCCTAGTTTGAGAGTTTGTCTTCAAAAGCAATAGTCCCCTTCAGGTTTGGCTCAAATTCTGTAATATCTGGGAATTCTAAATTTTCGATTTTCTTGTACACAACAACCGCCAATTTTTTCACTCTCTCCTCCAACTCAACAATCTCAGGATCATTCATATTCAAAGTAAGCGAAATCAACTTTCCATTTTTTGGCTCAATAAAATCAATCACCCCTTGTGTCATTTTCAAATGTCGATAATTTCTAGAATTTTCAATTAGAATCTTATAGAAAACAAGTTGCTTTTTATAATCGTAAATTTTTGACTTACCGTCTTTATCGTCCCACGAACCAACCGGTTTTCCCGTTTTATAATCGTGAACAATTGCCTTATTTCCATCAATCACAATGCGATCAATTTTTCCTGTTAAATGCGCTCCGTCGATAATGACATTTTGATCTTTGAAATCGACTTCTGTCATGTCCTTGGGCGAAAATTCTCTATCTTTTAAAAATTCAATCAAACAATTTTCCCCCTTCTTTGAAAGTTCATTAAAATCCTTCCGTGCCAATCTTTCTCTTTTGAGGGCTTTAATAAAACAATCTAACACAAATTCTTCGCTCGGCTTATCCCCTGTTTTTAATTTCAACACATACTGTTCAAGCGCATGGTGAATGGCAGTACCAAAAGCACTTGATGAGGTTTTTGCTTGAGGGAATCTTAATAAATTTTGCTCAATAAACAATTGCGGACCTCCTCTTTCAACATTGGTAAAATTCCTAAGGTGTGTCACTGAAAGTTTGTAATCTTCGAGTAACGACTTCAAAAGTGCCTTTTCCTCATTCAAAAATGGTGCGGTTAAATAATTTGTCCATGACGCAGTTAGCACTTCGTGATGACTTGGCGAATTTTGATCTGCATATTCATTCGGTTTTGGATGAGTTGGCTTTAAATTTTCATTATCAACTAAATAGCTCAAAATATTTGAGTCCTTACCAGTATCTGTTTGTAAATATGACGTAAGGTATAAATTTCTTTTTGCTCGGGTTAATGCAACGTAAAAAAGTCGCAACTTATCATCCTCGTTGTCCCCCGCTGGATAAATTGGCAAGTTAGCCGGCATTGGCAAGATGTGACCGCGACCACGTCCTGCCCACACTTCGTTTTGACATGACATGACAAACACCGTATCGAACTCTAATCCTTTAGCTTTGTGTGAAGTCAAAAGCCGCACCGCATCAAGTGCATTACTAAAAGGGCTCGAGTCATTGAGCGACATACTATTTTTCTCATGCACATCCACAAATTCAATCAAATCCTTTATTTTAATCACATCAGCAAGTCTAAAATCACGAAGTGCTCGAATAAAAATTCGAAGACCCGAAAGAAAAGTTAAATACTCTGCGGTTTTATGAGTACGCTTTTTGTCGTTGAAATAATACTGTTTGAATGGACTTGTAAATTCAGCGCTCAGAACTTCCACTTCAACTTCCTCATCTTCACTTTCAGGTAGTAATGGCACATGAGCTCCAATCATCAAGTCCAAAATCCTCTCAGCCGGTTCGTTCTGTGCTAATTGTGAAAGTTCGACTAAAAAATTTCCAACCTCCCTTATTTTTTTACTTGAAGAATTTAAAACTAAATTTAAATACTTAAAATCATCATCGTATCTCTTTATTCTCGCTTCCGCTGCTAACTTAAAAATTTCAATTCTTGGAATTTCCCAAAAACCAAACGAAAGGATTTGTGGTAATAATGATTCATCAACAGCACTGTCATTATTAACCAGTGAATAGACGTATCGAGACATTGTAATCAACTCCATTATATGAGGCTCCTCCAAAACATTCTGCTCGCGGTCGTACTTCACAGGTACCTTTGCACCCTTCATAAAAGGCACCAGATTCTCCAAAAACTCGTGTTTACGGGCAATTACTGCTATGTCCCCAGGTTTCGTCCCATTGTCGATTAAACGCTTAATTTCGCGCGATATATAGTGACATTCATGCGAACTAGATGGGAGCTGAATATGGTGAATATTACCCTTTTTAAGCTCTTTGTTTTGTGAGATTAATTTCTTTTCAAGTTCTGGATAAATGTTTTCAAGTCGCTCAGTTCCCTTCTTGATAATATGTGAAGCGACATCGAGAATTTCCTGAGTAGAGCGGTAGTTTTCGGTCATAGTAACCGTCGTGACATCTTTGAACATTTTTTTAAAGTTAATAATATTTGAAACTTCCGCTCCCTGAAAACGATAGACTGCTTGATCATCATCCCCTACCACCATTACGTTCGGACGCTCTTCGTTTACCTCAGCACTAGCAATCATATTCACAATACTCATTTGGGCATTGTTAGTATCCTGAAATTCATCAACTAAAATATATTGAAATTGTTCTTGAAGTTCTGTAAGTAATCCCTTATGTTTTTTCAAAGCTTCGATTACGTCCAAAATCATATCGTCGAAATCATACAATGCTTTTTCATGCATAGTTTTTCGATAAGATTCATACACATCTGCAAGTGCAAACATTTTGTCTTGATATGCAGATTCCTTTAGAAGCAAGTTTCCATCTTCATCCGCTTTTAAATAAGTATTTTTCCACTCAGTTAATGGTTTTGTACTGTCTTCAGATTGAGCTTCATTGATTGCCCTTTCTAACGAAGTAAAAATAATACCTTCAAGAGAATTGTCATCCAATTTTTTAAGTTTAATTTGTAATGCCAATTCCAAAGTTTTTTTTGAAACTCTTCCCTCAGAAAATATCTTACTTACTACTTTATTAATCTTCTCAATATCAGTTTTGTTTTTTTCTAAAATCTCTCGAAACATTTGTGGTGTCTTTCCATCTTTTTTAAGAGATTGAATTGCCATATTTATTGCACCCAAATACACATAAGTGCCATCGGGCTTAACCCCACGAAATGGACTGTCTTTTTCAAGGCTTTCAACAATCGATTGTAAAATTTCAGACTGGGTAACCGGGTCAACTGCACTAAAAGGAATTCCTTTGTAAAAATATTCTGGGTATCGATTAATAATGCTGACGCAAAAATTATGGAAAGTGTGAATTGAGACACGATACGCTTCATCACTGATAATTTTTGAAAGTCTATCTCGCATGTTCAATGAAGCAGAGTCAGTAAAAGTAAGACAAAGAATTTGGGATGGGAGGACTTGGGTTTCATTTAAAATTTGAGCCACTCTTAGTGAGAGAATTTCAGTTTTACCAGATCCGGGGCCCGCGATTACCAAAACTGGTCCGTCGATGGTAGTGACGGCTTTTTTCTGGGATTTGTTGAGGTTTTTTATTCTATCTTCAAAAGTCAGTGCCATTTGTAATTCATTATATCTTATGATTTTGTATTTGACTAAATCATGTTTTCAATTTATAGTATGTAAAAGTTCTTTGACCTTGGACGCATCTTTTAAGGCATTCTGTGCCTTAAAAGATGCGTCCAATTACTGGCGTGTCACTACAAACATTTACCATACACACAATGTCCTCACACACAGAAGAAACACCAACCGCAGCAACCGACCCCGTCAGGAAAACTGACTGGCCTTACACGATCGAATGGCTGATCATTGCAAAAGTTCACATCACCTTCACCAAAGTAGAGGGTAGTCAACGTGTCACCCGCATAGGAAAGATTAAGAACTTCGACTACTCGGGGGACAAACTGACCCTGCAAGTGCCGCAATGCGCTTTCAGGATTGTGGGAGACGAGACTTTAGGAGACCAGATGAGTCCTGACGGAGAACAGATAATCGAAGTCATGATGAGTTCCACACCTGTCTCGATCTCTGAGCAGGGACGTGTCTCATTCGAGTCCGATGGTGTGAGATATCAAATCACCCCTGATCGTCTCAGCCCAATGACAGCCTCGATCCTCGCTGAACTCTTCGGCTGATCTACATCACACCCCGCTTCTATCAGGAAAACCGCCCCGTGGTTTCTCTTGGTTGGGGCGGTTTTTTCTTTTTATATATATTTAGTAAATTTGACTTTTTATATAAATATTGTACTATGTTTTCAGACAAGCAACTTGTCACAAACCAAAACCAACCCAATAAATGAAAATCGACGCAACCACGACGCCCGTTTGGCAAGAGCTCGCGCTCAACCAACCCGGTGTCGTCAAGTTCGCGATTCCGAGGTTGTTCGTAAAGAACTTTAAAGCAGATTCGTTTGCCCCAGTTGAAAATTCAGGATTCCTGACTGGCGTGTATCGTGACGGCGTATTCTATGTCGTCTCGATCAATCCCCTATGTTCAGGGAAACTCTATCCTCTCTGGGAACCTCAGGTTCGCGAGGTGGCTCTCGAACCTGACATCAGAGGAGCCTGGTGGGTATTCGAGGACGAAGTGACTCGAGCCTTTGCAGAGTCCCATGACGGTGTGCACACCGTCCTCTACCACTCGCATCCAAACACAGGTGAAGACCAGATGCTCGACATGTGGCCAGGAGAAGCAGAGGCTTACCTTGAAATCCTGGAGGAAGAACTAGCAAGTGGTGTCTTTGATTATCTAAGCGTCGATGGCAGAAAACCTTCGATGGATATGGTCGTCAATGAAACGTTTGCAAGACAACTCTCACCGGCAGACATCCAGTTCACACCTGGTAACACTCACCTTCTGATCACTAATAACCTCCGGGAAGGAAAACCTCTCTGGCACCTCGATGCATATAAGCTGGTTCCGCAAAAAAGCGTGATCGGCAAAGTGGACATCATGTTGACGGAGAAGCTGGAAGGACAAGAGCTGCGGACATTCAAGGAAGCCAAAAAGAAGCATTGGCAGGCTTTCCATAAAGTCGGAAAACGCCACGAGGAAATCACCGAAAGACTGGCCGACGAGCTTGCCATCCTGACCATGAGGGGACAGCAAAAACACTTCTACTTGTGACAAGGCCGGAACGCGAAAAGCGTTCCGGCCTTTTGTTATTCATTGACATTTACACATATTTGTATTATATTACTTTTTAGAAGTTCTCGTGGTTTTCATTGAAAAGTCTTTACATCAAAGGTTTTTCTATGAAAACCACACCACACAAACCAAGCCCCTCCATGGGCCGTAATCATGGAAAGCTCCAGCCACCACACATCCTCATGCTCGCAACATTGGTATTTGGTGCCATCATGTTTTGCATGATCGCTTGGAGATCCAACAAGGAACCCCACCTCGGCCGTGTCTATCAGATCGAGAAAGTGGACCACAATGGCTTCACTGCAAAGACAGTTGACCTGCCGGGTCAATCGTATGAGTTCAAGAGTCACCGCACGACCTTCGATCGGAAAAGTGATATCGACCTCATCAAGACCTTCTCGAAAGATCTGCAGCCCGGCCGCTATTGCTTCTTCTGGAGTGAAGGCAGTGGTCCTGCAATCACTCTGGCGACAACTGCCGATCTGAAAATCGCCGAGGCTTGGGCAAAAGGAGGACCTGGACCTTCTGGAACCAACTTCCCAGAATTCTACCGGTGGCTGGAAAACCCGATTGAATACAACAGGGCTCACGAGAAGTAGCCTGCCGCTCCCATCAAGAAAAACCGCCCCGGCGCTTTTCTTGGTCGGGGCGGTTTTTCTTTTTCATAGACACCAAAAGTCGCCCATTGTTAATTAATTAACAATGGGCGACTTCAAACTTACTTTCAAAATCCCTTTTTTAATAATTCTTCAACCGATTCACTTTATCATGCTGTCGAATCTTTTCGTGCGCTTTTGCCTCGATCTGTCGAATACGCTCTCGGGTTACCCCAAACATCTTCCCCACTTCCTCTAGTGTATGTTGAATTCCATCAGTAAGTCCATGTCTTAGGGCCAAAATCTCTCTCTCCTTTTCAGAAAGATCGCTCAAAATTTCCTTAACCTGATCAGCAAGAATTCTTCTAGATGAATCTTGATCTGGTGAAAGAATCTTGTCGTCTGGAATAAAATCTCCGTATGATGAAGCCATATCGTCATCCTTGTCTCCAACTGGCGCATCCAATGACACCGTCGCCTGATCAATTTTTTCAATCATATATACCTTATCAACTTCGATTCCCATTTCTGTTGCAATTTCTTCTGGCAAAGGTTCACGTCCTAAATCCTGGAAGAGTCGTCGCACTACCTGCTTATATTTCGCAATAGTTTCAACCATGTGAACCGGCACTCGAATAGTTCGTGATTGATCTGCCAATGCTCGAGTAATTGATTGTCGAATCCACCATGTTGCATAAGTAGAGAATTTGAATCCCTTTGTCGGGTCGAACTTATCTACGGCCTTGAAAAGACCAAGGTTTCCCTCTTGAATCAAGTCCAACAGAGTCAAATCAGGACTTCGGTTTGCGTACTTCTTAGCAATTGAAACTACGAGACGAAGGTTTGCTTTTGCAAGCAAGTTTTTTGCCTCCTGATCTCCTAATTGAATTCGTCGTGCCAATTCTTTTTCCTCGTGTGCCCCGATTAATGGATACTGTCCGATTTCCTTCAAATACATTTGAATAGAATCGTACGAAGAATCGCTTCGGTGACTGGTTGCGTATTTCTTCAAAAACTCTTCTGTGTTTTCATTCACATCTAAAATTCCTCCACTTTCCAAAATATCAACGCCTGATCCGTGTAATTTTGTATATAGGGATTCCAAGAAATCCACATCTTCCTCAATAAAAGGAAACTCTTTCAAAATTTCATCGTAAGTGACGAACCCGCGATCCTTACCTTTCAAAATCAAATCCTCAGCCTTCTTTTCCCAAGTCGAAGTTTTTTTATTATTGATAGTTGGCTTTACAGACATAGACAAAACCGGACGCTCTGACATTGGCATAAAACCAATAGTCGTTTTTCCGAGAGCCTTTGCCTTCATAGCCTTAGCACTGTATTGAATTGGAGATTTAACAGATTTTTTAACCGCTGTTTTTGAACGACTGGCTTTTATTTTTTTAAGTTTATTAACTTTTTCTGAGACTTTTTTTAATGACTGAACGGTTTTTTTGGATTTTGTGGTTTTTTTCATATTTTAATTTAAATTCATTCTTTTGTGTTGTACGCTACTCATTTGCTGGCTCAATTCCTGACACTTTTTCAAAAGTTCTAAGGCCTTAGGTTTCTCCCCTCTATTTTCAGCTACCTGCATTTCTCGCATATAATTGCTGAAAGTGTTTTTTAAAATGGTTTCTTCAAGAGTCAGCAATAGATACTGGATCTCTTTTTCAATTGTTGTACTTCCTTTGTATAGAAGTTCTGTCTCAAATATTAATTTGTTGGGGGCTTCCGAAATTAAACGTTCAAATTCTTTGGAAATGTGTACTGGAGAGTCCTTTAGGATTCTCTGCACTTCTTGTATGACGCCTGAGGCGCCTGTTTGTGACAGATCAGTCGTCTGATCTGTCGGAGTATTTAGTTGTTCGCGAGCCATGAGGGCAATCCCTGCAAGCCGCTTGACCGTCTCGAAGAGTACTTTATCTTCTTGTGACATTTCAGTCAAGGGTTGTGGGGCTTCATATTTTACCTCTTCTTGGGTCTGAAGGTCCAACGGTTTTGTTTTTGCCAAGTCTTCTTGAATGTTTTCTTCAGAGATGAAGGTTTTGTTGCTTATCAATTTTACAAAGTGTGCCTTATCGATAGCGCTTTCGATACTGGCAACTAATGGCAAAACTTCAGCATTTACCGCCTTTCCAAGTTCCCTATCCTTCAAACCTTTTGAAATGATCTGTTCAAGCACGAACTCAACTACATGTTTAGAATTTTTGAGAGCTTTCTTGAAAATCTCAGGATCTTTCAAAATCATAGAAGCTGGGTCTTCGCCCTTTGGCAAAATTGAAATCTTAACGTCCAATCCAACTGACAATGACAAAGCCCATGCACGAACCGATGCACGAACCCCTGCACTATCTGCATCATATACAATCATCAATTTATCCGTGTATCTTTTAATCTTTGTTAAGTGATCTTTTGTGAGAGACGTTCCAGAAGTCGCGAGTGTATTTTGAAATCCTGCTTGGTGGCACAGTAACAGATCCATCTGGCCTTCGACAACGATTGCATAGCCCCACTTGCGAATCCCCTCCTTGGCTTTGTGGATGCCGTACATAACCTCAGATTTGTTGAATAGAGGGGTTTCAGGGCTGTTTAGGTACTTTGGACTACCCTCTTGTTCAGGGCCCATTATGCGGCCGGAAAAACCAACTATATAACCCTGAGAGTCTGTGATTGGAAACATAATTCTATTTCGGAATCGATCGTATGAATCATTACTTCCTTCCTTTCTCTTTGAAAGTCCAGCATCGAGAAGTTCTTGGATTGAGAATTTTTTGTTTAATAAACTATCTTGTGAAAATCTCCATTCATCAGGTGCGAAACCAATTTGCCAGTCATGAATGGTTTCTTTTGTTAATCCTCTTTTCAATAAGTAATTTAATGGATCACCACTTAATTTAGTTTGGTAAAGTTTTGTTGCTTCTTTTAATACTTCTCTCAAACGATTTTCTTTTCCTTTGTCTTTTCCATTTTGAAAGTCATCGAGTGTTATACCGGCTTTGTCAGCTAAAAGTTTAAGTGCCCCGACAAAGTCTAGTTTTTCGAATTCTTGTACAAAAGAGAAAATATCACCACTCGCTTGGCAACCGAAACAGTAGTATGAGTTTCTGCTTGGCGAAACCATGAACGATGGAGTTTTTTCATTATGAAATGGGCAGCGGGCTTTAAAATTGGCACCGGATTTTTCCAATTTTATATACGAGCCGAGGACATCGACTATGCTTAGTTTTTCTTTGATTCGTTCGGCAGTTGAGGACATTATTTTGCGTTAGTTAGACTTACTCTAAGCTCATAGTGAATTTTATTCAACTTTTCAAGTAATATTAACACTTCAATTTTTTCCTTTGAATCTGGAAAGTCATGAATTTCTTTATATATTTTTTCCTCGTATTTGTCATGACCGTGGTAGTAGGAAATCTGGTAGCCAGGCTCGGTTCCTTCGTACATATTTATCATGTGCTCTATTTGGGCTTTGATTTCTGGGAGGGTTTTCATGGGGTAATTATACATTATTTTGCTGGGGTTTAGATGGGGTTGACAAGTGGGTGTATATAGTGCATTATTATATAATATAGATCTTTGAGAAGTTTGGTTTTGGAAGAAAGCCCGGCGTCATTCCGACCATGGGCCTTCCACGAAAACCAACCCATTCATGAAAATCATCCATACAATCATCGCAATCCTCTCAATCCTCTCAGGCGCCGCCAAGGCGGACACTGACGAAGACTACGCCCGCAGTAAGGGCAAAGACATCCCGGAACAAAAGTGGGACGAATACAGGAAAAGTGTGGATACGTACGAACCGACTTATAACGACCGTTATTCCTCGGCAACCTACGGCTATACCACGCCGACCTGCATCGAAGGGGCGCTGGTGTTGATTGCTCCAACAGCAATCAATATCCAGGACTGGAACGACCTACAGATCATACACAAGTGTGCGAAAATCTTTGTCGAGGCAATGAAAGGCATATTCCTCCTGGCCTTCGCATTCGGAATCCTGAGGCTGACTGGAAGGAAAAGCTGAGGAGAATTACCCCCCCAACCCAAGGGCGCGTCTGGAACACCACCGGACGCGCCTTTTCTACTGGACGCAAAACAAAAAGCCCCGAGAGGGGCCTTTTTGTTTTCCTTAAACCTACTCCGTCACCACCACCCGATTCGCACTCTCCTCCAACTCAATCGCCTGAGTTTTCATCGCATGCAAATCATTGTATTTCTTACTTCCCTTAAATCCAGTTCCCGCAGGAATGAGTCTACCGATGATTACGTTTTCCATAATACCGTACAGTGGATCAGGTCGAGCAGAAAGTGACGCAGAGACCAAGATTCGGTTTGTGTGCTGGAACGAAGCGGCTGACAATACACTTCTTCGTGTAAGAGACGTTTCAGTAATACCCATCACAACTGGAACTGCCTTCGCTTCGATTCCTCCAGCTGCCTTAACCTTAGCATTTGCTTCCTCGATTTCAGTCGCTTCAACAATGTCTCCTGCAGAGAAGTCAGTATTTCCAGATTGCGTAACCTCAAGTCGTGAGAACATCTGTCGTACGATAACTTCGATGTGTTTTCGAGAAGTGTTTTCTCCCTGCAATTCGTAAAGTTTCTTAACTTCATTAATGATGTATTCCTGAGCCTTGTCTTTTCCGGCGTACTTGAACAATTCATCAATATCAGATGTACCGTCAGTTAAAAAGTCTCCCTTTGACACATGCTGTCCAACCTTAACAAGAGGTACTCGGATGTGGTGGAAGTAGTGTTCAACTTCGCTTCCCCCCTTCTTGTTCTTTGTAGGTACATCAGGAACAACCTTGATAAGTTTTTCTTTTCCAAGATCCTTTACTTCAGAAATCATACCGTCAACATGTGAAATAACAGCTGGGTTTTTAGGAGATCGCTTTTCGAATACTTCTTCTACTCGAGGAAGTCCAGATACGATGTCTCCACCTGCTGTCGCTACTCCTCCGGCGTGGAAGGTTCTCATCGTCAACTGTGTACCTGGCTCTCCAATCGCCTGTGCAGCAATTGTTCCAACTGCCTCACCGATGGCGATTAACTTTCCAGTACCCAAGTCGATTCCGTAACATTGTGCACAAACACCTAGTTTTGTCTTACATGTTAGAGGTGAACGAACTGCAATTTGTTTTATTCCATTCTTTTCAAGCATGTCAGCATCTTCTTTTGACACCAATGTTCCTCGTTTCAAGATAACGTTTCCAGAGCTATCTGCAACGTCCTTTGCGGCAACTCGTCCTGCCACACTCTTTGATAGTGAAGCTTCGATTCCTGAAGCCATAATCTTATTGACCATGATTCCTTCTTTCACATTACAATCGTCTTCTGTGATCATTACGCTCTGTGCTGAAACGAACAGCTTTCGTGTTAAGTAACCCGCCTTCGCAGTGTTCAAGGCGATGTCAGTCATACCCTTTCGTGCACCGTTTGTTGAAATAAAATATTCAATCGGTGTAAGTCCTTCTTTGAAAGAAGACACGATCGGAAGGTCAATTGTTACTCCGGCCGAGTTTTGAATCAAACCTTTCATACCTACCATCTGTGTGATTTGTCCGAATGAACCTCGGGCACCAGATGTAACCATGTCGTATGCAGGTGAAGTTGTATCGAATGTTCGCGTGATATGCTTTTCAATTTCAGCCTTCGCACCGAGCCAAATTTCAGAGTTCAGTCGAACTTTTTCTTCTTCTGAAATCAAACCTTCATTGTACTGGGCCATAACGAGGTCGTATTTCTTGTATGCGGCTTCTACTACTTCAGCTTTTTCAACTGGAACTGTAATGTCGTCCATTCCCCAAGTAATACCAGTAGATGTAACGTATTTGAATCCGAAGTCCTTGATATCGTCGATGATACTTGTAACTCCTGTTATTCCCTTTGTCTCAATAAGTCTGTCTAGAACCACGGCGATTGATGACTTAGTAATTTCTTTGTTTACGAATTCACAATCTGCAGGCAGTGTATTGTTGAACAAAATTCTTCCGGCAGTTGTTTCGATAACAGTTCCACCTAATGCTCCAAATTTCGCATTTTCAGGAAGAAGAACCTTAATAGACGCTCGGTATGATAGGTAGTTATAGTTGACTGCTTGTAAAACTTCTTCAGGTGAGGTGAAGACCTTCCCTTCTCCCTTTTCTCCCTTAACAGTTTTTGTCATCCAGTAAGCACCGAGAATGATCTCCAACATTTTGTTTGTAACAGTTGGTTCTCCGGTACCTGGCTTTAGAATATTCTTGTGAGCTGCCATGATTTCTCGAGCTTCCCACTGAGCTTCAACTGACAATGGAACGTGAACCGCCATAGTATCTCCGTCGAAGTCAGCGTTGAATGGAGAACAAACAAGAGGGTGAATCTGAATCGCATTACCTTCAATCAATACTGGCTGGAAAGCCTGAATAGACAATCGGTGAAGAGTAGGTGCTCGGTTCAATAGAAGGTATTTTTCTTTAATCACATCTTCGAGAATCGCCCACACTTCTGGAACTCCTTCTTCAATAAGTCGAGAGGCTCCGCGGATGTTGAACGCCAATTCCTTTCGTAGCAATTCTGAAATCACGAATGGTTTGAAAAGTTCAAGTGCCATGTGTTTTGGAAGTCCACACTGGTTAATTTTAAGTTCTGGTCCCACAACGATTACTGATCGTCCAGAGTAGTCTACTCGTTTACCAAGTAGGTTCTGTCTGAAAAGACCACGCTTACTCTTTAAGCTGTCTGCCAAAGATTTCAATGGTCGTCTCTGAGCAGGGTTGAGTCCAGCGTAAACAGTTCCACCATGTCGGATAGAGTTGTCTAACAGTGCATCAACCGCTTCTTGCAAGATTCGCTTTTCATTTCTAAGAATTACGTCAGGTGCGTTTATTTCTTTCAACTTTTTCAATCGGTTGTTTCGGTTGATAACTCGTCGATACAAGTCGTTCACGTCTGATGTTGCATGTCGTCCACCGTCGAGGGCTACCATCGGTCGAAGTGCTGCAGGAATAACTGGAAGAGATGAAATGAACATCCATTCTGGTCGTAGACTTGCGCGGATCATCGATTTTACAAGACTGATTCTCTTTAGAATCTTTTCTCGTTCAGCTGCACCAACCTTGTCTTCTAGTGCTTCTAATTCACCTAACAATTTCTTAAGGTCAATATTCTTGAAGATACTGTAAACAGCTTCTGCTCCAATTCCCGCTTCAAAAGAAGCTCCGAATTTTAGAGAGAATTTGTGATACTGAATTTCATCCAATACTCGTCCAACCTGAATACTGTCGATGTCGCGTCGAGCATTGTTCAACAATTCTGTAATTGCTTCTTTTGTTTTTTCGTCCTGAATAGACTTGATCTTGTTTTTGAATTCACTATCTAGGTCTCTCAAAAGTCTCTGCTTTTCTTCTTCGTTTACTTTTGTAATTAAGTATCCTGCAAAGTAAATAACCTTTTCCATGTCTCCTGCTGCCATTCCCATCATTTGCGCGATTCTCGAAGGCAGGTTTCTTAGGTACCAGATATGTGAAACAGGAACTGCAAGTTCAATGTGTCCCATTCTTTCTCGTCTAACGATTGATCGTGTGAGTTCTACTCCACACTTTTCACAGACAATTCCCTTGTAACGAATTCCTCGGTATTTTCCACAGTAACATTCGTAATCTTTTTCTGTTCCGAAGATTTTCTCATCGAAAAGACCGTTCTTTTCAGATCTCTGAGTACGATAGTTCATCGTTTCAGGCTTCGTCACTTCTCCGTGAGACCATTCTTTAATCTTGTCAGGTGAAGCAAGCTTTAGAAGCAATGCGTCGAACTCGTCTACTCCTCTTACTGGTGCCTTATATGCTGTTTTGTTTGTATTGTATGCCATATATTTGGTTTAAGAGTTAACTTCGTTAGATTCTGCTGGTAATTTTTTCGAGTTCTGCATTTCGACGTCGATGCATAGTCCTCTTAGGTTCGCCAAGAGCACGTTGAATGATGCCGGAGTATTTGGATCGTGAATCATCTGACCCTTAACAAGTGAGTCGAAAGCTTGTGATCGTCCTTGGATATCATCGGACTTGATAGTCAACATTTCTCGAAGTGCATGAGACGCTCCGTAACCTGCAAGCGCCCACACTTCCATTTCTCCGAATCTCTGACCTCCACCTTGCGCCTTTCCACCGAGAGGCTGTTGAGTAATAAGAGAGTATGGACCAATTGATCGCATGTGGATCTTATCCTCAACCATGTGGTGAAGTTTCAACATGTACATGTAACCAACTGAGATGTCCTGAGTGAACTGTTCTCCGTTTCGTCCATCAAACAATTTCATCTTTCCAGTTTCAGCGTATCCGGCCTTTACCAATTCAGCCTTAATTTCTTCAGATGTTGCTCCTACGAATGGTGGAACAATGGCTTGGTAATTTAATTTATGAGCTGCAAGACCTAGGTGTAATTCCAAAATCTGTCCAAGGTTCATACGAGATGGAATACCAAGTGGTGTCAAAATCATATCAATAGGAGTTCCGTCAGCCATGTATGGCATGTCTTCAACCGGAAGAACGCGTGAAATAACACCCTTGTTTCCGTGTCGTCCAGCCAATTTATCTCCGACCATCACGTTTCTTAGAACCGCAACTTCAACGTGAATTCTCTTGATGATTCCTGATTCCAATTTATCTCCCTTTTCTCGAGAGAATACTTTTACATTGATAACTCGTCCACGTTTTCCGTTTTCAAGTCTCTTTGAAGTATCCTTAACATCACGAGATTTTTCACCGAAGATTGATCGTAGCAATCTTTCTTCTGGAGTAAGTTGTGTTTCAGACTTTGGAGTAATTTTACCAACAATGATGTCACCTGGGCGGACTTCAGCTCCCACTCTAATAACACCTTCAACGTCTAGATTCTTAAGTCGTCCTTCTCCAACGTTTGGAATGTCATGAGTTGTCACTTCGGGACCAAGTTTTGTATCTCGAACGTTTACTACGAACTCTTCAATGTGGATAGTTGTAAATTTTGAGTCCTTAACCAATCTTTCAGAAACGATAATCGCGTCTTCATAGTTTGCACCGGCCCATGTCATAAACGCAATCAAGACGTTCTGACCAAGTGCCATCTGACCTCCAACTGATGTAGAAGTATCCGCCATTACATCACCTCTCTTTAATTTCTGTCCAACATCAACCGTAGGTCGCTGGTGGAAAGCTGTGAACTGGTTTGTTCGGCTAAACTGTGCCAACTTGTATTCAAGTTCCTTTCCTTTTGAAGTCTTAAAAGTAATTCCCATAGCATCGACCGCAGTAACAGTTCCTTCATCTGGGGCAACAATAACGCGACCTGTGTCGAGGGCTGCTTTATCTTCGATTCCAGTTGCAACGAAAGGTGCTTCAGGAACGATACACGGAGTAGCCTGCTTTTGCATGTTTGAACCCATGAGTGCTCGGTTCGCATCATCGTGGTTTAGGAATGGAATCATTGAAGTTGAAACAGAGAAAGCTTGTTCAGTCGCAACGTCGATGTAATCAACTTCTTCACGCTTTACGATTACTGGCTGGCCTTTCTGTCGCACTTCTAATGTGTCGTTTGTAATTTTTCCTGTCTTTTCATCATAAAGAGTCGCTGCGTGCGCAATATATTTCTGCTCTTCTTCAAGTGCGTTCAAGTATTCGATTTCCTTTGTAATCTTTCCGTTTTTAACAACAGCGTAAGGAGTTTCAATCAAACCGAAATTGTTGATTCGTGCATAAGTAGAAAGCTGTAATACCAAACCGATGTTCTGACCTTCTGGTGTGTGAATTGGACAAATTCTTCCGTAGTGAGATGGATGCACGTTTCGCACATCTGTTCCTGCTCGCTCTCTAGTCAAACCGCCGGGACCAAGAGCTGATACACGTCGCAAGTGTTCCAATTCTGCAAGAATGTTTTCCTGTGACATGAACTGTGACAACTGGTTAGTCGTAAAGAATTCCTTGATTCGAGCCTGTAGAGGTCGAGGTGAGATCAGCTGAATCGGCATTGAAGTCGAAGTGTCGATAGTCGACATTCGGTTCATGATATTTCTCTTGATCTGAGTTAGACCAAAGCGCACTTTTTGCTGAAGAAGTTCTCCAACATAACGAACACGTCGTGAAGCCAAGTGGTCCACGTCGTCTTTCAATGCATCTGGCTTCAAGTTCAATTCAACAATGTGGCCGATGATTGTAACGATGTCATCCAATTTCAAAGTCATTACAGCAAGAGCTTTTTCATCCATTGCTTTTTCGAATCGGAAGTTGAATCGATGTCGTCCAACCTTTGACAAATCGTATCTTTCAGAAGACAAAAGATTGTCAATAAATTCTCGAGCATTTTCAGAAGTTGCCAAATCACCATCTCGAAGGCGTTTGTAAATTTCTATATATGATTCATCTACTGTCTTTGCATGATCCTTGGTTAATGAAGTTTCAATCAAAGGCAAAACATCTTCTCGATCTTTGAAAAGTTCCTTGATAGACTTGTCATCTTTTACTCCGAGGACGCGAAGTAAGGATGTCACTGGGAATTTTCGCTTTCGATCGATTCGAACATAGATCGCTCCATCGTGTTCACTATCAAGTTCAATCCAAGCTCCTCGTGAGGGAATGATTTTCGCACCAAAGTGATTCTTTCCTTTCAATTCTTGTGAAGTGAAGAACACTCCAAAAGATCGCGCCAGCTGTGGCACGATTAATCTTTCATTACCGTTAATAATGAATGTTCCGTGATCTGTCATCAAAGGGATGTCAGCCATCAAAACTTCTTGCTCCTTTGTTGTACCAAGAATTTTGTTCTTAAGTCGAACATTAACCTTAATTGTAGTTTCGTAGTTTTCCTTTCTTTCTTTTGCAGTCCATTCGTCGTTTTTAGGCTTGTCTAATTTGAAATCAAGAAAATCCAACTCGAATTTTTTCTCCGAGAAGTCTTTGATTGATGAAAATTCATTAAATACTTCCTGAATACCTTCTTCTAAAAGCCATTTGTAAGAATTCAGTTGCGGTTCTACCAAGTTTGGAAGCGGTGCTAGAGGTTCCTTAAATCTTGAAAAATATTTCTTCTGTCTCATCATAAAATAATGCGTGTGGTTATCCCAGTTTAATAATCACACTCACTTTTCTAGAATTTATTTTGAAATCATTATTAAAACAAACGACAAAAATATGGAGCGTAAGCGAACACGCTTATATTCTTCTAATTTATTTTAATAAGGTTAACCGATTCAAAAGAATTTTTAAAAAGTGAGAGTTTCCCGCGAAGAGTCGTCCATTACTCAATCGTCCTACGCAGAGTCATATAGTAGCCTACATTTGAGGAGGCGTCAATTGTGGAAAACTCTGATTGACTTGGGTACTAGACTTTGATGTTTTTATCCCCAGTACCCCCTGGTTTTTTTGAGCGAAATTGATTGATTTTGGCATGGTTTCCGGAGGTTAAAGTAGCAGGTACCTTATACTCCTTGTCCTTATAGGAAAAACTAGCTGGACGGGTGTAAACATCGCTAGATGCGGTGCGTGATTCCTCTATAGAGTCAATATTCCCTAGAACCCCTTTAATATGGCGAGAAATCCCGTCTATCATAACCATAGCTGGCAATTCCCCTCCTGTGAGGACAAATGGACCGATAGATACATCCTTAATGTTTTTAAAGACTTTTTTGACTCTAGCGTCAATTCCTTCATAACGGCCACAGATAATAACAATGTCCGATATGTCCTTTATATAAGTGGAGGCGAGTTTGTTTGTAAATTGGGTACCAGACGGAGATGTGTTTAAGATTAAAACTTTCTTAAAGTTTTTTGATTTTTTTGCTGTTTTTATAGAGTTATCCACAGCCTTGATTATTGGCAATGCTTGAATGACCATGCCGGGACCACCGCCGTATGGTTTGTCGTCGATGCGTAAATATGGTTTTTCTTTTCCTTTTTGTGAGGCTGTTGGTTTAACAAAATCGCGTGGGTTGTAGAATTTAAATTTAATTAATTTATTTTTTTGTGCTCTCTCTAAAATAGATTCATTTAGGTAGGAAGAAAAGGCGTCGGGGAAAAGTGAGATGAGGTGGAATGTGAGTGGCATGGGTGTGAATATACAATATTTATCTAACCTTGTACATGTGTAGATATGAAAACGCGCAGAACCTGTGGAGGCCCTGCGCGTTGTTTTCGAATCGAGATTCTCTCTATCTCGATCGTCTTCTTCGTCCGGCAAACAAGCCGCCGGCGAGAAGTATGAGTGTCGCACTCCCTGGTTCGGGAACATTTTGGGCAAATGCGACGAACGTACTACCCCCCGACTCACTGTCAGTAGCACGGAATGAGGAGTAACTATCGAGATTGGTGTCAGTGATAACAACCATGCCCGAGTTTGTAGTCCCAACTGCGATGGCACCAGTGAGCGTATCTATGTCGATGTCGCCCATGCCTCCAACGTTCGGAACAATCAGCGATTTCACTAACGTACCGGCTGGCGAGAACTTCTGGATTTCCTTGTTTCCGTTCAGCCAGGTAGAGAATGACACGTAAAGGTCTCCCTCGACGCCAACACCAAGACCCATGTAGTTTCCGACGTTCGGCAATGTCACGGTGGAAACCAGATTGAGGCTTGGATCGTACTTGTTGACCTTTCCGTTACCATCCATACCGTAGATGTAGTTGCCGGATACTGCAAGGTCCATACTTTGGAAATCCGTCGCAAAGCGAATCGCGGTCCCCGCAGTCTGGTCGTACTGAATGATTCCGTAAGCCTCCCCGCCGTTGTAAGTCATCTCGTCGGAGAGGTAGAGCATGTTTCCCATTTTGGCGAGACCGCCCCTGTAGGTAACATTTGTACTCGACCATTCCGTAAAACCCGTCAGCGACGATGTCTCATGGGGATCCAGTGAATAGTTCCAGAGAGTCGGTGTGAACGTGCCGTTGAAAACTGCGACGTGCCCCACGTCAATCTGGATGAGATCACGAACTTGGTAAGTCCCGACCTCCGTTTGCGGTGAAAACACTTTTTGGGTTCGGACTCCATTTTCGTATAGCCCGATATATTTCTCGGCTCCTGATGACCCGGTGAATTCATTCACCCCAACCCACAGCGATGTGTCCGCCATGGCGCCCGCTGCGATGAAAATCGCGAGCATAAGTAGTGCGTATTTTTTCATGTCAATCGTTCTTCGAATTATCTACAGCAAAAACTCTTAGAGCTTCTGCCTGTGTCGCGCATTAGCGCAGGTGGTTAAAAAACACCCTCCTGTATGGAGATAGATAGTCCTTAAATATAATAACATTTATATGGTAAAGTGTCAATGTTCTATACGCTGAATTCAACCTTGAAGTGCACCAATCATGGCTTGTAATGGTGTCTTCCAGCCAAGGCGTTTTCTCGGCCTTGTGTTGATTAAATACTCAACTCTTTGTATTTCATCATCAGATATTGTAGTAAAGTCTGTGCCTTTAGGGAAATATTCTCTGAGGAGTCCATTAGCATTCTCATTAGCACCTCTTTCATGTGATGAGTACGGATGAGCGAAGAAGGTCTTGAGTCCTGTCTTTTCTTCAATACCTTGCCAGTCACTGTTTTCAAAACCATTGTCCAAAGTGAGGGTTTTCTTCACACTGTCAGGTAATATTTGCATTCTCTTTTCAATTGCAATTGTAGTTGCACCACTGGTTTTGTTTTTAACTTTTGTAATTAAAAACAACCCTGTCTTTCTCTCAAGCAGAGTGTTAACTCCGGGTTTGTGATTACACGATTCCACCGTGTCACCCTCCCAGTCACCGATGCGTTTACGTTGATCAACAACCTTTGGTCGTTGTTCAATCGATGTTCCACGTAACCTAAATATCCTCTGGGAGCGACGCAGACCTTGCTTCTATCTTCTCCTTCTTTTTCTACGTAAACATATTCGTAAATCTTCATGGTTTGGCTTCAACAAACCCCAACCATTTCGATGTACTTGTGAGTACACATATTGGTAGATGGCCTCATGAGAGATGGTGAATCCTGTGTCAGATTTAATACATCCAGATATCTGTTCAGGTGACCAGTTCATTTTCAATTTTTCCTTAACATATGTACGAACAGTTTCATTCTTTAGACGATCCTTCCTACCACGTGATTTAGTTCTCTCCTTGGCACGTATTTGTGCTAGACGTGGTGTGTACCGCTTAATCTCTTCGGGATTGTGTCTTCTAATCTCACGAGACAATGTGGTGTGAGATCGTCCCAACTCTCTTGCAATGGCCCGAATGGACTTCTTTTCCCATATCATTGTTTGAATCTTTTCGCATTCTTCGATGCTCAAATGCTTGTAATTCATATCACTCTAGGTTAACAGAGTGGTGTGCTTACTTGTTGAACTCAGTTACAAACAAAAAAAACCGCTTTTCAGCGGCTTTCATGCTCTTCCCATCCCCCATCTTTATAAACTCATGTCCTCTACTGCATCATCCTCACTCTTTGGTGCTCTCGGCGCAGCACCTTCTGGTTCATTAATTTTTAAATTCACGCGAGCATTATTTTTCATTCCAACCACTCGGAGAAGGATTCGGATTGCTTTTGCAGTGTTTCCTGATCTTCCGATAATCTTTCCCATATCTACCGGATCTACTGTTAGTGTCAGTAATACTCCCATTTCATCCACGGTTCGGTTAATTTTTACTTCGTCTGGTTTTTCGACTAGTGACTTCACTACGTATTCTAAAAACTGTACATCAAGATCTTTCATATTAAATGTGCTGAATAATTACGAGTAATAATGTAATTATATAGATAGGCAGAATTGCGGTCAATCAGTCTTATACAGTGGCTGGAGCTTCAACTTTTGGTTCTTCTTTTGCAACTTCAACAGGCTTTACATAAGTCTTTTTTGGAAGAACATTTCTCTTCTTTCCTGTAAGCACTTTGTTTGAAACCAAAAGATTGTGAGCAGTGTCAGAAACCTGAGCACCCTTTGAAATCCAGTGAAGGATTCTTTCGTTCTTTAATTTAGTTCCATCTTTCTGGAAGTCGTGGAAACCTAAAATTTCTAGTGATTTACCGCTTTTTGTAGAGTTTCGAGAATCAGTCAAAACCAATCGGAAAGACGGTGCGTTTTTTCGGCCAATTCGTTGTAGTCGTATTTTTAACATATTAGTAGGAAGATAGTAACAGAATTAGCTTTGGAGGTCAACGTTCTTGTCGCTTCGTAAGACGAGCATGATTAAGGCAACCAGAAGAAAGGCTGAAAGTGCCATGATTGGGATGGTGATGTAACCGAAAGTGGTAAAGCTACGTTCAGTACAAGAAACACTAATACCAGCAGTTGAGCAAGGAGCATTGATAAAGCCTAATTGGACCAAATAGTGGAAAAAAGCCAGAGGAATTCCCATTATAGATAGAATAAGGGCATATAAAGTCGAAGTTCTATAAGAAATTTTATGCCATATACCTACACCAAGAATAAGAACAAGCGGGTACATTAAAATACGTTGGAACCAGCAAAGTTTACATGGGTTGTAACCAATAATGTCTGAATAGGTAAGACTTCCAAGAGTGGCTGTAATGACTACAATAAATGCGATCATCATTCCATATTTTTTGAAGAACTTGATGACAGCGTTATCACCTTTTGTAAAAAACATAACCACCAAAAGTGCCAGAGACATTATCTGGGCAAAAACTGTTAGGCTAGCAAGTGTGTAAGTTACGATTTGAGGAAATGTCATTGATTAAAAATTATTTTGTATGTAAAAATAATAGCATGAAAAAGGAGGAAAAAGAAAAGACCCGCGCGGCGCAACATTGAAGTGCGCTGCGCGGGTCTGATTCGCCGATTACTTTTGCTTCGACGGCCGATTCCTCAGAATGACCATCGCTCCCTTATCAGGACCGCGCCCGAGAAGTTTCGAGACCCTCATTTTCCACCGTTCTAGGCGGCGTTGGTAGTTACCGACGAGATAGACGATGCGACCAGCCTCGTTGTGGACGGGAATGATCAGCGTGTGATCAGGATCTGCGTACAAACCCCAGGTGTGGGTGTCGATCAGAATTTCACTTGCCTGCGCAAGTGAAAATGACATTTCTCCGGTGTAGAGCCTGGAGGCAACCATTTCCCCAGGATGATTTTTGTCATTTCCCATCGCTGCGTTCATGACCTGAATCGGACCGAGCGCATACTCTTCGACGAGACAGGAGAAGGCTTTTCCTGAGGTTGTCCGAGGTGAGTTTGTACCGAGCTGGAATGTGCTACCGACAATCTCAAGGCCATCTTTTTCGAGAATGACCTGAACCCGACCAGCAGGACTAGCGACTATCACCTGTCCGCTGTTGTAAATCGTGACGCCCTTTCGAGCAGTCACAGATGTTTTGTTTTTTTCACGAGTGGTGTGCATGGTCATACGACCCTTCCCAAGTTCAATAATTGCCATATTTGCTGTAGGTTTCTGCGTTGTTTCTTGTGGGTGTTGTGTTGATGCTCAAGCCTTGAAATCCACTTTGGATTCCTTAGCCAGAGCTAAAAACCGATTTAAAAAATGGGCTTTTAGCTCTGGCTAAATAGAAAAAATATCACTTATTTAAAAGAGCTATAACTTGTATAATATAATACAGATATAATAAAAAGTCAATACTACCTAAACATTTACATTAGAAATAGCTTCCCCTATTTCAACCTTATCCTTCAACACCTTTTCATTAAAAACAATACTTCCAGTAAGCACAATCACTAGCATCGCGGCTGAGACAACAATTTTAGGATGGTGAACTTTTCCATTAACTAAAAGAATCAAAAGAAATGCTGCAACAGCAAATCCTAACAGAACAAAAAGAATTCCTTTTCCAAAATGTCGTGGAGAAGTTTCAAGAACCTGAAGTGGTGTCGCCTTTTGAATCTTTGAAGTGTCAGTTTCAGCACCGGCAACTTGAGTAGTAGTTGCAGAAACTATTGTGGTAGTTGATACAGGGAAAACTACAGGTATAACTTTAGGCTTTATTGTTACCACAACTTTCTTTACAGGAACTTCAACTGATGTCGCAACCGCCTTTGGAGTTCCAAAAAATTGAGCTACGAAAATTGCAGGTCTTCCTTCGTACACTCCGGATGCCAAACCAATTCCAGTTTCTGTATAAATCGGTTTAACAATATTTTCGCGGTGCGTTGGAGACTTCATCCAAGCATCCACAACATCTTTTGAATCAGTAAAATTGACCGCCAAGTTCTCTCCGGCATGATCATATTGATATCCAACCTTTTGAAGCCAGTACCACGGTAAGTAGCCCTCGGGTGTGTTATGCGCAAAGTACCCGCGAGTTGCCATATCTTTTGCCTTTTGTTCTGCAGCCGCCTTTAAAAGCGCGTTTTCGGCCAATGGTGAGGCGTTATTGGCTGTTCTTTGGTCGTTTGTTAAAACCTCCAATACAGCAGGTAAAATCGCAGCTAAATATGAATTATTTTTGAGGTTCAAAAAAGATTGTGCAAAGACTCCGACTTCGATCAATAAAACAAAGGTAAGAAATAAAGCAATGGAATTTTTCTTCCAAAAGTGCGGGTGGTGGTTGTTTCCCTCGTGAGGGAAAAACATTTTTTTAAGCCATTTCGAAAGCTTCATAATGATGTGATTGTGCCACAAATGTGAGCAAAAATAAAGACCCCTTGCGGGGTCTTTATTTTTCTAAATTAGATTAGAGAGAAAGTGGTGGAACTGGAGAGTTAGGACAAGCCAAGTGATTGATCCATCTTAAGGTTGTTTTGTATGCATAACCTGTAGACTTATTTAATCCCCATGGTGCAAGAATTTCTTTTGCATACTTTTCTTGGAATAGCTTTACTGCATTTTCTGTTTGTACATCGAAGATACCGTTTACAGTAAGAGTTACCCCTAGGTTCTGTGAGCTCAAGAATGTTTGAAGTTTCTTAACTTGTTCAGAGTCGTTTTTACCTCCTCGTTTCAAGTATGAGGTCAAAATAACTTTACAAGAATTATTTGAATCTGTTGAAGCACCTAATACTGAACCTGCAGACCATCCTAGGACGTTTCCACCACCAGTTGCACCCTGAGTAGGTGCTGGTTGCGCAGGTGCAGATGTTGCGCGGCGCTTGTTTGTGATTGTAACAAGAGTAGTTAGACCAGGAGTAACATTTATCTGGACACCGGGTTCTTCTGAATCTGCATCTCCAGAAATAGAGACCAGATCGTAATCAGAACTTGCCGCTTCTGTGATCGTGTGGAGACCTGCTGACAAACCTTCGTATGTAGTACTAGCGTACTCTGAGAAAGAGCGGCTGATTTCACCATCTAAAGTAACTGTAAAAGTGGTATTATCATCTACATATGTTTCCCCATCTGAAGCCACCACCCTTTTGAGAACTCTGATACTTCCAACCGTATTTGAAGTGTTCGTAAAAGTACAAGTAACATTATCACCGTTTTCCACAGTAACAACTTCACCATATTCTACTGGACTTCCTACGCTTTCACCGTCATAAATACAATTTGCTGAAGTAAAATTCCATCCTTCATTTGATAATTCCGAAATTGTAGTCGTACCAACGTTTAAAGTAACAGTAGTAGTTGCATAACCATCAACTGTTGTAAGAGCGGTGGATGTTGATGTACTACCTGTAAGGTTAAAATTGAATGTTCCATTACCACCAATAGAATGTTTTACAAGGGTAAGAGTTGCTGATTCTACTACTGGAGTTGCTGTTGTAAGGGTCAAAATTTCTCCGTGAATCCACGTACCATCAATGTATGCCCAAGCAACATAATAGTAAGTAGTACCAGGCGTTATTGCTGGCATATTTACATTTGCACCACCTGTGATGATGCCGTTTGTAGTAACAATTGAGAGTGGATCAGAGAAGGTTCCATTTGCTGCTACTGGATCAAGAACTGGTGTCGAGTAAACATTTGCTGGAATGTTTGGAGTAGATACGTCAAAAGTACTTGTAGAAACCCAGAAAGATTCGTTTGTTGCAGCTACCACACCAAGAGTTCCGCTTAAAGTTGCGTCACTGGTAGTGATTGAGGTTGCGGCGTTAGTTGTCACAGTAGCAACAGGTCCTTCTATTGCTAAAGTTACCTGCCCTCCAATCAATAAAACTCCTAACAAAAGAAAAACTTTCAAACTATTCAGTATATTTTTTTTCATAATATTAATTATTTAATAAATCCTTCCCACCGAAAGATGTTCTTGACTCTATCTTTAAAGATAGAAAAGTCAAGTTTAAATACCGGTAAATTATCAGTGAAAAATCTTATTTAATTTGTAACCGTATAGTAAAGCGTATTACTTACCCCATTAGAGTTCCTCACCACCACAGGGTGTGTACCTAGAGTAATCTGTCTTGCAATCATGGTGCAATACATATTTGGAGCACAATCAATCCCAACATATTCTGGTACATTGAAAGTCATACTCGTCCCACTGTTAGAAACAACATTATTTACCGGTCCCCCATCAAAAAGCACGGTGTTTGTTGAAGAAAAGCCGGATCCGTAAATCATAACATTAGTACCAACCCTCCCAGAAGTTGGAGATAAATAATTTATTACAGGAACCTGCGCATTATTTTTCACTATCACACTCGCACTTGCCTGTGCGCTTTGACCGTTACTACCTGTAACTGTAAACACTGCCGTATAAGTACCTGCAGAATGGTACACATGAGTGAATGTTGAATTCTGCCAGTTTGGAAGAACCGGCAAAGAAGTCTTAGTGGTGTTTGTAGTTGCATAGACCTCATCTCCCCATTTCACTTCATAATTTAATCCACTACCTGCGACATCAGTCGCCCACACTTTCCAAGTTCCCGCCTGATCAACATTCAAAGAAGTCGGTGCGTCTAATCCATTTATGACTGGTGCATTATTATTTTGTGTACCAGAAGTTACTGTAAAATTAATTGAATTACTTATTCCATTTGAATTTTCAACAGAAATTGTATAATCACCCGGTACAACCTGTCTTGCAGCTACAAATAAATAACATCTTGGAGTCGAGTAGTAACAAGAAGGTGCAATCTCTGAAGGAACAGTGAAAGTTATTTTATTACTTGATACGAAAATGCTACTTGCATATCCCGAAGCAAAAGAAACTTTGGTATCAGAAGTAAAGTTTGAACCATTAATAGTCACTTGTGATCCAACTAGGCCTGACGACGGAGAAACTGAATAAACTACTGGTAATGAAGTCTGTATGTCACCACAACTTAAACTGCTAATTTTTGCTCTTGTAAGTGGCCCTACATACCCCGCCGAAAACAACCCATTTTCAGATTGAAATTTTTGCACCGCTCGAAGTGTCATTGGACCAAAATAACCTGTTGCAGAAACCGATAGATATCCCTTTGAATTTAGATAGGACTGTAGACGGCTAACGTCCCCATTAGTAAACGCATCTCGAGCCCTATAATTCATATTGTTACTAAGGCCTACACACGTAGAAATTTGAATCGGAAACTGGGAGGTGTTTTGAGCTAATACTGTACTAAAACCGAAAGAAATACTCAAAACCAAACCTAAAAGAATTTTAGTTTTTGTCATACTTATATAGACGTTCGAAGTTCTAATTGCTTACTATCACTTTTACTGCATTACTCTTTCCATTAAGGTTTTTCACCTCTAAGGTATGTTTGCCTAATTTAGCATCATTTGGAATCATAAAATATAAATTATTCACTCCATTTGAAGTCACACCGGCAAGAACCGTACCATCAAACAAAACCTCGTTTGATGGCATAGTTCCAGGACCATTTGGTACAGATTTTGGAGGAGTAAATCCTGCGCCATTAATAGTAATTAGACTTCCAGCCGTAGCAGAACTTGGTGATAGAGAATAAACTATTGGGGCCTTTTTGGTTTCCCCAATAACCCTTGCGCCAACGCTGGCATAAACACTTTCACCAGTACTTCCATATATTGTTATGACTGGATTATATACTCCAGGATAACTGTAAGAGTGTGTAAAGGTTGGACTAACTTGTTTTATCAAATTTACAACGGCAGTCGGATCCGCAATGACTTCATCTCCCCATACAGCACTATACGACAATCCTTTTCCATCAGTACTGCTTGCATATACAGTCCAAGTTCCCTTTTGATCAACATTCAGCGCTTGTGGCATATCCAATTTTGTAATTACTGGCTTGCCAATTTGATTTGGAATATTTGCAGTGGTTGTAGCGTTACTGTTCGTACTTGTCCCAACCTGGGTTAAATTTGTTGGTAAAATATTTATATTTTTATTAAGTGAAAAATATACTCCAACAAGAGCAACGATTAATAAAGCAATAATACTGAAAATTCTGATCGGTGATGATTGAGTATTCATGATTGCTATCTTAGCATCAATTTTTGAAGTGGTAAATTTAGGAAAAAACACAATATTTACCTACTCAAGTCTCTTTCTCTTCGTTTCGCATCTTCAAGCTCCATTTCTTTTTGTTTTCTTTCGTCGGCAGCTTGCTTTTTCTCCACTTCTCTTAATTTGTGTTCATCAATTTCGAGATGTCTACGATCTTCTTCAACTTTCTTTTTTTGAGCATTGATTTCTTCTTTTGTAATCATAATATTGTATTAAAATTAGTAATACTGGCATTATTAAAGCCGTACGAGGTGGGAAATTAATACAGGAATGAATGTAAACAAAAACCCGCGATACTTTCGTATCGCGGGTCATTTTGATTATTCAACACCGATCATCACATTTGGATCACTGAGTATATTGCTTGCAAAGCTCCCGAAACTCGGTACAACTTGCTGACAATTCCTCAAATGTTCCACTTGCAATGATCTGTCCGTTTGCAAACATGCATATCCTGTCGAAAAGCGGCAGGAGATGCAGTTTGTGAATCGATGAAATCATGGTCTTCCCATTAAACCCATCGAATATTTTACGGTAGACTTCCCTCTCAATTTTGACATCGAGACTGCTGGTGGGCTCATCAAAGAGCAGTATGCTTTTATCATCGCCGGCACAAGCGAGAAACCCGCGGGCCAGTGCCAGACGCTGTTTTTCGCCTCCACTTAGGCTCACTCCCTTTTCATTCATCATGGAGTCCAACCCTTTCGGTAACCTTGCGATCACCTCAGTTAGTCCTGCCATTTCGACGTAACGCATTATCACATCGTCGGAATAATCTGCTCCGAGGGTGATGTTTTCGCGAACGGTTGTCGCGAAAATTTCAGCCTCTTGTGGAACAAGAGTGATGGCTCTGGCAATCCCGTCGAAACCTTGTGAAATTTCCTGACCATCCACCGATAGTTTTAATTCAGATGGGTGGTAAAGATAACGCATGATCTTTAGGAAAGTGGTTTTACCACTGCCACTTCCTCCGACGACAGCAATTTTCTCGCCGCGTTTGATTTGCAATGAGACGTTATCGAGATGCAATCTCGGTTCTCCTGCGTTTTCGTAAGAGAAGGTCAGCCCATTGATGCTCAGGTTCTGCCACTTGTCAGGCAGGACATGGTTTGCAAAGCTCTCATCGCGGAAGTCCGCGGAAAGTTCCTCTGCATTTGCCACGTTTGCCCTGCGTTGTACCGTGTCGCTGTACAGGTTGGTGAATCTGTTGAGGATGTCACCAATGTTACCGAGATATCTGTAAAGCAAGAATACTTCTCCGAACAAAACCCCTCCTCTAGCACCAATGTGCTGAAGGAAATATGTGCCGAGAACGATAACAATCGTCGCCGAGCAACACATTGAAGTGATAAACCACTTGACCTCGTTCATCCTGCTGTTTTTCTTGAACAGCTCGTAGGGTCTTTCTGTTTTACTGATAATCGCGTTAAAGATTAATTTTTCGACGCGAAGAACGATCACCGTGACGATGTTGCCGATTGAATCGACAACACTTGCTGAGATCTTATTTTCATTTCGATTCAGCTCACGATATTGACTTATCAGTATCTTGTCGAAGCGTGTGACGACCCAAAACGTTAGGACCATCATCACAAAGACGACAGCCGCTGAGGGTGGGAACAAGTAAGCCAGCATAATGAAGCTACCAAAGAACCTCACAATTGCATAGATGATTTCAAAAGAGTATTTCGTGAACTGATACAAGGCTTGGATGCCCTTCTCAATTTTGTCGATAATCTCTCCTGAATGCTGGCCTGCATGCCATTCCAAAGGTAGCGTCATAACACCTCGAAGGAGATGTTTTCGATACGCCAGCCTGACTTTGAATGCATTCATGTTTTCCATGACTCTTGCAGGAGCATGGATAAACCAGAAGACTGCCGTGGCTCCCATTGTTGAGAGAAGAAGAGCGAGTAGCGTGCGAATGTTTCCACTCGTCACGCCTTCACTCTGAACGACATCCATAACTTTGGCCCAGATCTGCGGCTGGATAAGGATGTTAAAAGTTTCTGCGATGATGAAAATCATCCAGACAAGAACAACATTTTTCCTGTTTCCAACCGAGTAGTGCCAAACCTCTCTGAAGAGGAAGAAGAGTGGATTAGACCCATCTTTTTTTGATTTGTTTTCCGATTTCATTTTTACCGATTCCTTTCTGTTTGTGTTCGTGTTGTGTTGAATTGTAAAGAGCTAAAGAACAAAAAACACCGCGATTTACGCGGTGTTTTTTGGACTTAAAAATGATTAGTTTTTAAGTTCTTTGAACACAGCGTAATTTCCCCGCGATAGTCGCAGAAATTTTATAGTTGTTTGGTGACACAGCAAAAAAAGCAGATCCTTTTCGGACGTGATTTCTAGCATTCAGTTGATTTTGCTTTTTTGTCATAGTTTTAGTATTATATGTAGTATTTTAGAAATGTCAAGGGTCAGGGATTGTAGCCCTAAACTCTGTAATTCGAAATACTGACACTAGCTGGAGTTATGACGGGTATGAGGGGGAAATATTACGAGTGGACTTGGATGTAATTTTTGTGGACCGGATTGTAAGTGAGTTAAAATCTTTAAAAGAGATTCTAAATAGAAGTTTCTAAAAACCAATCGACATCAATATTTCATTAATCTTGTTTCTTGTAATCGGACCGAGATAACCAACTGCTGGCTTAATACCCTTGTCTTTTTGGAATTTTATGAGGGCTGCTTGTGTAGCTGGACCAAAACGTTTATTTTCTAATCCTTGTGACCCGTATCCTGAAGTAGTGACAGGAAATCCAACCCTATTTAAAAATACTTGAAGATTAACAATATCCATATTTATATCCATAATTGCATAATTTGAAGTAAACCTAAAACCTTGTGAGAGTGCGGTATTGTTAAAGTCATCGATACTCACAACAATACCCTTTGGTGTTGCGACCGTGTCTGCTGTGCTGTTTGTACTACCTACCGTGATGCAAGGTTGTCCTGTTTTTGTGTTAAATTTCTGTCCTTTTGTGCAATCTTGAGTATTATTTAGAGGTGATTTATTATCAAATATAATTCTTGTGTCACCTATACTTGATGAACCTCCTCCTGTTTGTCCACCAGGTATCACTGTCGAACTCCCACCTGATGGTGCAATAACGAAATTATAATTGATAACTTGTATAGCAAAACTACCACTACTAATATTTATTGAAACCACAGTTGTGCTTCCATTACCTGAGATGGTCGGAGTTCCAGTAATTGCCCCGGAGCTCGAATTGATAGAAAGACCTGCAGGAAGTCCTGTCGCAGACCAACTGTTTGGCGAGTGTGAAAGTACAACGTTGTAATTTGTAGTAACATGACCTGTTTGTGATGAAAGAGTGTAAGTTGACACAGGAGAACCAACGGTACCTGTCAATTCATACGCAGTTGAGACATTATTTGTTGTAGTTGCGGAGGCTCCGGTAACGACTGTTCCAAAATTTCTCCATGTTCCATTATTAATAGCAGATCCATTATTGGACATAGTGCCATTGTTATTAAAAACACCTAAGCTTCCAATACCCAGGGTACCATTACTATCTATAGTTAGGTTTCCACCAGTGTTTATAGTAAATATTCCACCATTATCAAGACTCAAACTACCCCCACTTGCCACAGTCCACACCTTTGAGCTAGATATAGATTGATTATTTGAGACATTTACAACCCCACCAATGTTCCACGATGAATTGTTTTGTGTAAAAGTAGCCCCATCGTTTATATTCAAAATTCCACCGCTATTTATATTCAAAATTCCACCGCTATTTATATTCACAATTCCTCCACTATTTATATTCATAATTCCACCGCTATTTACATTCGACGTACCTCCACTATTTACACTTAAAGCTCCACCACTATCTGTTGTCAAAGTTGCACCATTTATCACATTTAAGGATCCAGTACCCGCCACAGTCCATGTTTTTGAGCTAGATATAGATTGACTATTTGAGATATTTATAACTCCATCAATATTCCACGACGCGTTGTTTTGTGTGAAGGTGGCGCTGCTGTTTATGTTTAAAGTTCCTCCATCTTGAATTGTTAATCCTCCCCCGTTAGCAACTGTAAAATTTCCTCCATCTTGAATTGTTAAAATGGCACCACTAGTTACTGTCCATGTATACCCACTAGTAATTGTTTGAGAATTATAAACATTTGCATTTCCAGCAATACTCCACGATGTATTACTTTGTGTGAAGGTGGCCCCACTGTTTATATTTAAAGTTCCTCCATTCAAGATGTTTAATATTCCACCATCATCTACAGTCATCGTTCCTTGATTTTCTATATTTATAACACCACCATCAGCTATTGTTATAGTTCCAATATTACTCGTATTTATTATTCCACCGTTTTCTATATTTAAAGTATAGTCTATTGAGACACTGCCTGTCTGTGTTAGTGTGGTGCCACCATTAATATAACCAACATCTCCTGCTGTAGGTACTGTATTTGCTGGACTTTGGAGAGCTGAATTTATGTACCAAGATCCAACATCATCCAAATTGCCAACGCCGTTATGCCAATACGCGTTAGCACTTGCACTTGTTGGATTTGTAAAAAAGTTCAAAAATAAAAAACTTATTATTAACAATCCCTTTTGGATTATTTTGTGTGTTTTAAATACTTTATTTGACATTATATTTTATTATACTACAAATCTAGAGTCGGTAAACTATGTTTAGCTTACTAAATATCGTGTGTATTTCGATGTTTTTTTGTAAACCGGATAGTAAACGAGTTGAAATATTTAAATAAAATACTAAATCCTACTAACAACCTCAAAAAATGCTAGGTCATTTTGCTTGGTGAAATATACATTAACCATTTCACCCATCTTTACACTCTGATCTTCAAAGCTCGTATCTTTTTCTGCAATCAAACAAACAATAGGTAGCCCGACTCCACCTTCAAATTTCACAAAAAATCATCCCATCATTAAAAGTGTACTTATCAACGGGGGAATTTTCGATTGCAATATCCATTATTTTATTGTCATCTTCCGTCATGTCACCATCACCTATTTTTTCAGTATAAGCCATTTTTGTTTCCCCATTCAGCCTGTATTCATATCTAGTTATAGAACTAGTCTGCTTAATAGGGTTCTTTCTTACTTCCCAACGTCCTACAATATCCTCTTGTAAACACTTTCTTAGATCTTTTAGATTTCCAGGGAGATGTTTATAGTACTCTTTTCCCTATATATCAGTACTGGTTAACTAATTATTTTGAAATAGATTAAAAAATAAATAGGAAAGGGCGACAATCGCAATAAGCGTAGCAACCAAAGTTAGAGTTGTATTGGGTTTTTTAATTGAACTGGCTGTTTCTAAACTCTTTTTATTATACTCAAGAACAGTCGAATTAATTTGTTCATCAGTCAATCCTTTGGATTTTAAAACTTCGGATATTTCTACTGTATTTTTGCCTTCTGATATTAGCTTATCGATATTGTCTTCTGTCTGCTTTTCTATCATCAAATAATTTTAACATAAGTCATTGAAACCTTCGAGTGGACCCTAGCGGATTCGAACCGCTGACCTCCTCAGTGCAAATGAGGCGCTCTACCAACTAAGCTAAGGGCCCGTGTTTATGGGGTTTTAATATACAAGTTTTAGCGATTTTTTGCAATCTATTTATGGTTCTTTTTCTTTTCTTCATCCCTCTCGTATTTTTTGGCCAAAAGTACCATAGTCAATACTATTCCTGCCATAATGTACCCGACTATATATGCAATTCCGATAAAGAAAACCTAAAATCCTAATTATCCCCACTTTTCATCATCTTCAGAAAAACATCATGCGGAATGTTCACAGTACCACCCTCTTTCATCTTTTTCTTTCCCTTTTTTTGTTTCTCTCGGAGTTTCATTTTTCGCGTAATATCACCTCCGTACATGTGCTGTGTTACATCTTTTTTCATAGCAGAAAGAGTGCGGGACGCAATGATTCGCCCATCGGCCTTGGCTTGGATTTTAGTTACGAACATTTGGCGTGGAAGGACTTCAAACAACCTATCTACGGCCTTATTCGCTTCTTCATCAATACGTCTGAAAGCAATCACCCGGGTAAAGGCTTCTACAGGTTCCTCTGCCACCAAAATATCCATCCTGGTTACATCGGCTTTTCGCATTCCTTCTAATTCATATGATAATGACGCGTAGCCGGAAGAAATACTTTTTAACTCATCGAAAAATCCTCGCATAAGCTCTCTTAACGGCATATTAATAGACAACGACGCGCGTCCGTCTCCGAAAGTTTCAGTATCACCCAATTCGGCTTCGTGTTCATAAAGCATCTGATAGATTGCACCGACATATGTGGTAGGTGAAATAATTTTTAATTTTACCCATGGTTCGTACACTTCCAAAAACGATCCGTGATCTGGAAAAAGCGATGGCGAGTACACCATTTTTTTCTTGCCATCTTTCATAGTTACTTCATAAGTAATACTCGGGGTAGCGATGACGAGATTCAAATTGAATTCTCGCTTTAATCTTTCAGTAATAATTTCAAGGTGAAGAAGTCCTAGAAACCCACATCGGAATCCTCTTCCTAATGACCCTGATGATTCTTCTTCGTATGAAAACGCAGAGTCAGATAACTTAAGCCTTCCAAGGGCTTGCTTTAATAACTCAAAATCATCTGCGTCTTCTGGATAAACCGAGGCCCAAACAACAGGAGACGGGTTAAAATACCCTTCGAGTGCTGGTAATTGCTTTTTGAAAATAGTAATAGTGTCTCCTACAGATGCAATACCAGGACGTTTAATTCCAGTTACGATATATCCGATTTGTCCCGGACCAAGTTCTTCGCACGGTTCTTCATCTGGTGTAAAAATTCCCACCTCGAGTGCCGTAAACTTTTCATTTGCAATTTTAAACATCAATTCATCACCTTTTCTAACAGTACCGTCCATTGAACGAACATAAATGATTACACCCTTGTGGTTTGAATACTGAAAATCGAAAACAAGGGCACGGAAACTATTTGTGTCAGGAAATTCCTCAATTGGAGCAGGTACTTTTTTAATAATTTCTTGCAGGAGTTCATCTACTCCAGCACCAGTCTTTCCAGATGTCTCCAAAATATCTTCTTCTTTACATCCAAGAAGTGCCACCATTTCTTTCTTTATATCCTCTATTCGCGCAAGTGGTGAGTCAACTTTACTGAGAACTGGAATGATAACGAGTCCAGTTTCTTGGGCCATTCGCAGTGTTGTTAAGGTCTGCGCTTGCACCCCTTGTGTTGCATCTACTAACAAGATCGATCCCTCAACCGCCTTCAAGGCTCGCGAAACTTCATATGAAAAGTCGATGTGCCCTGGCGTGTCGATCAAGTTCAGGATGTGATCCTTATAAAGCATTCGAACCGGTCGCATCTTGATGGTAATTCCCTTTTCGCGTTCCAATTCCATACTGTCCAAAACCTGCGCCATCATTTTGCGCTTTTCAATAGTATGGGTAATTTCAAGCATACGGTCGGCGAGAGTCGACTTTCCGTGGTCAATATGGGCGATGATGCTGAAGTTTCTGGTGCGGGATAACATAATGTGTGAACTATGTTATAGCATAAAATTGGGATTTATAAGAGAAGAGGCTGACCAACTTGTGATCAGCCTCAATCTTGATGGTGTCTGAGAACCTATTTTAATTTGCCTTTACCTTTGCAGGTTTTGCAAGGTTTTTTTGACCTCTTGTAAATCGGCTCTCCACAAGCCACTGGCGACGAACCAAATCCGTACAAAGGTTCTGTAAAACCTATTACATACTTAACCCAAACCCAGCCGCGACCCTTACATTTGATACATTTCATTTCCTATTAGTTCTTATGTCTTGCGAATCAAACCACAACTTAAGCTCTCTATTGTTGCGATATACAAATTTCCCAATCGCTGTATAAAATGCTTTCTCTAGCTCGCATTCTGCAGCTTTTACATGAATACCTTCTGATTCAACTTCTCCACGATATCCTACGTGAATCCCATCATTAGTCTTTGTGACCATAATAGATGCATTCCATTCTGGCATAAGTGTTACTCCTTTCTGTTTTGGTTTACTATCCAAGAATATATAACAATACTTTAAATCTATTTGCACAAAATGTACAAATAATGTACATTTATACGTATGAGTCGGGAATACTTAATTCTAAAACCAACCGAGGCCTCAATAGTTGAATCATTAAAATCCCTTGGAACATCGAATATTTCTAACATCTCTAGAAGATTAAATATTGCGAGAACGAGTATTTATTCTAGCTTAAAGAAATTAGTTGAAGAAAATTTAGTTATAAAAAATGGTTTTAATTATTCAATTAACAACAGAATAAACAAGGTAAATACTCCACACACCACTTCCCTGCTTATTGATCAACTTCTAAAAGAAATTCTAAATTTAAAACAAGGTGAGATTGTTTATTCTATAGAATCAGATGAGGAAATTCAGTCTCTTTTTAATAACAGGAAAAAATTATTAGATTGGCAAAAAGAAGCAGTGAAAAACAAAATCGTATTAAAAGGTATTGGTAGTACCGATGCTTTAGACTTTTTTCAAAAAAACATGACCAATCATGACAGTGACGCCTTGCGAAACAGAAGTGGTTCTGCTCGATTTTTAGAAGATAAATTATCTGGTCACTGCACCATAATCTCATTTAGAGATTATATTTATTTTATTTCTAGGACAAAAAAATATTACTTTGAGATAAAAAACTCTTACGCTGCTGAATTCCTTCAGAAAATTATTGACGTTGTATACGGTTATTTAAAGTATAAACCCATACACATGGACTAATCAGTAAAAAACTATAAATCACTAATCCTTCGCAAATATTCTCTCCTAGAGATACCTAGAAGAGACAAATTATTTAAAATGATAAAAACTGGAAGTGGATTGTATCTAGGCACCACAATTGATCTTTTTAGACCTTCCTTTGTATAAATTCTATGATCACCTTTTTCTCTCTTAAACACACAACCTTCTAGAAGAAGGAATTTCTCAAATTCCTGCCAATGTATCTGTTTAATTTTTCCCATTTTCTACGCAAAAGTTGGGATTGTAATTCCAATAGAGGTTGTGGAAATTACCGGTGGTGGAGTCCAGCTCTTTTGTATTTTTTTCCAACCTAAATCTGACAGCACATCATCGGCAGTACCCGCTTCAAAAATTTCTTCCAATAGAATTTCTGCTGCCTCTACAAACTTTATTTTAGCATCTTTAGCTGATTTTCCTGCAGTAGAAAGATCCAAGGCGGGAGAATACGCCACAAAATGTCTACCTTCTTTCATAATAACCAATGCAAGATTCTTGATTTTCATTAACATGATTTTAGCAATTAAATTTAATAAGTACAATTAAATAGCGTAGGAGATTTAAGGCTAATATTTATAAAGTTTTTATGAAATTCCCTTATCTCGCCACCCCACAAAAAATATAGTATTATCATCTAGTTATCAATTTCCGCTAAAAACCATGTCAAAAAACACAAACGACCTACAAGAAATGCGACATTCACTAGCACACCTGCTAGCTGCCGCTGTAACTGAAATATACCCAACCACCCTTTTGACTATTGGACCGGCTGTGGACGATGGCTTCTACTATGATATGGATTTCGAAAGCCCTATCTCTGAAAAAGACTTTCCTACAATTGAAAAGAAAATGCGAAGTTTGTTAAAAACTTGGAAAGGTTTTACTCATAAGGAGGTAAGCTACGATGAAGCAAGAACTTTCTTTGCTGACAATCCATACAAGTTAGAATTGATTGAAGAGATAAATAAGAAGGGAGAAAAAATTACGCTTTACACTTCTGGAAACTTCACTGACCTTTGTCGTGGTGGACACGTTGAAGATATGCAAACAGTTCCTGCGGACTGTTTTGAACTTTCAAGTATTGCAGGAGCATACTGGAGAGGTAGTGAAAAGAATAAAATGCTTACTAGAATTTACGGATTGGCATTCAACACAAAAGAAGAGTTAACAACTTACAAAATTCAACAAGGAGAAGCCAAAAAACGCGATCACCGAAAGTTAGGAAAGGAATTAGGGATTTTTGAATTTAATGAAGACGTGGGAGCGGGACTTCCCCTTTGGTTACCAAATGGAGGAGCGATTATTGAACAATTGGAAACATTGGCAAAAGAGACTGAATTCGCTTACGAATATGAACGTGTTAAAACTCCTCACCTAGCGAAAGAAAATTTGTACTTAACATCTGGGCACCTTCCTTACTACGAAGAGTCTATGTACCCTCCGATGGAATACGAAGGTGGCAAATACTACTTGAAAGCAATGAACTGTCCGCATCACCACAAGATTTTCGATGCTTCTCCAAAGTCATACAAAGATCTTCCACTTCGCTTAGCTGAATACGGCACATGTTATCGCCACGAAAAATCTGGTGAACTATTCGGATTGATGCGAGTGCGATCAATGCAGATGAATGATGCTCATATATATTGTACTGAAGAGCAGTTTGCTGATGAGTTTAAAAAAGTAATTGATATGTATTTGTACTACTTCAAGATTTTTGGAATCGAAAAGTATCAGATGCGACTTTCAAAACATTCAAAAGAAGGCCTTGGTAAGAAATATATTGATAACGAAGAACTTTGGATCAAGACTGAAGACATGGTGCGCAAGTGTTTAGTTGAGGCCAAAGTCCCATTCGTCGAAGCAGAAAATGAAGGTGCGTTTTACGGACCAAAAATTGATGTACAGATTTGGAGCGTAATTGGAAGAGAGTTTACACTTGCAACAAACCAAGTAGACTTTGCAGTGCCTGCAAGGTTCGGTTTGAAATTTACTGACAAAGACGGAACAGAAAAAACTCCTCTCTGTATTCACCGTGCTCCGCTTTCGACACATGAACGATTTATTGGATTTTTAATCGAACACTACGGAGGAAACTTCCCTCTTTGGCTTGCTGCTGAGCAGGTGTATGTTGTACCTGTAAGAGAAACTAATATTGATAAAGCAAAGGAAGTTTATTCATCTTTGAGGAGGTTAGGTATACGAGCTCGCATAGACTTATCAAATGATGGCTTCGGCAAGAAAGTCCGCGCTGCTAAAAATGCACGATCACCTTACACAATCATTATCGGTGACAAGGATATGGAAGTTGGAAAAGTCACATTAGAATCAAGAGACAAAGGCAACTTGGGGCAACTGACTGCAGACGAAGTCCTCAAAAAACTCTCTGAAGAAATCTCTTCAAGATCATAACCCAAAGAAAAACCCCTCCATTACAGAGGGGTTTTTCTTTTATTACTTTCCTAATTATTGATTCTTCATCGCAAGCATTCTTGTTTTGAAATCAGCGATAGCATTACCAGTAATAGAATCTGTTGTCTTCTTTCTCTTTGAAACAACGAATGCAGCAAAGATGCTCCACACTAGTAATCCGAAGGCGAATAGAACAACTTTCAAGCTTAGGTTAATTCCAGTTTCTGGAAGCTGACCTAAATAAATTCCTGAAGCAGGAGCAATCTGGTCTGATGTACCCTTAATAAGAGTAACGTTTGATGCTTGAGTTTGGTAACCAAAAATCGAGTTGATGTTAGCTGAACAGTTTGCAGTGATTGACTGACCATTTGATGTAACTGTTACGTTAGCATTCTTCTGACCAGTAGAACTGTATGACTGTGTAAGTGAAGAGTTGTTTCCGTACAAACCGTCTGAACCACTCCAAGAGTAACTGTAGTTTCCGTTTCCACCAGTTGGGTACACTGTCCAAGTAATATACTGGTTAGTATTAGCAGTTGGAGGTGTGGCAGTACAGTAAGCACTTAAGTTACCGTTATTATTTCCACCTACGTTTGTGTTACATGTCGCAGTTCGAGACTGTCCACCAGAGTAAACAGTGACTGTCGCGTACTTTGAACCAGAACTGTAGAATCGTCCAGTGAAAGATTGACTTGAACTGTTAAGACCATCTGAACCTGTCCATGAATAAGAGTAACTACCATTTCCACCTGATGCATTAGCGTAGAAGTTAACATCTTGATTAATCTGCACATTGTTTGAAGGGTTAATTGTACAATTAACTGATAAATCATTAGTTGTTGGTGTAGTGCCACCTGAACCACGTGGAACATTAACAACAATATTATTAACAACATTTACAGTTGTAGTAGAGTTATTTGTTGCAGTCGCTGTTGAAGGCGAGTTGTTAATAAGATTGTTAGTGTTAGTACTACTCGCGCTTCCACCTGTCGCAGTTGAGGTGCTTGGACCAGTTGTGTTGGTATTAGTGTTTACGCTATTTGGATTTGAAGTCGAACGTGAAGAAGATGTTGTATATGAGGGTATTGATGAACCCGATGAACTTCCACAGTTTGAACATCCGTAAGAATAAGAAGGAGTTGATGAGTATCCAGCTGATCCACCACAGTTTGAACATCCGTAAGAGTAAGAAGGAATTGATGAGTATGTTGAATAGTCGTTATACCAAGTTGAACCAGGTGAAGTGTAGTCTGATGTTGAATAATCATTATACCAATCTGAGCCAGCGGACGTGTACTCATACCCAACATCGCCTGATGTCTCATCACCAGGACCAGCAAATGTCACCGTTGGAGTGGCTATAAAAGCTATTGCCAGAGCAAAAAAAGCCGTAGCTAGAACATATTTAATTTTTTGCATGTAATTTGTGTTAATATTCATATATATACATTATATACTATATATACATATTGTCAATGTCTACCTAGACATACTCCAAATATACTGACAAAATATTATCAATGTGTGTCAAAAAACTTTCAAAAATAAGGGTAATTCTCCAATTTTAATTAACCTATCTTAGAGCGAGTACTCTATCAAATACCGCCTTCACCACAAATCTATCAGTTTTTGAGCCGAAACTATCACAGGTCGATAAAGTCAGCATTGCTGGGCCTTTTGTATTGAATTCTACGAGTGTTTCATCTTTATTAACTTCTTCCACAGTAGTGACTTTGTAAATATAAACATTTTTATCAGAAAAAACCTGAACCTCATCTCCCTCCTTAACATTTTTGATTTTATTAAAAATTTTATAAGCATTATTTTGTACAATTTTAAAACCAGTACTGTGTCCAAAAATAAACATATTTCCAATACCTGGCACACCTGACCCAGGATATCTAACCGCACCTTCTGTAAGTGCATTATCTAAGACATCGATATTTATGGATGAGGGGTTTTTAACGGCTCCATCAGTTCCAACCGCTGGTATAACAATTCTATTTGGATATTCATATTTTGCCTGAGGAATGATAATTGGATCACTATCCCCTCCTGTTATTGGGCTTATTGCTGCGTTTTTTACTTTATCAAGAAAACCAGAATTATTTGTTGCAGATTGGAACTCGCTGGGTACAAGCCCTAAACCCGCCAACAAAATAATTGTGGCTAGGAAAAAACCAGAAAAAAGCACAATGAAGCGTATTTCATGCTTATGAAAATGAGGAAGAAGCTTTTCAAGCCATGTCTTCTTGTGAGGAGGATACATATAATTATCAAAAATAATACCACAAAAATGTAAGTTTCCAAAAAACCATATTTTCTGCTAGCATGTAATCTAATGAATACTAAAAACTTAATTGGAACTATTAGCATTAATGCCAAGGGCCGTGGCTTTGTTCGTGTCGAGGATCGAGAAGATGACGTGATGGTTGATCCCCTTGATATCAGCACTGCTCTAAACCGTGACACGGTAGAGATTTCGACTTTCCAAAATCAGTGGGGTGAAACTCAAGGGAAAATTGTTAAAATTGTAGAACGCTCAAAGACTAGCTTTGTAGGAACTATCTTTACTGAAAACGGACATAGGAAACTTCGTACTGATGATTTAAAATCAAACATTACTATTATTATTACCAATCCAGATTCTCTTAAAGACAATACAAAGGTTCAGGTTCGAGTCGATTTTGACAATTGGAAAGAAGGGAGAAATCCAAGTGGAGAAATTATAAAAGTCTTTGGAGCTAAGGGTGACAATAACGCCGAAATGGAGGCGATTGTAGCGGAGCGCGGTTTTGATACAACTTTTAGTGAAGTGGTTTTTAAAGAAGCTGCAGAATCAGCGGCACAATTGCGAGGTGAAAATGCAGACGAGATGGCGAAAAGAAAAGATTTCAGACAGACCTGGACTTGTACAATTGACCCGTTTGATGCAAAAGACTTTGATGACGCAATCTCTCTGAAGGAGCTACCTGACGGAAATTTAGAAATCGGTGTTCATATTGCAGATGTATCACATTTCGTGCGTGAAGGAACAGAATTGGACAAAGAAGCTCGCAAGCGCGCTTTCTCTGTATACCTAGTAGATCGAACTATTCCCATGCTCCCTAGCGTCCTTTCAACGGATGTATGTAGTTTGAACCCTAACGAGGACCGTTTCTCATTCTCTGCAGTATTCATAATGGATAAAAATGCCAATGTAAAAGAACGCTGGTTTGGAAAGACCGTGATCCATTCAGCGCGTCGATTTACTTATGAAGAGGCAGAAGAAAGACTTGTTAAAATTGATGGCGATTGTGTTGAACAGCTAACAGTTTTAAATGAAATCGCTAAAAAGATGGGCGACGAAAGACACAAACATGGTGCAATTGATTTTGAAACAACAGAAATTAAATTTAAATTGGATGAGGAAGGAAAACCAATTGCAGTTTTCAAAAAGGAGCGATTGCAAAGTCACAAATTGGTAGAGGAATTTATGCTTCTCGCAAACCGTGAAGTGGCAAAATTCATACACGACGAATATAAAAACGCTGAGGGAAAAACTCTTCCTGGTGTTTACCGAATCCACGATGTGCCAAATATCGAACGATTAGAAGATTTAGGAATTTTTGTCAGAGCGCTTGGCTTTGAATTTCACCCACACAAAAATATGAAATCCAAAGACATTCAGACACTCCTTAAGGAAGTGGGTGGATCTAGTGCCGAGGCTACAATTAAAACTGCAACCCTACGTTCAATGGCAAAAGCAGAATATTCTACAAAAAATATTGGACATTTTGGATTGGCATTTACTTACTATACGCAATTCACCTCCCCTATTCGTCGCTATGCCGATTTGATTGTTCACAGAATTATGCAAAGTATCCAAGGTGGTGAAAAAGTTTCTGCTGAACTTATGAGCTCGCTTGATAAAGTCTGTGCAGATTGCTCGAAACGAGAAGTTGAAGCAGCGGATGCAGAGCGCACATCTATCAAATACAAGCAGATTGAATACATGGAACGAAAAGTCGGCCAAATATTAAATGTAACTGTTGGAGGTATTGCAGAATGGGGTATGTTTGTCGAAGAAGAAGAATCGAAAGCAGAAGGACTAATCCGATTAAAAGATTTACTTCCAAGCGACTTTTACAGTGCAGATACAAAAAATTACGTTATCAATGGACAAAGAACCAAAAAACAATTTAAGTTGGGAGATAAATTGAAAGTAAAATTAATTAAAGCAGATTTGGATACCAGATCAATGGAATTGCAGATAGTAGAGTAGAAATTAAACTGGTAGCTCCCCTCTCTTTTTCCTATGGAAAGTAATCGCAAAACGATGTGCTTCAGCATTAATTTTAATAATGTCATTTTTAATTTTAGAAACATCAATCGAAATGTTTCCAGAAGTAAGAATTTCCCTCGCCTTATGCCTTTCATTTTTAACGATTGAAATCAATGTAACTTCTTTGGGTATAACTTCCTTGGCCGCATTTAATTGTGCAACACCTCCATCCACTACCACTAGATTAGGTAGTGTCCATTCAGGATGTGCAAACCTTCTCTTTAAAATTTCAGCTAGAGCTTTTGTATCGTTTGGACCATCGACCGTTTGAATATTAAATTTCCTATATTCATTTTTATCAAATTCTCCGTTGTTTAAAACCACCATCACTCCAACCATGTTTTTTCCAGACATGTGAGCGATGTCGTATGCTTCTATTCGCGAAGAATTTTTTGGACTTTCTCTTTTAATCATAGAAACATCCTGAATGTGCCCGAGTGAATTCAAAGTTTGTTTTATCTCTGCACATTTCTCAAAATTCAATACTTTTGCGTATTCTTTGATTTCTTTATTTAAAACTTTTACCAAATTTTTTTTCTTGCCTTGGAAAAACAAAACAAGGTGTCGGATATTTTGCGAATATTCTTTTGCAAGCATTTTACCGGCACAAACACCTGGGCAAAGATCTATAGAATAGTTAAAACATGGACGTTGTTGATCGAGCTTGCAAGTATCTCTGAATGGAAAAATTTTTCTAATCAGTTTGAGAGCTTCGCGCAATTGTGGCGCATAAGGGTACGGTCCAAATACATGTGCATATTTTTTCTTGTCCAAATCTTTACCACGCTCTACTAGAACACAGGGAAATTTTTCCTTGGTAATGACTACGTAATTAAAACTTTTGTCATCTTTCTCTTTTGTGTTAAATGTTGGAAGATGTTTTTTAATAAGTTCATTTTCCAGAATAAACGCCTCAAGCACTGAATCAGTTGGAATAAAATCAATATCATCTGCCCTAGAAACCATGTCAACCAGGAGCATACCTCGAGTTTTAATCAGGTCATTAGAAAAGTAACTTTTAATACGGTCTTTAAGACTGGTGGCCTTGCCAATATATAAAATACCCTTATTTTGCTTGAATAAATAGACGCCAGGAGAATCTGGGATTTTTTTCTTAGTTATGATTTTATTGACTTCTTGACTTTTCATGTTTTTGAGTATATATTACTGAGTATGCACAAAGTGTGCAACATGTTAGGGTGGTTCGGGCCGGTAGTTGTTGGAATTTGGTTGCCATACAACGACCACAGATTTTCTCTTCTACCGGCCCGGCATCCCTAACGTGCCAGATCTTTCATCCCTTCGGGGACCGGTCATATTGACCAATTTTTCACGAGCGAGCTGCATTTGCATCTCGCTCTTTTGTTTACCTACTTATTCAACACCTTCTTTAGATACTGACCAGTAAAACTCTTTGGATTATTTGCCACTTCTTCTGGCGTCCCCTTCGCTACAATGTTTCCTCCGCGCACCCCTCCCTCTGGACCAATGTCGATTATATAATCTGAACATTTTATAACATCCATATTGTGTTCAATAACAACAACTGTGTTTCCTTTTTGAACTAGTTTTTGAAGAATTTCTACCAATTTTCGTACGTCTTCGTAGTGAAGTCCCACTGTTGGTTCATCTAAAATATAAATAGATTTTTGAACGTGTGGTCGATAAAGTTCTGCAGAAATTTTCACGCGCTGTGCCTCTCCACCTGATAGTGTTGTTGCAGACTGTCCAAGTTCGAGATATCCAAGACCTACCTCATTTAAAGTTTCAAGGCGATCTGCAATCGAAGGCACATCCTCAAAAAAAGCTAGCGCCTCCTCTACTGTCATTTTCAGAACTTCATAAATATTTTTCTTTTTATATTTTACCTCCAAAGTTTCCTTCATAAATCGCTTTCCATTACACACATCACATTGAACATATACTGTTGGCAAAAAGTGCATTTCTACTTCGATCATTCCATTTCCCTGACAAGTTTCGCAACGCCCACCTTTGACGTTGAAAGAGAACCGGCTAGAAGTCCAACCTCGAGCTCGTGCCTCCTCGGTTTCTGCAAACATATCTCGCATGAAAGTAAATGCTCCTGTGTAAGTTGCAGGGTTTGAACGTGGGGTTCTTCCTATTGGAGATTGGTCGATTAAAATTGAACGCCCCAAATATTCTGTTCCGGTAAAGCTTGTACAGTTATGCACATGAGCAGTGCGGTAGGCCTTATCAAACTTGGCTTGTAAGTTTTTATGTAAAATCTCATAAACAAAAGAAGACTTACCAGAACCTGAAACTCCTGTAACCGTGGTTAATCGTCCAAGTGGCAAATCTACATTTAAGTTTTTAATATTATTTACCTTTCCACCTGTGATCCTAATCATTCCGCGATCTTCCTCACGACGCTCTTCTGGCACTTCAACCATTGTTTCACCTCGAAGATATGAAAGGGTGAGCGAATTTGAATCATTCTTTTTGGCAGTTAAAAGTTCATCCAACCAACCTGAAACAACAACATGCCCGCCGTGCACTCCTGCTCCAGGACCAATATCTATAATATAATCAGCGGCAAAAATTGTATCCTCGTCATGCTCTACAACAATCACAGTATTACCAAGATCTCGCAACTGTACCAAAGTTTTAATCAACCTGTCATTATCGCGCTGATGAAGTCCAATTGTCGGTTCGTCCAGTACATACAAAGCTCCCACAAGTCCCGACCCTAATTGTGAAGCAAGTCTAATTCGCTGAGCCTCTCCTCCTGACAAAGTGTTTGCCCGTCGATCAAGTGACAAGTAATCAATACCCACATCATTCATAAATTCCAAACGCGAAAGGATTTCCTTTACAATTACTTTTGAAATTTCTCTTTCTTTTTGACTTAAAGGAAGACCAATGAAAAAATCTAACGCCTCCGCAATAGTCATTGCGGTTGTTTCTACAATATTTGTCTTCTTTCCTCCCTCTTCCATCAAGAAAACGTGCAAGGCCTCAGGTCGCAGCCTTGCTCCATTACAAACCTTACATGGATCCATAATAAAAAACTCTCTTGTACCCAATCCATTACACTCAGGACAAGCACCGTATGGAGAGTTGAAAGAGAATAATCGCGGCTCAACTTCTGGAAATGAAAATCCATCGTATGGGCACATAAATTTTGACGAAATCAACTTGTCGGCGTTGTCCGTCACGATACGCAACAATCCCTCTGATTCCGTAAGCCCTTTTTCAATCGCTTCATTTAATCGCTCGCGGAAGGCAGGAGTATTCTCTTTGATTTCTGAAATATAAAATTGGTCTACCAACACATCGATATTATGTTTCTTTGTTTTAGAAAGAATGATTTGTTCGCGAAGTTTCTTGACTACACCATCTACACGCACCTCCTCGTATCCTTTACCGAGAAGATCATACAGTAATTGGTAATACTCTCCTTTTCGTCCAACAACTACTGGTGAATAGATTTTAAAAGTAGACTTATCAATTTCGACCCCCATCACTTTTTTAGTTTTTGAAGATGTATCGATTGATTTTACAGTAGCAAAAATTGATTCGAGGATTTCTTCTTTAGAAAGTTTTTTAATTTCTCTTCCACACTCCAAACAATGTGGCTTTCCAATTCGTGCAAAAAGAATTCGAAGATAATCGTAAATTTCTGTAATTGTTGCAACTGTTGATCGAGGATTATTTGATCGAGACTTTTGATCAATTGAAATTGCAGGTGACAAGCCCACTATTTCATCAACGTCCGGCTTCTGCATTTGCCTCAAGAACTGTCGGGCATATGAAGAAAGAGATTCGATGTAACGTCGCTGGCCTTCAGCAAAAATTGTATCGAATGCTAAAGATGATTTTCCAGAACCTGAAAGTCCCGTAATCACCACCATTTTATTTCGTGGCATTTCAACCGTGATGTCCTTCAAGTTGTGGGTACGCGCACCCTTTACGATAATCTTATCGCTTTCAGAGTGGAAGCCTGTTTTTGAAGCTTTGACGAGTGGTTTATTTTTTGACATATATTATGTGAAAAACCCCATGGACGGTCCGTGTGGGGGTGTGTGATTTATGTGAAGATATATTAAGCTTTTTTAGGGGGTTTGTAAATGTTTAGCAGAAATCAAAACGCGCCGCCTCCCCGAAGGGTGGCGGCGCGTGGGTTATGAACACTGGAAGTATCACTAAGTGCTGACAAGCACTCGTGGTTGAAGACCTTGAAGTGTAGCAATGGCCTGTGCATAACCTGGAGCCATTGCTTTCATTTCGGTACTGTCTAGCGTCACGAAGTTGACATGGATAGCACCGCAGTTCAAAAGTGCGGAGATCGCAGGAAGAGTGTACTCGTGATACTCGTATAGCCTCCTGGCGATTTCAGCGTCGTCTGGGCGCTGTCTAGTAGCAGCCCGTTCTTCGCACACTGAGTCAGCAGTCTCAACGTGAAAAACACGAATCCCGTCGCACCCGAATCGATGCGCCAACTCGCACGCCAACTCTACTTGGTCGGTGCGACGCGGCAAGCCGTCGAAAATAAGGACTCCACCTTCATCGCAAACTTCGAGATGATGATCCACCGCAGAGCATAGAGCTTCACTTGGCCACAAGCTGGTTTCATTAACCCGCATGTACTTTTCAGATTCCTTCCAAAGCTCTGTGTTTTGAGTTTTGTGCCATCGACAGATATCACCAAGGCTGACCTCGATAAATCCGTTGAACCGCTTTTTCAGCTCGTTAAAGAGCGTCCCTTTTCCTGCATTTGGCTTCCCGATAATGGTAGCCATCCACCTTGTTGGGTGACCTTTTCTGAGCATAATTTACCTTTCTATTTTGAATTTCTTGTTGTGGGTGATAGTCCTCGACGTAAAAACGCCAAAAACACTGGAACTCTGTTCCGAGTACCATGGTAGTCCAATCTTAAAATCTTATCAACCCAATACAAAAACTCGCCACCAGAATGCCTAGACGAATCTTTGCACTACGGTGACGAATTTGAATCAACGAACCTCATCCACAGCAACCCATTGCAGACGAGAAACCTCTTACCTCCGGTATTTGTCTCGAACCTTTCAAACCGAACCTCCGGTTGAATCGGCCATTCTTGTTTTGCACGACCCACGAGATCAGGACAAGTGTCGGCACTAACCTCAAACATTTTCCTGAGTCCTGTGAAAAGTCCTGGTTTGTAAAAATCATTTTCTGCAGACGGCGCCGTACAGAAATTAATCAGCTCACCAGTTCCATCTTGGTTTTCGGTAATGACACCAGGGCGTTGTATCCACCAAACTTCCCTTTTCATGATTTTTTCTGCGATCTTACAGTGTTCGGCATAACATCTTTCACGAGCTTCCTCATGTTTTTCTTTTTCTGATTTTCCTGGATGCCATGTAAAAACAAAGGCCGCCAGGATTAGAAACATATACTTCATAACGACCTCCTTTCTGGGGTTAAATTAGAATGCCTCCACAATCCTCCGAACCGAAATCAAAGGACTAGCCTGACTTAAAGTCTATCACCCATTTTCTACCCCTGCATCCACTGTTTTTTTGCCCTCACACCTTTGTTCAATTCCTTCTTTTCCTTCTCAATTTTCTTATCTGCTTTCATAATCCTCTCTGCCAAGACCTTAATCTCATCTCTTAAAATCGCGGCCGTTTCAAAATCCAGCGCCTTCACCGCCTGATTCATTTGCTTCTCACGCATCTTAATAAATTTCTTTGGATTTTTATCAAATTCTTTTTGCTCCAATATCAAAATATTTGAAACGGTTTTTTGGTGCTCGCTCGCGATCGCCTCCGTAATATCCTGAATCTTTTTAATAATAGTTTTAGGAGTAATTCCGTGTTTTTTGTTATATTCCATTTGCACAGTTCGACGGCGATTTGTTTCTCCAATTGCCCTCTCCATTGATCCGGTAATACTGTCAGCGTAGAGGATCACATGACCATCCACGTTTCGCGCAGCACGACCAATCGTCTGAATAAGTGCGGTTTCTGAACGTAAAAATCCTTCTTTGTCCGCATCTAAAATTCCAATAAAAGAAACTTCCGGTAAGTCCAACCCTTCTCGTAGCAAGTTTACTCCAACAAGCACATCAAATTCTCCTTTTCTAAATTCAGTTAAAATTTGAATTCGCTCTAGTGTTTCCACATCACTGTGAACATATTTTGTTTTTATATTTTTCTCTTTTAAAAATTCCGTCAAGTCCTCTGCCATCTTTTTTGTAAGTGTAGTAGCAATGGCACGTTGATTGTTCTTTATTACTTTTTCAGCCTCGTTTATAAAATCAAAAATCTGACCGGTATAACCTTCACCTGAAATGATTGGACGGACTTCTAGCTGTGGATCAATAAGCCCT
>JANOAN010000003.1:0-116676 GCA_031411135.1 bacterium | reverse complement strand
GGTAAGGAAGATGGTAAGGGGAAGATACAGAATGCATTGTGGGGGTTAATGTTGGCTTTAACCACTTGGGTCATAATCAATACGATCAACCCTGCGCTGACGAAGTGTGAGATTAATGCGGTGGAGGTGCAGTTGAGTGCACTGAGTGTAAGTGGGGTTTTAGGCGGAGATGTGATGTCATTAGGTTTATTGGGGGCAAACAATGCACTGGTTGCGGCAGGATCTGCAGGCGGTAATAGCACAAAGTCCCAGAGTCAAATAGATGCCGAATACGCCAACGCATACGCTGGGTGGACAGACGCAGACGCTGAGCTCCTTAAAAATGATCCTAATAATGCAGGCGCACTTGCTAAGTGGGAGGGGATTCAGATGCAAATTGATAGTCTTGATAACATATACGCAAACGTAGCACCAACAGCTCCTGGTGGGAGTGCTAGTACAGTACCTGGTGTAACTGACAATGGTTGGGCGATCTACAATGCCGCTCTGGCTAACACAAACACTTGTCAAACAAACCTAAAAAACCTTGGTTGTGCCAACTCGGTCTACAACACTCTTGATCAATTTGGATATTCCATAGGACCAGGAGATAGTACAATTGAATTGAATAAAACTTTAAGCAAAAGCTCTGATTGGGTAAAGGTGGATGGGGGATTATCCAATTCATTACCAGGAGATATTGTTGTTTCGCCAACTGTAGGAAGTATGCATGGACACACTGGTTTTGTTACAGGAATAGAGGGCGCAACGATTGTATCCAACAGTGGAGGAACTATGAAGCAGAATTACACAGCAACCAGTTGGACTAAAGACCTAGAAGGTAGTCGTAACCTGACTACAGTAGTTTACCGTAGAAAATAAAAAAGTTGGTGAGAACTTTCCTTAATTTGATTTTATATTAATGCTATAATATCTCTAATGTCCGGACCGAAACTTGTTTTTGCTATATTTCTAATAATAATCCTTTCCCTTGGTGGCCTTTTAGGTTTCTATTTCTACTTAAACAGAAGTAATACTCTAAACCAATCTCCCGTAGCAAAAGCAAAACCAACTTTCACAGGATTTGATCAAGCAACTCTAGATAGCCAAAAAGATAGCTCAAAAAATGGAAAAGACTTAGGCTCATATACTGGTGAAGGAGCAACAACCACAGTAACACCTACTGCCACAACAACAGCGCCACTCAATACCCAAAACCTCTTAAGGCTTATTTCGGCCCAACCCGTTGCAGGACATGATTTTATAGTTAGAAATGTTGACATCTCAACATCAAGCACCCCAACAGGGACATCAACGGCCGAAATTAAACTTGCTCAAAAGAATAAGAAGATTATACCAATAGAATTCATTCGTTTTATATCAAAAGCCACAGGAAACATTCTTGAAACAGGAACAAGTTCAACATCAACGGTGGATCGTATTACAAACAAAACTTTACCAAAACTTCAGGAGGCTTTCTTTAATAGTAGTGGGGATGGGGTGATAATTAGAAATATTCTTGGAAATGAGGGTATTCAGACTAGATACTTGTCTTTAAAACCAGACCCCAACCAAGGAACTTCAACAATAAACAATGTCACATCAACGGATCTTCCTTTAAATATAACGCAAGCTAGCCTAAGCCCTGATAAGACAAAAATATTCTATACAAGAAACACAGGAACAAGAGGGGTCACATCAAATCTCGATGGTGGTGCACAGGTAAACTTGTTCAACTCACCATTCAGAGAGTGGCTTCCACAGTGGACCACGCAAAACTCGATACTTTTGAACACAAAACCATCTGGGATTACTGCTGGATATTTATATTCCCTAGACACAAAGACAGGTGATATTAAAAAAATACTTGGTGGGTTGTTAGGTCTAACCTCACTCGCTTCAAACGATGGTCAAAATATACTTTACACAGAAACAAAAGACAGTAAATTAGAGTTAGGATTATATGGAACCAAAGATTCATCTAATTGGTTGCTTCCTGCTGAAACTCTTCCTGAAAAATGTGTGTGGGGTAATAAGTATACAAAAATTGTGTATTGCGCAGTTCCTAAAAATGTTCCAAAAGATCATCTTTATCCAGACGATTGGTACCTAGGGCTTATGCATTTTAATGATGTGATTTGGAGAATAAACCTTCAAACAGGAGAAAATAAACTTATAGTTGACCCTGAAAAACAAATACCTTTCTCTCTTGATGTGGTAAACATGAAACTGAGCAAGAACGATGATTACTTGATATTTGAAGACAAAAACACATTATCTCTGTGGGGAATTGGGTTAAATAGTCCTGTTTCTATAACAACCTCTACTAGCACTAAGAAATAAAAACTTGGCTGGGTTTCTTGATAGTCTTTCTAAAATATAACTCTTGCCCTATAGCAAAAAGGTTACTCGTGATCCAATAAATAGAAATCAAACTAGGAAGTGTGTACGCTATGAACGCCACAAAGACTGGTAAAACATATTTCATTTGAGTGTTCATGCTTCGGGCCATATTCTGACCAAAATCCTTTGGGTCAATTTTTTGATTTTTATCATGTGGGGGAAGTACTAGTCTTGTTTGAATAAATTGAGAAATTCCAACCAAGAGCGCCAAGAATATAGAGTGCTTACTAGCCAAATCAAGTAATCCTAAGAACATCGTGTTAATAATTGCAGGGACTGCAACTCCTGAATATAGAATAGACGTATTAATAGCATGGATATCGCCTGAGTAAAAAACATTATAAAGGGCAATAATGATAGGTAGTTGAAGTAAAAGTAGGAATAGTCCTGAAAAAGGATTGAGGCCATTCTTTTTATAGAAAGTGAGGAGGTGTTGTGACATCTCTTGTCTATTACTTTTATATTTTTCTTGGAGTGCTTTTAATTCTGGATCCAGTTGTTTCATTTTTATTTGCGTAACAACACTTTTTTTAGAGAGGGGGAAAAGCACCACCTTAACAACAAGGGTCAAGATAATAACAGCAAACCCAACATCGTGCCCTGGTAAAACACCAATGAGGTAAACCATCGCATTGTACATTGGGTGATATAAAAACGTATTGTATATGTATGACATGGGCTATAGTATACCGCCTTTTACAAAAACCTGCTCTATTTCGGATGAAAAGGTATCAATGCTGACATTTTGTGCTTTTTTATTAGCAACAATGGCTACTAAAAATGAATTTTTTATGAATTTTTTATTAAAAATAGGGGATAGGGCAGAGTAAATTCTTCGTCTAACTCTGTTTCTCTCAACCGCTGTTGGAAATACCTTTTTAGGAGATATTGCTGAAATTTTTAAATCACCACCTTTGCTTTTTAAAAACTTAACCAAAAAAAACTCACCAAAAATGGATTGTCCTTTGGACATAACCTCTTCAACCTCACTAGAAATCAATCTTTGTGATTTAGGCAACATTAAGTAGATTTGAAAAAACCCTTATACTGAAAGCTTTTTTCGACCTTTTCGGCGTCGAGCCAACAAAACCCTTTTACCTCCGTGAGTTTTTGATCGCACAAGGAATCCGTGAGTTGTTGCTCTTTTTCTTTTTGATGGGTTGTATGTTTGTGACATGTGGAGAGAGTATATACTATTTTAAGAATTTGGCAAAACCAAACCACAATTTTTGCAATTTTTGAGTTATCCCCTCTTTCCACAACTTATCAACATGTTTATAAACTTTGCACAAGTTCACAAGAGTCGGCGACAGGCTATAATGTTTCCACCATGAACACACAGAAAATTTGGGATACGGCTTTGGTTCAAATAGAACTTGAAGTTTCTCGCCCAAACTTTACTACGTGGTTCAAAGACACTTTTATATCAAAAATTGAGGATGGGATGGTTTTTCTTGGAGTACCAAACACTTTTGTTAAGGATTGGCTACAAACCAAGTACCATAAGGTTATTTTGGAATCTCTAAGAAACATTGAGGAGAATATTAGATCATTAGATTACTCTATTGGACAAGTTGAAAAGAAAAAAAATGAGAAGACAACTATTCCTGGACCAACAAAAGAGCTCCCACTTGATATTATGGTCATAAACCCTGAAGACAACCTAAATCCGCGTTACACCTTTGAGAGTTTTGTGGTTGGGCCATTCAACGAACTGGCTCACGCCGCTTCGCAAGCCATCATAAAGAAGCCAGTGGCCTATAACCCACTCTTTTTCCATGGTAATACAGGACTAGGAAAGACTCACTTAATGCAGGCTGTTGGAAACTACTTTAAAATACACAACAAAGAAAAAAGGATTCATTATGTAACCTCAGAAAAGTTCACAATAGACTACGTAAATTCCGTTCAGGCCAACAAAGTAAACAATTTTAAGGAAAAGTATAGAAAATACGACGTTTTAATCATGGATGATATTCAATTTATGTCTCAAAAGGAGAAAACTCAGGAGGAATTGTTTCATCTTTTTAACTATCTATACGACAACAACAAACAAATCATCTTTTCATCAGATGTTCACCCAAATTACCTCCAAAACCTAGATGATCGTTTAAAATCAAGGTTTTTACAGGGTATGATTATTGATATTTCCCCAGTTGACCAAGAGTCTCGTATAGCAATCTTGCAAGCAAAAGCTCTACAAAACAGCTTTAACCTCACCTCAGAGGTGGCGGACTTCCTTGCAAACAACGTACACGGCAGTATTCGAGAATTGGAGGGTATTTTAAACACCATAATGTGCCAAGCCCAGCTTAAAAATAGGGATCTAACATTACTGGAAGTAAAAAACCTGACCAAAAACACCTCAAAACCTCAAAAAAATGTGTCTGCCAAAGATGTTATTAAAGCGGTTTCAGCATTCTACAACATAGAAGAAGAAATAATCTACAGTAAAACAAGACGCCAAGAGGTGGTTAAACCACGCCAAGTAGCAATGTACCTTCTAAGAGAAGAATATAACCACTCCTTCCCTTCTATTGGGCAAAAAATGGGAGGGAGAGATCACACAACAATCATTCACTCGTGTGAAAAGATAAGAAATGAGCTTAAAAACAACAACGAGCTCGCTGGGGAGTTGAACCAAATTAAAGCACTAATTTAATCTGTTTAAAAACCTGTGTATTACAGGTGGAAAAGTATGCTAAAAAATCACATTAATTTAAGGTTAGGTTGTGTATAATTAGTGAGTTGTCCACATAAATAAAAAATTGTTTAAACTTTACTTTCCAATCCAACAAGTTATACAGAGATCGGAATTATAATTAAAAAAATTTGAACCATTAAATACAACTTATTTTAAACTTATCCACATATCAACAGGACTAATAATGCGGGCTAGTTTTGAAAAAAGAAAAATAAAAAAACTAATACACACAAAGAAAATGAAAATCGAATCTGTAAAAGAAAAGTTAGCGGCAGCAATATCGAAAGCAGAAAAGGTGACCGGAAGAAACTCGTCTCTACCTATTCTTAAATGTGTATTAATAGAAACAGGGGATAATAATATAACTGTTAAAGCTACAAACCTCGACCTAGGAATAGAAATACAAATTCCTGTAAAAGTAACCGAAAAAGGCAAAGTTTCTATACCAGGAAACATTCTCAACGGTTTCCTCTCTAATGTGGGTAATGAAAAATCTATAACCCTAGAGACAATAGAAAATAATCTTCATGTTTCTACTTCAAAGAACAGTACTATTATAAAGAGTCTCTCCACAGAGGACTTTCCAAGTATTCCTAGAATCGAGTCACCTTCAGGTTTTAACATAGCCTCAGAAGACTTTATAGAGGGTTTAAGGAGTGTTTCATACAGTTCTGCTACCTCGACCATCAAACCTGAATTATCTAGCGTTAAAATCTACACAGAAGAGGATTTTATAATTTTCGTTGCTACCGACGGATTCCGTTTAGCTGAAAAGAAAATAAAAACCAAAGCCAAGTTGGATTTTCCAGCAATATTGATCCCAATCAAGAATGTTTCTGAAATCATTAGAATTATTGAGGGGATTAATACAGAAATTTCTGTCCTTATTGATAAAAACCAGATGGCTATAGTTGTAGATGACGGTTTGTATCTAGTTTCTCGCACCACAGAGGGAAATTTTCCAAACTATAAGGCTATTTTCCCCAAGGAGATTGTTTCTGAGGTTACAATTTTAAAACAAGACTTAATAAATAGTCTGAAGATAAGTACAATTTTTACAGATACTTTTAACCATGTGAAATTAACAGTTCATGCCAAGGAAAAAAAGATGGAAATTATATCTAAAAACAGCGAAGTCGGAGAAAACTCATCTTTAATACCAGCAACTGTAAAAGGGGAAGACCTTAGTCTGAATTTTAACTTTAGATATATAAGTGACGCTTTAAGTTCACTAAAAACAGACAGTCTTGTTTTTATGTTTAGTGGTGCCAGCACCCCACTACTTATAAAAAGTTTAAATGACAATTCATTCTCCTATGTAGTAATGCCTATGAATCGATAACATGCGAGATATTAAAGAGTTAATTTCAAAACTAACAGGGATTAGAGATCCAAAAGAAAATAAGGACATAGTTATTAAGATATTAAAAGATGTTTGTGGGATAGACATTAACCCAAAAAAAATAGATTTTTCTAACGATACATTAAAATTGAATATTTCAGGACCAGAAAAGAATGCAATTTTTATGTCACAGCAAAAAATACTTGCTCTACTACAAGAGAGAATAACAGACCGCAAAATAACCAGAATTAGTTAGTAGAGAAGAAGGACGTTGCTTCAACGTGACCACCCAAAGCGTCAAAAGCTGTTGCTTTTAGTTCATTCTCATCTTGTACAGACTTGATGTTTCCAGGAGTAAAGAAGATAGAAAAAGGAGGTTGGTTCGATGATCCTATATTTTCACCATTTACATAATAATCAACCTTAACTGTTCCAGTGGGGTAGTTGAAAACACTGGCTGTTGTTTGTATGTTTTTAGGAACATACATAGATGAGCCGACAGAGACACTAAAAGCGGAGCTTGGCGTTGTTTGTGTTCCTACGGGTACAGGAATAATAGCTTTTCCTGCTGTTCCAGCCCAGTTTTGAACAGAGCTTTCCCACAGTCGAAATTCGGGGTCAGCGCTCGGGTTTGAAGGTTGTGGACCCATAGGATCAGCACGATTAATCCAATATAGTTCAGAATGAACCTCACCTGTATCTGTGTGCCAAGTTCCGGTAATAAATGGTTTTTTGTCAGCCGTGTCATATTTTGGTTTTTCAAACTGTTCTACTGGTACTTTTGTAAGTGCATAGTCCAAGAACTGTTTCCACATGGGCGAAACAATCAAAGCAGATGCGACTTGGGCCATTGGGGTGTTGTCGTTGTTTCCCATCCATGCTCCAACCGAAATACTGGGTGTATATCCAATTGTCCAAGCGTCACGAGAGTTGTTTGTGGTTCCAGTCTTTATTGCAACTTGCCTGTCTCCTGTGTATGAAAGTGTAAAAATTGAATTTCTTGCATAAATATCAGATAAAACATCATTTATTGCAAAAGCGGTTTGCTCAGGGATTACTTGTTGAGAAAGGTTTTTCTGTGAGTTAAAAGATTCTAATTCTTGTCCATCTGCAGTTGTGACACTTAGGATTCCTGTTTGGGGGTTCCTAACTCCATTATTTGCAAACACTCCATACGCAGATGTCATATCAAGTAGGGAAACCTCACCACCTCCCAACGCAAGAGAGAGTCCGTATTGGTTTGCATCTGAAAGACCCTCTATCCCCATAGAACGAGCTGTTTTGATTGCGTTGTCTACTCCTACTAAATATAAAACCTTTACCGCAGGGATGTTTCTAGAGGCCCCTAGTGCCAATCTGAAGCTCATAATTCCTTTGTATCCGCCTTCGTAGTTCTGTGGGTGGTAACACTTAGCTGTAGTTCCTGAAATTGGAAGACCAGATTCTGTACAACCAGAGTTGAATTCTGTACTAACATCAAATATTGGGGTTTCAGGAAGATAACCTTGGTTAAAAGCTGTCGCGTACACGAATGGTTTGAAGGATGATCCTGGTTGACGATGAGCAGTAGTGATATTGAAGTTTCCTTGGATATCCTTATCAAAATAATCACGTGAACCAACCATTGTCAGTATTTGTCCTGTTTTAGGATCAGTTGCAACAAGGCCACCATTTGAAGCTTTGAATTTTTTCTGATTATCAATAACATATTTTTTAAGAATTTCCTCAGCTTTTAATTGGAGGTCATAATCTAGAGTTGTTATAATTTTTAATCCACCATTTTGAAGCATATCGGCACCATATTTGTTCTCAAGGTAGTCCTTTATATACATTACAAAGTGGGCCGCTTTGATTCCCGCTAAACTCTTTGGTTGGAAAACAACTTTTTCCTTCATTGCTGTATCAAATTCTTCTTGCGAAATAGATTTAAGTGCAAGCATTTTTCTAAGGACGGTGTTTTTTCTATCCTCTAGTCTCTCAGTATTTTTTCCATAAGGAGAAAGGGATGTTGGTGATTGAGGAAGAGCTGCAATGTAAGCAGATTCAGACAAGGTGACTTGGTCTGGTTTTTTTCCGAAAAACTGTTGTGTTGCTTCACCAACACCATAAATGTTTCCACCGTAAGGTGAACTATTTAAGTACATATTCAAAATAGTGTCCTTGTCAGTTACTTGTTCAAGTTTGATAGACAAAATCCACTCTTTGATTTTTCTAGAGATAGATTTGTCGCTTGAAAGGAGTGAGTTTTTGACAACTTGTTGTGTAATAGTTGAACCCCCTTGGCTAAAGCGTAAAGTAAGAATATTCGCCAAAACAGCGCGAATAATTGATTTTGCTTGGATTCCACCGTGTTGATAGAAGGTTTCATCCTCGATGGCAATAGTAGCGTTCTTTATGTAAGGTGAGATTTTATCAAAAGGAACAACAGTTCGTCGGACCTTTTGACTTAGGTCATAAAGGAGAATTTTCCCTGTCCTGTCATAAATTTTAGCAGACTGACCAAGAAGACGATCATCAAAAGAATCTGGGCTGGGAGCTTTTAAAGAGACTGCCCACACCAGAATGAAGGCTAAACCTAGAAAGGCCAAGGTCATGCCAGCAAGTAAAATATCAACAAAAATACGTTTTTTGTTGATCTTGTGGTGACTTTTTGCTTTGGTGTAATTAGACAAATTGAAGGTTTGTTTTTTAATGAATAAAACGACCTCCTTAAGACCCTGTCCTATTTTGTCTATGAGAAAGTCCGCTGTCTTTACTATTATACTTGTTATTCTCTTCATGTGTATTGAATGTTACACAATGTGTGTATGTGGTCAATGTGTGTAATTATGATAAACTCAATAATATGATTTTTGGAAGAAAAACACATTCAATTATTAAAGACGATCAGAAAATAGAATACTTACTAAATAGGGGGGTTGAACAAGTACTTCCATCTGCCGACTTTCTACGCTCGCAGCTAAAGTCTGGAAAAAAACTAAAGATTTACACAGGGATTGATCCTACCGGGGCATTTTTACACCTCGGACACTTCACTTGGCTTGAGAAACTAAGACAGTTTCAAGAATTGGGACATGAGGTGGTGTTTTTAATTGGAGGATTTACTGCAACTATTGGGGATCCGACCGGAAAAGATGCAACACGAAAAGTTTTGACTGAAAAGGAGGTTTCTGATAATGCAAAAGAATATATTAAACAAGCCTCAAAGATTTTAGATTTTAAAGGTAAAAATGCAGCCAAGGTTGTTAATAATTCTGATTGGTTAAAGAAAATGAACTTTGCAGATATTTTAAAATTGGAAGCACTGATCACAGTAGATCAAATGTTGAAACGTGACATGTTCGAAAAAAGAATTGCAGAAGGAAAGCCGATTGGAATTCATGAATTTATGTATCCATTGATGCAGGGCTATGACAGTGTTGCAATGAACGTTGATGTTGAGGTTGGTGGAAATGACCAACTATTTAATATGTTGATGGGACGAGATCTCTTAAAGAAGCTTAAGAATAAGGAGAAATTCGTGATGACTATGAAGCTTCTAACAGACTCTACAGGAAAAAAAATGGGAAAAAGCGAAGGGAATATGGTCACTTTCAAAGACTCTCCGGAAGATATGTATGGGAAGGTTATGAGTTGGACGGATGGGATGATTAATTCGGGATTTGAAATGTGCACGAGGCTTCCTGAATCAGAATTAAAAAAGATTTCTACAGAGTTATCTTGGCCACAAACCAATCCACGCGATTTTAAAATGAAATTGGCGAGAGAGGTGGTGAAAATTTATTATAGTGAGGAAGATGCTGTAAAGGCAGAGAAAAATTTTACACAGACATTTCAGAAGCATTTAATACCGGAGAATATTCAGACGGTTAAGGCTGGAAAGGGAAAACTTTTATCAGAAGTTTTACTAGAGTCTAATATTGTTGATTCAATTGGAGAATTTAAACGATTGGTGAAAGAGGGGGCAGTAACAGTAAATGAAGAGCAGAAAGTTGAGTCTTTTGGTTTTGTTGTAGATCAAAACATCACTGTGAAAGTCGGGAAGAAGAGGTTTTTGAAGATAGTGTGTGAGGGGAGGTAGGTTTTCTAGGGGTTCAAAGGTGGAAGGATGTTTGAACTTGTTTATTTAAGTCCCCCTCCTACAACTCCTCCTCATCGTACCCAAACTCCTGCCAACTCGTCCCTGCCTCCTCCTCACCATCCTCCACAACCACCTTAGGCTTAGCCTCAAGCCCCAACATCTCGCGCTCATCGTCAGTCAAATCATCAAAACCCACCTCATCAGGAGTTTCTGAAACTTCTTCTGCAACAACAGCATCTGCTGTCACATGATCATCCCCATCTTCTACCAATGCACCAACAATAGCATCAGGATTTTCTTCGGCCGGTTCCTCTCCATCAGGGATGCTTATTTTTTCCTCATTTTCATCCTCAACTAATAATTCTTTCTTTGGTGTTTTTTTACTTTTCATAGTTATTATGAACATATTTAACATACTGATATAAATATGCAAGAAAAAAGAATGTGAATAAGTATTACACAGGTAATTTGTTATAAGCGAAATAGGCCAAACCGATAGCAATTGCGTCGAACTCATCATCTAGAATAGCGTTGTTTTTAGTAAGTAGCCCAACCATTTTGATCATTTCTTCCTTACTACTTTTTCCATTTCCTGTAACAGCAGATTTAATTTGGAGCGGGGTCAATTCATAGATAGAGAGTCCTGATTTTTTTGCTAAATATATAATTGCTCCACGTACTTCGGAAACACGCATGGCGGTTTTTTGATTATTGCTGATGAAAAGATTTTCTATTGAAAGCGCGGTTGGTGAATATTCTTCTATTACTTCTGAAATCCTACTTCCGATTAATAAAAGTCTTTCATAAAAATCCAATTTGGCGGAAGTTTTAAAACATTCTGAAAATAAAACAGTCTCTTTTGAGGTGTGAGTTTTTTCTACAATTGCTATTCCCAGACGTTCGTACCCTGGGTCGATTGCTAAAACTATCATATTAGTGGGTAGGGAACACCAAGGTGGTCGTAACCCGCTTTTGTAATGGTTCGACCTCTCGGCGTACGCTCTATAAAACCAATTTGAATTAGATAAGGTTCATTAAATTCCTCGATTGTAGCCTGGTCCTCTGCAAGAGAGGCCGCAATTGTATTAAGTCCAACAGGGCCACCATTATATTTTTCTACCACTGTTTTTAAGATTTTAATGTCTGATAGTGCAAGGCCTTTATGATCGATATTCAACATTAACAAAGCCTCATCTACCATCTTTTTAGTTAAATCTGATCCTTTTACTTGTGCAAAATCTCTGCAACGCTTCAAAAGATAGTTTGCGGTTCTCGGAGTCGAGCGACTTCGTCGTGCAATTTCCTTAATCGCATCCTCCTCGATGACAATATTCAAAAGTGAAGCTGAACGCTTAACAATTTTTGCAATTTCACCTTCTGTGTAGAATTCCAATCGAAACACTCCTCCTGAAAAACGAGAACGAAGAGGGGATGAAATCATGGCAATTCTGGTTGTTGCTGCAAGAAGTGTAAAAGGAGGCAGTTCTAATTGAATGGTTCGCGCAGAAGGACCCTTTCCGATAATAATATCAATCTGACCTGATTCCATGGCAGGATACAAAACTTCCTCTACTGTTTTATTTAAACGGTGTATTTCATCTATAAAAAGTATATCACCAGGTGAAAGGTTGGTTAATACCGAAGCCAAGTCCCCAACGCGTTCAATAGCAGGACCAGAAGTGACCTTTATCTGTGCGTTTATCTCTTTTGATATCAAATAAGCGAGGGTTGTTTTACCCAAGCCTGGTGGGCCATAAAAAAGAACATGTTCAGGGGGGTGATTTCGCTGCTTAGCAGCAGTTAAAAGGATATCAAGGTTACTTTTGATGTTTTCCTGGCCAATATAATCATTAAAAGTATTCGGACGCAGTGTCTGGTCTAAGGCTCGGTCTTCTGTTGGTTGGGTTTCTTTAGTACTTGACATAAAATATAGATCATGCTAGATTATAGACGGTGATGCACATGGTATCAATTTGTGATATTGTGTGCATCTTCTTTTCTAAACGGTTCCTAGAATTTCTAAGCAATACCACTCTTCACGGGGTGTATCGATGTTTCTTAAAGGACTTCCTGGTGTCACCTAACGGTGATTCCTGGGAATATCCTTGGAGGCTCATTGGGCTTTCAACTTTATAGTCGAAAGCATTGCTTAGAAATTCAAAGACCTGTTTATTTAAATAAAAGAACTACTTACAGAGTAGCGCCAAAAGAGCCCCACTGTCAATTGACAGTGGGGCTCTTTACGTGACGTGGATAAATATGGGGAAAACTTGGGGTGTATATGGGAATAAACTGTGAGTTGCTCTGTATAAACCTAAACCAAATCAACCACTCGCTCCAACTCTTCAAAAGTGGTTACTCCTCTCAAAACCTTCAAAACCCCATCTTGCTTCATATCTACAATACCTTGTTTTTTGGCCACTTCTTTAATTTCTCGTTCACTTGGATTTTCACGGATAATTTGCTCAATACTTGGATCAGAAAAGATTGCTTCAAACACCCCTAGTCGTCCTTTATAGCCAGTTCCGTTACAAGCATCACACCCGACAGCTTGGGTAATTTCGGCAGGGCGAACTGGAAACTCAGCTGCTTCTTCCATACCAACAAGTGAAGCAATAACATCATCAACTAACTTAAAGCGATTCTCTGGCATGGGAACTTTCTTTCCACATTTTTTACATAAAACTCGAACCAATCTTTGGGCGAGGGAAACGTGAATGGCAGAGGTGAGGATTTTTGGATCTGCACCTAAGTCTACCAATCTTGTAAAAGTTCCAGCTGCACTGTTTGTGTGGAGTGTGGAGAAAACAAGGTGACCAGTGAGGGACGCTTGAATCGCAGTGTTTGCGGTCTCACCATCTCTAATTTCACCCACCATGATAATATCGGGATCCTGTCTCATCGCCGATCGAAGTCCTGATTCAAAAGTGTACCCTTTCTTTTCTTCTACTTGGGTTTGAACAACTCCTGGTAAGTGGTATTCCACCGGATCTTCAATGGTAATAATTTTTGTTTCGCTGTTTGTTACTTTTCGTAAAAATGCATACAGGGTAGTGGTCTTTCCAGAACCAGTTGGCCCAGTAGTCAAAATCATTCCACTTGGTCGATTAATTTCTGCCTGAATTAAATCATAAAGTTTTTTCGGCATACCCAAATCCTCGATACCTACAGAAATGCTCGATGGATTCAAAACTCTCATTACAACTGATTCTCCGTATGAACCTGGAATTGTCGAAGTACGAATTTCAATGTCGCTTGTGTAAATTTTTACAGTGAAGCGCCCATCTTGAGAATTTTCTTTCACGTTCAGTTTCAAACCAGATAGCAGTTTTAATCGAGACAATAATAAATTATAAGTATCCAAATCAAATTTTACTGTTTCAATAAGTACTCCGTCCAATCGATAACGAAGGCGGGCATGATCTTCTTCTGGTTCAATGTGAAGGTCGGATGCTTTTGTTGCAAGTGCTCCGGCCATCATGATGGCAAGAAGTTGCGAAGTTCGGTGGCTCTTTTTTATTTGCATTGCTTCATTTAACAATGTAACCACATCAGGAATTTTGTGAGTCTTCTCGATTAGTTTTTCAATATCATCGCTAGAAATATCCAATGACCCTGCTTCTGTTTCGAAGGCAAATGACAAATCTTTGTACCTGTCCCAGGCTTTTTCTAAACTGAGGGTAGAGGTCATAAATAAGGTTGGCGAATAACCTTTATTTTCTAAAGTCTTGATTGATTGTTGAGTTTTTTCATCAGTAGGAGAGTGAATGGCTACAGAAATTTTTCGTCCAACAATATCAAAGACTGCTAATTTATTTCCCCGGGCTTCTTCCTCGGGAATTAAGCGCAGTGCATCGGTGTTTATTGGGATTCGGGTAAGGTCAATATATAAAGTGCCGTATCGATCAGCAAATAGCTGTGCAGATTGCTCTTCTTCTTGGATTCGAAGCTCTCGAATTCTTTGATTTTGTTTGTCTTCGTCGAACTTGATCATATTCGAAGACATTATACATTAGATTTTAAATTTTAAGTTGAAAAGCAAGGGGAAAAGGGGAGGTTGGGTGGGTACTTGACAATATATGTCTTTATGCTATAATTACAGAGTAAATTGATCTTTAAAAAGAATTCCTCAGGTTCATGGAAAGTGAGTTTGGAGTGGGTTTTGTACTGCATAAAAGCAGCTGAAATAAGGGTTTTTGACCTAATCGGCTATTTCTATGTAGTACACAATCAAACCCAAATCAACAACTATGAACACACCGTCCACACCCCAACCCGCAACAGCAACCGCGACCGCAACAGCACCCGCTGCTGCCCGCCCCGCAGGGCGTCCTGCACCCGCGCCGCGGAGCAGGACAGTAGTCGCTGTCGACTACTGCCGTAACAACAAGAAAAAAATCCTGTTCACGGTCCTCGTGATCGTGATCGCTATCTGGGCACTCCGGCATGACTGGAGCAGCCCGGCGCCGAAAGCGTCAGGCAACAGTGGGACCATTCCACCGGTGGCGACGAACGTCGCCCCGAACTCCAACTCGGAGCTCGAGGCGCTCCTCCGTCAAATGGCAGAGCAGTCTGCCATCATCGAAGAGATGAAAAAAGAGAAGGAGAAGGAAAAAGCGCAAGTCGCTCCAACACCTTCTCCCGAATCTCAGCCAAGTTCAACGGCACGGATTATCCGGACGGAACCCATCAAGGGTCCGAACGGGAGCCAGGGGGTTCGTACCTATTGGCGCGATGGAGGATTCAACATCAAAATCCGGGTGTCGAACGCCTTCAGTAATCAGGAAGAGGTGCCTCGGTTCGTCGACGCCTGGGAAGGCAAGGCGAAAGCACGCCTCATTACCGCCTACAAGCAGGGGCGTGAGCAGGCCGCCGAAGCGGAAGTTAACAGGATTGCTCAGGAGGTGAACGCTGAAGCGGATCGTCGTTTCAGTTCTAACAACCCATCACGACCCCGTGCAGAAGCGGGACCGATCCTGACCTTCCTGAAGTGAGGAGTCAAACCTTGGAACATTGAGGATGTTCACAAGGACTAACACAACCAGCCAAACGTGGATACGTTTCGCTGGTTGTTTTTATTATACCTATTGACAAATAGCTATTTTTAATGTTAAAATATATACAAGGAAACAGGTTAAGACACAACACATTCAAATTGAACTAAGTCACGTTTCCAGACTTCGTTCGCAAGATCTTTTAAAAATGAAATATATTCTGATTCTGTTGTTGGCTCTTTTCGTGTCGACAACACATGCTGCAGAAAAATACCGCATCTTGGTTAGCAAGAACTGCGAGACGCTGCTCTTCATCAAAGTTGATGGCAAGAAGCAGGAGGTGGTTCTCAAGTCACCGATCAGTTTTGGTGGAGCGAAGACTGAGGTTGGGTTTTATGTTTCGGGTCAACCGGAGGAACTTACCAAAGCCCGTACTCTTTCCAAACAGATGGGCAAACCTATCTATATGGCACACTGTCTGAGGTTTGTCTCGGGTCCTGTTGCAGGCATCTGCTTGCACCAAGGCGACATCGAGACTGACTCTCATGGGTGCATTCGTTGCCCTCGCGAGACCGCACTCGCCATTTTCAAGAAGGCTTACCCCGGATTGGTGATGGAAATTGTGGATGACTTCACCGGACAGTTCAAAGATGAATCCAAAGCAGATCGGAGCAGTCTCTGGGTAAAGAGTGGGGTTTGGCCAACAGAGCCATCAAAGCACATCTCCGAATTACTTCGGGTTGGAAAACCAGTTGGTGGCGGAAACAAAATCAACTTCGTCGCAGAGACTGTAGTCACTCTCGAAATTGCAGCTCTGGTTCGGGGACGCAGTGTCATCGATAGTCACCTTCACGAGAATGGACAGATGTTTGAAGGGTTGGATAAAAATGTGGCGGCTTACATCGCCTCACTTCCACCGACGAAGTCATCTTTCATTCGCTATCTGAACAAGGAAAAAGGCACAGACCTCTTCCTTCTCTGGACAGGGAACAGCTCGATCTGGGTGAGTCGGAACAGCGTTAACGATTTCATCAGGAAACTTGCGGTCGGCCATGGCGAACGCGAAGACAGGATGAGCATCGGCCGTCTGTTTTGAGGAAAGTTTAGGGGTCGCGGTCATTTGGACCGCGACTCCGCGGAACGCGAGACATCTTGTCCCGCGTTTTTTATTTGTAGTATCATAGGAAACATGGAAACCAAAGATATAAAAAGTATTCAGGAAATGAAAGATTTTGCGGAGGAGGTTTTAAAAAACTTAACAACAAATGTTTTATGCCTAGAGGGAGATTTGGGTGCGGGAAAAACCACTTTTACACAGCAAGTGGCGAGTATTTTTGGTGTTAAAGATTATGTAACAAGTCCGACTTTTATATTACAAAAAAGATACGAAGTAATTTCAAACCCATTTCCAAATCTGAAACAAATTTCACAAATAATTCATATGGACATGTATCGCATAGATGATGTAAAAGAACTTGAAATGCTAGGTTTTGATGAACTTATTAAAGATCCAAAAAACCTTTTAATTATCGAGTGGCCAGAGAAAGTCCAAGGTGCTATTCCAGAGGATTCAGTCAAAATTTCCTTTGAATTTGTTGATGAAACGACTCGTAGGGTACAATGGTAGTAATGAAAAAAAATGAGAAAAAGACACTGGTACTCCTTGATTCCCACGCGATTATTCATCGTGCCTATCACGCTTTACCCGATTTTTCTTCATCTAAAGGTGAACCGACAGGAGCGCTTTATGGACTTTCTACAATGTTAATGGGAATTATTGAAAAGTTCCATCCAGATTATGTGGTTGCTTGTTATGACTTACCCCAACCGACTTATCGGCATGTCGTTTATGAAGCTTATAAAGGAACACGTCAAAAAACAGACGACGCTCTCGTTTCGCAATTAAAAAGTTCTCGAAAAATATTTGATGCTTTTTCCGTACCAATGTACGACCTTGTTGGGTTTGAAGCAGACGACATGTTGGGAACAATTGTTGAAAAAGTTTTGGCGACAAATAAAAAAGGCGAAACTGATATTAAAATTATTATTGCATCTGGGGATATGGATACAATGCAGTTAATTGAGGGGGACAAAGTGGTTGTATACACTTTGAAAAAGGGAATTAAGGATGTTGTTGTGTATGACGAATTGGCAGTGCTTGAGCGTTTTGGTTTCGAGCCAAAGTCCCTACCGGATTACAAGGGACTCCGAGGTGATCCATCGGATAACATCATCGGAATAAAAGGAATTGGAGAAAAGACTGCAACAACCCTGATTACAAAATACAAAACTATTGAAGGAATTTATGAGTCATTGAAAAAAGATGAAAAGAAGTTCCAGAAAGAAGCAGGCTTAACAGATAGAATGTTCGAATTAATTAAAAATGGGGAAGAAGAAGCGAATTTTAGTAAAATGCTTGCAACAATTCGACGAGATGCTCCAATTGAATTTTCAATTCCGGATAAAAAATGGATTGATGAAGTGAAGATGGAAAAAATCGAAAATCTTTTTCGTGAGTTTGAATTCCGCTCATTGGTTACAAGAGTAAAAGAAGTATTCACAAAAAACGGAGGAAAGGGTCATGAGGCTATAAAAGAAGAGAAAAAAGAGGCAACACCACTTAACAGTGAAGATGAATTGTTAGCACAGAAACTTACTGTAGGTCTTTGGATTATCGATTCAAACAAAACTAATCCATCAGTGGAAGATGTTTTATTTTTCACCAAAAAAGACACTTTAAAGGAGGCTGAAAAAGTCATATTTGAAGAGCTTAAAAAGAAAGAGTTTTTATCTATTGCAGAAGAGATTGAGTGGCCATTAATAGAGGTTGTTAATCTAATGAAAGAAGTCGGGGTAAAAATTGATGTGGGGTACCTGAAAATATTAGCAGGTGAATATCACCGACAGCTTTCAAAGCTGGAAGCTAAAATTTGGGAATATGCTGGAAATGAATTTAATATTAATTCCCCAAAGCAGTTGGGTGAAATTCTTTTCAATACTTTAGGATTGGGTGGAAAAAAGATAAAAAAGACTTCAACTGGTGCAATGTCGACAAAAGAATCAGAACTTGAAAAGTTGAAAGGGGAACATCCGATAATTGATTTAGTTATGGAATATCGTGAATTGGCCAAATTACTTTCAACGTACATAGATACAATTCCAACACTGGTCGCGAAGGATGGGCGACTTCACGCTACATTTATTTTATCAGGAGCTTCAACTGGACGAATGGCATCAGAGAATCCAAACTTGCAAAATATTCCAATCAAAACTGAATTAGGTAGAAAGGTGCGAAATGCATTTGTCGCAGAAAAAGGATTTAAGTTAGTTGCAATTGATTATTCACAAATCGAACTTCGAATCGCTGCTATGTTGTCGAAGGATAAAAAACTAATAGAAATGTTCAAGAGTGGAACAGATATTCACACCGGAGTAGCTTCACAAGTCTTCAAGGTTAAGCCAGAAGAGGTGACAAAAGACATGCGCCGACAAGCGAAGGTGATTAACTTCGGAATTTTGTACGGAATGGGAGTGAGTGCTTTGAAAACAAATCTGGGAGGAACTCGTGAGGAGGCGCAGACTTTTTATAATACTTACTTTGAAACTTTCACTGGTCTTGCAAATTATTTGAATGAAACAAAATCAGAAGCAGAGAGAAAGGGGTATACAGAAACAATGTTCAACCGCCGTAGATACTTCCAAGGATTTAAATCTCCATTGCCGTTTATACGTGCTATGGCAGAACGAATGGCTATTAATGCCCCAATACAGGGAACAGAGGGTGATATAGTTAAAATCGCTATGAAGAATGTGCATCAGTTTTTGCAGAAGGAAAAATTATTAGATTCAGTCAGATTGATCCTCCAAGTCCACGACGAATTAGTTTTTGAAGTTAAAGAAACTGAAATTAAAAAAGTGGTACCAAAAATCCGAAAAATAATGGAAGAAGTTTTTGAAGGCAAAGACACACAAGGTGTACCTGTTATAACCGAGGTCGAAGTTGGGAAAAATTGGGGGGAGATGGAAGATTTCTAACTATGATTATATTTATTTACGGAGATGATACTAAAAAGGTAAGGGAGAAAACAACTGCGACAGTTGATGGATTGCTCTTGAAACAAAAAGATGCATCAATTTTTAAGATCGATGCATCTAACTGGAGTTTGGAATATGTAAAAGAACTTTTAAATGCCCAAGGGTTGTTTCTACCTAAATATATAATCACTTTCAACTTCATTTCCGAGAACAAGGAATTTTTTGCTGAGATGTTGGATTTACTAAAAGAAATGAAGTCCGCAGAGCATATTTGTATTATCGCGGAGGGGGATATAACAGAAAAAAATAAAGAAAAGATTAAGAAACTTGCTACCAAGTCACAGGAATTTAATATAAATAAAATAGAAGTAAAAAAACAAGAAGCGCCGACTTTCGCTTTTGCCACTTCTTTTGCTAATAGAGAATTTCAAAAGACAGAGAGATATTTAAATAAACTATTAGACCTAAAAATGGTACCCGAAGAAATCCACGGTGTTTTATGGTGGCAGATGAAGTCAGTGAAATTGGCCTCAATGGCACAGTCTGCGGTGGGGGCAGGACTTAACCCATTTGTGTTTAAGAATGCAAAGTCAGCCAGTGAAAAATGGAACCCGGAAGACTTGGATCAAGTTCTAAATTCTCTTTTTGAAATGTATCACCAAGCACACCGCGGAAAGATTGATTTTTATAATGCGATTGAAAGGTTGGTGGTGAGATGGGGGAGGTAGTATTTATCTTTCTTCGCGCCAGTTTTCAGTACTATGTTCTTCAACAAGATTCTTCCATTTAGCAAAAAACTCATTCTGTTCCTCAGGCCAAGCTTTTTGATCGTTTAAATCTGGAACTACAATATCGTAATCCTTTCTACATTCTGCAGACTCTAGTAGGGATCGTGTGTGAATTTCTGATGGAATAACATAAGCCCCATCATCGGTCGTAAAAACAATAACACCATTATTTTCATTGTAGCTGTAAGGTAGAGACATTTTAGGTTGTAAGCTACCACCAAGAGGTTTCAGAGACAAAGAGTTTTCCTCCAATGATAACAACCTCCTGGCTTCTGTTTTGTCCCACGGCCCTGCGTTTGGGTCTATAAATTCTTCAATTTTTGGAGTCACATGCTCTGCAACAGGTGTAGCTTCTGTAAGTGCATCAAGGGGGGAATTCATTGCGGCTCTAAATAGACCATCCATATCAAAATCTTTAGGCATAATTTTAGTTATTTAATCTTAATACCCCAAATCATACCACTTTTTGTTCAATTAGACTCCGTACATTTCACTCTTTATTTTCCGCAGCTCCTCAATAGTATTCGCATCAGTAATTTTAGTAAAACGCGCAAACGTCCTTCCATCCTTTGTCACATCTCCCATCCACATATCAAGTGGTCGTAAATCAAAAAGTTTTCCAGCTTTGTAAACCGCAGCTTCATATATAGGTAAATACACAACCATGTTCGCATCTTCGGGCCGACAGTCATCTTCGCTATGGACTCCGACACCAATAACTTCATAGGCATAATTATTTACAGCTCCATCCGAAACGTGTTTGTAATGATAGTAAAAACCTTTCTCTGGAACTTTTGTTGGTATTTTCATATAGTGGTAATTATATCACTTAAAAAAGAAACAAATCTGTGCAGTCTAGTGGACGATGATCCCTGTTTGTTCGCCCAGTAGGTGATTGTGCTCAATCAAAAGCGAAGCGATTGAATACAAACAGCAGTCCGTCTTGCGGGTTAGAACCTGTTTGGTGGGATAGATAGATTAAATATTTTTTATCCAGAGACAACTTTTTTATTGTAAGTCCAAACAGTAAAAATCAAACAACAGGTTATTAAACCTGGGATCATGGGAATCATTGAGTATTGGTTGTTAAACTCATGATATAAAAAGGCATTCAGTAAGCTGTCTACAAAAACAATTGTGTATAAAGTAATCATTAAAGGCAGGTTGAAGTCTTGCGGGTTTGATGAAACAGCTTTTGATTGCTTTATTATTAAGTACCAAGCAAGTAGTGCTAATACAAGAATCCAAATCATTATTCCAGTGTGGTACCCATAGTAATTAAAAGTATGTTGAAACACATAGGTACTAATAAGGTTTTGAATTATGTATATTAGGGAAACGGTTGCGTATACGATGGGTAATGTTTTGATGAGTTTTTTCATATTACGAAAATTGTACCACAATTTGTGCCCTTGCTCGGTCTCGGAAAAAGTACGGTGAGACCCTGTAGGGGTTCTTTGGTGATTTTCAAAAATTCAAATTGATCCCTCTAGGTCTATCTATCAAAATTCAGAAAGTCGATTTTTAGTAGAAGTTAGAACAGAAAGAAGTAGTTTTCTGCCATATTTATCACCCTCACCTTCTTTCTCTTCTTTCTCAATCCATTCTGATAGCTGTCTGATTCCATTCTCAATAGCCTGTTCTGCCGTAGCACGAGAAATCTTGTACAAGCCTTCTGCTTTCGGATTTTGAGATAATGCATGAAGGGTATCAATCACCTTATTCCATTTACCTTGCAAAAAATCAGGCGAAGCATCTTTATGCCACTCAAGAGTAAATTTACCTGGGGAAAATGGTTTATTAAGTTCCAAATCTTCCGCAGCCCTGTATTCTCTCAAAATTCCTTGCTTGGCAACATTTAAATATACTTCTAAAGGTGCGATGCTTTCATTCTCTCCAAGCCTTTTATACTCTTCAATTATTTTTGTCGCATTCCCCATAAGCTCAAGTAGTGGTTCATTATTCGGGTCTTCTAAGTCGTAACTTTGGAACTGGGAAATAAGAACCTTAGCAACTTCTTTTAAGCCCTCTGCTTGAGAAGGTGTAATATCTTCTGGTGTTAATGCTTGTAGATATTTTACGAATTGTTCTCCACTTTTTAAATTCAATTTCATCTCCGTAAGACCTTGAGTTCCCTCGGAGCTCATTAATACAACACCTGATTTAACTGGTTGAAGCTCCAAACCTGTTGCATTCAAAAGTGGCTCTGCGGTGATTTTCATATTTTCAAAACCCAAAATCTGATCTGCTTCCGTTTGAGAAGGTGCTTCACCATCATTTTCTTCACCACCCCAACTTGCCATCATTTGACGAGCTAATACGCGTCCCCAATTAAACTGATCGTTATATTCATTTAAATGCGCAATAAGTTGAGAGGTGTCGACTTTGGACAATTCCAAACTTTCAACGCTGCTTGGATTTTCTGGTGTCTTCATATAACTTAATATTAGCTTGGATTTAAGACTTTGTGTAGCAACTTACCAACTTCAACCTCCTCGGTCTGTCTCACTAAAGGGTGCCCTTGCTCGGTCTCGAATAATGCCTAATGAAACACCATAAGGGTTATTCGGAGGATTTTAGAATATCAATTTCAGCCACCTCGGTCGGGCTATCTTTTCGTCAAAACAGCATAAGTATAGAAAAGGATCATAAAAATAATAAAGAACCAAAGCGCATACCAGCCATACTTATTTTTTGGAGTATATGACATCGTATAAGCCTCATCGTATTCCTTTTTATATTTTTTGTGCAGATATTTTATTGCAAGGACAACAAGCAAACCGCTGAAGAAAAAGGCTGGATAAAACCAAACCGACAACTCTCCATTTGATACAGACCCGTAAAGATACGGAGCAAATACATACACTCCCGCAAGTACGAGAAAGAGAAGAAATATAACAACAAAGGCAAAACGATCCATAAACCTATTTTCGAACCTTTTCGATGATGAATTTGATGATTCCAACAAGAAGAAAGAGTGCTCCCCCGAATCCGAATATTGCTGATATCAAAGTGTGTGCACCGTACGATACCTCTACTATTTTCGAATTAATTAAATAGGCTGCAATGAATAAGATTATGATAAAGACCGCACCTAGTATCAACCAAGACTTTGCTGTTTTTTTATTTTCCATACTTTAATACTAACTTAATTAATGAGGTTTGTGTACTGACTTACCGACTCTCATTCACCTCGGTCTATCTCACTAAAGGGTGCGCCCGGTTGGAATCGAACCAACGACCCTCTGCTTAAAAGGCAGGTGCTCTACCGACTGAGCTACGGGCGCATATAGAGCAAAAATATACCAGAAAATAGCCGAAAGTCCAATGTTTTACTTGTATAAATTAAATGAAAAGGATATGTTACGAGTATGAAAAAGACAGTTTTAATACTTCATGACATCCGAAGCAATCACAATGTGGGTTCACTTTTCCGCACAGCTGACTGTGTTGGGGTAGATGAAGTTATTCTTTCTGGCTATACCCCAACTCCGATCGACAAGTTCAATCGACCAGTAAAAGAGATTGCAAAGACAGCCCTCGGAGCAGAAAAATCTGTACCATGGCGACATGAAAAGGACATTAAGAAAGTCTTAAAAAATCTTAAAGAAGAAAAATATACAATTATTGCGATTGAACAAGCCAAAAATTCAGTTGATTATAAAAAGGTAAAAGTAAAAGGAAATACCGCAATTATTTTGTGGAATGAAGTTGATGGGGCTCCTAAAAACTTACTAAAAATATGTGACATTGTTGCAGAAATTCCGATGAAAGGGGAGAAGGAATCGTTGAATGTGTCTGTGGCAGGGGCGGTGGCTTTATTTAGGATGCTAGAATAAAATATAAAGATGGATAAGGAAACCATTGTAATAGTCGGAGGGGGAGCTGCTGGCCTAATGGCAGGAAGAGTGCTTTCAAAAGCTGGTCAAAAAGTTATGCTTCTCGAAGCGAGAGAGCGATTGGGAGGCCGAATTATGCCATTAGGTCAGAATGTTTTTGATTTTCCCGCTCAAGGAGGTGCTGAATGGGTTCATGGAAAGGCTCCGATAACTAAATCTATAATAAAAGAGGCTGGGTTAACCTTAATTAAGGAAGAGGGAGAGATTTGGAGCGTGAGAAGTGGAAATTTGTCTCTGCATAAATCATTCATCCAGAGTAACGACAAATTGAAAGAGAAACTTGAATCTTTGACAGAAGATATTTCCATTCAGGACTTTTTAGAACAAAATTTTACAAAAGATTCAGAAACGGACTTCAAAAATTCAATATTAAAGGCAGTGCAAGGTTATGATGCAGCCGACCCAAAACTAATGAGCACGTTTACCTTAAGGGATGAGTGGTTGGGACAGACATCAATGATGGAAATAGCTCATGATCACAGAATTAAAGAGGGTTACGGAGCACTAATAAGTTTTCTAGAGAGTGAGTGTGTTAAAAATGGGGTAGATATACACCTCAATACTGTTGTTAATGAAATTGCGATAAGAGACGGCTCAGTTTCCATCTCCACAAATAGTGGGGAAGTCATTGTCACTCGAAAGTTAATCATCACCGTTCCGCTTCCTGTATTGAAAGATATTAAATTCAGCGAAGAATTAAAGTTCAAACAAGAGGTTTCAACCAAGATTGGATTTGGTAATGTCATTAAAATACTTCTCAAATTTAAAACTAGATGGTGGGAAACAGCGACTAAAGAGGATTTGAGCAAGATGGCCTTTCTCTTGTGTAATGAAAAGTTTCTGACTTGGTGGACACAATACCCGGAAGTAAATAATGTCCTAACAGGTTGGATGTCCGGACCAGAAGCATTAAATTGTAGAGATAATTCTAATGACGATCTTTTTGAGTTGGCACTAAATAACCTTTCTAACATTTTCAATATAAATAGAGAGGCAATTCGTGAAGAATTGATGGAATATAAAGTAATCAATTGGCCGAAAGACCCATTTGCTAGGGGCGCTTATAGTTATACAAGAGTAGACACAAAAGATGCTTATGAAAAATTAGCGGAACCGTATAATGATCAAATATTTTTTGCAGGGGAAGCGATGTATTCAGGAGATGTAACAGCTACGGTAGAAGGGGCGCTTGGAAGCGGATTGGAAACCGCAGAGAGGGTGTTGAAGTTGTTGTCCACTTACAATTAATTGTAAGTGGGTAAGAAAATAGTCGTCCATTGTCAAAAAGTTGTAAAAAGATATAAGCAAATATCTGGTTTTCTAAAATCTTTTGACAATGGGCGGAGGAACTTTGTCCATTTAAGGTTTATTTCTGATGCACATCACAAAAATGTGCCGATCGCTGACCAACCACTTTTCGTCGAATCACACCTTTACAGCCTCTTTTCTTACAAGGCTTTCCCGTCCTCCTATACGCATTATGCTCGTGTTGGAAACCGCCTTTTTCACCCATAGGGTTTCGGTAATCACTCATTGAATCTCCGCCGAAATCAATTCCTTTTCGTAGAATCACTTTAATCCACTTGTGAATATCTTTCATTTCTTTTTCACTAACATCCTTCACTTTCCTCTCTGGATGAATCCCTGCACTCCACAAAATTTCATCACTATAAATATTACCAATACCTGCCACAATTTCATGATTCATTAATGCTGTCTTTACCGCCCCGTTAGGTTGTTTGTAAAGTCTTTCTTTCAAAACCTCAACAGTAAAACTCTCCTCAAGCGGCTCTGGTCCTATCTTTTTAAAATGCGTTTCCAAATCATCCACTAATGTAACCGTCGCAAACTTTCGCATATCAGAAAAGGCGATATGCATTCCATTATCCAACATAAACACTAAATGTACGAAGCGGCTAAAAGGATCTGCAAAAGCACTTTTTGGATCCGCAGGTATCCACTTTTTCTTTTCAAACTTATACTTCCCATACAACAAATGTCCTGTCATTTTCATGTGCACCAAAATCGTATTTTTTCCTTCAATATCAATCAAAACATTTTTGGCTCTTCTAAAAACTTTTAGAATTTTTTTCCCACTTACTTCCTTTCTAAACTTTTTAAAATATTCTGGATTTTTAATATTATCTTTTCCTAAATAATACTTACTATTGTAATCCGTCCACACATCCAAAATAGTTCGTCCTTTGACGAACTTGTTTAGCATTTGTGAAGTTGTCTCTACCTCGGGTAGTTCAGGCATATTTACGAGAGATTCTTGAGTGCGGCCTTAACCTTCTCTCCAGAGTCCTTAACAGTGGTAGGGACCTTCTCTAGCGCCTCACGAGCCTCTTTGTGACTGTATCCCAAAGCGCGTAGGGCATCAAGGGCATCAACGTCGTTCTTGCCCCTCTTTGATGTAAATTCACCTTCATCACCCTGAACCTTTCCTTTCAATTCTAATAGAATTTTTTCAGCCACCTTCTTTCCGATGCCACCAATTTTTGTAAGGTATGAGCTTTCTCCAGAAACAATCGCTTCTCTTAAGTTTTCAACGCTCGCAGCTGACAAAATTCCCATGGCAGATTTTGGCCCAATACCCGACACAGTAATTAAAAGTTCAAAGAAATCCTGATTTTCTTTTTTAGTAAATCCGTATAAATCGAGAGCATCTTCGCGTACTGTTGTGTGAATCCACATCACTACCTCTGCACCAATCGATAGGGCAGCGAGGTCTTCGTTAATTGTAAAAACCTTGTAACCAACCCCGTTCACATTCAAAATGGCGAATTTTAGGTCTAGGTGGGCTACTGTTCCGGTTAGTTGGGCGATCATGGGTTTAGTATAGCAAATATTGCCAATTCTCATATCTTCTGTTATCCTGTCTCTACTTATGCCAATCACACAATCAGCCAAAAAAGCCCTAAGAAATTCACTTCGGAAGAAGTCTTTTAATGGAAGACGAAAGAAGAAAGCAGACGAAGCTACTAAGGGACTTAAAAAATTCCTAGCAAGCGATAAAAAGGATGCTAAAGAAGCTTTGAAAATGCTTTCAGTCGCCTACGCTCTAATCGATAAAGCAACAAAGTCAGGAACTCTAAAGAAAAACACAGCTGCTCGAAAGAAATCTCGACTCTCTGCGATGGTCAAAAAGGCAACAGCTAAATAATAAAAAGCCCTCATTTGAGGGCTTTTTATTTAGGCAAATTTTGTGTTTCTACCAACACCTTCTCCATTTCAACCTCATCTCTAGCTTTTTCAATTTCACGTGCCATTTCGATTGCTTCTGATTTAAAATGTGAATGTTTGTAGTCATGCATTGCTTTTGCGATGATAGACTTCACGTTCTGTGGATTGGCGACTTGTTTAAATCTAAAATGAATCACTTCTCCGGCGGATTGAACTTCTACATCACCGAAATTCATAGTAGTGGGGATTAATCCTGTAACTATAGTAGACACGTCTTGAATGTTTCCAAGGTTTATTTCTGAGATAGTTCTGTTGAAAAAACCTTGCTGGGTGCTGTCGATAATACGCTGGTTTGTAACAATCCAAATATCCATAACATACATGGTAAGACTATATCCAAGCATGTACCAACCAATCATGTAGTAAGAAGAAAAAAGAAAGACTACAAGCTTGCTTAAGTGATACTGGGCAATAAGGGATCCAAAAAGTGCAATTAGAATAAACGGCAGAAGTGCTCCAAAGAACGCGTATGTAAAAGTTCCAAGCAATGAAAACCAATGGCGATGCAAACACAACAAAACCACCTCATCTTCGTGTTTTCCTTCGAAGGTGTTAGTTGAGACATTAAAAATTGAGAAAGGATTTTTCATATTAGTTGAACATTAGTACAAAGAATAATACGGTCACTATCGAGAGAACTATCGCTCCTCCTAGAAAAACAATGGCAATTTTTTTAGGTAAAGTTCCTACTCCAAATCGAATAAGGTGATAAAGAGTGGTGAATGCTAAAGTCCAATATATAGCCATTCCAAAAAACAATCCGATCTCGAACCATGCTTTGTAATCAACCAAAATTTGCATATTTAGATTATAACACTAAAATAATAGGTATGAATAATGCAATTTTTGCCGGTGGATGCTTTTGGTGTACAGAGAGTGATCTCCGAAAGGTGGAAGGGGTAGTAGATGTTGTTTCAGGATACACCGGAGGGGATTCGACGAATCCTACTTATAACAATCACACAGGACACAAAGAAGCAGTCAAAGTTGTTTATGATCCAGCAAAAATTACTTTTAAAAAGTTGAATCAGTTTTTTCTAGATCACATCGATCCGACTGATGCCGGAGGACAGTTTTTTGATAGGGGATCGGCTTATAAAACTGCAATTTTCTATAAAAATGATGAGGAGAAATTGGTAGTGGAAAGTTTATTAAAAGAACTAGAAGATAGCAAGCTTTACGATAAGCCGATTGCAGTTCAAGCTCTTCCAGAAACACCCTTTTATACCGCAGAGGAATACCATCAAAACTACTCGAGCAAAAATCCTTCGCATTATTATGCATACAAGGATGGATCGGGGAGGACGGAATTTCAGGCGAAGGTTTGCACGATTCGTGAACAGAAGGATATTAAGTGGAGGGATTAGTTACTTCTTAATAAACCTCTCCGCCTGCATATTATACAAGCTTGCGTATACACCCTTTTTCTTCAAAAGTTTTTCATGACTTCCTTCCTCAATTAATTTACCTTTCTCCATCACAAAAATATGATCACATTGTAAAATAGTCGAAAAGTCATGAGAAATTAAAATAGCAGTGATAGCTCCAGATAATTTCTCCAGCGAATCAAATATTTTTGCTTCAGATTCTGCATCTACTGAAGCGGTTGGTTCGTCTAAGATCATTACAAAAGCGTCACGGTACACAATTTTCGCAATTGAAAGTTTCTGCCGTTGACCGCGTGAAGGCTCCTTGCCGCTGAACTCTACTCCTAATTGTTGATCGTATTTATTCTTCCATTCTTCAATAAAAGTATTCGCCTGAGCCATTTCAGCCGCTTCCTTGACCTTGGAAATCTCCATTTTTTTATCTGGGCGACCAACGGAGATAGCTTCTTTAACAAGGAAATCATAATTGGCATAGTCTTGGAACATGATTCCAAGGTAAGACCACCATTCTTTTGTAGAAATATCTCGAAGGTCTACGCCGTTTACAAGGATTCTTCCTTCTGTTGGGTCGTAGACTCTGCACAGCAGTTTTACCAATGTGGTTTTTCCTGCGCCATTGTTTCCAACCAGTCCAAATTTTTGTCCTGACTTGAAAGTCATATTTAGGTTTCTCAAGTTCCATGTTTCAGATCCAGGATATTTGAAACTTACATTTTCAAAGACAATTTCTGGGGCCGATTTTAAATTAAGGAATTCTGGTTTCTTAGGTTCGACAATTACAGGCTTAGTTTTCATAAATTCAATCAAATCTCTTACTAGCAGATGATGTTCGTACTGGTCTGATACATTCATTAAAAGAGAACCTATTGAACTTCGAACATTTGAAAGGGTGCTTATCATGTAGACAAGCGTTCCAACAAGCACCTCTCCTGCAATAACTGGTTTCAGTAATAGAAATAATCCAATTGCAAAACCTACAAATGCCAAAAAATCGGCTAAAGACGTGTATATAAGCTTTCTTTTCTCTAGTTTCAATTGAGTGTTTCCAAAATCAGTTAGAATTTTTCTAATAGAGGAAATTATTTTTCCTCCAGCTTGTAAGAGTTTTGTTTCAATCAGACTAATTCGATGGATAATATGTTGGCGTAAATCATTATATTTTCTCTGTTCGGGTGAATCCTTTCTCCAAATGAGCCAAGTTGAAGAAGCAAATTTTATATCTACAAAAAAGCTTGGAATTGCTAATATTATTATTACTGCATAAATTAAAAAGTTGAAGTGTATTGCCAAGATTGTACCTACAATCAAGCTTGTGAGTGATTGAATAACACCAAATTGTCCAGCTTGTAAATTAACTATGGGCATAAAACCATTTCTAAATGTTCTCTGGATCAAATCTTGGAATTTAGGGTCTTCGTAACTTGCGATGTCGATTTCTTCCCGACGCCTCAGTACAGCAATTTCTACTTCTCTCGTTAAAGTAAGCGCTGCTCTTCTTCTTACATATGACATAAAGTTTCCAAGAATGTTGGGAAGGGCAGTTAGGAAAGTGTAGAGAAGCAAAACATAAAAAATTGATGTGTATGAACCACTTTTCGCTCCTTCAATTATTAAGTTCACCAAGCGGCCTAGTAGGTAAGCGCTACCATAGGGTAGGGCACCACTAATAATAACGAGGGTCAGTGTGATTATTGCTTCTTTTGGCGCAAAACGAAATGCATAACCCATCGCAAAACTGACACTGCTCATATATTCTTTAATACTTTTCATCAAACTATTTTAGCATGGAATATTCCTAATGCTTTTTAGAGTGAGTAGAAGAGGCGGTTGCGAGCATGATATACTTCACCTAATAAACTAAATACAAAATTATGGGAGAACTTCCAAAAGGTATAGAAGAAATAAAAGCTGGTAACCCAGTTCCAGAAGCAGTTGAGGTAAAACCAGAACCCAATACCGAAGCACCTCCCGATGTAACAGAATCATTAAGTCCAGAAAACCAAGGATTTTTTTCAAAATTAGGCGAAAAATCAAAAGAACTTGCAGGTTGGGCTTATGAAAAAATCCACAGAACTCCGATCCTTGGTAAACTTGTTGGAAAGGCAGAAATTGCTTTCCATGAACATTGGATGAATAGTCATCAGGAAAAAGCACAGGGAATTAGTGACAAGATTACTGAAACAAATAATCAAATATCCCAAATGGAAAGTTCGCACGCTGAAATTAGTGCAGCGCTGGAGGAGTTACGCGGGCAAAATGTTCCGAATATGAAATCTGTTGAAGAAAAACTTCGCTCGATAGAAAAGAATAAGGGTAAATTGGAGGGAGATAGGGATAAGCTTACAGAGAAACTTGATTCTCGAAATGAAAAAATGAAATCTCGAATAGAAAAGAGAGACGCTGTGGTGGATGGATTTATTGGAAGGTGTAATGAAAAACTTAATCCAATAGAATCAGAGATAGAAAACCTAAATGGCCGAAAAGACCAGGCTGAATTTAAAGCTTCTATGGCAGAGGTTGGTTACAGAAAACAATTAGAGGGACTTGATAAACAAATGGATGTTAAAACAAAGATCGAAAATGCATTAAAAAAACTTGGTATGTCAAAATTGGAAATTGAGAAGATCCAAGCTTGGTCAAGTTAAATACGGCCATAATAGAAGGTAAAAAAGACATTGATAAGGCTAAAGAGAAGATGGATAAGGATCGAAAAGATATAGATAAGCGAATCAGTAAGGTTAGTACAAAAGCTCAGGGTTTTAGAAATAAGGTTAAAGAATTTGAGAGAATGAAACAGGGGCGACCTGCACCTGTAGAGATTGAGACTGCAACAGTAGAAGAAGGGAAGGTTGTTGAAAATGAGATTGAACAAGAATCAAATGTTGAAGCGGGAAGTGAGAAAAAATTAGTCAAAGAATTTATTGAATCATTCAATAAATTTTTGGAAGAAAAATCGGGAAAAAAGAATGAGCCCGAAGTGATTGATATTAAAACATTCCAAGAAGTGACAAAAGGATTTAAAGAGCTCGTAATAGATTCTGATATTCAGTTTAAGGAATTTAAAAATATAGTCCCAACCTATTTGAAGGTTATTGGGGTAAAGAGTAAGCGAATAGGTCCGATAATCGACACTTTTTATAGGGAAAAAATTAATCAAAAAATATGACAAACGATCAAAACCAAACAGTACAAAGTTTAAAGGATCAGATTCAGGCCCTTATGGCTGAAGTGGAAAAAACTAATCAGGAAAATGCTGTTGATAATAAAAAGGTGGCAGATGAAGTTTCTGCTATAAGAAAAGAGGTGGATGCTGGGGTGGATGGTTTAGAAAAAGATCTTGCAGAGCTTGATGGTATAGAAAAAGAGACAAGTGATGCCTTAGACAAAGTTATTCTCGAACACGCAAAGGATGCAGGGGAGAGGGATTTGTAAATTCTGTGCCCCCTCAACGTCTCGGACGGGGTGATACCAAGCAGTATAAGGGTTATTTGGAAAATTTCATAGTGTAGAAGTGACCCCTCCGCATAGGGGTCTACATTCGGTAAACCGAACAAACCTGACACAAAATGGGGTGTTCGGAAAGAGTGTTAAATATAGGACAAATAGGGATAATACAAAGCAAAACAAGGGTATTTTTGAATAATGAAAAAGTGAACAGATAAAAACCACTGTAAGATTTGCACTTCCCCAGAAACGTGACATTGTGTGTTGTCCACCAAGAGCTTGTTGACACTGGAGTGTAAAGTGAGAAGATGTAAGTAACTTGAGCAATCAAGTTCCGTCCTTTCCAAAATAAATAGATACCTGAGAAATCTGACATGACACCCTTTGTCTCGCTTGAGTAACGAGACACTACACTTACTTCGAATTGAAGGTGGAGGGACTCATACGGACTTCTCGACATCATAAGGATGTTCAGGTACTTCTTTAATAAATCCGAACCATCGCAGGGGTCCCGACCTGTTTGTCAGATACGCCAAAACCGTGGAGTTTAAATAAATGAATAGGATGAGCTTGAAGATTTCACTGGAGTAACGAAACCATACACAATTGTGTGCTATGTTTTTTGTTATTCTAGTGAAATTCATAGCAAAGATAATTAACTAGAAACAAAAATCAGCATACATACGTGTGCTGATTTTTGTTTTGGTGTGGCGGATTATTAATTATTAAAAAATAATCATGTCAAAAAAACCATTGGTATGGCGAACCATAAAACGCCGAGTAAACGATCTTCTCCCCTACGATAAGAATCCTAGAGTCATCAGCGACAAACAAATGAATGACCTCAAAGAGAGTCTTAAGAAATTCAATTTAGCAGAAATTCCAGCAATCAATCTTGACGGCAAGATATGTGCAGGACACATGAGAGTAAAAGCCCTCCAACTTCTAGGTCGAGGCGAAGAAATAATTGAGGTTAGAACGCCCAGTAGAAAACTAACTCCTTCAGAATTCAAACAATATCTCCTCACGAGCAATCGTGTTCATGGAGATTTTGATTGGAACATTCTGGCTAGCGACTTCGATATAGACACGTTGCTCGCGTCAGGATTCGACAGCGACCTAGCACAAATATTCGACGATTCACTTGAAGTATCTGATGATGACTTCAACGAAGAAATCGAGGTAAAGAAAGCTAAGGATACGGACATTAAGATTGGGGATATGTTTTCTTTAGGGAGCCATACACTTATTTGCTCAGACAGTACCGATCCAAATACCGTCAAAAAACTTGTTGATAAGGAGAAAATAGACGTCATTAACGTAGATTTTCCATATAATTTAGGGATCTCATATGATACTGGAATTTCTGGAAAACAAAATTACGGAGGTACTATAGACGACAAGAAATCAAATGTCGACTACAGAAAATTCGTTAAGGATATTCTTGCAAATGCACTCTCAGTTAGCAAGCCTGATTGCCATGTTTTCACGTGGCTAGATGAAAAATATATTGGTACATTCCAAGAAATTTTCAAAGAAGTAGGTATAGATTTCAAGCGACTTTGCTTCTGGGTAAAATCTAATCAAAACCCGACACCGCAGATAGCGTTTAATCGTGCGGTGGAACTCTGCATGTATTCCGTAAAAGGCAAACCTTTTCTCTCTTCTTCCGTCAAAAACTTGAATGAAGTTTTGAACAAAGAGATTGGTACAGGTAATCGTCTGATAGATGACATCATGGACATGTTCCAGATATGGCTCGCAAAAAGAGTGGCGAGCAATCTGTACGAACACCCGACGATGAAGCCGCCTAGCCTTTATGAAAAATCGTTGAGGCGGTGCAGTAAGCCCGGAGACAGAATACTCGATCTCTGCGGTGGTTCAGGAAGTCTACTCATAGCAAGTGAATGTCTCAAACGTAAAGCATACATCGCTGAAATTGAACCAGTGTTTTGCCAAGTGATTATTAATAGATTTAAGAAACTCAATCCAAATGCAAAAGTCACAAAACTCAATTAAACACGGGATGGTATTTAAACTTGGAGACCACATTCTTGGATGTGGTGACAGTAGAGACAAAGAATTTGTAGCTAAGATTGTTGGTAAACAAAAAATCAAGGCTGTAATCACGGACGTTCCGTACGGAATTGAAGCGACTGAGTCAAAAAGAAACTTCCAAAAACTAAAGAAAGATAAAGTGATTGAAAATGATCACCACCAAAGCGATGAGGAATATGTAAAATTCACACAAGACTGGCTCACTGCTCTAATTCCTCACCTAGAAAAGAAGAATGCCATGTATATTTTCAACAGTGACAAGATGATCTTTGCACTTCGTGAAGCCATGCTCAAGGTTGGTTGTAAATTCGCACAACTCATTGTCTGGGTGAAGACTCACGCCGTCATCGGTCGTATGGACTACGCCCCTATGCATGAATTGATCGCTTACGGCTGGTTTGGCACGCATGAATTCATGAAGTCGAAAGACAAAAGTGTAATCGTGTGCCCAAAGCCAAACAAGAGTCCATATCACCCAACAACCAAGCCTGTTGCACTCATTCGTCACCTCATTCTAAACAGCACCCGAATTGGGGACGTCGTGTTTGACGGCTTCATGGGTTCAGGGACTTGTCTTCTTGCATGCGAGCAGACAAAAAGAAAATGTATTGGTATTGAGTTCGATCCAGAGTATGTGGCTACCGCAATTTCTAGATTCGAAAAATTATCAGGCATTAAGGTAATACAGATATGAAAAAAGAAACTGTACAAAAACGGCAAGATGCTGACAAAAAGCTTCTCGTCGAACAATTAAAGAAAACTCCAATCATTCAGTTGGCGTGTGAGAGGTGTGGCATATCTCGCACCACCTACTATCAGTGGAGGAAAGATGACAAGCAGTTCCGTAAGAGTTCTGATGACTCAATGAAAGACGGTAAAGACATGATCAATGACCTAAGTGAGTCACAACTCATAACCTTGATCAAAGAGAAAAACTTTAACGCCATACAGCTGTGGCTCAGGCAACATCATCACGAGTACGGAAACAGGCTTGAGGTTAAAGCTACGATCGAAGCTGAAGATCCACTGACTCCAGAGCAGGAGGCTCTCATTAAAAAAGCTTTAGGAAACTAAAATGAAGCATACCCACAACACAGGAATTGCACATGAAGAATTAGAAATGATTATCAAGGATCAGCGTGTTCGACGTGAAGTTACAAAGGAATGCCACTACCTGTTCTTCCACATATATTTTGCCACTCATGTGAAATATAAGACAGCAGAGTTTCAAAAGAATCTCTTTGAGCTGACTGAAGATATTACAAAAAAGAATGTAGTAGTCGAAAGTTTCAGAGGCTCAAGTAAAACAACAATCATGGCCACCTCTCACGTCATATGGTCGATTCTAGGGGTGCAACAGCGAAAGTTCATACTCATCATTGCCAAGACCGAAAGCCAAGCGAGGCAATACTTGGCGAACATAAAGATAGAGCTTGAGTCGAATACACTTCTCCGTTCTGACCTTGGACCATTTGAGGAGCCAGATGACGAGTGGCGAGCGACATCTATCGTGCTTCCAAAATATGGAGCAAGAATAACAGTAGCTTCAGTCGATAGTTCTATTCGAGGTATTAAGCACGGGGCACATAGACCAGATTTAATTATTTGTGATGACCTTGAAGATTTGGACATTGTGAAGACTCAAGAAAGTCGAGACAAGATGTTCAATTGGCTCATGGGTGACATAATCCCACTTGGGGATAAAGGCACAAGGTTGATTGTAATCGGTACCAAACTTCACAACGACTCAATTATAGGAAGGCTCTGCGATTCGATAGCCAAAGGGACAATGGATGGAGTGACAAGACGGTATCCATTCCTCAAAGAGGACGGCACGGCGATGTGGCCTGAGAAATTTCCCACACAGAATGATATTGATATTCAAAAGAAATCAGTTCCAAGTATTCAGGCGTGGGAGCGTGAATATATGCTCAATATTATTGCTAATGATGATCAGGTTATACGACGTGAGTGGATTCAGTATTATGATTCTCTTCCGCAAGATATTCCTCGATACTCGGCGACAGGTATTGACCCAGCTATAAGTACAAATCAGGAAGCTGACTATACAGCCATGGTATCAGGAAGAATTTATGGTAGAAAAAAGTCCCTAAAGATATATATCTTACCCAATCCTGTAAATGAACACTTGGACTCAAAGGATATACAGGACCGAGCGAAGGAACTATCCAAAGCACTTGGCAATGGAGAACCTACAACCCTGTGGGTTGAATCTGTCGGGTACCAGAAATCCATCATCGAGCATCTGGTGGCTGATGGTTTCCCTGCAAAGGAATACAAGCCATACGGATCAGACAAGAGAGCAAGACTCTCTGTTGTTGCGACATACATACAATCTGGAACAGTTGTCTTTCCAAGACATGGTGCAGAAGCTCTGATTGAACAAATGGTAAATTTTGGTACAGAAAAACACGATGACTTGTCAGATGCTTTCTGTATTCTTGTCGCGAATGTGATGGACAAAGAATCCAATATACCAAAAGGTCATCGTGAATTCTTTAACGAAAAACTTTTGTCTAAAAGCTATCAATCCAATATTCAAGAGAAAGAAGAAAAATTCTTAGGCGTAGTCATGGCAAATAGAAACAGGATGAAATCAGCAATAGTGATGCGAGGTAAAAAGAGTACTGAAGTTTTGCTTCATGAACAAATAACTGATCCAGTAGTGTTGGCACAAAAAGTGGTCGACCTTGCACTCAAGTATGAAGTGCCACTTTCGTATGAAAACATATTTGTTGATATCACAAGCAATAGTCAAGATTTATGCAAAGAAATTCGCAAATGCACTGAAGGTAAATATATTATCGAAAAGTACGAGTATCATCAGCGATATGGCATAGATATGAATGACAGCCCACAATTTGAAGATGAGCTGTTTTTTGATAACTGGGCAAGAGCATATGCGAAGTGTGCAGGGTGGCTAGAGAAAGACGGTAGACTCGTCGGTCAGAACACATTTGATGATCTTTTGTACATGACGTACACAGAACAAGGGGGTAAAAGAAAAATGGCAGAGAGGGATGGCTTCATTGAAGACGGAATCGATACATCAATCCCTGATGCCTTAGCTATGACTTTTGCAAAGGAAAAGAGAGTTGTGATACGGCCAACAGAGGAGGAAATCGAGGATGGTGACGAGATGTTACATCCTGAGATTGGGATATAGAAAATATTCGATGCTACTTTTGAAAACCTAAATGCTTTTTCATATACCTATACTCATGAATAGTAAGCCAGATTATTAATGCGTCTAATACTGTAAAGACAATTAACCAAACAGAATGAGTGAAGCTGAATCTGTAGATTTGATAGATGATGAACAAACTAAACACGACAATGGACGCTGGGTACGCCCAAAGTCTTTTTCTAAGTAATTCAATAACCAAGACTATTTTTATGATTCCGTGACTAAGGAGATAAAAAGCGGCGAAATGTTGGGACGTAACAGAAAAGTTTTCAACAGATTTAATAAGGTAATGAGCAATAAAATCTCGTGGATCTTCAGAGAGTTCTTCTTGGGTGATCCAGACGACCAAGTTTGAGACAAATTGCTGATTGGTAAAATAAATAAAAATACTGCTCCCAATCTCGATAAGAGCATGGACACCCTTTAAGGCAAGAGCTACCTCAAAAAAGCGGTGGACATATTTTTCATTTAGAAACTTTTTTACGAGCAACATAATTCATTGAATTATACACCGTGGACGTGACGAGAAGTGATATGAGCATGCTCCCAATGACATCAGTTATATGATGTACACCGACATAAACTCTTGAAATACCGACACAAATAGCAATAAACCAGAGAGTAAATCCGACACGCCGATTGAAATACATAACCACAGAGGCTACAGCGGAGACTAGCAAAGTATGATCTGAAGGAAACCCATTATCAGTCGAAGAAGGAATGAGAGGCTTAAAATTACCAACGATGAAAGGTCTTGGATCAAAATAAATATGACTAGAGACAAGTGCAATCAAGTAGATAAGTGTCACAGAAATTACTGAAAAGATCACCATTTCTTTGTGTTTAGGTCTTGGTTGCTTCAGAAAAAATACCAATGCAATCAGTGGCACCAAAAAGAAAAGATATCTTGCACCGAAAATAAAGATGATATCCATTGGTTTAGAGTACAGCAAGCAATGCCTGAAGTGCAACCTTCTCGTTTACAGAATTAGGATTCGTTGACCTGAGTTCACGAAGCACAGTATCAATCTTTCCGTCCACCTTAGTCCACTCTGCACTATCCTTAGCTTTCAATCGAGATTGAGCATTGTCCCATTCGTACTCAAGATCATTAATGCGAGTTGTGGCACCTGACTGGTCTCCTGCATTTAATTTGTTGAGGGTGTCTTGTGTAATAGTCTTAAATATCGACATATCGCCCAACGGTGAAGTTGATGTGGCTGTATTACCAGACTGAGAAATAGTATTTGTATTTGATACTTCACTTTGAAGCTTAGACTGCTGTATGTGGTATCCAGTTACGCCTGCGACAATAAGTATAACTACAGCAATAACTGTCTGCCATAATCCACCTTTTTCTTGTTTTTCAACTTCCAATGTTTTTTCTCTAGGTTCGTTTTCAATAACATCCTTTTTGGTGATTGAAAGATACGCAACAGTGAGAATTATTCCTCCGACGAAAATGATACTTGTGAGCGTTGCACCTAAGCCGAGACCTCCATGTTCACGCGTTTGAGTTAGAAGATCACCGATTGAAGCACCCAGTGGTCGAGTCATTATGTAGATGAGCCAAAAAGCTAAAATAGAGTTAATCCCAAGTCTCCAGCTGATAGAAAAGATTGCAATAAGTGATGCTACGATAATACCTGTCACTAAATATCCAAGGCCTAGCCCTTCTGCCATAAGGTCTCCTGAAGCAGTACCTAGAGCGAAAGTAAAAAGAATTGTCAGCCAATAGAACGATTCTCTTCGAGTGGTGAGAATTGAATGGACTGATAATGTTTTTTCTTTTAGATACCAAGCTAAGAATGTGAGCGCTAGAAGAACTGAGAAAACAATTGTACTTGCTTCAAGGGGTACGCCAAGTTTGTCTGTAAGGTTGTCGGTCACCAATGTTCCGAAAACACTAACAAGTGCAACAGTGAACCAGTAGATACTTGGAATGTATTTCTTTGATCTGAACTGAAATACAAGAGCAATGATAAGTAATATACCAGTTACAACGGAAGTGCCTGTAAGTCCTAGATTTAAATTAACATTGAGGAAGTCTGCCGCAGTTTCTCCGACAGTAGTGCAAAGAATTTTAATGATCCAGAAGTACAGGGTAACCTCGGGTACCTTGTTGAGTATCTGCCTGAACTTTGGATCACTCTCAGATTTTCTTGAATTTATAGCAATATCCTGCATACTACTTTTTTAATTGTATTGTTGTAGAAGCTGTAGTAGTTGCTTGATCGTCTTGAACTTCAGCATCGTTTGGATTCTGGTTGTTGTCATCAACATATTGATTATTCATCATTTGCCCATAGCCTTCATTCCCACGCATGCCTGAAAACTTGTTCTCTCTTTCTCCTCGATCACCACCCTCATGTGCTATACCAAAACCAATGCCTACCCCGATGGCTAACGCGAGCAATATCGATAGAACGAAAATTGCGACTGTCTTGTTTAAAAAAGTTTCCTTATTCATGTTTTTTATATTATTACTAAAAATCTTGTAAATTGTAGTCGTCTCAATGTAAAGATATTGTAAAGAAGATTAAGCTATGGGCAAATGAATAATTACTGAAGTACCCTTACCCTCGATGCTTTCAATGGAAACCTTCCCATTATGCTGGTCTATAATCTCTTTAACAATAGAGAGACCTAGGCCTGTTCCTGTGTCAGAATTTCCTTTGTAAAAACGCTTGAAGATATGTGGCAGGTCAGAATTTTTAATGCCATGTCCAGTGTCCTTAATACAAATCATCACAGTTGTTCCATCCTTCTTTACATCCAAATTAATAGAACCGTTGGCAGGAGTATGCTCAATGCTATTTTGTAATATATTCAATACTGCTCTTTCTAGGGCACTTTGAGACCCGTTAATTAGATAGGTCGCTGAAGGTATGTAATTGAGATCTATACTCTTACTTAGAGCAATAGGTTTCATTCTATCAACCACCTTTTTTGTAATGAGGCCGATATCAACATTTTCATGTTTAGGAATTACTTTATTATCAGAACGAGCTAAAAACAAAAGATCTTCAACAATTCCAGACATACGACTGATCTCCTCTAAGTTACTAGTCATGGTTTTATGAGTCACCTCTTTTGTGGCAGATTGATTGCGGAGCAACACCTCGATATCATTTCGCATTACTGCAAGCGGCGTACGGAGTTCGTGAGAAGCGTTAGAAGCAAAAGCCTTTTGTGCCTCAACGGATAGTTGTATTGGTTTTAAAGTCTTTCCTGCTAGAACAAAACTAAGACCTGCTGTTGTGAGAATGATAAAGAGATCGGCTAACATTAAATCATTTTGAACAGAATCGAGAGTGTTTTGAACGAAATGATGGCGAGACTCTAAGCCAGAGAAATCGTCATCACTTGCGTCATTCAAATTATGTCCGATGCTTTGGTATAGGAAAAGACTGAAGCCGATGACGATAACGGCAACAATAACGACGTATAAAGCTGTGAGCTTTAAGCGTGCCTTAAAAAAGACGTTATGCTTTGAGGCGGTACCCAACCCCTCGAATTGTTTCCAAAGTCGGTCCATGTTTGTATGCTTTTAGTTTATTCCTTAAATTATTAATATGCACGTCCATCACTCGACTGAATTGATCTAGGTCTGAATCCCAAAGATGATCAATGATTTTCTGGCGTGTCAGAACATTATCAAAATTACCCATAAAGAATTCAAGAATACGAAATTCTTTCAGAGTCAAATCTAATTTTTTGTTTCCCACATGCACCTCCTGTGTTTTGGGATTAAGGGTCAACTCTCCAATTTGAAGTTTTGGTAAAAGTGTTTTTCTTTCACGTCTTGCCAAGGCTCGTACTCTCGAGAGCAATTCTTCAAATGAGAATGGTTTTATTAAATAATCATCTGCCCCACTATCAAGCCCGAATACCTTATCATCCACCGTATCCTTTGCGGTGAGCATAATAATAGGCGTCATGATTTTCTTCTCTCTCAAAGTTTTACAAATCTCGACGCCCTCTTTGCCTGGGAGCATTCTATCGAGAATAAGCACATCATAGTCTTCGTGACTAACGAGCATTCTTTTTTCTCCATCTAGTCCATTCACTAGATAATCTACGGCATAGCCTTCTTGCTCTAGACCTCGTGAAATAGAGTCGGCCAGTTTTTGATTGTCTTCAATGATAAGGATTCTCATATAGTAAGGTTAGCATACATAGGGCAATGTTAATTTTTGGTAAAGACCAAATAAAATAAGCCCCTTTCGGAGCATATTCTATCGAAACTTAGATTAATAATCTTTAGTTCTCTGAAGTGTCGCTTGAACCCGCTGGTTCATTAGCTTCGCTTGCTGAACCACCATCAGTGTCATTTTCCTTTTCAACATGACTTCCTTTGTGCCCGATAGAGATTGATGTCGCAGATACGTTTGTACCAGTTGTTACTCCTTGTACAAAGATTTTCTCGCCTACCTTTATGTCAGAGATGCTTGCTATAGCTCCATTGTTTGTAAACGTAGCCTTGCTTGCGTCTACTGTGTATGACGCTCCGCCTTCGTCAGATTCTTCACCTACGACGATAGTTGTACCGTTGATGCTGGAAACTACACCATCACCTCCCAAGGGAGCATGTTTACGAGTCTCTGTACCTGTAGCATCAGGAGTATCTCCCTTTTCTGGAGTATCGACTGTTTGGGTTGCTGTAACGGTTGTGCTAGTAGCAGGAGCAGTTGTTGCTGTGCTTTGTGCACCTGCCATAGTAGCGAAACCCGCAACCAGACCCGCTAGAGCCATTGCACCGACAGTAAGAGATGTTGCTTTATTTTTTAACATACGTAATTTATTTAATGATCAAATTATTAATTTTATAATCACCATCGTATTCTTACTTAATGGCGCAAGTACGAATGTAATGACGAATTACTTTCTGCTTGATGTGGTGAATTATATGGAGAGGGTGTAAATTTAGTGTAAAGCTTTTATTGGTTTCTATACAAACACTTCAATACTTAAATATTGACATATACCCCCTAGGGGGTATTATATATAATATGAATGAGGCAAAACAAAAGCTGGTTAGACGGTTAAAAATTGTTGAGGGTCAAGTGAGAGGTCTACAGGACATGCTCTTAAAAGATGCATATTGTATTGATGTCATAACTCAAACGTCTGCCGTAAAGCAGGCACTTTCAACCATTGAAGATGCTCTGATGGAAAATCACCTGAGCACTTGCGTTGTAAAACAAATGCAGAAAGGGAAAGAAAAAACGGCTATTGGAGAAATACTTAAGGTGTATAGGCTTAAAAGAAAATAGAATATGAATGAATCTAAAACCTACAAAGTAAGGGGTATGCACTGTGCTTCTTGTGCAGGAATCATAGAAAAAACTTTCAAAAAGACTGAAGGCGTTAAATCTGTTGAGGTTAATTATGGGACAGAGACAGCAAAAGTCTCTTTTGACGAGTCAAAGACTAATCCACAACACCTCTCAAAGCAGATAGAAAAACTAGGTTACTCTCTCGATGTACCCTCAGCAGGAGATATGGGAATGAGTGCTTCAGAGCATGCGGAGCATCTAGGTCTTAACCAATCAAAAAAAGAAAAGCTCGCAGAAGTGGCAGACATGAGATCAAAAGTAATGTCAGTAATTCCTCTAGCAATAATTAGTATTTTTGTAATGGGCTGGGATATTCTTGCTCAGTATGGTGCGATTCCTGCGATGAGCTATACGATCAGTGAATTTTTTCATCATCTCCTCCCGATCTTTGCGACATATACTTTGTTCGTAGTTGGTAAACCGTATCTACTAGGATTCTATCGTTTTCTTCGTTACGGCAAGGCGAACATGGACACCCTTATCGGAATCGGTACGTCCGTCGCTTTCCTCTATAGCTTTATAATCACAGCATTTGAGGATGCACTTCGACCATATATTAATGTGACCCACACGTATTACGATGTAACAATTGTAGTCATTACATTTATTGCTCTCGGTAAATATTTGGAGGCTAGATCTAAGATAAAGACCGGCGATGCTATAGAAAAACTTTTAAATCTCCAGGCGAAAACAGCACTGATAATTCGTGACGGAAAAGAAATAGAAATTTCAATAAATGAGGTGAAGCACGGAGACCTAATTATCATAAAGCCAGGAGCAAAAATTCCAGTTGACGGTGTTATCACAGAGGGTTCATCGTTTGTAGATGGATCAATGATTTCTGGAGAGCCTATGCCAGTACAAAAGAAAATTGGTGACAGTGTTGTAGCTGGAACAATAAATACAAGTGGATCATTTACATTTAAGGCCACAAAAGTGGGTTCAGAAACATTGCTCGCACAGATCATAAAGATGGTTGAGGAGGCTCAAGGAAGCAAGGCTCCAATCCAAGCATTAGCTGACAAAATATCAAGTGTATTCGTACCAATAGTTCTAATATTGGCTTTCGTGACTCTTGGAGCATGGTTACTTTTAGGAACTGGACCTTTAGGCTTTTCACAAGCTCTTTCAGACGGTCTCGTGTCATTTGTCGGAATATTGGTGATTGCCTGTCCGTGTGCTCTTGGTTTGGCTACCCCCACCGCAATTATTGTTGGTGTTGGTAAAGGTGCTAAGGAAGGAATCCTTATTAAAGATGCAGCGACGCTTGAAAAGCTTCACAAGGTGGATACTGTCGTGGTTGATAAGACAGGAACAATCACTATTGGTAAGCCGACACTCGTTGATATTGAAAATCAATCAAGTCTAAAAAATGAAGAATTTATATCTATAATTGCATCGCTTGAGAAAAAATCAGAGCACCCGATTGCCAATGCGATTGTGAATTACGCTAAAGAAAAAAATATTGAAATTCGGGATGTTTCGAATTTTGAAAGTATTCAAGGAAAAGGATTGAAAGGATCAGTAGGTGGTACTGAATATTTTGTCGGCAACGCTAAATTAATAAAGGATTTAAATCTGTCTTTTGATTTCACAAAGATTGGGCAATTCACCGCACAAGGAAAGACTCCTGTTATTATATCCACAAAAGAAAAAGCTTTTGGGTTTGTTATGGTAGCAGATGAAATAAAAGCTGAATCTATTGAGGCTGTTAAAAATCTTCATAAACTTGGAATAAAAGTTGTCATGCTTACAGGTGATGATGAGGAAGCAGCAAAATACATCGCGTCGCTTGTTGGTATTGATGAGGTAATTGCACATGTCTTGCCACAAGATAAATTGGCAAAGATTAAGGAACTACAGTCACAGGGAAAAATAGTGGCTATGGCAGGTGACGGAGTGAACGACGCTCCTGCTTTGGCTCAAGCCGATGTAGGTATTGCAATGGGAACTGGTACTGATGTTGCAATTGAATCAGCGGGCATTACTCTTCTCGGTGGTGACATCTCAAAACTTGTAAAAGCAATCAAGCTTTCCAAAATAACCATGAGAGGAATCAAGCAGAACCTCTTCTGGGCATTTATCTACAACATTATCGGTATTCCGCTTGCGGCTGGTGCATTCTATCCAATTTTCGGTTGGCTTTTGAACCCTGTGTTTGCAGGACTTGCTATGGCTTTCTCAAGTGTATCAGTGGTGTCGAACTCATTACGAATTAAGGCTCAGAAATTATAAATTTATGACTGAACAAAAATACACTTTTCATATTCACGGTATACATTGCAACGCTTGTGTTCTTATGACCGAAAGTGAGCTTGGAGAGCTGTCTAATATTAGTTTTGTTAAAGCAAGTCTCAAGAATCATTCGGTGGAAGTTTCTGGAAATTTTGGTGATAAGACACCTGAACAGATCGCAGAGGAGCTTACTGCTCCACTCAAGCCTCATGGTTATACTGTTTCTATAGAAAAACGAGTGGTTCAAAAGAACTGGGCAGATTTTAAAATTGCTGTACCTATCGCATTAGGCTTTGCAGTCCTGTTTTTCGGTCTGCAAAAAATTGGTTTAATTAATCTTGTGGGTGGAGGCAACGTAACTTATGGTACGGCATTTGTAATCGGTATCATTGCTTCACTTTCAACTTGTATGGCTGTTGTCGGAGGGATAGTTCTTTCGATGTCGGCAACATTTGCAAAAGAAGGAGACAAAATTCGTCCACAGCTCATGTTCCACGGCGGACGAATAGTCTCATTTTTTATTCTCGGAGGAGTGATAGGTGCAATCGGCTCTGCATTCACCTTAAGTACCAATGCATCATTTGCCTTAAGTCTCATAATCGGAATTGTTATGCTCATACTTGGAATCAATCTTCTTGATGTATTCCAGTGGGCTAAAAAACTACAGCCCTCAATGCCGAAATTTATGTCAAAGCATGCACTTGATGTTTCGAAGTTTAATCATACTCTTACACCTCTCCTTGTTGGTATTGCTACATTTTTTCTGCCGTGTGGATTTACACAATCAATGCAACTTTACACACTTACTACAGGCAGTTTCCTAAAAGGAGGATTAACAATGCTGTCATTCGCTTTAGGGACATTACCTGTACTAGCCTTGGTAAGCTTCAGTTCGTTCAGTATCAAGAATAGCTCTAAGTCAGGCATATTCTTCAAGTCAGCAGGGCTGGTAGTCATCATGTTTGCAATCTTTAACCTTATTAACAGTTTAGTGGTGATCGGGGTCATTCCACCAGTCTTTAATTTTTAGTATAATCATCTTTATGAAAGCAACAACTATATCAATTATCGTGGCGGTCGTATTAATCGGAGGAGCATTTATGTTTGCAAAAAATGCGAATACCAAAGGTTCTGGTCAAGTCGCTAACGCAAACAATGTCTCAATTGTAGACGGAAAACAGATTATTGAGATTCATGCCAAGGGCGGATACCAACCAGGAAGCAGTATTGCAAAGGCGGGTGTGCCAAGCATCCTTAGGTTCGATACCAATGGAACATTCGACTGCTCTTCAACTGTGCGTATTCCAAGTATGAATATTTCAAAGTCACTTCCTCAGTCTGGAACGACAGATATTGATATAGGAAGTCCACAGGTTGCAACCTTAAACGGAACATGCGGAATGGGAATGTATAGATTTCAGGTAGATTTTCAAGGATAAAAAACTAGCTTATTTTATTATGTTAAGGATTTGAGTTATCACGTCATCAGGCTGAGTCGTAGCTTTCTCTATCTGTTTGGCGATCTTCAAATCTGAAATATCAACCTTCTTTAAATACCCAAGAGTATTCGACAAAAAGACGAACGGAACATTCTTGAGCCTTTCATCTTTTTGCATCTGCCTACAGAGTTCAATGCCATCAGGGTCTTTTGGGTCGTGGACTATATCAGAAACAATAATGTCAGGCTTGCACTTTGCAATATCCTCGACAATTTTTGAATCAAAAGTCTGGAATGCGTACACACTACAGCCAGCACGTCTCAATTTGATGTCGTACATGTTGAGAAGGAATTTATCATCATCGATGTGGACTACGGTTTTAGGCATGTTTTAGTGGAATAGATTAGTAAAGAAGCTTCCTATTTTTTCAAACAGTGAACCAAACCAGCTTTTATCTTCAATAGGTTTGACGGTAGGAGTATCTGTGACAATGGGTTGAGCTATGGTTGTAGTAGATTGTTCAGATACGACTGGAACGACGGTCGGTTTAGTTATCGGCTTTTTTACTGCAATTACTTTTTGTATGGGAGTAGTGACAACAGGTTGTGTCTGTGGAACATCTGGAGTTTGGATGCTTGGCTGAACTTCTGTTACACATTGATTGTCTCCATCTACAACGTATCCGCTATAACAAGTACAATACCCCGAAGATTTATCGTACGTTGCATTTGTACCCATTTTTCCCTGACACGATTTCCAGAAATCAGAATTAGTTGGTTTACATGATCCGTTCGGACCGAATTCGCCAACCCAGACACTTCCTACACCTTGTGATGAAACACAGTATGCGTCGTACTTGGTCTGCATCTGCTGATTAAAAGCCTGATCTTGAGTTTTACTTTGATCCACGTAGTTATTAAATTGTTGAGATTGTATTGCTGACTGCGAAGTAAGACATTGTTGATATGCAGACTGGGCAGAATCGTAGGTTGTATTCTGAGCATCGCACTGAGCTAGCTCATTGTCTCCAAACGTAGTGCCGAGCAACTGTCCTCGTGCAAGTTGTGCACGGAGTGAGCCACAATCAGATTTCGCACCTGAAGGTAAGGGGCATGACGGTAAGGATGTTTTGCACTCATCTGCATTTGAAAATGATACTGAACTATCTTTCCATCCGTCGTTGCAAATTACACTGCCGTCATAATCCGACCTGAGACTACATGCGACACCTCCGTGGTATGAGCATGATCCTGATGTTGCATTTGCGTGTTTTGGAAATATTAAAGTTACTAGAAACAGAACTACAATTAAGTAGCCAGATGGCGGAATACGCCTTATTTGATTTTTCATAAGCCACTGTAGCGGTTTAAGCTTATTAACTAATAATAAGTGGCGAGGAGTTTTGAGCCTTGAGACAGAAGACCCCTCGCCATTGTGATCGAACCTTTCGGCTCAACCCACATCCAGTTTCCTAGACGCGACCGCTACAGTGACTCTGACGAGGAGTCTTCTATACTGTAGCGGTTTTTATTACGACCATATCCTAGGAAACTAAGGGTTTTCTAGGGGTTAGGTCTTTGTTGTGATTACCATGATACCAAAAACTGAGGTATCTGTCTGTACCTTAGCTTAGATATGGAGGGTTGCGAAGCTCTAGTTACCAACAGCCTAGCTTTTGCTATACTTTCTGTAATGTCACACGAATACAACTCTAGATATTATGATGGAACTAATCTCGCTCAACTGAGACCTCGTCTAACTGCTTTTAAGACATATGTCACAAAAGACGGAACTTTGATTGGTCTATTTCAAGGAAGTAGAGGTGCAAGACCAGATATTGATTTCGTAGTAAAAATTCTCGTGCCAGGAGTGAACAAAATAATGACACCGCCGACTCATACATTTTGGGTTGTCGATCTTCTTCTGAAAATCCCTCAGTATCGCAAAGACGTTCGAGAGATAGTTCAGTACTACATTGATTTTTATGAGAGAACTACGCCTTTCGCATCGGTTGAAGATAGGAATAACTATAAACTTGAAACCGTTGATGAGATTACACAAAAGTATGCACACATTGAGCAGGATTACACCCTGTCTTTAGATTACGTTGCGATAATGATTGAACTTTTCTGCAAGAATGAAAAGATTTATACCGAGGCTTATATGTTTAAAAACCTACTACTTACGCTTAGAGATTATATCGACGACAAGAAACACTATACAGAAGTACTTCAATCAGCAATGCCAGGATTTAGATAGTCTCTGTTGGAGATGGGAGCCCGAGACGGTTTAGAGTTATTTCTTCGAAGAAATAATCGCAATCAACCTCTTTAATGTAAGCGAGAACATCCTTGTACGCAGGAGCTTGGAACCAGTCACTTAAGATGTAGATATATTCCACTTTTACACCGAGTGAATTCATCAATTTTTCGTACTGTCTCTTTTTGAAATGGCATGTCTGCAATTTTTCGTCCACAGAACCAGCAACCTGTTGGAATTTAATTTCAATTACGTAAAATGAATTCGTGTTGAGTACCAAGATAGCATCATCAGGGAGAAGACGTTTTGAAAGTATTTCTTTGTGATTAACACCTTTACTTTCTAGAAATTCGTAGAGCTTGTATTTTCGGAGATTGAGAGCTACAACCTTACCTTCGAAAAGGATAGACCCGTCATCCTTTATTTCATAGCCCTTTACTATTTTGAGGGCCTCGAGAAAATCCACCTTTCCTTCAAAGTGTAGCCCCGACTTTGTGTTTGTTCCTCCGATACCTCCGACTTTCATAATAATGCAATTAAATCACAAAATAGGGCTTAGAACAATGAAAGATAGGAATCGGTATCAAAAAATGATAAAATCAATACATGAAGATAGATATTTCTAAGAAAGCTAAGCCGTTCCTTAAATGGGTTGGGGGTAAGACCCAGCTTTTGACACAGTTAGATGCTCTCTTTCCCCAAAAGTACAATTCGTATTTTGAACCGTTTATCGGTGGAGGTGCGGTATTCTTTGCATTGAATCCAAAGAAGGCTCACATAAACGATGTGAACAAGACTCTAGTTCAAACCTATAAAAACATCAAAGATAATGTTGGCGAATTGATTAAGTCTTTAAGAAAAATTGAGAAAGATTTTATATCAAAAAATACAGAAGAAAGAAAAGAGTTTTATTACTCAATCAGAGAAAAGTATAATTCACTCCCTGCTGACGATTTCAAAAAGAGTCTATACTTTCTTTTTCTAAACAAGACAGCCTTCAATGGTGTCTATAGAGAAAACTCAAAGGGTGGATTTAATGTTCCTATGGGAAGCTATACGAATCCAAAGATTGTGGACGAAGAAAACCTAAAACTTGTATCTGAGATGCTTTCTCATACAAAAATTACTAGTGGATCCTTTGCTGATGCTGTGAAAAATGCTAAGGCTGGAGACTTTGTATACTTCGACCCCCCGTACCATCCTTTATCAGAGACATCATCATTTACAAGTTATAGTAAAGATAGTTTCTCTAAGGATGATCAAATAAAGCTTAGAGATTTATTTATCGAGCTAGATAAAAAGGGCGTATATGTAATGCTTAGTAATTCTAGTGCACCATTCATTAAGGAAATATATTCTGGCTATAAGCAGATTCCTGTATATGCTAGCCGAATGATTAATTCAAAATCTGACAAGAGAGGAAAGATATCCGAAGTAGTAATAGTCAATTACCAGCCTCGACTAAATCTTGAAAGCGTTTTTGAGAAAGAGCTAAGTATTTCTCCTCAGTATCAATACCGATAAACTTTCGTCCGTGTTTTTTAGCAGCGATTCCTGTTGTGGAACTACCGGTAAAAGGATCAAGGATTATATCTCCTTTGTTTGTACTTGCGAGAACAATCCTCTCTAGAAGTGAAAGTGGTTTTTGTGTCGGATGCTTGGTAAATTTTTTCTCTTCTTTTTTGGGTGGATTAATTGCCCATACAGAACGCATCTGTAGATTTGGTTTTTTAATAAAATCTTCAGACCATTCTCCACCTTTCATCAATTCATAATTGAACGTGTGCTTTGCTTTTTTATGTTTCCTAGCCCAGAGCAATGTCTCGTGACTGGCTGTAAAAAACCTACAGCTTAAATTCGGCGAAGCGTTCGGCTTGAACCAACTTATATCATTGAGAATATGAAAACCGATAGACTGAATAGCGTGACCACATTGATAGATTGAATGATATGTTCCACTAACCCAAATGGTTCCTTGGGGTTTGAGGACTCGATAGCAGGCCTCTAGCCATTTTCTATGAAATGAGTAGTCGCTATCAAATCCTTTGCTTTTGTCCCAGTCTCCTTTATCAACACTTACCATCTTTCCTGCATGAACAGTGAATCCTCCGTTTGAAAGCATGTATGGAGGATCTGCAAAAATCATATCTATGGAATTTTCTGGAAGCTCATTGAGGATATCGGTTGAATTGCCAAGATACAGAACAAAATCCCTGTGAGAGAAGTGAGGTTTTTGTTTTATGTTAGTCAAAATTTTCTTTGCCATGTTAGAAGAATCTTAGCTTAAAAATATAGACTTGCGAAGCATGGGTTGCCAACATTTGATTATTTATCTGGTGCAGGCTCAGTGGACTCTTTTTTCTTCTTGGGCTCAGGAGGAGGATCGAGTTCTCCCAAACTTTTTGTTACTAAACTTTTTATATCCTTATCCACGATCCATTTCAAAGAAGCTTTCAATTTAGATACAAGTTCCTTTTTTAAAAAAGGATTGGTGTTCCAGAAATCATCCATGCTCTTCAAGGTATCCATCGTTTGAGCACTTTCCGTAAGGGGGCCAGTTTCTACAGATTTCAATACTTGATCTAGCAACTTTGACTTATTAGTCGAATGAGTTATGAATTCAGGAAGGCGTCCTCTTATGAGTGCTATCGTTGGTTGATCCTTAGAATCAAGTAATTCGACCAGAGTAATGAGTGTTAGCTCTGTATTATCTGGACCAAGCTCATCTTTTATAGCTTGATGAAGCATAATATTTGCAAGCTGAGCAATTTCAACATCTGTTGAACTAGAAATTCTTTTGTTCACTACTGAAGTGACTTTCGACATACTTAATTTAGATTTATTAATCTTCACAGGAATATTGCCAATCATCGCAAGACTTTCGGCGATAGGGTCTTTTTCAATAACAGCTAGAATTATCTCTTCAAATTCCTGTTGCTTTGGTGCAGATAACTTTGGTTTAATATCAAGCAATGTATCAAAAAGTTCCTGTTTTAAAGGATCGGGAGCCTTTTTATATGTTTCAATCAAACTATTCTGAAGCGTATCTGCATCAAGAAAGTTTTTATCACTTATCTTTTTTGCCAATATTAGATAAGATTGAGAATTGGCATCGTTCTTAGAAATGCCAGTGGCAATAACTTGAATAAACTTTTTTAGAACATCAACATTTTTTATTTCATCTTGCTTGCTTATAAATGCACTAAGAATTTGAGTCTGCATTGCAATATCTGTGAAAGGAGTACCTACAAAAAGTTTGTTTATTACATCAATATCTGCAAAAGTTATAAAGTTTCCAAAATCAACCGACTGCAAGGATGCAAATTCAAGCTTGTACTTTGTCTTATTATCAAGAATTTCTTTAAGCTTTTGGAGTCTGAGGCTGGGTTCTTCTATTAAAGTAACTGTATGGAAAAGACTTCTTACAATATTTACTTTTTCAGGTGGTTGTATTTGTGGAGAATCAAATTCAAGCTTTATATGTTCAACTTGCATGTTTCTCGGCTCATCGGTCAAACCTCGAATTATTTTTGTGAGTCCGTCAAAGTCTGCACTTCTTGCAAGAGCCTTGACCTCCGCTGGGTCGACTACAGCAGTTTCCACGAAGCCAGTCGATCCTGAGAAGTACAGGAAGTAATAAGGGTCGATAGTCTTCAGAGTAGAATTACGAGTCAGCGAATTAAAGAATTTTGGCTCTTGAGCAAGAAGGTTCTGTAATTCTTTGTCTTCATCCATCTCGCCAGCTTCACGTCTTTGTAAAAGCTTTGGCTCTAATACGATCTTCTCGTAAAAGTTAGGGAACCTATCTTGGAGAATGAGTATTTTTGCTAAAAGCTCTGGAGAATCCTTAACCTTGTTGAGGTTTTTACTCTCATCTACCTTTTGATCCGCAAGACATTGGATTTTTTCATTAATTGCTTCTAATTGGAATGCTAAAGTTCGAATAAAGTGCTTTATCTTTCTGGGATTGCCCTGAAAATTATTAAGTATGAGGTTTACTAAATAATCTTTTGCGTAATGGTTCTTGAACTCAATAACAGGACTGGCCTTCAGTAGGTCACTTATCCAAGGTTCAAGTAGATCACTAGGTATCCTTGGAACAATAAAGTTAATCTGAAAAATCTTTTTTAAATATTCCGTCGCCTCTTTTTGTCTAGTCTCTTCTGTCTTTTTCATATCTACCGTTCCATCATCTTTAAGATCGTTTTCTAGCTTTAAGAAACTACTTATATATCTTCGAATAACAGTGTGATCAGCTGTAATCACATAAGTACAATGCTTATTGTTGAAAAATGTAAATAAAGCTGTAAGTATCTGTTCAACTTCAACATGATTGCATCGATCAAGATCATCGACAAAAATGATTATTTTCCCCGGCGATTTATGGGTGCCCATTATTCCGTTTATAACGTCATTAAATCTTTTTTCAAATTGCTCGGCAGATTCTATTTTTGGGGTTGTATGTTTTACCGTCACTTCTGTAATTTTTGTGACAATGGGTAAAAGTGCTGCAAGTATAGGAATAAATAAATTGGTGGAAAAAGTCTGTGTAATATTTATTGTAAATCCAAACCAATACTTTATAATAAAAAGAACTGCCAAAAATAAAATAGATACCGTTAGGCCGTAGCGAATAAAAATTCCGAGTCTATTAAAAAATATACTATCGTAAGCATCAATTTTTAGTTCTTTCTGACTTTCTGTTGAACTGTATAGTTCAGTATCATCATAATCCTCTCCAAGTTGGGAGTAGATATCGATTATAAACTTTCTTTTAATTGATATATTGTCCTGTGTATATTTCCAAGGAGAAAAAGTTAAGACTTTGTAATTCAACTCTTCTAGTTTTGGCTGGAGCTGTTCTAAGATTGATGATTTACCTTCTCCCCATCGAGCAGAGACACCCAAGTTAAAGCCTTCTTGAGACGATTGGATTGTTTTTACTATCGTATCTACAAACGGCTCACGGCCGAACATGTCCTTCTTGGAAGGCGTGTCCCATTTGCTGATTTTATCTTGCTCGTCTTCTGACATGATGACAACATTATACCATAAAAATTGCCTATTTACTAAGTTTTTAAGGCTAAAAATTACCAACTCACCCCTCCTAGACTTCCTAAGTGGTCTGCGTCATCAATGTGTTTGTGAAAACCCGCTACAAGTGACTCTGACGTAGGCCGAATTAACAAGCAAAAAACATATGAAATTCATCAAAGCAGAACCAAAGGATATAAACGGCTCAAGTTTCAGTGGATATACCATTTCTTCATACGAGCATCTTGTCAGTTGTCTAGGTAAACCCAACGACAGAGTTACTGATGAAAGGTGGAAATCTAGCGATGGAAAGGTGCGTGTCGAATGGTCTTTCAAAACAAAACATAAAAAGCCTACAGTGGTAACAATTTACGATTACAAAGAAATCATTCCAGTTAACGAAGTTAACATCTGGCACGTTGGAGCGAAAGGTAACGTAAAAATGATAGACGGGTTTTTTAAAGAGAAAGGATTGAGCAAAAAATCAGAGATTGAGCGAAATTAGTTACCAACTGACCCCTCCTAGACTCCTCGGAGGGTCTCTGTCATCAATGTAGGTATGGATCATACAATACAAAGGCCAGTGGGGATGGAGGCCAAAATATCAATCCCTGTAAGGGTTAAATACGTGCTTTACGCAAGGAAAAGTACAGAACAGGAGGATAAGCAGGTACTCTCCATTGATAGCCAGATACGGGAAATGGAGAAGATGGCGATTAATGAGGGATTAGAGATTGTGGCAAGAAAACAAGAGTCGCATTCTGCCAAGGAAGCGGGGCAACGACCAGTGTTCAACGAAATCGTGAATGAGATCAATCAGGGTAAGTTCAATGGAATACTGACGTGGGCACCTGATAGAATTGCACGAAACGCAGGTGATCTTGGAAGAATCGTAGACTTGATGGATCAGAAGAAGCTTCATGAGATACGCACCTATGGACAAAAGTTCAGCAACACGCCGAATGAGAAATTTATGCTCATGATTCTAGGATCACAGGCAAAGCTTGAGAACGACAATAAGGTGGTAAATGTGAAGCGAGGCCTAAGGGCAAGATGCCAGATGGGACTCTGGCCATGCACAGCACCAACTGGATACCTAAACAGCAAAAATGTGGATAAAAAGTGTCAGGTGGAAGTTGATCCCGTAAGAGCACCACTCATAAAAGAAATATTTGAAAAAGTAGCCACTGAAAACTACTCTGGTAGGAAGATATATAGGTGGCTCAAAGATGTGAAATTTGTAACAAGAGGCAACAAGCCGATGACATTAGGTAATATCTACCGAATATTAAGGCTGACCTTCTACTACGGAGTGTTTGAATATCCTGTTGGAAGCGGTGACTGGTATACAGGCAAGCATACACCGATCATCACCAAGGAACTTTTCGATCTGGTGCAGGACAAAATCAGGGTTGAGAAGAAAAAAGCCTACGGCAGAGAGTTTGCCTTCACCAGAATGCTCCACTGTGCCTACTGCGAATCGGGCATAACAGCAGAGGAGAAGATCAAGGAATTGAAGGATGGTGGTTTCAACGCTCATGTCTACTACAGGTGCACCAAATTGAAGGATCGAGACTGTCCGAACGAGTCAGTGAAAGAGGATATATTGATATCAGAGATGTTACCGATAATAGACAAGATGAGCATGGATAAATCAGAACTGAAGCAGAAGCTTCAAGAAGAAGTGGCACGATATGCACTTTTCCAGACTGGAGTGCTTGGGGTGGATCTAGGGCAATCGAAGAAGCACAAAGACGTATCAATCAAAACATTTGCAAAGCATATGCTTCAGCACGGGACGATGTTGCAGAAGCGAGAAGTGCTAAGTTGTATTAAGAGTAGAATATTGCTGAAGGATAAGAAGCTGATGATGGAATAAATATCTAGATTTCCATCTGTATTTTTATTAAAATATGAGTTATGGAAAACTCTGCTGTAAAAGAAGTGCCATCTCCAGCCCTCATCTACTGCCTCTACGCCAGAAAATCTAGCGAGGACGAAGAACGACAAGCTTTGTCAATTGAATCTCAGATAAGTGAGATGAATAAACTTGCCGAACGAGATCATCTTTCAGTAGTGACAGTAAAAACTGAAGCCCACTCAGCTAAAAATTCTGGTGAGCGTGAAGTTTTTAATAAAATGATCGACGAGATAAAGGCTGGAAAATACAATGCAATCCTTACGTGGCATCCAGATAGACTTAGCCGAAATGCAGGTGATCTAGGTAGACTGATTGATCTTATGGATAGTAAGCAACTTTTAGAAATCAGGACATATAATCAAAACTTTTCTAACTCACCTAACGAGAAATTTCTACTCATGATTCTTGGATCACAAGCAAAACTTGAAAATGATACTAAAGGTATAAATGTAAAAAGAGGTTTGAGAACTCTTGTAGAAAAAGGGTTGTGGCCAGGGGTTGCACCTTTGGGATACACGAATGTTGGAGAGAAAGGTAATCGAGGTATTGTGAAGATAGATCCAGTTCGAGCACACATAGTCCAAATGATGTTTGAAAAAGCGTCCGAGGGTTGGAGTCAACATCGTATACGAGATTGGCTTACTGATGAACTAGACTTTAGATCACCAAACGGAAAACATATTGCATTAAGTGGTGTACAACTAGCTCTCACTAGAACTTTTTATTACGGCATGTTTGAGTACCCTAAGAAAAGCGGTAATTGGTACCATGGTGTACATAAACCACTCATCACAAAGGAACTTTTTGATAAAGTGCGAGAAGAAATGAAGAAGAAAAAACGAGCGACACGGATTTACAAAAAAGATTTTGCTTACACACATTTAATTAAATGCGGACTCTGTGGTTCAAGTGTTACTGCTGAAGAAAAGTTTAAAGCTTTGAAAGACGGAACTATTATGAGATACGTCTATTATGGTTGTTCAAGGACAAAAGATCATCATTGTCCTATGACATATATCCGTGAGGAGGATCTCATAAAATCACTCTGTGAGATAGTTGATGAATTATCCATTAACGAACTCGGCGTACGAGGACAGATGGATATGGATGTAAATCGAATGTATCGTTTTCACAGAGATGTCATCGGTGATCCAGGTGGATTTGAGAGTAAGGAATTAGGAGATATTGATATCAAAAAATATATGAAGTTTCTCCTGAAAGATGGCAACATTTACGAACAACGTCATGTTTTAGTAAACCTGAAAAGCAAATTGATTTTGAAAGATGGAAAGATATCTGTTGATAAGACTGAATCAGATGAGCTGTTGAAAGACACACCTCCTGTAAGTCAGCCCAATCAAAAACAGCAAAAAGAAGGTATCCTTCCTAAAAGTTAGATTCCAAGCGGGGTGCTCAATTTCAACAACGAAAAAACGTTGAGAAATATGAGGCCTCCGCATCGGCCTTAGTGGTGCTCTCGACAGGAATCGAACCTGTATCATAACTTCCGCAAAGTTACGTCCTATCCATTGAACGACGAGAGCATTCGCTTAAATTACCATAAACTTCATATAAAAGAAAATCGCTGACGGCCCCAAAGAAGGGACCATCAGCGACGGTGCGTTAGCGCTTTTTCTTGATCTGCGGGGGCAATGGGGTCGCTCGAGACGGGACGATACCGAGGACGTACCTCGTTACATCTTCTTCATCTGCTCTCCACCTCTTGAACTTCTCATAAACAGTCTTGCCAGCGGCTGTCTTGATTTTATCCGCCTCAAGTCGCGACAGTGTGGAAGGGAGGTTGAAGTCCTTGTTCCACAGGTGGGGAATCGAAGCTTCGAAGTCTCCCAACTTTGCCAGACTTTCTTGCAGTCCAGAGGGAATGGGAATATTCTTCCTCTCCTTGCCCTCGATAACCTCTCGTAGCACCTTGCGTTCCTTTTCATTCGTCTGGTGCCAGTAGATTTCCGACGTTACTGCGTCAGTCATTTGACGAATGGTCTCGTCCATGACTTTACTTCTGGATTCGCTCGATTCCGTCCACGCTTTGAGGGCGAGGAGGGTTTTCTCTACACGTGCTTCCTCAATGTAGGTGAGCGGTAAAACTTGAACCGAAGTCACTTCTGCCGTCTTCGTCCTGTTCTTCCAAGGGATAATCACGAACTCGGCAGTAAGTGCTGCCAGTATGATTATGAATATTACTACGGCTACAGGATGGTTCCTTTCTTCAGCTTTTGCGTAACCACACACTGCACTTCTTCCGTTGGTATTTACTTTGCTTTCGTGTCTGACATTACTTAGCATATGAATAATCCTTTCTTGTTGGTGGTTTGTGAAATTACTCTGACAATTGACCAGATCAAAGATCTTTGCCGAGTACACCATAAAATATTATGTTATGAATGTCAATACTTACTTAGCTAAAAACCAATATAATCCATAATCCTATGAGAAACTGATCCCGAGTGTTCCTCCTCGGGTATATGTTCTAAAAGATGATTTCTAACTATTTCTGGATCAACATCCCAAATCATAGGTATATGAATTAAAGGAACCAGTGCTTTATTGGAACGAATAAAAAGCATCGATGGCATTTCAATGTGGTCATTATTTTCCACCCAAAAAGAATGTAGGGTTCCAAATGGATAAAGGGTTTTATCAATAATTATTCCAGCCCCATTGATTTCAAACCGGACATGATTAGGTTCTTTGTTACCAAAGAGAATCATGCAAAAACCTCCAAGTAAGATTAGTACTGATAGAATGTAGTTGTTAAAGAGAATTGCAATTATAAAGGCCGATACCGTAATGATTCCGACAGCAAAGAACCAGTCACGACTTTTTTCTCTATGTTCGTATTCATGGTTGTGCCATGTAATAGGATCTTTCTTCATTTGTTAATATTGTAACATTGCCTGAGGTTCGTGGGAATGCTCTTGTGTTTAAAAATAAGGAGTATAATGTAAGTATATTAATAACCCTTATTAAAATCATTATGTTCGAGTTTATATTGATAGTTGCAGCATTTGTTATATTGTTAGTCAAAATTTACAAAGTAGAGGATCGTATTAGTCTTTTAGAGAAAAAACAATTTGTACAATCTGCTCCTATTTTAAACCAAGTTCCTGAAGCGATTCCACAACCAGTTCCAGTTACTCCTGTTGTTGCCGTACCTAATCCTATCAATAATGAAGAGAAGTGGGGAAGGATCCTAGGTGTTGCTGGCGTAGTCGCGGTCATTCTCGGAGTTTCTTTTTTCCTAAGATATGCCTTCGTTAATAATATTATTGGTGTTACAGGTAGGGTAATAATTGGAATTATCGCTGGCGTAGCCTTTATTTCTGTTGGTCAATACATTCGTGAAAAATATCGGGCATATTCAAACATTTTGATGGGTTGTGGTATTGGACTTTTATATCTAACAACTTTTGCAAGTTTTGCTTTCTATCATCTTGTTTCAAGCCCTGTAGCGTACGGACTTCTTATTGGTATTTCGGCCCTATCAGTTGTGTTAAGTGTGGTGGATAACGCGATGGTTTTGGCTATGATCGGAGTAGTTGGTGGATTTTTGACTCCTATATTTATGACACTTTCGAACGCGTCACTTTCTCAGGTTTTGACATATATCTTAATTCTCGATGTTGGTGTTATGGTCGTCGCATATGTTTATAAATGGAGAAAGCTAACAACGACCGCCTTTGCGGGCACATGGCTTCTGGTCTTTATGTGCTTTACGAATCTATATGAAAAAGCTGACAGACTTGGAATGTGCTTTTTCTTATTCCTGTATTTTGTAGTTTTTCTTTTGTCCTCAATATTCCATCACATTATTCGAAAAGAAATGTCAGACTCTACAGACCTTGCTGTTATTGTTGTGAACGCTTTGGGTTATGCGACAGTAACTTATTCATTATTGTATGAACCCTTCAAAAACTTCATGGGATTTTTCATGATTTTGATGGCAATGTTGTATTTTGCAATCGCATTACTTTCGTTCAAGACGAATAAGGAAAATAAATTACTGAACATGTTTTTACCGGCTATGTCAGCTTTGTTTCTCACACTAGCAATTCCAGCACAATTAGATGGACCTTGGATTGCTCTCGCGTGGTTTGTAGAGGCTGTGGCTATGTATGCACTCGATTACAATTTAAAAGGTAAAAATCTGTACGCCTATGGCTCAATTGTTTTCGTGGTAAGCGCCTTGTATACATTCGTAAGATATGTGGACAGTATGGTTTACGGTAAAGCATTTAATTTCTTGTGGAACGAGAGGTTCTTTATTTTCTTAGTAGGAATTGTCACTGCGTATGTATTGGCGTTTATTCTTAATAAGGCCGTAAAAGAGGGGGTGGATGTAACACAAGGAACAAAGAGTTTGGTGGCTGTTTACTTTGTAATTGCTCAGGTTGCTAGTATTTTTATACTAACATCTGAAACATCACAGCTGTATTCAAGTAAGATTTATGTTAAGACTGAATCTTTAAATAAAGAAATAGCACAACTGCAACAGAATTATTACGCAAGCAATACTTATAATAGTAGTAATGCAATGACGGAAGGACAGACTCAAGATTACCAAACAGAGCTTCAGCAAAAAAAATTAGACCTCTCTACTGTGACTAGAAGTCTTTCAAATCAAAAGAATACAGCAGTAGATATTGTGTGGATCTTGTACGCATTGATTTCAATTGGGATTGGTTTTTCTGTGAAGAGTAAATGGTTTAGAACAACAGGAATGGTTTTGATGGCAGTTACCGCGGTTAAGATATTTGTAGATGTTTGGGATCTCGGACCAGTTTATCGAATTATAACATCACTGGTTTTTGGAGTTATTGCACTTTTTGCATCATTTATTTATGCAAAGTATAAAGACAAATTAAAGACAGGGGCGGTTTCATTGCTTTTGCTAGGGTTATTATCTATTCCAAATTCTACATTTGCGGCCACTGATAAAGAGATTATCGAGGCTTCTCCTTATCGTGCAGAAATAAGCTCAGCTTCGATTGTTGAAGGGAGACCTACAAGATTGATCATCCCAGCTGATGTGCAGGAGAAAAGTAACATTTCTGATATCAGAGTTTTCACAGGAATCGGAGTGCAGGTGCCGTATACGTTGAATTATTCGTCGTTCGGGGACACATCAGAGTTTGTAGATTTGGACGTGCAGAATCTTTCAGAAAGAAATAGACACCTTGAATTTATACTAGATAATAAAGACAAGACATTTTTAACACACAATGTACTTAGATTTGTAGATACAGCATCTCAAAATAATTTCCGCTATATTGTAAAGGTGTATGGATCAGACACATCCCTTTCTCTTGATAGTAGTAATTGGCGACAATTATCTCTAGAAGAGAAACCTCAATATATTTTTAATTTTTACGATGCTGCCACAAAGCAATCTGTAGGGAATGCAACAATCTCATACGAACCGAGTAATTCAAGGTTTTTAAAAGTAGTCTTGATACCTTTTGATCAGGACAGCTCAATTAAAAATGATGTAAGTTTTAATAATAGTCTACTTAATTTTAGGCCAAAAAAAGTGGGCATATTTGGATTTGCCACACAATCAGCCCTGATTTCAGGACTTAAGGAAAATTCTGTCCCAAAAGACGTAAAAATAGTTCAGAATGAAAAAAATCAGACAACTGAAATTTATTTTGATTTTAAAGATAAGGGGATTTTAGCAAATGGGATTGACCTTATTGGCTCTTCGACTAATTTTTACCGAAACATAAGATTGCAAGTTAAAAACGATTTTGTAGAAGGGGGGATTGGTAGTTATTCAAACATTATCGCAAGCCCAAGTGGAGTGTGGTATGAAGTTGGGGGTGGTAGCATCTATTCCTTCTCAAAAGAAGATGGTACTAAACTGGAAAGTCTCCATATCAACTTTCCAATGATTAAGGCGTCGCACTATCAAATTATCATTGATAACCAAGATAATCAGCCACTTAATTTAGAATCAAAAGTTATGGTTAACTCTCCTGCAGCAGTCCTTACTTTTGTACCTCGAAGTTCCGGGCCATTCTATTTATATTTTGGAGGAAATCTGAATTCACCAGTTTATGATATCGATACTGTTTTACAAAACACTTCATTAAAGCAAAAAGACCTTTCAACGGTTGTTGTATCTGGTGTACTTAGTAATCCAGAATACAAACCATTTGTCGCCGTCGTACCATTTAGCGAAAAATATTCATGGCTTCTCAATACAGTGTTGGTCCTTCTGATTATCTTTATCGCAATTCTGATTATTTCGTATGTAAAGAAAATAAGGCGATAGTTTTTAAGAGTACAGTTCGCTGTGGGTGCCGATAGTCAGAAAAAGGTACATATTTTCAGAGACTTTTCTATAAATAACCCTAATATCGCTGGTAATATTTATACTTCTACGGTTTATATAGAGTCCACTCAACTTGTGATTGTTTAAAATTTGGTCGAATTCATTTTCTCTAAAAATAGCAACCTTTTCTTTAATAAGGAGAAGGATTTTAGGTGATAACTTTTTAACCTTTCTTTTAAATTTAGTTGACGATATGATTATTTTCATAAGTCGCTAGACGTTCAATTCTTTGAATAATTCGTCAATATCTTTATAAGGTTTTAACTTTCCAGAAGCATATTCTTCCTCCGCTTCCTTGATAGAATCTCTCAAGTATTTTGAAGGCTTGAGAGGGATCGAAAGATTTATTTCTTTGTCCCTCACAAACTGTCGCAGTAGGGCAGAGATAATGGTTCCAAGAGGAATCCCTAAAGCCTCAGCGGTTTTTTTGGCTTCTTGTTTCTGTTTCGAATCTATTTTAATACTAAGCATGGTTTTCTTCATATCCGAAGTATATACTTTGGATATGTGGTGTCAATGTAACAATACGATATGAATAAAAGATTAAAAAGTTATAAAATTTAATTTATATAAAAACACAAAGCCCACCATCAAACGACAGGGGCTCGTGTTGAATGGTGGGCGCTAGATGTTTTTCCTCATAGGTGTTCCGTCGAAGGCCAGTAGGGAAGTCTTCATCGGAGGAACATCATCAGAGACGATTCCGTTAAATCTCCGTAGGCAATCTTTGCATCCAAAGAAAGGAAGCACAGATCCACGGATATTGCGGAGTCCTAATCCAATGGCATGGTTTCGGCATTCACCGATCCAGCACATGTAAACATCTGGTGTTTGAGGGAATTCGGGTGACAGTGTGTAGAACGTGTGAAAGCTTCCTTTAAAAAGCTTTATGGCCAGTTCTTTGATCGACAGCGGAGTTTCGAGTATTGCATTCATGGTATTTTTGAGGTTGTTTTATGTACATAGACATATTGAATATGTATCTAGTCACAAAGATACAATATTGGAGATAAATAAAAATAAAAAAGTTGTGAAGGGGGCTTGGGGTAGTGAGGGGGCAGATTTCGTTGATGTATAAAGAAATTACTTAATATCTGAAAATTTATTACTGAGTCACAATCTAGGAACTGATGGAACGGGGATGGGTAAGTTATTATTTTGAATATTAATTGTGGAACTGCTACTACCATCCACTGAAGTTGAAGAAGTGGGGGTTGCAGTGCTTGTAGGTATGGGCGTCTTACCAGATTTTGAATAATCGATGGGTGATTTCTTAAATTCCTCCTCCAGCTTATCGGTATTCTCCTTGGCGTCTTTGAGTAAGACAACTGCATTGTTGTATGCCCCTACATTTATCTTCTCTTCGCTTTCAGAAACAGTTTTCACAGCATTTTTCAAAGTATCTTTTATATCTTTATCTATGTTGCGAGATGCATTAACAGCACCCTCGATTTTCTTAATTTTTTTCTGAGAAGCAATTAATTCGTCATTGGCAATTTTTTTATTGACAGTGATTTGGTTTGATGTTGAAAGACTGTCCTCAAGTATCAAGCGTTCCTTCGCGGCAGCTAATATATTGTCATGTATATTTTCACTAGTCTTTACCAAAAGGTCCCTCGCGGTGTCCCTACTGTTCTTAACTAGATTTGCCAAATTCTTTTTATGATCATTCAATGAATTTTCAAAATCTGAGCTGATAACTATTGCCGCTTCTACATTTCCCTCTGTTTTAAGTTTTAAGATATTCTCCTGAACTACTTTTGACTGTAAAGCCAAAGTGGCAGAAACAGAACCCTCACTCGATTTTTCTAGTTTACCGGCAACCGCCAATTTTTCAACCTCCTCTATTCGATTTATGGCATGCTTTACAGCAACTCGCGCCTTGGCTTCTGTGCCTCTAGCTAAAACACTTTCAAGTTTTTCATTAATATTGATCTTTATCGGGTAAAGCAAATCTCCCGGGAGGGAATTGACCGCTGCATACGCAGTCCCACTAGATCCTCCTAATACCAAAATCACCGCTAAGGCTATAGCTACTAATTGTCGCTGTTTAACAAATTTGAAAGTGCTAATGAAAAGATTTTTTATATAAGGACTTACCATTGAAACACCTCTGTTTGGATTTTTTTCCATAAAGTTCTTAAAATCTATCGCCCCTTGTTTTTTTTCATCATGAGAAAGCGACTCCTCTTTGGCTATAGAAAAAAGCTTATGAATATCTTCATGCATTTCGTGATCCTGTATTTGATTGTTTTGATTGTTTTTACTCATTTTCTTTATTAAAAAGTTTTTTTAGTATTGAAATTCCTCTGTGCACCCTCACTGACATGGTGTTTTCGGAAGCCCCAGTAATCTCTGCCATTTCGTCGAGCTCCAATCCCTGAACGTATCGCATGAATACTGCCTCGCCATACGGTTCTTGGATTTTTGAGATTAATGAGACTGCCTTTTTTCCATCCATATGGTCCATCATGGAAGATGTTTCGTCACAATAAAGGTCGAATCCTTCTTCGTGGAGGACGTCGAGTGACGCTGCTAGTCCGCGTCTTCCTCGTCGCCTGTATTCATCGATAATCAAATTTCCGGCTATCTTGTAAAGAATGGCTTTGAGACTCTTAATCTCTACTTTTTTCTTCGAAACTAGCATCCAAGTTTTGGTGAAAGTGTCTTGCATAAAATCTTTTGCAATTTCCCGATCGCTCAACTTAAAAAGACAGAATCGGAAGATAGAGTCCGAGTAGGTATTGTATGCCTCTAAAAAGTTATTTTGTATTTCCTCCATTTGTTAAGACGAAGAAGTGTGGTTTTGATTGCCGGGAAATAACACCCCTTCTTGTGGTCTATAGTAAACCGCTTATTTACAGATGTCTACCTGCTGAGTAAGAAGAAATAGTACCCAGCGTCTTTTATTGTGTTAGAGACGAATTATAAGCCTAAATACAAAATAAAGTCAGTCGCGCTTTAAAGGACGGTGCGCGACATGATTTCGCAAAATAAAATGAAAAACTTAAAAATAATTGCCACGACCATGACCTCCTTTGCTTTTGTTCTCATGAGCTTGAGCCCTGCAGTTGCGGATGCAAAGGGGTTGTTAGGTAATGTGTCTCTAAATACAAACGTATCAAAAGACAAGCATGACGATGATGATAAGGATGAAGTCCGAGTTCAAACATCTGCCAATGCCACAGTCACAGCTTCAAGTGGAATAATGCTACCACGAGGTATCGAGAAAAGATTAGAGGATGGTAAAGGATTACCAAAGGGAATAGAGAAGAAATTAGAGAATGGTGGTTTCCAAAACTGGTTTGGAAAATTCTTCAAGAAACATTCTACAAGTACTGTAGATATGGTTATCCCAGTAATCAAGGATGTTAATGTGGTAAGTGTCGGAACTTCCACAGCAACAATCTCTTGGAAGACTAATGCGTCTACAACAGGGGACGTCCGATTTGCTACAAGTTCCATTGTTGATGTAAATAGTAATGTAGTAGTAGATACTTCAACTTCTACAAGTCACTCTGTTGTGTTAAGTGGGCTTAGTGTTAATACCCAGTATTATTTCACAGTCACAGCTAAGGACTCTGCAGGGAATACAAAAGTGACAAAAGTTATGCGATTCCACACTACAGCGGTTGCTTCAGTGGACGTAACTGCACCAAGTATTTACTTCAGCACAACATACAACACGAACGCTTCGTCTACTCACATCTTCTGGTTAACTAACGAAAGATCAGACAGTGGGGTATGGGTGAGTACATCAAGTCCAGTAGTTGTGACTGGTTCAAGCACGGTGAGTTTGTCTGATAGAGTATTCCTTCATGATGTAACTGTCTCAGGCTTAGCTTCGAGCACAACATATTTCTACTCTGTGAGAAGTGCTGATGCTTCAGGTAACATGTCAGGCTCTGCTACAGGATCGTTTACGACAGGGAGATAAAGACAGGGTAAGTAAAACAAAAAAACCGCCCATGTGGGTGGTTTTTTTGTTGGTAGGGGAGGGTGTTCAAACTTATTATAAAAATCAGTATCAACTTGAAAATTTTGGTATATAATGGTTCAACTATGAACACCAACCAAATGAATTCTACCAAATCTTTTGTTTCTCATATGTTTAAATATTTAGGTGTTGGATTAATTTCCGGCTCGATCGTGCATGCTGGGACTCTTGGAGGAAATATAACAAAATACATAATTTTAATTATTTTAGGTGTCATATTGTTCGTTATTGGAAACATACTTGAGCATGGGATATCGTCACTTAAACAATTAATTCCATACATTTGGTTTTCAACAATCCTTTCCATTGGAACTGGTATGGTGAGTGGTGCTACGCAACATTATCTAGATGGTCCATTCGTAGCAGCGATACTTTTGCCACTCGGTGTTTTCTTGGGATATTTGTCTTTTATTTATCGTGATTATCGAAATGAATTTACATTTAAAAGATTTTTAAAAATTACAATAGTAGGATTGATTCTTTTTGTTGCTTTGTTTTATATTGCAAAACAATTACCAGAAGGTGAGGGTTATGGGCATGATGAATTGCAGGAGGTGGGGCACTAGATAAAAAATAATTCAGAATATAAACTACTATCAGTTTAGCTCGGTCTAAACACTATTAGTTCACTTTATACACTTCCCACACCCGACTAAATGTCTTCCACCTGTTTTTAACTACTGATTTTGGTAGTTTCATGTAGTATCGCTCATCATCAGTAAGCTTTTCATATTCAAGTCTTGAAATTTTATTAGTATCAAACACATAGAGATTATCTACATCATACCCATACACAAAAAGCACGTGGTCTTCCAACCCTTGCCATCGTAAGGCCAAATCCACACCTGATACCAATCCATTTTTCACATTACCTTCAATTCTTTCCAGGGCATTTTCATAAGATATTCTTGAGAAAAGCATTGCATAAACAAATTTCAAAAAGTTAGTAACTATCACATCATTTATCTTTAATTCCAAAGAGAGCCTCTTTAAGAATGTTGGCATTTTGTAAAATTACAGCTGTGTCCAAGCGAGCCATACAGGAACAGTAAGTCCAAAAAAGTGATTTCTATCTATTTCTTGCGGATTGTTAGTTTCAGGATTGAATTTTGAAGGTAAAAGAAAATGTAGAGCATAATAAAGAAAATCTCTTCCACATTTGTATTTAACAGTAATACCATTACAGATTTCTCTTTGAACAAAGCCGAAATTTTTTATGTCTAATGGGAGATGCTCCATACCATTTAAGTATATCAAAGTTCTAATCTCATCTGGATAAACAAAAACAGCTCGAAGGGTATATCAAGGATATGCGTAGAAGGGATGAGGAGTTATCAAAAGGGTGGGGGCAAATTGCCACCCCCCTTGGAATAGAGACGAAAGGATGGGTTCAGAAGGTAAATTGTGCCAATTTGGCAGGTATCTTTCGTATCATACAAGCCATTCCTTCATCGAAAGCAGAACCATTTAAGTTGTGGTTGGCAAAAGTAGGTCAGGAACGAATAGAAGAAATACAAGACCCTGAACGAGCTGTTTTACGAGCAAAGAAAACTTACGAGCAAAAAGGACACAACGAAGATTGGATTGCTAAAAGAATTCGAGGTATTAATGTTCGCAACACTCTTACTGATGAATGGAAAAACAGAGAAGCGAAGGAAGGTATTGAGTTCGCAATTCTCACAAACGAAATATATAAAGGAACTTTTGAAATGACCGCTCAAGAAATAAAAGATTATAAAAAAATCTCAAAGCAGGATAATGCACGAGACCATATGAATGAGCTTGAACTTATACTCACAATGTTAGGAGAAGCAACAACAACAGAGCTTTCTCGGAGTAGAGACTCTAAAGGATTTCCATTACTTCAGAAAGATGCAAAGGACGGCGGTAGAGTTTCAGGCAATGCCCGCAAGGAAATTGAAAGAAAAACAGGGAAAAGGGTGGCGACTAGGGAAAATTTTTTGAATCCAAATAAGAAGCGCTTAAAATAGATTTTTTGTAGATAAAATGTTCGAATGTGCGGAGTACCGTGGGGGTTGTTAGAACTTTTTATAAAAAAGAAAACACCGCTTTGTCAGAGCGGTGGCACAGTCCAGTGCGGGGAAGGCCGTAGCCATATTTTTGATCGTGCGGTTACACCGTTTCGAGTTTTTTTGCGACACAGGCGTGAGATAGAAGCGTGTGGAACAGATGAGGGTCATCCCACCTTAACTCTTTCCAGGCTTTCAATTCGCGAAACCAGCGAACGAAACTCACCGCAAAGTTGGATGACACAAGTGAGGTTCCTACCATGAGTTCAGGGTCATCATTTTGCGCCAGATCTACGTGAGCCTCGACTACTGTTCGTGAAAGTAGAGTGACCCTTTGGTGGTCTTCTTCACTCTTGAGCGCTTCCCACACGTCAGCATGTGTCGATTGATCATATGCCATGAGGATCATTCCTCGTTGTGCTGGCGTTAATGGTCTCCATAAAGACCTGAGTGCATAATTTTGCATTTTTGGTTACCTCCGTTTTTATTGTTTTGCGTGCTGGGTTCAATCTAAAACTACCACTTAATTATTAAAAGTAAAGACTACCGTAGTGGTTCAATAATTTACGCAAAAGTTCGAATCTCACTTGTGATAAAACAAACCGCCCTTTCGGGCGGTTTTTGCGTGCGGAGGACCGTGGAGGCTGTTCGAACTTGGTATGTAAAATAAAAACCACCCCCCGAGACAACGCTCGAGAAAGGTGGGTATGCCAGTTACACGTTACTGGCACCGAATGGGATTACCATCATTTACACTACTTCAGAGCTCCCGACTGGTAGTGTTCCATCGACAAGCTTATCTCCTCTGACTATTGTAGGTCTGACCCAGACTGTCTTTGGGTGATTTGGATCATCACCTTTACCCGGTGGGCGACGCCAGTGTCCCTCACGGTGGTGAGGGGACACCTCAACGTATCCACCGCGGAGTGCAGGTCCTAACACAGACCGTTCAGTGTCAGTCAGCTTGTAGATGCTTTTTACGATGCACACTTCTGACTCGATGCGTATGACTTTTGCTGGACCTTCGCACCGTTCGAATGCTGAAGGCTCCCATCCTTTTGGTGCAAGCTCCTTGTGAGGGCGAGACTGTAGGTATAGAAGTAGCCCGAACATTAATCGGAAGATAATTTTTGACTCAGGATCTTCCCCTAAGTTCTCGAATTTTTCTGCTAGTCCGCCAGGTTTGAACGTCTTTTCGCTTGCAAGCCAGATGTCTCCACCGCCAATGGCGAGCCGATTTGTATACGCACCTCCAAGTTTTTCGGATGCGTATTCGAAATCTTCCTTCCTCAGAGCCGTTTCAATTCGTTGGATTTGGTTTCCGACGAATACCGACTCGATGGTCGGGAGATCAGTGGCAATTGTTTCAATCACCATAATCTTATGTTCTCCCACCCGCTCCTTTGATACCAACACCGAGTCGATCTGCTTGCCTCGATGTTTGACTGGAATTTCGAAGGAAATCAGAAATGAATCAAACGGCCAATTGATCATTGACCAATCTACATCTTTGAGACTCGTCGTCGAAAGCAAGAGTTGGAGGTCGGTTGGGACAAAGTAAACACGACGTGATGACCTTGTCCATTCGGCGACACGAGAAGCAATCATCCGAGACTGTCCGAATTCAAATTCTTTCTGACTAAGAGCATGTTCCGTGATTGAAGGACCTGCAAACTTTTCGTTATCAAAGCCGTCGCTGTGAATTCGAAGGAGGGCTTTACGAAGATCCTTCCAGTTCTTCACAGGCCCATTGAAGATTCTCTGCCAAAAAGGATCTGTGAACCTCCCGTCAGTATCTCCTCTTCTCCAGAGCCACATCATAAATGTGATGAACTGCATCGTTGCTTCGTAGGAACGGATAAGCCGATCGATCGGCTCCGCATGATTTGTTTTCATTTTGTAGTGAGTTGGGTTTGGAGTGAAAGTCAATAATCCGCTTGGCATATTGCCAGCAAGTCAATTACAGTCTTTCTTCCAAGCCCAAGCACTGATTTTAAAGTACTTGAAAATTCTTCACATTTATATCACTAAAATGCAATAAGTCAACACCAAAAGTTCGAATCTCACCTGGATAAACAAAAAACAGCCCATATTCTGAGCTGTTTTTTGCGTGCGGAGGAGGTGAGATTCGAACTCACGGTCCCCTTGCGAGGACTACAGTTTTCAAGACTGTTGCGATCGACCACTCTGCCACTCCTCCGCGGAACATCCTATCAAAAAACCCTATCAAATGCTAGTATTCTCACCATATGAGCAGAGCTTTAGGAATTGACTACGGAAAAAGACGTGTTGGTATCGCCATGTCAGATCCTGACAAGAAAATTGCTTTTCCACATTCTATTATTGAAAATGATGTTGAGCTTCCGCAACAAATACAAGAGCTGTGTAAACAAAACGATATCGACTTGGTAGTGGTAGGGGAATCAAAAGACTTTAATAATGTTGAAAATCCGATTATGAAGGATATAAAAAAATTTGTAGAAAAATTCTCAAAACTTTCCAATATACCTCTCGTATACGAACCCGAAACTTTATCTTCCCACCAAGTCTCAAAAATCCAAGGAGATACGGAAAATATCGACTCCGGTGCCGCTTCAATCATTTTACAAAGTTACTTAAATAGGCTTAAATATAAAAATGAACAAAATAACCTTTGATGACTTTGCAAAAGTCGAGATAACAATCGGAAAGATTCTGTCGGCTGAACCTGTAGTTGGGTCTGAAAAGCTTTTAAAACTAACTGTGGGCTTTGCAGAACCTGCCCCACGACAGGTAATTTCAGGTATCGCTAAATTTTTTCCTGACTTAACACAACTTATAAACCAAAATTTTCCATTCGTGACAAATCTCGAGCCCCGCATGATTATGGGACTTGAAAGTCAGGCTATGATCCTCGCTGCCTCGCATGAAAATAATCTTGGGTTATTAAAACCCACAGCTGACATTCCAGCCGGTACAAGAATCTCTTAGGAAGTGTTATAATTGGGTGATGAAGCTCTCCACAAAGCTCCTTACATATTTCCCGACACCATATTTTTTAGACATGTCTCATGTTGGTCTGGACATTACCCCTTCTTCTGTTAAATATATAGAATTAACAAAGGAATCAGGGCACCTAAAAATCAATAAATTCGGTAGCCAGAAACTTGCCAATCAAATTTCTTTTGATGATAGTCTTGTGAATAATAAAGATCTGCAGGACGCTCTGACTCAGATTCAAAAAACTCAGAAAATTTCCTTTGTTGAAGTTTCTATTCCGGAAGTAAAATCCTATTTGTATACAACTGATGTGCCAGCAGGGGATGATTCAGGGATGCGAGCCAACATCGAGATGCACCTTGAAGAAAATGTGCCTTTAACATTGGCTGAAGCGATTTTTGAATACTTTCCAATTCGAGCAGATAAAAAAACAGGAATGGTTACCGTTGCAGTTTCGGTTGTGCCTTATCAAATTGTGCGTGATTATACAATTCTTCTTGAAAAGTCTGGCATGACCCCGATTTCCTTTTTAATTGAAAATCAAGCCCTATCTCGTGCGGTAATCAATTACGATGACTCGTCAGCATACCTCTTGGTTCAGATTTCAGACAAACGCACGATTTTGTCTATTGTGTCTGATCATGCCCTTCAATTCACTTCTTCTGTTTCAATCGGTTCTGCTGATTTTACGGATGGATTAATGAGAGAGTACTGTATAAGCAAAGAGGAAGCAGAAAAAATGAAGACTGATCCTTTGTATGAAAATGTCGACCTCGATAATAACAAGGTTTTTGCGGGGATGATTAATGGTTTATCTGCTATCAAAGACGAGACTCAGCGAGTCATCGTTTACTGGCAATCTTTTCAAGACAAGCTCAAGTCTTCTGGGGAGACGTCAGGCGCGATGATTAAAAAAATTATTCTCTCTGGTCATGATTCATTACTACCTGGGTTGAGGGAATATTTTTCTACAAGTTTAAATGTCGAGGTTGAGGTAGCTAATGTTTGGCAAAATGTGTTGGATTTAAAAGATACTGTACCGGATATTAAATTTAATGATTCATTGGACTTTGCTACTGTAATTGGTTTGGCTTTACCAAAACACAGATATTAATTTTTTATGCTCTACTTATTAACAGAAGAACAAAAGAAAAAAGTTTTACAAGAATACCGAATGCGGTTAATTATTGTCGCATTGATTTCGTTATCTTTTGTAGGGGTTGTTGCCGTTGTATCTATTATTCCTTCAAAAGTACTAGTCTCTACCCATGAAAAGATTTTAAAGTTGCAGGAAAAAAATGTCGGTGGAAATTCTTCTGTTGGTGCAGACGAGCTTTCCAAGAAACTGGCAGATATTTCAAATACAGCATCGTTCCTGTCCCCATTAGGTAAGACATTTTCAAATTTGGATATTTTTAGCCATTTGGAAAAAAAAGCAGGGGACATGACGACCATTCGTCAATTTCAAATAAATCATTTTGATGAAAATGTTTCAGTGCAACTTAGTGGTGTTTCAAAGAATAGAGATTCGCTTATAAAGTTTATTAATACTTTAAAACAAGACCCGGCTTTTACGGGTGCATCTTTTCCTTACAATAGCTTGGCGAGACAAGACAATTTAGACTTTACCTTGAATCTTTTGGTTAATGTCGAAAAATTAAAAATATGAAGAAAAAAACTTTAAATCTTCTAATACTCAATTTGGTAATTACAGTAGGGATCTGGGGTGCATATTTCTACATGCTTCACCAAGTCAGAGCTAAAAGTGCTTCATTTGGCGATTTGAAAAATAAGGTTACTTTTGCAATGAAAAAAGATCAAGCAGTTAAAGACCTTAGAAAAAAGATCGAACTCAATTTTAGAGAAGGTTTCGATTTGAAGTCCTTCCTGATTCGCCCTGATCAGACTGCAGATGTTGTGCAGACCATAGAGGGTTTCGGACCTATGACGGGCACTAAAATAACGACGCAATCAGTATCGACTGAAGAAGCGTTTGGTATGCCAGACGGTGTAGATTTTCTAAAGGTTACTTTTAAAATTGAAGGTGCAAAATCTGATGTTTCAAAAAGTATCGCTTTGATTGAAGCCTTGCCTTACAATATAAAAATTAACAAACTTTCGTTTGCAAAATCAGGTGATGCATCCTCTACTTTAAAGTGGTTGGCTAGTATTGACATGGTCTTGGTAAAATTAAAAGATGTCGAGGTAAAATTAACCCAGTAATAATATATGAAACTCTTTAAAAAACATTTCTATATAATTGGCGAAAAACCTCAAACAGACTGGAGGAGGGTTTTAATCACCTCTATAATCCTCGGTATGGCTGTTTTGATTTATGGATTTGTTTTTTACCACCAAATGTCAGCTGATGGCAAAGACTTGGACGCACCTATTATAGTAAAAGAAAGCGCTACGGCTACAAGCACAGTTAGTTCTGATGGTGGGGATGGGAAATTAGAGCTTAATCAAACCATTGAGTTGTATATGAAGAAAAAAGAAAGTTTTGAAAAAATGATTATCGAGTTGAAGAAATCGTAGTATTAATGTATCGTAAGGGTCATCACGTTATGCTCCTGTAGTTCAATGGATAGAACTGCGGACTTCTAAGCCGTCAATGTTGGTTCGATTCCAACCGGGAGCACAGATATCAATCTTTGGTGGGCGTGGCTATTCGCGACATCCTCACAAGTTATAGTCGCTTCGCTCGTTAATTTGTGGGAGATACAGGACTCGAACCTGTGACCTTCTCAGTGTAAATGAGTTGCTCTACCAACTGAGCTAATCTCCCGTGAAATAGATAGTATCCCATTTAAATGACTTTTTCAACCTTTTAGGGTAATGTTGTTTCAATGAAAGAGCCAATAATCCTATTTGAAAACAAGAACCTTCTGGTTATAAACAAGCCAGCCGGTTTGGTCGTACATTCAGATGGAAAGACCAAAGAGGTTAATTTATGTGATTGGCTGATTGAAAAGTATCCAAAAATTAAAGAAGTAGGCGAACCGGGCAAAAATCCGGAAGGAGAAATTATTTATCGCCCTGGGATTGTGCATAGATTGGACCGCGAAACTTCAGGTGCCATGGTTATAGCTAAAACTCAGGAATGTTTTGAATATTTAAAGGAGCAGTTTCAGAATCGTGAGGTGCATAAAACATACAATGCTGTTGTGTGGGGGCTTTTCAAGGAAAAGAAAGGGGAAGTGGATAGACCGATTGGGAGAAGTAAAAGCGATTTTCGAAAGTGGAGCGCTGGACGTTTTGCACGAGGCGAGATGCGCGAAGCGGTGACAGAGTATAAAGTTTTAAAAGAAATCACTTTAGAAAATCAGGATTATAAAATCACACCGAGTTTTAGTTTGATTGAGTGTCATCCTCTAACCGGAAGAACTCATCAGATCCGCGTACACATGCATTTTCTTCATCACCCAGTGGTGGGAGATGGCTTGTATGCCCCAAATCACCCCAAGGTATTGGGCTTCGAGAGATTAGCACTACATTCAAGGAGTATTGAGTTTACTGACCTGGGAGGCGGATTAATTAAGATTGAAGCACCGTACCCAGAGGATTTCGGAAGTGCTTTAAAGCTTTTTGTATAGAACTTGGAAAATATTTCTCTGGAAATCTGCGATTTTTTTGTTTTCAATAACCACCGCTGTCTCTGAGTTGTAGTCTATGAAAGCAACTTTGTCTCCGTAAATCAGGTGGGTGACATTGTGGTTGAATGATCCAAAGTCGTTCGGCATTACTTTTATAAATCGATCTAACTTTGCTTCTTTCTGCTTAGAAGTTTCTTCGTTGGTGATGACTTGTCGCTCCAATTTCTTTGCATCGCGAATGTTTCGGTAGGCACGTGGTAAGTATTTATCTTTTTTCTCAACTCCGTCAGTGTTGGAGCTATATCTGTAGAAAGTTGAACCTTTAGGTAAACTTCGGACAACATCGTCGAAAACTCTTTTTGTCCCATCCTTACCTTCAATAAATCTCACTTTAAGTTTTTTTGTATTCATCACATACGAATCCTCAAGTATTGGGAGAAGATTAAATAATTCGTGTTTTAAATCCTCAAAGATTGCTTCAAGTCTGTTTGGTGGTTCTGCTGTGTAGACAATATGTTTTTTGACTGGGTTCTGTGTAATCAACTTCTTTTCTAAGAGGTTAGGGAGGGTTTTATACACGATCGGTCGATGAATGGAAGTCTTCTCTGAGATTTTCGTAATGATTGAGGGACCTAGCTCTAAAAGCGCTAGGTATATAGCACTTTCATGCTTTGTTAGGCCTATTTTTTCGAGTATTAAGTTTGTTTTCATAAAAGTGTAACTTTATATTACGTTTTAGAATTATAACAAACCTTTATAAATAAGGCAAGTAGGGTACTTTTGTTGAATATGTATTACAAAACTACCTATAAATACAAGCATTATTTAGTTGTGTCAAGTATAGTCTTCTGCAGAAAAGGCACCTTACAAAAGGTCAAGGGTTCGCTGGCGAAGCCCTACCGAGGAACGGCGACTAGGCACAGAGGGTGCGAGTCGAAGAGTCTAAGTGGCTCAAACCTGACTGGACCTCCAAAGTACCAGATCACGCAAACAAACCACTGAGGAGGCCGAATCGGTAAAAAGCCACTTGTCTGGCAAAAAGCAGACAAGCGTTGTGCGCGGCACAGCGTCAAGGGCGGGAGTAGGAGCTGCTGAATCCATGGGGAAGAACCCACATGGTACGGCGAGGTAGCTCTGAAACCGCCTCAAAACCGCCTGTCGCAAGGTGTGACCTTGCCTGACGAGTCTACTGCACATGTGTGCAGACAGGACGAAACAGCGAACCTTACAAACCACCACTATGAACCACAAACAAGCCCGCCACCAACGGATTCGCCACGAGTGGAATCAGGAACTGCGCACTCGAAACTTTGAACAGTGTTCAAAGTCAGAGCCCGCAGCACCTGGCACCTCAGCTGAACCACACAGGTTCACTCCAAGGATTCCTCACGAGCAGCTTGAACTGGTCAAGCATCTCGAGAGGAAAAACAAGGAGCACGAGGTTCACCTACTCCACTTTGTGGAGGGGTGAGAACGCAGGTTCGAGGAACCTTAAAATCCTCTCTGTCGCAAGATGAATCTTGCCTGACGAGCTCAACAGAGCGAAACAGAAGAACCTTACAACTCAAACCCCAACAAAACACCAACTATGAAATTTATCGAATTCACTGAAAAGTTCACCGGAGCCAAGCACTACTTTGTAGGCAAGACCAACCAAAGCATCCTTGCCGACACTACCGACGGAAGCGAGTTTGGCGGGATCCAATTCGGATCTCACCGCTCAATCACTCGAGAAGATGCAGAGAGGCTGAACCTCGGCTACTTCTCAGCGGGAATCGAAGCAGTCGAGGGAGGTTGCCTGAGCTACAAGCTCCAGACCTTGCGCAAAGAACTTGAAGATGGAGATCGTATCTCCTTCTGCTCATGCCAAGCTGGAGGATATATGCTCCGGGTGCAAGACGGAAAACTTCTTTTCGCTGAGCAAGACAGCCGAGGAGACTGGGATAACTGGTCGGCTCTCACTCACAAGAACAAGGGGCTATTCTCTACCGCACTCTCACAACTTGAATGGGAGGAAAAGGACGAGCTTCGAATGCTGGAGGAATCGACCCGGCGCTCCACTCTCGTCACAGCTCGACTGCAAAAAATCAGCACATTTCTTGCAGAACTAAGGAAGCTCCCATAGCCCCTTAGTGCAATAGAAAAAGTTGAGAGAACTTTTCAAAACTCTCACCTGTCGCAGGATGTGAAGCCTGCCTGATGAGTCTCTCTACTGAGTGGTAGAGCAAGACGAAACAGAAGCACGTTACAAATAAATAATCCATCCCAACCAACATGATTAAACCCACCACCATCAACCTCGAGATTCTTAAATGCGAATTCTGCGGAAGTATCTACATCAACAATCGCATGGTCCAAAATAAATGCAAAAAACCGACACCCGCATGTAATGTGAAGCCCGGAGACATCGTGATCGCCAACCTAGATGTCCTATCTACTTATGGTTCACGAATCGGCGGGACTCAAATTCGTAGTCGAGTGCTTGCTGTTCGCACACCCGCTGAACATTATGGGGAAGAAACACTCACTCTCGAAATATTACAAAAACGCGAAGATCATCGCAACGTTGGAGAGCGATTGGGTTTCAAGGCACCACACCATACTCACGATTGGTTGGTGCATATAGAACCACTCGAACAACCAGAAGAAACATTTGGGGAAGATGATACACGAGGATACTGTAAGGAACAGTGGGTTAACTACGATGCTCTGGAACCTGCAGATTAAGGGTTTGAAAAGGTCATCAGCGCCCTACCTCCGGGTACGGCGCTTTTCCTTTAAAGAATTAATAAAGCTATAATAAAAACATGAAAAAAGAAGTATCTAAACCAATAGTCATATCGGTCGGCGGTTCTTTGATTGTCCCAGAAAAAATTGATGTAGGATTCTTACAAAACTTTAAAAAACTAATCAACGCAGAAATCAAAAAAGGAAAAAGATTTATCATAATCTGCGGAGGAGGAAGAACGGCTAGGCACTATCAACAAGCAGGAGGTGCTGTGACAAAATTACGCAAAGACGAAGTTGACTGGCTCGGTATTCACTCGACACGATTAAATGCACAACTTCTTAAGACGGTCCTGCTTCCTCACACCGAAGAATTCATCGTAAACCATCCAATAGATGACAAAATAATTTTCAACAAACCAATATTGGTAGCTGCCGGTTGGAAACCTGGAAGATCAACTGACTACATCGCGGTCCTCCTTGCCAAAAGATTTAAAGCGGAGAAGCTTCTTAACTTATCAAATATCGATTATGTCTATAATAAAGACCCCAGAAAATATCCAGATGCCAGGCAAGTAGAAAAAATTAGCTGGAAAGAATTTAGAAAAATTATTCCTAAAAAATGGGACCCAGGACTTTCGTCGCCATTTGACCCAATTGCTTCAAAAGAGGCTCAAAGTTTAGGAATAGATGTCGCAGTTGTTAACGGTTCAAATATAACCGCGATAAGGGATGCAATAAATAATAATGAATTTAAAGGAACTTTAATAAGTAACTAAAATGAAGAAATACGTTATCACCGGTGGGCCAGGAATAGGGAAGACAACAGTCATTGAAATCTTGGCTTCGCGTGGGCATAAGGTCGTTCCTGAAGCAGCACGCATGATTATGGAAGAAGAGAAGATGAAGGGAAGCGATGCTTTGCCTTGGATTAATCTGCAAAGTTTTCAAGAATTAGTTGCAGAGAGGCAGTTGAAACTGGAAGAAATGGATACCGAAGCGGTGACTTTTCATGACAGAGGGATAGTGGACGGTTACGGGTATTCAATTCTTGGTAAAGTTAAACCACCCGAAATAATAGAGAAGCTAGGAAGAGGTAGGTATGAGAAAGTTTTCGTACTAGATCCACTACCATTTTATGAAAATGATACGTCTCGTTGGGAAGACAAGGACGAGGGACTAAAAATCCACCTAGCTATAATCGATGCCTATAAGCATTCTGGGTATAAACCAGTCTCTGTGCCGGTTCTACCACCAGAGGAGAGGGTTAACTTTATACTGAGCCACATAGAGGGAGACCTCTTGTAAAGGTCCGTATCTTCTGCTATATTATCTTCCCATGGCAATCACACTAGCAAAAAACAACACAAAAGAGCGAAAAGACCTTGATATGAAGGCTGGAGACACTGTTAAAGTTCACCAGAAAATTCAGGAAAAAGGCAAGACTCGAATCCAGATCTTCGAAGGTCTTGTTTTGTCGAGAAAGCACGGAGCAGAGGCAGGTGCTACTTTTACAGTACGAAAGTCATCAAATGGATGGGGAGTAGAAAGAATTTTCCCTCTACACTCACCAATGATCGACAAGATCGAAGTCCTACGACGATCAAAGACAAGACGATCAAAGTTGTACTTCATCCGAGATAAGGCAGCGAAGGAAATCTCTAAGCGAATGAAGACAGAACTAATCAAGGCACGAGCAGGAATAGTAGACGAAGTGGTAGAGACAGAAGCAGTAGAAGTTAAATAAGAAATAAAAAAACCTTACAGTAATTGTAAGGTTTTTTTATTTTGGTATAGTACGACTCATGCGCGGGTGGCGAAATTGGTAGACGCACTACCTTGAGGTGGTAGCGCCCTTACGGGCGTGGAAGTTCGAGTCTTCTCCCGCGCACAGTTGACACATTGACATTATTAATGTGGAGGAATAGGCTTAATACAGATAAAGTTCCTAGTTGGTTTTTCACAGCGTTTTGCACTTATTAATACTAATGAGTTCAGTACTCTATGAACACACCCGCACTCACTACTGGAGTCGCCCCTGCTCGTCAAAGTGGCAATGTAGCGTACAACCGTATGTTGGTCCTCTTTTGGACATCACTCGCACTACTCATTGGAATGGCCATCTGGGCTATCCAAGTCCAAACGGCCAAAAAGAAGCGAATTGGAGAAAAAAGGGCAGTGATGGAAAATCTCTACACGGCACAGCTTAACGGCCTGAATCTGATTGAAGGAATTTTGAATCAATCAGAAAAATTCGGAGGGTTGTTCCTCCCCTTGGGATTGATTTATCCAGAGGATGGAAGTGGTGTCGAGCGTGAGATGCTCATCGCCTGTGTTATCCGGAAAGAAGCCCGCGGATGGGATCCGGATGAATTCGTCAGCGTTTTTCTGAACAATGACGGACAAGTAGTAATCCGTCGGATTGGATCAGAGATGAAGTCCTGGGTGAGGGCTGCGCAAAGAAATAACAAGAAAATTGGCTCCGAAGTCATTTCTGGATACCTGAAGAGGTGCGGAAGTGAGTTTGGTCCCGCACTGAAGCGGTATTTGAAAGCTCATCTTGAAGCGTCAAACCGCCGGCCCGATTTTCGGACCGGCGGTTTATCTCTTACTTATTCCCAGTAAACTTGATCCCAAGAGTCTAATTTTAATTTTTCTTCTTTTGAATCGTATTTATAAACCGCTACGCTACAATTTCGAGGTGACGATTTATTATCAGCTATAAACTTTTCCATTTCTTCCAAAGACATTTCGTCTAGAATAAAGCGCATACACTGAATCACTCTTCCGTGCGTCACTAGAAATATTGTTTTTCCAGAATAGTTTTTATTTAAATTTTCTAAGAAAGGCTTTAGTCTATTCTCAACAACATCCATTAGGCTTTCTCCTCCAACAGGGCGAGAAAATATTCCACCGACAACGTTCCAATAATCTTGTAAATAAGGGAAGTGTAGATCTTTTTCAGATTCTAATAATGTATATGGATAACCACCTTCTCGTTCGCGAATAAGAAGGTCTTCTTTTATTGAAAGATTTGCATTTTCTGGATAATCGCTTAAAACACCTTCAGCTGTTTGTTTAGTTCTTGTATATCCAGAATGAAAAACTACGTCTGGAATCCCATGAATTTCTAGTAATTTAGAAGAAGTTTTTTTAGCTTGAGATTTACCGTGCTCAGTTATGGGTATTCTATGATCAGGTACTTTTCCAACTTTTTGTAAAATATCTGGGTCATTTAGAAAAAAACCACCATTGAGTGCTGCATTTCTTTCTGATTCAGCGTGACGAATTAGTACAAGTTTGGCGGGGGCTTTCATATTTTTATACTAACATACCCATCGAGTTTGGCTCAATGGGTATGTTAAGAGATGTTTATATAAGTATTAATTACTCTACGAATGTAAGGGCAGTTCCTTTCTTGTCTCCTCGTCCTGTTCGTCCAATTCGGTGAACATAGTCGTCATAAGTGGCAGGTAGATCAAAGTTTATCACGTGACTCACATTAGAAATATCCAATCCTCGAGCGGCAACATCAGTTGCTACTAGAACCTGAGTATTTCCAGCTTTGAATCCTGTAAGCGCTCTCTGTCGTCCAGAGTGATTGAGGTTACCGTGAATGGCTTCAGACTTGAAACCATTTTTAACAAGCATGTCAGAAAGCTTTGCAACTCCGTGTTTAGTTCGTCCGAAAATAATTACTTTACTAAATTCCGGCTTCTTTAATAGATCGCTCAAGATCTGAACTTTATCAGCGCCACGAGGAACTCTGATAACGTCCTGATCAATGTTTTTAGAAGTATCTCGGCTCTTAACTGAAATTCGTACAGGGTTTTTCAAAAACTCCTGAATCAATCTTTCAATTTCAGGTGAAACTGTCGCAGAGAAGAACAGAGTCTGTCTTGTCTTTGGCATTCCGGCCATAATGAATCGCATATCGTTTACGAATCCCATATCCAACATTCGGTCAGCTTCATCAAGAACGATTGTATTAAATCGTGAGAGAACTATTCGTCCTGTCGAGATTAAATCTTTCAATCGTCCTGGTGTACCAATCACGAAGTTGTTATGCATTCGAAGTGCTCGGATTTGTGGAACAATGTTCGCACCTCCAACACAACATACAGAATAAATTTTCAATCCCTTTGTGAACTGAACTAATTCCTGTTCGATCTGAATCGCAAGTTCACGAGTTGGTGCAATAACCATAACTTGTTCGTCCCGGTTCAATAATATTTTATGAATAAGTGGAATTAAAAACGCCGCTGTTTTTCCAGTACCAGTATTGGCAAGTCCAATAACATCCACGCCTTCGAGGATTTTAGGAATTGCGCCATCCTGAATGGGGGTAGGGGTTTTGTAACCCTTCGCAATAATAGAAGCTTTCAATTCTTCATTGATTTGAAAATCTGCAAAGGTGTGTTTAGGGCTGTAAACTTCAACCACTTCGGTAACGATTGCTTTGTTGATAAAACGAGAAGGATCGATTCGTGTTCCAAAGTTTTTAGCTGGGCGTCGTGTTTGGTAGCCACCTCGTCCGCCTCCGTATGATGAACCGCCACGAGAACCACCAAATGATGGTCGTGATCCAGGGCCAGTGTTGTAAGGACGTGGCGCGCCGTATGAAGGGCGAGGAGCACTGCTGTATGAGCGAGAAGGGGCACCAGATGCAGGTCTTGAGCTATATGAACGACTTGGTGCAGATGATGCAGGTCGTGCTGAATAGCCCGAACCAGTGCCGTAGGCTGCTCGTGCATTAAAAGGTCTTCCACCAGAGGATGAACGTCCAATAGAAGAACCTGAACCCGCAGGGGCTGAATAGCCACCTGTGCGGGGTTTTGATGATGAATAACTTCGCTTAGGCGAATGACTGCCAGTCCGAGGACCAGCGCTGTTTGATTTTGGATACATGCTTTATCGTAAACTTCCAGTCTTTAAAATAATTGGTGACCGGTGGATCTTGCGAGTTTTAGATAAGCTCTGTATATGTGAGCTAGATAGTTTGAGGAGGTGAGTCCTGAAAAGAAAAACCTTTAAGATAAGTTAACAGAGAGATTGTAACATGGGGGAGGGGTGGTGTCAATGTGAGGGTAAAAAAACAGGCGCCATCCGTAGATGGCGCCTGATGAGGGGAGGGTTCCCAGTTGCTATTTTTTGCGATAGAAAAGCCGAAGTTTTGTCGAATCAAACCCATTACTATTGGTTCCCCAGTCTTTCTTTTCTGGAATGAGGATGAGGTCAGGGTTCAATTTGTTGACGATCAGTTGGTCTGCATAACAGAAGCAGTCCACATCTTTGTCAGGGGAACTGAGTCCATTAGCTCGAAGTTTTCGAAGGAAGGAGAGTATGCTCTCCTGTTTTCTGGGAGTCTTCCGATATTCCTGAGAGAGCACGCGTTCCCAGTCTGCATCAGTTAACGTGCGAGAGGTGTCTACTAACGAGTCATATTTATTCATTTTCAATTACGGCGAGGTGTGAAGTTTTGTACTTGCCATCCGGATGCATTCCGGCGCTTATGCACTTTATATAATAAAATAACTAAATGTCTAGGTCTTAAACTAACTCTCCCTCTTCCCATGCAACAACATCTCCACCGCATGCTCCATCGAACCTGCCAATGTAATTCCACCCCCATTCACAAAGAAAATCTCATCTGCATTCTCAATCGTATTCAACCTATGTGCAATAATCACTCTCGTAGTCTCCTTCGGTAATTTCTTCAAAATCTCTTCCAACAATTGTTCTGTCACCGTATCAATATTCGCAGTCGCTTCGTCCAAAATTAATAACTCAGGTTCTCGGAGCACTGCTCTCATAAATGCAATCAATTGCTTCTGACCAAGCGATAGGGCATCGGACATTGTAACTTTTGCAGAAAGTCCTCCATCAAATCGAACTAATAGCCCATCAAGTCCTGCAGTCTTTAATACTTTTTCAAAATCTTCATTACTAAAATCTTTGTACTTTTCATTTCCGTAAAGAATGTTTTCCTTAACTGTTCCAGAAAAGAGAATAGGTTCCTGTAAAATAAACCCAATCTTTTGAGTTGTTTCAGATGCAAAAAAGGTTCGAATATCCTTTCCATCTAGAAATACAATTCCTTCAGTTGGGTCATATAGTCGTGCCATGAGGGAGGCGGTTGTTGTTTTACCTCCACATGTTGGTCCAACCAGTGCATAAGTTTTACCTTTCTCCAAAACAAAATTTAAATTACTTAAAACTTTTTTCTCTTCTGAATAACTAAACGAAACATTTTTGAATTCAATGATTCCAGCTCCCGATTCATTATTTTTTGGTAAAACCTGCATACCATTTTCCATATTTAATATTGCCGAAATTCTATCCCACCCAGCAAGGGCGACCTGAAAGTTTGACCAAAGGTTAGCAAGCTGACGAAGGGGATTGTAAAAGTTTGCAACATAAGCCAAAAATCCGAATAACAAACCAAGTGTGAAGTTTCCATTTGTAATCAAGTAAACCCCGTACGCAAGAACAATTAGCTGTGCAAGGTTTGCGGCAAATTCAAAAATCGGCGTAAAAATATTACTTGCAACACCAGCTTTGATTGCAGATTTATAGTTATCATCATTTGCCACTTCAAAACGTTTACGGAAAAAGTCTCGACGATTAAACGCAACTACCACTTTAAAATTTTGTAAACTTTCCGAAATTTCAGCAGACAAACCACCGGTTGATTTAAGTGATACTGTGTTTGCCCTTTTAACCCAAGGTGAAAGGGCTCTGGTGATTATCAATAATAGAAAAGCAGGGAATAGTGTCGCTACGCCAAGTTTTAAATTGATCGATAGCAAGAAGATTCCCGCACCAATCATAATGACAATGCTTCCGACAAATCGTACAAGTGTCTGTGAGAAAAATTGATTTAGCTTGTCAGTATCGTTGTTGATTCTAGATATTAAATCTCCAGCTTTGTTTGCATTAAAAAACGCGGTAGGAAGTTCTTGGACCTTGTTGAATATTTTTGTTCGAAGGTTGAATAGTACTCTCTGACCTGTTCCTCCCATCAGCCTCGTTTGAGCGTAACTTGTAAAAAGTCCAAAAACATAAAGTCCCAAAAGAATAAATGAGAAAGTGACAACCCCACCAAATTGCTTTGTAACGATGTACGTATCAACCACATGGGCAATAATGAGCGGTGCAATTAGGTTTACAGCCGAGTTTAGAATGGTGGCAATACTTGCATAGATCAAAATACTGCTTTCGCCTGAAAGTATGGGAAGCAAGCTTTTGATGGCTTTCCATGCAGAAACCTTATTCTTATTTTGCTCTGAATTAAGTTCGTAGTTCATAATTTTCTGTTGATTTTTGAGATTCATAAATTTGGACATATTCAGGTGAGATTTTTAGAAGTTCTTTGTGAGTACCTTGTGCCAGAACTTCTCCTTCCATTAATAGAATAATTTGATCGTAACTTTCAATTGGAGCAATTTTTTGAGTAATTGAAATTAATGTCAGCCCTGGATAATTTTTTACAACATTAGCCAAGATCTTCTTTTCTGTTTGTGCATCGACTCTAGCAGTGAAATCATCAAGGAATAAAATTTTAGGATTAAGTGCAAGTGCGCGTGCCAACATCAACCGCTGCTTTTGCCCACCAGAAAGGGAAGTTCCACGCTCCGACACAATTGAATCCAAACCTTCCGGTAAGGTGCTAATAAAGTCAGAAAGCTCTGCAGTTTCAATGGCCTTTTCAAGTGATTCATTAGTCACTGTCGTGCTAAAAGCAATATTTTCTCGGAGTGTTGTATTGAACAGAACACTGTCTTGAAAGACTAAACCAATCTGTGGGTAAAATGAGGTGTGAGAGTATTCAGAAATTTTATGACCATCGTATTCAACAGAACCAGATTGTGGAGAAGTAAGTCCTGCGAGCACATTTAATAACTGAGTCTTACCCGCAGCGGTAGGACCAATAATAGCGGTTTTAGTTTTCGCTTTTATTGAAATCGAAACGTCTTTCAAAGCAGGCTTTTCGCCGTATGAAAGCGTTACATTTTTTATATTAATTTCTCCTGTGAGTGGTGCGCTAAAATTCCCAGAATCTTTTTCATCTGGGGATTGAAGCACTTCATATATACGTCCGTATGAAGCACTAGCTTGGGCAATAATGTTACTGATAAAACCAATAACTAAAATAGGGAAGATGAGGATTGTAATGTAGTTAGTAAATGCAGCAAAAGAACCTAAACTCATTGATCCGTTTACTACATAGTATCCACCGAGTGTAACTACAATTAGTGAGCCAATACTTGATACAAAAGTAATAATTGGAATCAGGAGTGAAAATAATTTAAGAATAGAAATTCCAGTGTCACGTGCTTTAGCATTCGCAACGCTAAATTTATCCTCCTCTAGATTTTCGGTATGCAAAACTCGGATTAATGCAGAGCCTATAATACTTTCACTGATTACCTTGTTGAGCCAATCAACCACTTCTCGACTTTGAACAAATAGTTTTCGTACCATTTTTAAGATGACAAAGAAAGTAATGCCAATAACTGGAATGATTGTAATGACCGCAAGTGCAAGTTGCCAATCAATTGTAAGTAGAATAATAACGGCACCAATAATGATCACAGTCGAAGAAACAAGAGAGACTATGGCCTGTCCAACAAACATTTTAATTGAATCAATATCAGAAGTGATGGTTGTTAAAAGTTTTGAAGGATTTTTATCAGCGATAAATCTGTAACTTTGTTTAGAAATTTTAGTAACAAGTTGTGACCTTATATCTCTGCCGACTTTTTCTGAGGCGTAAATTTCCAATACAGTATACAAGTATGTGAATAGAAGAATACCCAGGGTAAGAGAACCGAATTCAAGAATAAGGGTATTTAGGTTCAGAACTCCTTTAATGTATGAATCTATGACGATTGAGATAAGTTTAGGTAGGAATAGTGATAAACCATTAGCAAAGGTGGCAAGAATAATAAGCCATACAATCATTTTTCTGTAAGGGGTAAGAATGCTGAAAATGCTTGGAGTTTTTGCGCTTGGGGGCATAGTTGAATTTCAGTATATTACTAGCCGTTTAATAGAGCAATTGGTGACTAAATTACTTCTTCAATCGTTTTGAAACTATCTTCAAACCAAAGGTGACTATTGTAGCGACGATCGTAAGAAATAGAGCATATATGAAGCTGTGCCACCCTGAATCTGTTTTTGGAAAAAGTGCATCAAAGGCAGATTTTAAAGTCTCATCCCATGCTAAAGCAGCAATTAATCCAAGTCCCGCCCCCAGCACAAATCTAAACTTATCGAAAAAACTGTAATTGACGCGATGGATTCCGTACTTTGCTAAAAATTCAGTGGATCCTGATTCTAAAAAATTGTTTTCTTGGTGGTTTGTCATGTAGGGAATTATAACCTGAAAGTATTAAAAAAGCCTGCAAAATTGCAGGACCTTTCCGACGATTCGCGTGAGCAGGTAGTCGGGGTACCTTTATTGCTTAGAAGGTGAAAGTCACCTGACTTTTTGCGTCCCTCTGTTCTTTCGGAATGGTTGTGTTGTCTGGGATGTTTTCAGGCTCAAGTGGTACAACTTGCCCCAAGTGGCACTGATCCCTTCTCGTTACCGTTAGCGTGCTGTGGTCGCTGTCCCACATAAAGCAGAATGTGTTCCTCGGACTCGCTCCTTGCACAATGATCTGGCAAGACCATCCTGTGAAGAACAGCCCGATGAAGTTCGCCCAGTCATGTTGGTGGTAAGTCTGCGGGGTAACCCCGATGAATGCCTTCATCAGTGAGCGAATTTTCGGGAACACCTCGTGGAGGTGAGCAGAAAGTTTTTTCATGTTTCTTTGTTCGGTGTATTACAACACCTGGTCCTCCTTTTGGTCCGTTTTGGTTTTGAAATGGTGCCTTCTAGCGTGATTGCTAGCCTGATAAAACTATAGTACAAATCTTTAAAAAGTAAAGGGTTTTATAACAGTTTCCTTATAACCTCCGCTGTCTCACCCGGATCCTTAATCCCAATGGTTTCAATCCCAGCCTGGAGGGGGGAATAATCATTTCCCCCTTCAAAAACAGCGTCACCAATAAATAGAATGTCTTTAATTGTGAGGTTTTCTGCCTCTAATAATAACTTCAACCCAACTGCTTTATCGAAACCTTTTGGAAGTACATCTATCGACGTCATCCCGCCGATGTGCGCATCGATTTCCGGTATAAATTTTTCTAATCTCTCTCTGATTTTAAGTCTCTTGATGCTATGCGGGTCCCAAAGTTTCTTCTCATCATTTGGTGCATTTTGTCCAAGTGTCGATAGGGTAATCTGGTTGCCACGGTCTTCGATATAGGGCCCGAAATGTTTTTCTGGTATATCAAATTCTTTTTCTTGGATAATTTTATTTAGCTCTTCGATGACTTTGTTCTTTACTTCATTTGTAAACGGGTGAGAAAAAGTTTGCTTCCAATCTTTTGTGGCTTCATCATATTCGTATCGACAGCTTCCACTTGTCGGCAGGAGGATAAGGTTTTTTGTATTTTTCAGTTGGTGGAGAAATTGATCTTTAAATCTCGGGAATGAACCGCCAGAAATGATTGCCACTTTGGTTTTAGAAGATAGCTCATCAATAAGGTGCGCCATCTCCTCTGTCATTGGCTGCTTACTTTCGGTCAGCGTCCCATCCAGATCGAAAGCAATAATTTTTTTGAGTTCCATAATCACTAGTATAGCAGTATAATATCTTTATGATAAAACCATTTGCCGAGCGGAGTCACGAAATGATGCGAGAGGTGTTGATGTCACCTGATGCAGAAGGCCCAGAAGTGCACTACTATATGATCCGTGGGGGAAGTGAGAAGGAGAATATTACTGTGTGGGAGCCTGGAACAGTAGGGGGTGAATACATCAAAGCCTATGGGCACTACCATGTTGGCGACATACATGAGACGTACCATGTTCTCCGGGGGGAAGGGATTTTGATGCTTCAGAAAAGAAAAACTGATGATGAAATGGAAGTGTGCGTGGCAGTTCACACTAAAGCAGGTGATATCCTCCCAATTCCAACAGGTATTGGGCACCTTATGGTAAACACGGGTAAGGTTTGGCTCGCAACAGCAGATGACAGTCCGGTAAACTTTGCCGAAAAAGATCCAGTAAGCCTGCCAGGACACGCTGACTACGAAATAGTTCGAAAAATGAAAGGTTTTGCCTATTATGTAATGGAAAGTGGTGGTAAACCGGCTTATGTAAAGAACCCAAGCTACAAAAATACCCCTGAGATAAAGGAGATGACGGCAGATGAATACAGGGCAATTATGGTAGATAAGGGTTCTATATAGTATAATTTTTAAGCAATATGAAACTCTCTCTAAAATCAAAAGGCCTTAAAATTCTCTTTTTAGGTTGTGAAGCAGCTCCATTTATCAAAGTCGGAGGACTTGGCGAGGTGATGTACTCTCTTCCAAAGGCTCTTCGCGAGCTTGGCCATGATGCTCGGGTAATGATTCCTTACTACAGCTCAATTCCAAAAGAAAAATTCCCGATGGAAATGATCATGGAAGGAATTTCTATTCCAAGCGGAAGAGATGAGCACCCAATTTCTTGTAACGTAAAAGTGGCTACCGCAAACGGCTCAGAAGTTCCAAGTTATTTTATGGAGAACATGGAGTACTTTGAACAGCGAGGAAATGTATATGGATATGATGATGACGGCGCGCGATTCGCCGTTTTTTCGCGCGCCGCATTAGAATTCATAAAAAGAAATGAAGACTGGAGACCGGACATTATCGTTTCAGCGGATTGGCAAGGAGGGCTTATTCCAAACTTGATGAAAACCGAATATGCCAAAGACCCGATTATCTCCAAGATTGCTTCAGTTTTTTGTATTCACAACCTGCATTTTCAGGGAATGTTTGATCATCATTTTATAAATGAAATGGATTATGACGATGGACGATCAGTTATACCTGCAATTGATGATCAGCGCATGTTAAAAATCAATTTTATGCGACGTGGTATTCTTTTTGCAGATGTGGTTAACACGGTTTCTCCAAACTATGCGCAAGAAATCACCACACCAGAATACGGTGAAATGCTCGATGGGCTTTTAGCAGAGCGTCGTTCACGTCTGTCGGGAATTTTAAATGGAATCGATTATACAAGTAACGACCCAACTGCTAATCCATATATTGAATACAAGTACTCAGTAAAAAGCCTCAAAGACAGGCAAAAGAACAAAGCTGTTTTACAGCGAAAATTTAACTTGGAAGAAGAGCCAAGTACTCCTCTTGTCGCAATCGTTTCTAGACTAGCAGAGCAAAAGGGGATGGACTTGGTATTACAGACAATCGAACCCCTTCTTGAAAACTTCAAATTTCAACTTATTGTGCTAGGAAATGGGGATTCTAAATATCTAGGATTTTTTGCGGATTTAGAGAAGAGATATACTCAAGTTGCCACTCACTTATCATTTGATACAACCTTACCTCACGTTGTGCACTCTGGGGCGGATTTAGTCCTTGTCCCTTCAAAATTTGAACCATCTGGCCTTACTCAGATGGAAGCTATGCACTATGGGGCACTACCGCTAGTTAGAAAAACAGGAGGTCTAGCGGATAGTGTTGTTGATTATAATGAGAACAATAAGGAAGGCACAGGATTCGTTTTTGAAAAGTATGACCCGTATGCTTTTTTTGGTGCCTTCGTGCGCGCTCTTGAAACTTACAAGCATCCTAAAGAGTGGGTGACTCTCCAAAAGCGCGCAATGACCACAGATTTTTCTTGGAAAAAGTCTGCCAAAGAATACATAGAAATGTTCAAAAAAGCGATTGCTTTTAATAGTGAAGAAAAAAACCAATAAATAATATGTACTGGGCAAACTTCTTACACATATATCAGCCGCCGGACCAGCAAGCTGATGTGTTGGAAGCAGTGATTGCACAGTGCTACCGACCCCTGCTAACTCAGTTGCGGGACAATAAAGATATTCACTTAACACTTAATATAAACGGGTCTTTGCTAGAGCTTTTTGATAGATATGGTCACCAGGATTTAATTGAAATGTTGAAAGAGATGGGAAAAGATGGACGAATCGAATTTACAGGATCTGCCAAATATCATTCGTTCTTGCCATTTTTGGATAAAGAAGAAATTGTTCGCCAGATACAAATTAACGATGAGATTAGCCGCCAGTACCTTGGAGATTCATATAATCCGAAAGGATTCTTTCCACCCGAGATGGCTTTTAAAGAGGAAATGTCAGCGATCGTTGAGGAAATGGGTTTTGAATGGATCATCCTCGATGAGATTGCGGCTTATGGGGAAACAGGAAGGGTGGACTACACTAAAATATATAAGATAAAAAATACTAATTTGAAAGTATTTTTTAGAGAAAGAAGACTAAGTAATCTTATTATGGGCGCCGGCGTGCGTTCGGTGAAGACTTTGATGGATGCGATGACTGATGATTTAAAGAGTAACCGTTACATTTTGACTGGAATGGATGGGGAAACTTTCGGGCACCACCGACCTGGGTTAGAGAAACTTCTTTTTGATATGTTTTCTGTTCCAGAATTACATCTTGTAAATATTTCAAAGCTCATGGAGCTTTATAAAGACATAGTAGAAATTTCTCCAATCAAGTCTACTTGGGCTAGTAGCAAGAAGGATATTGAAAGGGGAGTTCAATTCATATCATGGGCAGATCCTGAGAATATTTTACACACAATGCAACATGAATTGTTAAAACTTGCGTTGGATCAAGTTCAGAAAATGGATAAAAACGCTTCCGAATATTTGGACGTGCGAAAAAAGATGGATCGTGCGTTAACCAGCGATCATTTTTGGTGGGCTTCAGGAAAACCTTGGTGGAGTATGGAAATGGTAGAGGACGGAGCATATAGATTGCATGAAGTCTTAAGTTTAATTTCAAATCTTGATCCGGAAGTTCTAAACAAGGCGGGTAAACTTTATCAAAACATCGTGTCGACCGGTTTCAATTGGCAACGATCAGGAAAGATTCGTGAGATGAGTCATGAACAACAAACGGTTCTGCGCATCCCTTTCAAAGATAGAACTATTTCTAAAGGTGGTGAAGAAGAAGGGGTTTATTATGCCTTCGTTGATATGATGAAACGATTGGAAAAGGAAGCAATTGAAAACAAGGAATATGAACAAGCAATTTTATGGCGAGATGCGGTGTACAAACTAGAAAACAAACTTGATATATATGAAGCAATGAATGCAATTGACCTTTTACGTGTTAAAATTCCAAATGAAGAAGTCGAACAAATTATTACAAAATATAAAGATGAATACTCGCGCCTCCGTGGTGGTCAACCAGAACAACAGGGGGTTTAAAAAAATGAAAGAGTGGCTTGCACAATTTAAAAATACAGAGCAGTACGAGGCTTTGAAAAAAGACCCGGTGGCCTATTTCTCCGCCGAGTACGCAATTTTTAATGATCGTAGGTTTTATGCAGGAGGATTAGGGGTTTTGGCAGGAGATTATTTTTTTGAAATGGCAGACCAGGGTTTTCCGGTGGTATGTATGGGGCTTTTTTATAAATATAAGTGGGGCAGTGTCTTTGGAGAAAAAAAGAATCCTTGGGATTTCGGATTATCCAAAGTTTTGGACAAAGAAGGAAAAGTTTTAACGATCACACTACCCATAGGAGATCGCGACGTGCTGATTCGTGCGTGGGAAATCAAAAGTAATAATGCGAGAATAATTTTACTAGATACGGATATTGAAGAAAATCATATTGATGATAAGGGTATTACGAACATTTTGTATGATGAGAATCACGATGTGAGATTGATGCAGGAAATCCTTCTTGGTATCGGGGGTATGAGATTTTTACGTGCACTTGAAATCCATCCATCAGTTTTCCATTTAAACGAAGGCCACTCGGCATTTTTATGTCTTGAGCTTATACGCCACGAGATGCATCGTCATCAGTTGCCGTTTGCGAAAGCTTATCAATATGCACGTCAGCATATTGTATTTACCAATCACACACTTGTGCCAGCTGGTCAGGAAATTTTTGCAATTGATAAAGTAGATTATATGCTCCGTAGATTTTCCGAGGAAATTGAAGTCGCACTGAATGTGATCATTTCCCTTGGAAAAATTCCTAACGAAGAGTTTTTCTCGATGACAAACTTGGCACTTAATATGTCATCAAAGGTGAATGCTGTGTCGATGCTACATTCAATAAAAGCTGGAGTTCTGTGGAAGGATTTTAATATTGAAGTGGTGACGAATGGTATATATATAGAGCGCTGGGATGCCATAGGCGACTATGTAGATTCAGCTAATTTTTGGCAGAGACATCAGGAGAATAAGAGGTTGCTTTTAAAAGAAATTAAAAAACAAACTGGGAAAGCTTTTGACGAAGATGTACTGCTCCTTGGGTGGGGAAGAAGGTTGGTGGAATACAAGCAACCAATTGCGATTCTTTCAGACTTGAAAAGATTTAAAGAAATCGCTTCACGAGAAGGATGTAAAGTGCAGATTGTTTTTTCAGGACCAGCGGAAGAAGGAAATCCGTTTTTAAAAACCCTCTTACAATATGCAGGAAATGAGTTAAAAGATATTTTAGTATATTTACCGAATTATGATTTAGAACTTTCAAAAATGTTGGTTTCAGGATGTGATGTGTGGCTCAATACTCCAGAGGTTGGAAGGGAAGCGTGTGGAACTTCAGGTATGAAAGCGTGCCTCAACGGGGCTTTGCCATTTTCAACAAGGGACGGCTGGGTGTATGAAGTGAATCTCTCGCAGATTGGTTGGACAATAGAAGGAAGTCGAAATATGTTGGATATTTTAGAGTGGGAAATTGTCCCGATGTATTATGACTCGAAAGATCAATGGAGAACGAGAATGAAAAATTCCAGAGATTTGATTTTAGAAAAATTCAGTACGACAAGAATGCTTGTGGAATATATCGATAAGTTTTATGTGCCGGTGTTGGGGAATGAGGTGCATGTAAAGTAGTTAAAGTTGACTTCATTATTAGATGTACTAGACTGCCTGACGGAGGCACATCCAAACTATGAAAACACCGCAACTGCTCACAGCTCGTGAGTTCCAGCAAATGGTGGCGAAGTCCAAGACCGATGATATGGTCATGGGCCGCCACTCATCAATGACCGTCCAACACGACGTTCATATTAACAGTAAGGAGATCGATCTCACAAAAAAAGGTACGGGGGCAGAAAAAAAGGAGTACCAATCGATCCATCTTGAAAACATCGTATTCAACGGTATGGTCATGATTGGCGGCTACGACGCCCTGGTCATGACGATGCACAACACCCACTTCCTTGGTGGACTGTGGATTGAAAGCTGTTCGGGTTCGTGGATCACCATGTCCGGATGCCAAGTCAAATCGGCCAACTTCTGGTGCGGTGGAAGCCGCGGTGGGAGTTTTGAGGTGGTGTCGTTGGATGAGGTGAAAAGTACTGGTTCAATCGATCTGTCCGGTCTCAACCTGACGAAGCGACTTTCGCTTAATAAGGTCGAGGCTGAACGCGGTATCGAACTGATCCATTCATCAACAGGGGACACGATTCACGCTCCAGCGGCAACAACCGACAACCTGATCTGGGCACTCCAGCTCCGTATGGCGGGTATTCCAGTCATCATCAGCACTGCTGACGCAAAGAAAATGCTGGTGGCTGACCCGAGTCTGCTCGGAAAAGTTGCCTAGCGGAAAATCGCGAAGTAAAACAATCACAAACGCCGGAGAGAGAAATCTCCGGCGTTTTGTTTTTGAACCCATATCTTTATTTTTTGCTATACTTTACCTATGCTAAACATCAGACTTTTCAGAAAAGATGAAGTATCTGACCTCCAAAATCTCAATGATGAGGTATTTATACATAATGCCGAATATGATAAAGATTTGGACCTGACGTGGGCGAAATCAAATAAGGGAAGGGTGTATTTTACTGAATTACTCGATAATCCAGAGGCTCTTTGTTTGATTGTGGAAGATGAAGGCAAGAAAGTTGGATACCTCGCTGCCAGTCCAAAGAAAATCGACTATAGAAAAAGTAAATACTTTGAAATTGAAAACATGGGAGTGACTCCAGAATATAGGTGGAAAGGCATAGGAAAACTTATCATGAATAAGTGTTTTGAATGGGCAAAGTCGAAGGGGTTTGAAAAAGCTTTTGTAAATTCGTATATACAAAATGTTGAAGCGATAGAGTTTTACAAAAATAACGGTTTTAAAGAAATTGATGTGAGTTTGGAGAAGGTTTTATAAAATAAATATAATGTATGAACAGTTGAAAACCTGTGGTTTAACTGTGCATAACTCTATTGAAACCCTATAAAATGAGGAATATGCTTAATTTAAGCCAAACACCCCGTCTGGCCTAAAAACCTTCTAACCCCTATAGAAAGGAGGTAGAGTATGAACAACAACCCCTTGATGTTGTTCCGTCATCGCATCCAAGTTCGGATCGCTACGACGGGCTTCAGTCGCTGGGTAGCAGGCGTTAATCTTGGACATGATCCAACTAATGCCGAATGCATGATGTGGTTCACTGAGCACGGAGGAGCAGAGTGGTTCGATAAGGTCTTCCCTGGCCGAAATTTGCAAGTATTACTGCTTCCTCCTCCGCGACAGGAGAACCTCAACTGACAAATTGATATTGCGGGGCTGTGTCTTCCACGACACAGCCCTTTTTAAATTAAACGGAAAAACTAAATACGTTATAAATCAAAGGAACAAACACCAGAGCTATTATCGTGCTAATCAAAACCAAAGGGCAGTCTTATCCGAATGTCCTCCGTAGAGACTCGAATATGCAACCGTATTTGAAGCCATTGGAACTGACGAAAGCAGGAGAAGAACTGCATGGACTTCAGTACTGTAAAGTTTAAAGAAGGTTGAATCTAAAATAATGAAACTTATGATTATTGTCGGCCATATAATAAATCTAGGAATAAAAGCCGATAGCATGAACTTTAAATCAACGGACGCCTTTGATATTCCGGATATTCCAATACCAACCAGCATCATACCAAGCACCGAATATGCACCTCGCGCATTGGCAAATAAATCCTTAAGCATTTCCGGAACTTGAATACTTAGTAAAGAAAGAATTACTCCCACAACAAAAGCATGCAGACGTGGCATAAGTAGAACTTTAATAAGCGATTCTTTTATGGATGCATTGCTTCTTGAGACAAGAAAAAAACCAATGGTATTTTCATACAAAATTGAACCGAAGACTATTAGTATTGCGATACCAAGTGCTGATTCACCGAGAACCGCCAAAACCAATGGGAGACCGAAGTAGCCAACATTTCCTGCCCCGGCACTGAAGGCTAAGATATTCTTCTCAGAGCCGGGCCAAAACTTACCTAGTATGAAATACGAGCCAACTCCTATAATGCTTGAAACGAGAAAGTAGCCGAAGGGTATGGCGATGATAGTCCATGACAAATTTGTGGTCATTACACCATTTAATACAACGATTGGGGCGATGACGAAAAGCAACAAATCAGCAACTGATTCCTTGTTAACCCGGAGTTTTTTACCTGAGATATAGCCTAGCCATACGAGAAGGTAGAGTGGGGCTAGTTTTACGATTAGTGAGAAAAATATTTCCATGGGAGTTATTATAACACTACACTACCTGAAAAATTTTTATTCTTCGTGAAGCTTTTAATATAAAATTGGTCTTTCTAAGGAAGTCTTCTAGCTCCGTAATCGATTTTTTAGGACTAAGTGACTTAACAAAATCTTCAACAGAGTCAAATTGAAAAATTGTTTCATCTGAAATCTCCGCGATCTGTTTGGCATCTTTAATATTTCGAATGGCTTCATGAGCCGAAGTTTTTTGCTCCCTTTCATCTCCATCGCAAGCATCAAATTTTATTTCAGCCTCAAAGAAGTTTCCATCGCTAGTCGGTTCTAGAAAGATAATATAACCATTGTGTTTTATAACCCGTATGGCTTCATTTATAGCTTGGTCCATTTTTCCAACCGGGACATGATGAAGTGATAGGGTAAAGACTACGATGTTAAAAGCTTGATTAGGAAAATTTAATTGTTCGGCACTACCGATCTTGTAGTCAATATTGTCAGCTCTGTTTATTTTTAGAGCATCATCGATTAAGTTTTTGTCCGGTTCGATGGCTGTAAGGTGTTTACATCTCTTTGCAATTTGGATAGATCGAGAGCCAGAACCGCATCCGATTTCCAGGATATTTTTTTCTTGGAGGGTAATGACTTTTTCTACCTTATCTAGAAATTCTTCTCTGATGCGCTTCATGTCAAAAAGCTTATCAGGTTGGAAAACGAAAAACCACCACCCTCTGTCACTGAGGGCTGTGGCTCTCGTGATGGGCGATGGTCGGTTCCTCCTTATTCCTTTTTCTCAAAACCAAACTCGACAAATGCAGCGGGGCAGAGGAGAACCCAAACGAAGCCGGTAAGCCCCTCAGGAAGCAGACCTTGGAGTCCTTTGGTTAAGCCCGTCGTGTAGAGGCCAAGGTTGACCTTGCGGCTCGGGTATTCCTTGGCAAAGACCGTAAGAGTTACATCATAGTGGCTTCCACTGACATGACGCCAATCGCGATCGACGATCTCAACTTCTACGTCGGTTGGCTGGAGTTTTCCTCCTTCGTCGTTACAAGTGAGGCAACCTGCGATCAACCCGCGAAGTTTGTTTGCGAGCTCAATGAGGCTTTGGTTACTTCCGAGTTGTGTGTGCGCTGTCCTCTGTACTACCAATCGTGCATATGGCATGGCCATTTCCTTTCTAGCCCAGTTGGGCCGTTGAATTTAGTTTCTTGTCGTCCGATACTATACCGGAGTCCGCCTAGAAAATAACATGGTTTTGAGGAATTGGCTAGATGATCTTTATGAAAATTTTACACCACTATTCCTTTAGATGAAAAGTAATCTTCCAGCAACTTAACATCCATCTTATCCTTTGCTCGTGGAAGACATCTTTTGTACCTTAAATATTCCCTAAGCTCCATAAATGGGACTCCGTCTATTATCTCCGCATTTCTAAACAGCTCATCATTTTCTACCCTATAATTTTTCCACTTTATATGACTGAAAGCCTCGTTCCCATCTTTTTTCAAAGCCTTACAAGTAAGAACCCTTTTAAAAAACCAGTGTCTTTTCCACCCACGCTTCTTTAATTCCTCGTATATATCTTTATCAATAATTAAATCAACATCTCTAGATTTTCGTATTCCATGAATTTCCATAACAGAACTACCAAAGACAATATACTTACCGATTGGAAGGTGCAGTGCCTTTATTCTAGAAATAATATCCATACCTATATTTTATCAGGTTATTGGTGTCTCTGTCATATTTGCTCTACCTATCATGCGGCTTCGATGCACCCCAAAGCCCATCAAACCATGCCCGCATCGTATCCGTGTGCTCCTTAGATTTTATAAGTACACAGTAGCTGTTATTTTTTGAGGATACATAGAGAGTCTTGTCGTCATACATAAAGGTTGTTGTTTGAAATTTATCATGCATTACTTCAGGTAATATTCTGACTTGCGATAATCCCTCGTAATATTGTTTTATTAATCCCTTATTTATGGGTGCTTCCCATAAATTCTTAGTTTTAATACTTCGCTTAACACGCTCCTCAATATAAAGCTCAACAAAATCTTGGCCTACCTGCCAGAAAAAGTTTTGCTTGGGCACAACAGAGCTAATTTTTTTACTTTTACAATAAAGCATATCCATGACGGCGCTCTTCACTGCGTCTACTCCCTCATAAAAAGCGACTGTTGGTTTTTGATTAGCTGGAGATGATGTAGCTGATAGGGTAGGGACCATCTCATCGATGCGTTGTTGAAGTTTAGAAAACTCCAATGCTTTTTCTTTAGCAATGACAGATAGTTTTTCAATTTGTTCAAGTGAAAAGCTTTTATCACCCGCTAAGCCAGTTTTGCTTGTCAGTCCTCTTTTTTCTAGACAACCCAGTGCATAGTAAACTGTTGGTCTTTTTAGGCGAGTAACCTTTACGAGATCTCTAGCAGTTCTGGCCCCTGACACCATGGCTAAATACACGGTGACTTCAGAATCACTTAAACCAAGACTCATAAGATGTTTTCGGGGCTCTTGCATATTTGTATAATGGTTATTATACAGTATTGACTCTTTTTGTCAAAAATATGAAGATGACTCCGGAACAGCACATTTAAAAAAGAAAGGACAACTTATGAAACCATTCGGACTTACGGGCAATATAGGCTGCGGTAAGAGTGCTGTGGCAACACTGCTCTCAAAGTATCCAGATGTATTGATTCTAGATTGTGACCAGATTGCTAAAGAAATCATCTCTGGTAATGCACACAGACATCAAATCAATACCATCCTTGGTATAAACGTTTTCTCAAGTGAAAAAGTGAACTTTCGAGCAATTGCAAAAATCATCTTTGAGGACCCTGAAAAGAAAAGATTGCTTGAAGCTCTGATCCACCCCCTTGTGTGGGCAAGTGTGAATGAGAAGGTTGATTTTGCCGGTGATGGCAAGGTTTGCATTGTCGAGTCAGCTATCATTTTCGAAACAATGAGCGAGGAACAGTTTGCAGAGATCATAGTTGCAACCTGTAATCCTGACGAGCAGTTTCGAAGATTGCGAGAAAACAGACAGATGGACGATGTAGAGATACAAGCCAGACTTGATCAGCAACTTCCATCAGCAGAAAAAGAACAGAGAGCTCAGTTTGTGGTTCACACAGACTGTAGCTTGGATCAACTCAAAGATAGGGTGAGCAATCTCTATCAAAATCTCAAACAAAAGAAAGGAAAATAGTTATGAAAGCAAGAAAAGCAGTATATGCGGCAAGTCTCGATCCAATCACAAACGGACACATCAACGTCATCGAACGGATGGCACCGCTCTACGATGAACTCATTGTTCTCGTCGCAGTGGATCCTCGAAAGACATACACATTCACTCCCGAGGAGCGAGTAGGTATGGCTAAGGCAGCTGTAGTACATCTGCCAAATGTCACCGTGGATGTCTGCTCCGGCCATTACGTCGTAAAGCATGCCGAATCTATCGGTGCACAAGTCATTGTTCGGGGTCTGCGGAACTTCAAAGATCTCGAAGCCGAGCAAACGCTGGCCGAAGAGAATCGCATGATCTGCCCAACAGTCGAAACTATCTGGGTTCCATGCTTGCCGAATCTCATGCATGTGAGTTCAAGTATGGTAAAGGGGCATGTTGGAATCGACCCCGAGTGGGAGAGCCAAGTGACTCGTTCAGTTCCTGCAGCCGTTGTGGTCAGACTCAAGGAAAAGTTTGTTCTCGGAAAAGCACGGAAGCATTGGGCGACGCTTATGTCGGTGTTGGGAAATCCTAAAGGATCGGAAGCGGTCTTGGAAGATCTCCTGAAACGATATGGTGAAGCGCAGAGGGCCTACCATAATCTGGAACATATCGTGATGATGCTCGACGAACTCGAGCAAATGCACGAAGGTGATCCAGCTGTGGCATTGGCAATCTGGTTCCATGATGCAGTTTACGATCCGAAAGCAAAGGACAATGAAGAGCAGAGTGCAGAGTTGGCAAAGGACACTATCGGAAAGATTGATTTACCTGATAGCCTAGGTGAACAAGTCAGTGAATTGGTTATGGAGACCAAGCATGCCGCAGTGCCAACTGATCGTGCAGCTCAAATTCTGGTAGACCTTGACCTCATGGTTTTAGGTAAGTCAGAAAAAGCCTTCGATGCGTACGAAGCGGGAATCCGCAGAGAATATGATTGGGTTCCGCAGGTCGACTTCTGTGCAGGTCGGTCAAGTGTCCTCCAGTCCTTCCTCGACCGTTCATCGATCTATTCGACAGCGTTGTTTCGAGACAAGTACGAAACTACTGCTCGGAAGAACTTGGTACGGTCGATTGAGCAATTGAAGAATTAATTACTGAGCTTGCAACGTAGCGATATGTTGCAAGCTCTTTTTTTTAATATATAAAAACGAAAAACCACCGACCCTGTCACGGACGGTGGTCTCGTGAATGGATCGGTGGAAGATTAACGGCACAACTGGTGTGCAAGAAGTGTGTTCTTGAGAAGTATTACGGCCGTCATCGGCCCAACTCCTCCCGGCACGGGAGTAATTGCCGAAGCAACAGCACTAACCGCTTCAAAGTCCACATCACCTACGATTCCTTTTTCGGTTTTGGTTATACCGACATCGACGACCACTGCGCCAGGCATGACATGTTCACGTGCAATCAAACCGGGCTTACCTGTCGCGGTGATGAGGATTTCCGCTGTGCGAGTAACGTCCGGTAGATCTTGTGTTTTAATGTGAGCAATTGTTACCGTCGCTTCTCCCATTGGACCTTCGAGTAGAAGTGCCGCAGCAAGCGGACGTCCGACAATGAGGCTGTGACCGACGACTACCACGCGCTTTCCGGACGTTGTGTGGCCGTACCTGCGGAGCAATTCAATCACTCCGCGAGGGGTGGCTGGGACGAAGCGTGGAGTGCCTTGGAAAAGCAACCCTTGATTTGCGTGGTGGAAGCAGTCGGCGTCCTTCAAAGGGTCGATTGAGTTGATGATGACCTCTTTGTCGATGTGCGGCGGGAGCGGGAATTGGATGATAAATGCATCCATGTTCACATCCCGATTATACCGTCCGACGACAAGCAGAAGGTCTGCTGTTGAAATGTTTGAGTCACACCGGATGATGTGAGTTTCTATTCCAACTTCCTTTGCCGCTTTCAGTTTGTGACTGACGTACACCTCGCTTCGAGGGTCGTTTCCGACGAGGATGATACCGAGACTCGGGGGACGCTGACACTTACGGACCTCATCGGCGAGTTCTCCGCGAACTTCGGCACTGCAGATTTTTCCGTCTAAGATTTGTGGATTCATTGGTTACCTGCTTTCTGGTGTTGTTTTTGTGATGTTTTTTCAAGTTCCGTTTTGATAGTATGCAAAAGAAGGGGGTTAGTCAATTTTGCTAGGAGTATATATTTGGGGTGACTAGAGGGAATCGGACCCTCGATACCGGTTCCACAAACCGGAGTTTTACCACTAAACTATAGTCACCATGTAGCAGCTATCGCTGCAGGTGCATAATGCCATAAAATGGCGATTTATCAAAGGGATTTTAGTTCAATAAAGAAAGTTGAACCTTTATCAGCACCTGCAGATTCTGCCCACACCCGGCCACTATGCGCCTCTATCATTTTCTTTGCCACGTAAAGACCGAGTCCTGTTCCTAAGATATTGGTTTTCGAAGCATCGGGTGCTCGGGTAAACTTTTCAAAAAGCCTCGGTAGAATTTCCGGGCGAATACCAACTCCGGTATCAGAAATACTAATTAAGATTTTATTTTCAGGAGTTTTTTGAAGCCAGACATGAATACTACCTTTGGGTGTATATTTAATCGAGTTATCTAACAAGTTACCAATTACTTGTCTGATTTTTCCTTGGTCTGCATTAACCATGAAGTTTGAATTTGAATCATAATCAAAACTCACATCTAGTTTTGCGCGTTCAATGTTTGGTTTTAGTTCGGTGATTGTAGTTGCGACAAGATCCTTCATGTCAAAGTCAGAAAAATCGTACTTCATGCGACCTTGTTCAATTCTTGATACATCTAGATAGTCTCCAACCACAACTACCAAGTCCTGAGTAGATTGGTACATTTTGTCCACTGCATCGCGGACACCACCCTCTACTGGTCCAAAGTCGTTATCGAGAAGCATTGAGGCGTAGCCTTTTATGGCGGTGAGGGGACCGCGGAGTTGGTGCGATGCGAGGGAGACGAATTCAGATTTTTGCTGGTCCAGTTCTTTGAGGTGCGAGTTGGCTTGTTCGAGTGAGGTGGCGAGGGATTCGATTTCCTTCCTGGCGATAACTTCTTGGTCAACGCTTCTTATTAAGAAGACACTAAAAATAAACACAAATAACAAAACTAAAAAATTCGCAACCCACTCGTAAAGTGTTGCAGAACGAAATAAGTTAAATAGAAAAACCAAGACTAGAATCGTTGAAAATATTTGTGCGGATATAACCTTCGTACTTAATAGTTTATATCTCAAAACTCCGTATACCATGAAGACTATGAACAAGATGACAAGGTAGTTTCCGTAAGGGTAGATATTAAAAAATTGCGGGAAGAAATTTGATACCCCACCAATGTATCCCATAAGGCCTGCAATCATCGTGTTTCTCACTTGACCACGCTCAATAGATTTTGGGGATGTTTTTAGAAATTGAGAAATAAATATCGTACTTGATATGAAAGCATTGATAATAAAGTATATGGGGAATATTAAATAAAAGCGACCTGGATTAACCCAGAAAAATTCATATTTTGGTTCTACTCCAATTTTAAATAATGAACTAAAACTAAATCCCGCAAGAATAAACGATACTGTAATTATTAAATACCTCCATTTATAATTTTTAAATTTAAATAACTCAGATATAAAATTAAAGTAGAACGCGGGTAATAAAATAGCAGAAACATCCAGAACATATTGCCACTTTAATGCAGTCTCCATTGTGTTAGAAGATGTCACACCATAGAGACCTAATGACCATCCAACAAAACATATAGAAGTATATAGCCATGCGGAACTAACGGGATTTTCTCTGTCAGACCTATATACAATAAGACTAAAAAAGATACTGCTAAGACAAAGTATCAAACTAGATATACTGAATAGGTTCATATCTGTCCAAGTATATCATGTGTAATTTATTTTGTAGGGCCCAATTCATCATATTTTTGTCGGGGTTTGCAACAATTCCTACACCTGCTTGTATTAAAATTTCCTTATCTGAATAATTATCCGCAACCACAAGGATGTTTTTCAATTCTATATTATCTCGTTTTATATATTCTAATATTCTTGATAATTTTTTTTCGCCATAATTTTGTTCCCCAATAATTCTACCAGTGAATATTCCATTGGATATTTCAACCTTCGTGGCCAAGTAGGATTCAATCCTAAGATTTTCCGAAATCTTATTAACAAGTATATCTACAGATGTTGAGAGTATTACCAGTTTAATATTCCTAGATCTCATGTCGTCTAAGAATAACCCTGCGTCCTTATAGTAATTAGCTTTAATGACACTTTCTATAAATTCGTTCACATAGATGTAGAAATCTTTTACTGGTCTGTTTTTAAAACAAGAAAGTGCGTAGGAGAGTATTTTTTCTGTTTTTTTAGCAAGGCCTATCTTATACAAAAAAAACCAAGACAATATTATAAAAGATTGGTGATTACTAATAATTTTCTTATTCTTTAGAAATTTAATAAACAAAGCTTGGCTCTGACCTTTTATTAAAGTGCCGTCTAGATCAACAAATGCAACTTTTATATCATTGATTGAATTCATAGTGGTTATATTTTTTACCAGATAATGCCTCTATTTTTTTGATGACTTTTTCAGTAACAAGAGTGCATGTAGATTTGTCTAAGTGTTTGCCCCAGTATTCGGAGTGTATTAATGGTTCTCCGATATTAATTTCTACACTCTTTCTGAACTTTAGCTCACTAGAACCTTTTGAAAAGATTCCATGAGTTCCCTTTACCCCGACAGGGATAATAGGGATGCGATGTTCAAGGGCATATTTTGCTATTCCAGTATAAGCCTTAAGCATTTCCGATTCAGAATGAGAACGAGTCCCTTCGGGAAAAATTGCCAACAACATTCCCTTATCTACATGTTTTTTAACAATTGAATGCACTATTGCTTTATCGTGAGACTCTCTAGTCACTTTAATTTGTCCGGACAGTATCATGATGGGCTTCCAAAACAAGCTTTCAAAAAACTTCTCAGCCGCAAGGAAGTGTACGTTTCGAGGGGAAATAACAGTAAACGTCAAAAAATCTAGAAAGCTTTGATGATTCAAAGCAAATATGGCTGATCCACTTTTGGGAATATTTGATAAACCTGTCACGTTTTTAACCCACAAACCTTTTATGAAAGGTTTCAAAAGTGTTCTTAATAGATAATAAGTTAAGGTAATTATTTTTGAGTCTGAATTCATACATAATCATTAATGGGGCAGGTAATATTATATGCTTTCCTAATATGAATGGAAATGTGCATATTAATCAAGTATATAACATATGAAAAAATGTAAGTAATCGTGTATATTTCATATTTATTTCATAAAAAGTTCATGTCTTTCATTTAGTATATAATAAAGCGAAACAAGTGGATAATATAAACATATTACTAAGTGCTATTATTCTTATAAATCTAATGCTAGTGACGGTGTCTTCTTCTGGGTATAGAAATGGCGACAAGGGTATGGTTTATATTCTTTATCTTTTGAATATTACAACGATTGTTTGGTGGGCGGGGAGTGTTGCATTTTTTAGAATAGCCAATAGCGAAAATATAAATTTTATGATTAGAAGTTTGTATGTTTCAGCTACACCCATCGCAAGTAGCTTTTACTATTTTAGTTTAATTTTTCCTGATTTTAAACAAGAATATAAGAATAAATTAATAAAGGTTGTACTTATAAACATCTTCCTAATCTTCTTGATTTTAAAAACAAATACTATTGTTACAGGAGGGGTTGCTTTAGAATCATTTGATAACAAGGTAGTTTTTGGACACTACTACGGTATTTTTATAATCTATATACTCTACTATTTTTGTAGCAGCTTTTTAAGATTATTTAAAAAGTACCTTAATTATTCAAAAAATGACCCGAAGAAGTTCCAGATCCTATATATCTTTATTGGGTACACTCTTTCTGGGGTGATTTCTTTCAATACAAATTTACTACTTCACACCATGGGTAATTTTAAATATATATGGATTGGACCTACTTCTACTATTTTTGTAGCACTAGCTATTACTTATGCTGTTACTCGTCACCATCTATTCAATATAAAAGTAATCACCACAGAAATCTTCGTCCTACTACTATGGATTTTCACCCTGGTAAAAATCACTGCTTTTGAACAAAAAGGGAACGCATCAACCTCCGTAATATTTCTCGTGGTCTCCATCCTCATCGGCATCCTCCTCATCAAATCCGTCAAAAAACAAGCCGAACAGTACGAAGAAAATCGCCGTTTAGTCCTCGAACTCGCCCACGCCAACCACCAATTGAAGGAAGTCGACGAAATAAAATCAAAGTTCGTCTCCTTGGCCCGCCACCAGATGGCAAGCCCTCTAACCGCCATAAACGCTTACGCCTCATTGTTGAACGACAAAGACGTAGATCTCGACAAAATAGGCCTGAAAAGCCTGCAAGGAATTATCGATCGGTTTATTGTCATCGTGAAAGACTTTCTCGCCATCTCTCAAATAGAAAATGAAGAAATGAAATATTCAAAAGATGAAGTTGATTTAGCTCAAACTTTGAATGATATTTTATGCGATAGAAAATTTATCATCGATCATCATAATATTAATATTGAAATGGATATCGGGGATGAGGACTATAAAATAAAAGGGGACCGCACCAAGTTGCATACCGCAATCGCAAATGTTCTAGAAAATTCAATTCAGTATTCCAAAGACTCTACAGTTGCAATCAAACTTGAAAATAAAAATTCAAAAATTATTTTGACAATAAGCGACCAGGGTGTCCGATCTCTGCCGGAAATTTCTCCTATCTTATTGAAAAAGTTTAGTCCTGATCCATTCGAAGCTACCATCATGGGAAATGGCCTCGGGGTTTATGTATCAAAGAGATTCATTGAAGCGCACGGAGGTACTTTTGAAATTAAAAATGATAAAGGATGTCAATTCATGATAATATTGCCTCAATAGCCCACATGACCACCATACACACCATCATCCTCTCCATAATAGAAGGAATCACCGAATTTCTTCCAATCTCATCGACTGGCCACATGATCCTGGCAGGAGAGGTTCTAGGTATTCCAAACACAACTTTTACAAAAAGCTTCGAAATCATCATCCAACTCGGTGCGATCCTTGCTGTTGTTGTTCTTTACGCGAAAACACTTATCAAAAATTCCGATCTAATAAAAAAGACTCTTGTTGCGTTTTTACCTACCGCAGTCATTGGATTAATTTTCTACAAAATAATAAAAACGTACCTATTAGATAATGTCTGGGTCGTCATCGCAAGCTTGTTCATCGGGGGGATCATTCTTATTTGGTTTGAAAAAAGGTTATCTAAAAAACCTCAACTAGACGACTCTCCACTTACCTATAAAAAAGCCTTTCTTATCGGCCTCGCGCAATCAGTTGCCATGATTCCAGGCGTATCGCGCTCGGCCGCTACCATTGTCGGCGGGCAATTGATCGGCCTCTCTCGCCGTCAAATAGTCGAATTTTCGTTTATTCTAGCCATTCCAACCATGGCTGCTGCGACCCTGCTTGATATTTATAAAAACTATCAATTATTCACTACAGCGGACTTGACACAACTTTCGCTAGGTTTTACGGTCTCCTTCTTGGTAGCCCTTCTCGCAATCAAAACTTTCCTAAAATACATTCAAAAACATAATTTGACCTCATTCGGATGGTATCGCATTATACTCGCAATTATTTCCATTATTGTGTTTATCAAGATATAATCTGGTCGCACTTCAGTCGACACCGTGCGACACGAATCAGCAGATTCGTGACGGGGTCATAAATTTTGCAAAATCACATGAACGGAGCCGATAAACATAAACATTTTGTAATAGCCCTTGTGGCCATCTTCTTTGGAACAAGTTTTTTCTCGGTTCTTGTTAAATCCGATAGTGTTGAGGCGGCACGAGGTCAGATTACAAAAAATACTAATCTGGAACACATAGATGATGTACGCCAGATCAACCCAAGCAAGATGGTTGGAACAACAACCCCGCCAGCAAAATATGCAACTACTACCCAATACGTTTTAATATCCTTCGATGGCTCTAAATCAATTCAATCTTGGAAAGACGTCTTAAATTTTTCTCAAGAGATGAAAAATCAAGGAGTAGACATACACTTTAGTTTTTTTATAAACGCGGCATATTTCTTGTCATATGGAACAAAGCAAAATTATATTTCTCCCGATGGTAAAGTCGGAGGCAGCGCGATCGGTTACTCTGATTCACACCAGGACATAGCTGATCGTATTGTCGAAGTAAACCGAGCCATTCGTGACGGTCACGAAATCGGATCGCACACGACGGGACATAATGATGGTTCTAAATGGAGTGTTGATGATTGGGCAAGAGAATTTGATTCTTTCGATTACATTATTTCAAATATTCAAAAATTAAATCCGGAGATGACCTTAAAGCAAGAGTCCGCTATAAATGTTGGTAGCATAGTTGGATTTCGAGCTCCAAACCTAGGTATAAACGATAATTTGTATTCTGTACTTTACCAAAGAAAGTTTTTATATGATGCCAGTCAAATTGCACGACCATTTACTTGGCCGTTCAAGGATTCTCAGAGTCTTTGGCACATTCCTCTAGGTATGGCGAAGAATAAATACGGTGGTTCAATCTTGGCCATGGATTACAACTGGTGGTTATATCAAACTGGTGGCAAAGATCTTTTATGGAAAGGAACATTAGGGTGGGAGACTGCTAAAAAAGAGGTTTTTAATGCGTATAAAGAATATTTTGATTCTCACTACAATGGCAATAAGGCCCCACTATCCATCGGACATCACTTTTCAATGTGGAATGACGGACTGTACTTCGAGGCTCTGAAAGATTTTGCACGATATGCATGTAGTCAAAAAGATGTTCGTTGTATTTCGCATAAAGAATTCGTAGACTCTATGGAAGGTATATAATAAGGAAAAATGCTCTACTTCATGCTTTTTATTACCAATTTAGGAAGTCCGATAAGCTTCTATCTTTTGTCCTTAGCCTTAATCGGCCTCCTCTCGATTCATCACAAGAAAAAAGATGCAAGAGATTTTTTTTATTTGATGTCTCTTTCCGCGATTCTAGTTTTAATTGTTAAAGAAATAGTTCATCAGCAGCGCCCACCTGTAACTTTTTTAACTGAAATCGGATATTCTTTTCCAAGTGCCCATTCTCTACTCGCTCTGATTTTCTTTTTGTGCATTGCGTTGTTTTACGAAAGTCATTTCAAATCCAAGCTATTTAAAAATATTTTTATCTTCACTAATATACTGATAGTTGTTTTAATTTCTTACAGTCGAGTCTATCTGGGAGTTCATTACTGGTCCGATGTTTTAGGAAGCCTACTCATCGGTTCAATTATCTTTCTTTTATACTATTCAATTAGAAGACAGAGACATAAACACCCACATATAATCATTGGGATCACGGGAACAAATGGGTCTGGAAAAGGGACAGTTGTCGAGATTTTGAAAAAGAAAAAGCACTTCCACTATTTTTCTGTCAGAGGTTTTATCACGCCTCTCGTTGAAAAGAAGGGCTGGCCAGTTGACAGACCCCATATGCAAAAACTTTCGGACGAATTGCGTAAAAATTTTAGTCCATCATATATAACAGATCAATTAATTGAACAAGCATTCAAGAAAGGGGACCGGGCAATTATTGAATCATTTCGAGCGATAGGAGAAGTTGTTTCTGCCAGAGAAATCGCCAAAAAATTAAATGCCAAGTTTGTTCTTCTAGCTGTTCATTCAGAAACCAGTAATCGATATAACAGAATTCAAAAGCGTGGAAGCGCCACAGATAATGTTTCGTTTGAAGAATTTGTAGAGCACGATAAAATGGAAGCTGATTTAAAGGAAGAGCACCGAGCTAATATTCACACTTGTTTAAAAATGGCCGATTATACCTTGGAAAATAACGGTTCCTTCGAAGAATTGGAGGGGAAGGTTGATGAATTTTTGAAAACCCTTGTTTAATGTATACTACACGCACTTACAAATTAATAAATCATAAACATGTCTTTTATTTCACAATTAAATTGGAGATACGCAACAAAAAAGTTTAATCCAGAAAAACCTGTAACCGAAGAATCACTCAATACGGTTTTGGAATCTATCAGAATAGCTCCAACTTCATATGGGTTACAACCATTTCAAGTTACAGTTGTTTCAAATCCTGAAATTCAGGAAAAGTTAAAAGCAGCGGCTTGGAATCAGGAACAATTACTCGCTCCTTACGTATTAGTTTTTAGTGCACAATCTGATGTTTCAGTAAGAATTGAAGAATATATGGAATTGATGTCTGGTGGTAATAAAGAAGTTCGTGAAAAGTTGAAAGGTTTTGAAGACATGATGACTGGTTCACTTTCTAGTCGTTCTCTTGATGAATTAAAAGCTTGGTCTGCAAAACAAGCTTATATTGCTCTTGGGTTTGCACTTGCAGCTTGTGCGGAGCTTGAAATCGATTCTTGTCCAATGGAAGGCTTTGATAATGACGCTTTCAAGAAGATTCTAAACTTACCAGAAAACCTAAATCCTGTTGTCATTTTACCTATCGGTTACAGAGCAGATGACGAAGCACCTCGACCAAAGGTTAGATTCGGAAAGGATTCGCTTTTTGGTATGATTAAGTAAACAGAATGAAGATTTTGGATGGTTTAGAATTAAAAAACGAAATACAGAAAAAACTGGCAGAAAAAGTCCAGAAACTTCCTACTATCTCACCAAAACCCACTCTTATTATTATCCAAGTGGGTAACAAGGCTGAATCAAATGTCTACGTTAGGCAGAAGGTGGGCTTCGGAGAAAAAATCGGCGTACATGTTAATCATATAAAGCTGTCAGAAAAAATTACGGAAAAAGAATTGATCGCTTTTGTTCACGAAGCCTGTGCTGATTCAAAAGTGCACGGACTCATTGTCCAGTTACCCTTACCTAAGCACATTAATAAAGATAATGTTCTCGATGCTATCGATCCGAAAAAAGATGTCGACGGCCTGACTTCAGTGAATGTCAAAAAACTTTGGGCAGGCGACAAAACGGCTATAGTTCCTGCAACAGCGAGGGGTGTAGACGCACTCCTCGCAAAAAACCACATTGACCTTCAAGGTAAGCACGTCGTGATCGTTGGGCGCTCGATGCTTGTCGGAAAGCCAATTTTTGCCGTTATGATTGAACGCGAAGCGACCGCTACAATCTGCCACAGCAAAACGATAGATCTTAAAAAATACACGAGAGAAGCGGATATTCTGGTCTCTGCCGTTGGTAAGCCAATGCTTATAACAAAAGACCATATCCGACCGGGTCAAATCGTGATTGATGTCGGCATAAGCGTAATCGAAAGTGAGGGCGATCGTCATATTAAAGGTGATGTAGATTTTGATAATATAAAGGATATTGTCGAGATGATTACACCGGTTCCAGGAGGTATAGGACCCCTAACTGTCGCGTGCCTTTTTGAAAACGTGCTTGATGCGTACAAAGCACAGAACATGATATAATTATAGAGTATTAATTTCTAACAAATAAAAAAAATGTATAACGAAACAAGAGACAAACAAGTTAATTATTATTTGAAATTAAGCGGAGCGATTTTGCTCGGAGTGTTATCTGTCTTTTCACTAGTTTGGATGGTAGTTATGATTCGTCAGGTGGATAATACTTTCGCAACTAAAACTATTACGGTGTCAGGTTATGCAGATATGAATGCAACTCCCGACATTCGTACTTTATATGTATCAATATCTGGAAAGGGTACAACAGAAAAATTGGCGCAAAATGAGGCCAGTACAAAAAGCAAAGAGGTCAGTGATTTTCTAAAAGCTCAAAAAATCTCTGTGGGAGATATAAAGAGCCAGAGTCTTTCGACTTATCCTGAATATAAAAACGAACCATGTGCTAATGGATATTCATATCGACCTTGTGTTCAAAATAATATAATTTCAGGATATAACACAACGCAATCAATCGAAGTCACTCTTCGTGGAGATATGATGGATAAGTCAGCCAGTATCGTTGCAGAACTTACAAATAAAGGTGTTACCGTTCAAACAGGGGAAGCTTCAGTTGAAAATCCTGAAAAATTAAAATCTGATTTACGTGCCAAGGCTATTACAGACGCTAGAAATAACGCTAAAAAATTAGCAGATGCACTTGGTGTTCGTTTAGGAAAAGTCCAAGCTTTCAGCGAGGATTCTGGTGGCTATCCAATGGCATACGGAATGATGAAAGATTCTGCCATGAGTGCACGGGCAGAAGCTGTGCCAACACCAGTTATTTCAAACGGTTCACAAAAAGTTACGTCAACAGTCAGTGTTTCATTTGAAATTCGTTAGTGGTATAATTTGAAGTACAACACTTAGTTGCGGTTCAATTAAAAATTTATCAATAGATCTTTCTTCAAACAACATGAATAAAATTTCCACAGTAGGTAGTGGTTCAAATGCAGAAAAAGGAAACTTTTTACAGCCATTTAAATTTATCCTTACTTTATTTTTAGCTTCACTAACTATTTATATAGTAACCTTAGCAAACTATTCAATTATTAGCTCGAATGCATATTATTCTGGAACGATAACTGTTTCAGGGCATGGTGAAGTTGAAATAAAGCCAGATATTAGAAAACTTTCGATTAGTATTCAACAAAGTGTCAGCACTTCAACATCAAAAGCTGCTGTATCAAATGCAGACTATGTTTTGAAAGTGGTTAACTACTTAAAATCAAAAGGGGTTGTTGATTCTGATATTAAAATTGTAAATGTAAAATCTATCAGTGTAAAATTAAGAGGCACTAATTTAGATAATGCAAATTCAATTTCTGCTGATTTAGAGAAAATCGCACCAAAGAATATTTCTGTGGATATTTCTGATCCTCAAGTTGAAAATCAGGATATGCTTAAAGCTCGAGCCTTAGACATGGCGCTTAATAATGCAAAAATGAACGCCCTTAAGGTGAGTCGATCATTAGGTGTTGATTTGGGTAAGGTTACTTCTTACTACGATTATAACCAGAACGGTTATAGCAATAGTGAGGATGCACAGTATACTGACCCAGATAAAGTGGTTTCTGATGTAACAGTTTTGTACCAAATTCGATAAATTTCACAGATTGACAGGAGGGTTTTAGAGGAGTATTATCCTTTCATACCAATAAAAACACCCGAAAGGGTGTTTTTAAATACAAAAAACAAAAATATGTCATTTATACAATATTTAAAGGATACAAAGGCGGAGATGAAACACGTTAACTGGCCCACTCGCGCCCAGGCTACTAACTATACACTTCTCGTTATTTTACTATCGGTCGGAGTGGCGGCACTTCTCGGAGCGTTCGATGCATTCTTTGCATGGGGATTAAGTCAAATTATTTCTAAATAAATCATATGTCAAAACAAGTACAAGGAGAGAGAAATTGGTACGCTATTCACACTTACGCAGGTTATGAAAACGCGGTACTCAGAAATTTAAAACAGCGAATCGAATCATTAGGTATGGAAGACCGAATTTTTAACGTGGTTGTTCCAACTGAAAAGAAAATCAAGATCAAGGGAAACAAAAGAGTAGAGGAAGAAGAAAAAATCTATCCAGGGTACGTACTTGTAGACATGATTGTAACTGATGATTCATGGTATGTAGTTCGAAATACACCGCGTGTGACAGGATTTGTAGGATCAGGGGTAGTACCTGTGCCACTTGAAAAGAAAGAAGTTGATACGCTATTTAGCCGAATGAATGCAAGCCAGACAAAGCACGTGATTGATCTTGCGATTGGAGACTTGGTTTCAATTGTTGATGGTCCGTTCAAGGAAATGGAAGGAAAGGTAAGTGAAGTTGATAACGAGAGAGGAAAGATTCGCGTTCTTGTATCAATGTTCGGACGAGAGACTCCGGTTGAGTTGGACTTCTTGCAGGTGAAGAGGGCGTAATATTTTAAAGTATGGAAATGAAAAACCCCGCGAACAAAATCCGCGGGGTTTTTGTTTGGCGGGGTGGGGGTTACTTGGTGTAGTAGCTGGCCGGGACGGACAGACTCTCAAGGACGAGGGGAATTTCGGCTTCCTTCAACAGCGGGTCGAGGATCTTTTTCAGTTTCTTGGTGATCGGCTTCAATTCTTCGTTGCTACTGAACTCCTCATCCAATTCTGCAGCACCTTTTCTTCGTAGTCGGACTCTGAGTGATATACCCTTGTTATCGAAAGACACATTAACTGCGCTTTCTCTCCTGAAGATGTGTAAATAGTAGCCAGGGCTCTCATCAAATTTGTAAATTGCATTGATGCAGATCTGCTTGATGGTATTTCTTACCTCCTTTAATTCCGCCTCGAAGGTGGCCTTCTCGGAATCAAGCGCCTCCTGTGCCTTTTCAAGACGGCAATTTTCCGTCATGAGTTTTGAGAGTGTTGCTGTTGTGATTTTCATACGGTGACTTACTTTCTGTTTTGAATTTTCAAGAGACGCGTTGTACGTCTGCGGAAACTGTACTATTAATATAAAAAATGTAAAGGAAAACCCACCGAAGCGGAAATTCCGTTGGTGGGTTGTTTTTTACCCGGAAGATTTGGTAAGTTTCTTCAAACTTAGTGGACAGACCACCATAATATTTTATAGCTATGCGGCCAATTTTTGACTTTCACGAGCATGTTGCGCTTCGTCTTCTTGTTTCTTCACATCAGGATCGTCGTCTGGGTAGTCGTGGCAATCATAGTGTTCTTTGCGAACATAGAAGCAACGTCTTCCTTCTTCGACCCAAATTATAACGTGCGCCTCGTACTCGTCTCCGGCTTGAATTGGATTTTCGCATTGCCAGCAGTTACCGTGATTTTTTTCGGCCATCCCTCGATAACTCCTCAATTCTCTGCATCGAGGTGCTTTCGGGATGCGAAGTATATTTGCGGGTTGTATTGTCTTCACATTTTACCTCTGGGTGAAGAATATATAAAAATAAAGAAAACAGCAACCTGTTGAGTTGGATTTCTTGCAGGTGAAGAGTGCGTGATATTTAAAGTATGGAAAGCAAAACAGGGCGCGCTCCGCGAGGAGGGCGCCCTGTGCACTGATAGGGTTCGTGCTAGTCGATACGGACCTTTTCGAGTCTTAAGGGTTTTGCTTCGGTCGAAATGATGACAATGTGGAGATGTATGCTTTCTCCACCCCCATCTCCGTTGGTGAAGCGAAAACATTCGTTCTTGGGTATGTCGACCGTTTGACCCTCTTTGATGAGGAGAACCTTGTGACGATTTTCATCAAACCAAGTAATCTTGCCACTACCAGCAATGATCATCACTGTGATGTTGCTGACAAGTGATCTCATAAGGTTGTGTTTTGGAAGGTGGCCTTGAACCGCGAATTCCCAGACGGAGGAAAATCCATCGGGGATCTTTACGCTTTGGAGGTCGTCTATTCTGGTCGGTGTTTCTCTGACAGTAATCTGAGGCATTTTCTTGTCCTTTCGTGGTTGAGGTTCGGTTGAGTATTGTGACGCGATGTACGTCTGAGGGGAACTTTACTACTAAAATATTAAAAGTAAAGGAAAACCCAGCGACGGTTTGAACGTGCTGGGTCCTGAGTTTTCTATGTTTTTCCTTCGATCATGTCGTGCAGTTTTGCGAGTCCCACGAGAAACGTGAGTTGTTGCAATGAACTGTCGACGTTGTGTGGAACTAGCTTGTAGCCGTCATCAGATTTTTCGTCGTGGTATCCATCCGGATCCAATCCGCATGCATCACCTGGGATGGTGAAGTTAATCCACTTTGGCTGGCGACAAGTTGCCCGAAACCAATACATCCGGTCACTGTTATGTGGCCAGAGGTATTCGTCCGCCGCTTTCATTTCTGCAACTACGGGCATCAATTCACTGTTGTGTGATTGTTGCTTCAGCCAGCGAATCGCATCGGGAGTGAGGGTAGCGGAGAGTGATCCAGAGCCGAAGCTCCGCTCCTTGTCCGGCAGGCAGATGTTCTCGATCTCCATTAGCTGATTTGTCTTCCAACCAGTGTCACCTTTGAAAATCGATAATGCAGTCGAGGCGATGTAAAAGCTTGCACGAATCGCTAAGACTCCAGAAGGCGGATCCTCGCGTGATTTTGGTTTGAGAACTGGGAAGGGAATGTCCCAAACAATCCACAAAGGGTCTTCGCTTTTTGCCTGCTTCATCGCGTTCCCGAACCCCCAGTCTCCATCGTTCGGAGGTGTGAAGTCTGGAAGGTTGTATTCCTTTTTCAGGTGTGGAGCGATGGGGGCCGTATCCCACTTGATCTCTTTCATTTCTTCAAGTGCGGCGCGATGGACGCTGAGTGTGATACTTTTGCCACTGTGCCTACTTGAAATCTTGTACCATGCAGGAGATTGTTTAGTGAATTTCATTTCTAAAATCCTTTCTTCAAATTTTTGTTGCCGAATTTAGCTTCGGATTAGCTAGGAACTCTCTTTATAAAGGGCTCTGAAAGTAAGGATACTTCCTACAACAATATTGTCAAAATTTAAGGAAAAATTCGAATAGAATGTGCGTAATTATTTTAAAGTATGGAAAGCAAAACAGGGCGCACTCCGTGAGGAGGGCGCCCTGTGTGATTTGGGGGGTAAACTGGTGACTTACTTGATGTTCCAGCCAAGCTCCACGCCGAGTTCCTTTACGTGTGATTCTGTTTCGCGCAGAACCCATTTGCCGGTGTTCCGAATCTTGAGCAAATCCTGGAGTTTCGTTTTCCGAAGGTCGCCTATGGTCTCGATTCCCGCGTTCGCAAAGCAGTTCATAGCCCGAACCGAGAGGTTTGGGATATCCGCAACTTTCACGAGGTTGATGTCAGTGAGGCCTTCATAGCCCTCGATGGTCACCTTGACCTTGTCTGGGTCCTTGATCCTCACGTCCATTTCAATCACTTGTCCTGGCTTGAGGAGTTTATTTTCATCGGCCCACGCGGTGATGAGGGCCTTTAGTTCTTCTTTGCGTGTGTTTATGTCAGTGTTCAGCATGATTCAGATTTGGTTCTGGTGATGGTTTTGTTCTCTGGTATGGATTACCAGCCGGTCAATACTATATCATTAAAATGCAGAAAATAAAGTACTTTCTTTAATTATTTACAAAACTGCCCTTTTGCTGTACTCTACAAGAACTTCTAACTCACGGTGTGCTTCTCATACGGAGGCAGGAGAAAGTGACAATTAATAACAAATAACACAACGCAATGGCTAAAAAAGTAGTAAGACTAGTAAAACTTCAAATTCCAGCCGGCAAAGCGAATCCTGCTCCACCGGTAGGACCAACTTTGGGAGGCGCCGGAGTGAACATTGGTGAATTCGTAAAACGATTCAACGATGCCACAAAGGAAATGGGAAACAATATCGTTCCAGTCGTTATCTCCGTATATGATGACAGAACATTCGATTTCATTACCAAAACTCCTCC
>JANOAN010000002.1:0-2126 GCA_031411135.1 bacterium | reverse complement strand
ACAACTCGCGTTGTTTGCGGTCGCGGTGCCGTTCGGAGTCGCGGTGCATTACGCGGTGATGTTCGGCCTTTCGTGCATCAGCTTCTGGTTCATCCGCGCGCAGAGTTTCATCCACGGCTATTTCAATCTCTTCCACATCGGGCGCTACCCGGAGGCTGTCTTCCGTGGCGTGTTCCGGTTCATTTTTACGTGGCTGGTGCCGATCATCCTCGTCTCAAATGTCCCGGCGAAAATCCTCACGCGACCGCTGGAGTCCCCGCTCGCCAGCCTGGCAATGCTTTCCGGCGCGACGATGATCGTGCTCGCAGCGACCCGCATGCTGTGGAAGCTCGGTCTGCGCCACTACGGGAGCGCGAGCTCATAGGAGGGGCATGACTGGCTTCCATGTCGGCGGGGTGTCCTCCAATCGTCGCAAAAAAAGTTCCCATTTACCCCTTGCGCCCCAGAGGTGAACTCCGTATCTATCCCGCCCTTTTCGTTCCAGGACACCCAACTTTTACCATGCCTAAATCGCAGCCAAAGAAAGCCGCAAAGAAGCCAGCCCCCAAGGCGAAGGCAGCCAAACCCGCGCCCAAGGCGAAGGCAGTCAAGCCGGGCAAGGCTGCAAAGCCTGGCAAGGTGGACAATAGCGCCAAGGCAATCGTCATACCGCGGCCTCCGGCGAAGCCGGTGAAGCCGGTGAAGCTCACTCCTTTCCTGAAGCAGCAGAGACAGCGCCTCATGGCCCTGCGGGACAGTATCCTCGACTCCATGGCAGGTGTCGCGAAGGACACGCTCCGCTCCCGCCCCGAGGGCAGCGAGGCCAGCGCATTCGGAATGCACCAAGCCGACGCGGGCAGCGATGCCTACGACAAGGACTTCGCCCTCAGCCTCCTCTCGCAGGAACAGGACGCACTTTATGAAATCGAGGAAGCCATCAAGCGCATCGATGCCGGCACCTACGGCGTCTGCGAAATGAGCGGCAAACCGATCCCGCATCTGCGCCTGGAGGCGCTCCCGTTTGCGCGCTTCACGGTCCAGTGCCAGTCGGACCTCGAAAAGAATCGCCGCTTTCAGCGTTCCCGCGTCCCCGTCACTTCACTCTTCGGGCTCACCGAGAACGAGGGCGAGTCCGACGGCGATGCCGACGAACCAGAAGAAACACCAGCTAAACCAACGGAAGAATAACACACCATGGCACGCGACTTTATCATCCTCGAATGCACGGAGGCGAAAGCGGAGGGCAAGCCCGTCTCCCGCTACATCTCCAAGCGTAACAAAAAGAGCCTGAACACACCGAACCGGCTCGAGAAAAAGAAATACAACCCGAATCTGAAGCGCCGCACGCTTCACCGCGAAATCAAGTAACATGAGCCAGCCAAAAACACCCCAACGCCGCACCAATTTCCGCAAGGCCAACCGGTCGATGCCGCGCCGTCGCGTGGACATCGCCCTCGACGCCCTCGACTGGAAGAACCCGGAACTGCTCAAGCGCTATGTCACCGAGGCCGGCAAGATCCTGCCCCGCCGCATGACCGGCGTGCCCGCGCGCTTCCACCGCAAGATCAACAACGCCATCAAGCGCGCCCGCCAGGCGCTGCTGATGCGCTAAGGCGAAGGCTCGACGAGTCCGACTTTCAAAGCGCGCCACTGACCCGGTGGCGCGCTTTCGCTTTTTGCGGCGGGACCGCACGCAAATCGGGCGCACGATTTCCGTTCGCTATCTCGATCCGATCACGTTGGCGGTGCTGAAGCGCCGGACGCCGAGGATGCGGATTTTGTAAAACTGATCGAGCGTGGCGTCGGGCTGCGTGGCGAAATCGGGAATCGAAGGATCGCCGGTGTCCACGTAGCGCTCGATCGCGGCGGAGCCCCGGTATTCGGCGGCGACGGTATCCGAGTCCTCGTTCCAAACGCCTTGGTCGGCGGGATTGGAGGTCTTTCGCTTTTTCAAGACCTGCACGCGCATGTGGACGGTGAAGGAATTCGATTTGGTGGTGACGCGCGAGTAGATGTGGCCGTAGGGCACTTCGCGGGCGTTGTCGCCGGTGAGGGCGTAGTTGCTCCACCAGCCATTGCGAAACTGGACAAGGCTGACTCCCTCCGGGACGAGCGGCATGTCGCAGATTTCGGACGCGGTGCGGAAC
>JANOAN010000001.1:0-1653 GCA_031411135.1 bacterium | reverse complement strand
GTCCGGTGCCGCCTCTGGCGTTGCAAGCGCCGCTTACGAAGGCGCTTCGAATGTTGCTGGTGCCGTGTCCGGCGCCGCATCCGGTGTTGCAAGTGCCGCTTACGATGGCGCTTCGAGCGTTGCTGGTGCCGTGTCCGGTGCTGCATCCAGCGCCGCTGGTGCCGTGTCCGACGGCGTGTCCAGCGTTGGCTCCAGCATTGCGAACGCGGCCAGCGACACTTGGAACAGCATCTTTTCCTAAATTATGAGCACCACTGAACAACTTCCGCTCGGACAAGCCCTCCCCCCCAAGGAGCTGAAAAAAGATTTCCTCAAGGTGGAGGACAAGCCCTTTGGCCAGCCGGCATTCGCCTACAGCATGGTGCTGCCGAATTCCTGGATTCAGCTAAAACTCTCCGCCCCCAACGCGCGCCTCCTCGTGGAGCACCCCAAGCTGCTGGCCACCTTTCTCGGCCCCAAGGACGACAACGGCAACCCGATGCTCCAGGTGTGGTGTCAGGGGTTGATTCGGGAAATCTCGGCCGCCGACTGGCTCAAGGAATATCTTGCCAACAGCAAGGCCGCGATTCTCGCCCTCGAATCCCGCTCGCCATACCTGGCCGATGCATTGGCATTACGCAAGGAGGGCCCGGCGTCACTGAAGGTGCGCATCTCCGCACATCTGGCTGGAAACCGTCTCTTCCTCATTGAAGGCATCATCCCCGATGATCTCTACCCCAAATATGCCGATGCCTTCGGGGTGGCTGTCTCAAGCTTCAAACCCACGGTGCTCAGCGACAATCCGCATGTGGAATTGTGGCAGACCCACCACTTGGATAATGCGGTGGTGTTCAACGCTCCCTATTCCTGGTTGGAGAGACGTCCGAAAGGTCCGCCGGGATTGGATTTGGTGGATTTGTTCAATCTCAATGCCAAAGCCGAACCCGTGGCCGTGCTAAAGGTGATGTCGGTTCGCCGCGCTCTCACCAAGGGCAAGAAGGGCATCGATCTCCCCGCTTTGCTGACCTCGGAGTTTACCAAGGCCGGTTTGCGCATCATCGAATTGGCATCGGAAGAAAAGTTCCCGGCGCCCAAACCATTTGGGAACGGGTCCCTCCGAATCTGCAAGGCGGATCTGCCAGCGGCCAAAGAACAACGCCTGATGAATCTGCTCGTGGCCTCCGTTGATACTCCGACCCATCACGTCCTGGTCGGCCTCCAGACCTGTGCGCCCAGTCAGGGCTTCTACGAATACGCCGTCAATCGCCGGGCTTTTGACATCGTGCTCGGAACCTTGAAACTCGGAGCGGACGAGGGACAAACTCCAAAGGAGAGCGCAAAACCGGAGAAGAAGCCCGCGAAACGGGCTCGCTAGGGAACCTAATTTAATCCATGACGCGCATTTGCACCGCTAATCAGCGCTGATTTTCGCTAATCTTACGCCGTCCTGCCTCTAAAAAATTAGCGCAGATGAGCGCAGATTAGCGGTTCCTTTTCCCAACCCGAATTCATCAGCGGTTCCTTAGCTTGCCGTCCTCGAGTCTGTTGAATTGTTATCGGCGATTCGACATGCATTCGAAGTGATTTCTCCGTCAGGGACTTTACTGGACAACACACTACCAGTCCACACCACCATGCCTCTCGTCGTAATCCAAGCCGCCAAGACCGCAGACC